>NZ_CP063195.1:0-631210 GCF_028609885.1 Corynebacterium jeikeium | reverse complement strand
GAACGCGACCTCGCCCGCATGGATGCCGTCGTGACGAAGATGCACGGCGAATCCGGCCTGACGGAACAGATCCGCGCCTCCGACATCACGCTGGAAGAAGCCGAGGAGCAGGTGCTCGACTATGTGAAGAAGCACGTGCCCACCGCAGGCGTGGCGCCGCTGGCCGGCAACACCATCAGCGCGGATCGGAAGTTCATCAACCGCTACATGCCGCACCTGGACCAGTACCTGCACTACCGCATGATCGACGTCTCCAGCCTGAAGGAACTCGCCCGCCGCTGGTACCCGCACGTGTACAACGGCCAGCCCGCGAAGGGCATGGCGCACCGCGCACTGGCGGACATCAAGGAATCGATCCGCGAGCTGGATTACTACCGCCGCGCGATGCTCGTGGAGGCAGACCCATCGAACGCGGACGCGACAGCCGCGGCAAAGGCAGCGACGGAGCGCTTCCCAATCTAACTCAGATTTACCCCTTGCGAACTGGCCTTTTGGTTAAGGCGCAGGGCGTGGGCTAACATGAAATCCGCTGTTTTCAACAGCAATGGTGACTGTAGTTCAGCTGGTAGAGCACTAGGTTGTGATCCTAGGTGTCGCGGGTTCGAGTCCCGTCAGTCACCCCAAATTTTTCTAAAGGTCTAGTGATGCTAATGAGTAACACCGATCTTGAAGCAGCGTTTCGAGATGTCTTCCGCGGACATCCGGCGGGGGTAACGCTGATCACCGCGACCGTCGACGGCGAGCCCGTCGGCCTGACCGCATCATCTGTTGCTTCACTGTCACTCGACCCACTATCAATCAGTTTCTCCCTGATGAAGCGCACGGGCTCGGCAGGCAAATTGTTGCGGTCGAGCAGCATGTTGGTGCACTTTCTTAATGACGCCCAGTCCCCCATCGCGCACTCCTTTGCCGCCTCGGGCGCAGACCGCTTCGCAGAATCTCAAGGGTGGGTGACCGCCGAGACGGGCGAGCCGCTACTGCCCAACTCCCGGGCCGTGATGCGGGCACGCATTTCGGATACGGCCCAAGCGGGGGAATCTACGCTGGTGGCGGCGGAGGTTCTAGACGTGTCGGAAATCTCCGACGATTCGGCGCTACTTTTCCTGGGCCACCAGTTCTACAGCATTGCGGAGCTGCGCCCCTTCTAGCGGCGGCGCGCTCCCCTTGGGGCGCGCATCCGCCTCGCCGCGCTCCCCCGCCTCCGCATCCCCCTGCCCTGTGCGGCGGAACGCTACGCGCGGGTGGCTTCGTAGCCGGCCTCGTCGACCGCGTCGATGACCTGCTGATCCGTCAGCTCCCCCGCTACCCCGTCGTGCTCAAACGTCAGCAGCCCCTTGTCGGCGCTGACCTCAATGTTCGAAACACCAGGAAGGTTGGAAACTTCCTCCTTGACGGCGTTTTCGCAGTGTCCGCAGCTCATTCCGGTGACGTTGTAGGTGTATGCGCTCATGATGCTTGCCTCTCTTTTCCGTTTCCTTCGATGTCTTCTTAATATTCAGCGCTTCGGACCACGCTTTATTCCACGGTATGCCCTAGCGCGCACGCCTTAGTGGGTACGCCTTAGCGCACACACCTCAGCGGGTATGCCTCAGCACACTGTATGGGCTCGCAGCGCCTGCATCCCCAAGATATGTGCGGTTGCGAGCGGGCTTCGCCCTTCCCTCTAAAAGGCGAATGTCCCAAATCTTCGAGTTATTGCGAAATGCAGAATTTCCGCCAAAATCCCACCCCCTCTGACCTGCACAAACAGAATAATTATATTCTAATACGTGGAATTTGGGACATTTGCCCTCCCCTGGGCATCTCTAAAGGCCCCGCACCCCCAAAAAATCCCCGGATTCACGGCTGCCGTCCAGGGATCCCCGCCTCACCTCCCATCCAGCCGCCGAACCCCCGTGGACTAGCATTAATCTCCATGGCCCGCCTGCCCAAACTCCCCTTCCGCGCACACCCCAGCGCCGCCACCAGCGCCAGCGCCACTACACGCTTCAGCGCCAGCGCCGCCGCACACCCCTCCGCCAGCATCCACGACGACCCCGGCGCGCTGTACACGCAGGCCTCTACCTCCGCAGCCTCCCGCATCATCCGCCGCTACTCCACCAGCTTTTACCTGGCCAGCAAACTCCTCGCGCCCACGATCAAGCTGCACATCCGCAACATCTACGCGCTCGCCCGCATCGCGGATGAAATTGTCGACGGTACGGCTGAGGCGCTGGGCGTGGCGGCCTGCGGCGTCGCTAAGACCCTCAACGAATACGAACAGACCACCCTCACCGCGCTAGACACCGGCTTCAGCACCGACCCCATCGCGCACGCATTCGCCGTCACCGCGCGCTGGGCAGGGTTCGAACGATCCTGGACGGTCGATTTCTTCGCATCGATGCGTTCGGACGCCCCCAACTCCACCCCCTTGCCACTTGCCGACTACGTGCACGGATCCGCGGGCGTGATCGGGTGGATGTGCAACGCGGTGTTCGCCACGCACGCCGAGCAGGCCGGGAGCCCGCTGACCACAGAGCAGCGCTCCCGCACCGACCAGGGCGCCTACGCGCTAGGCAGCGCCTTCCAGAAGGTGAATTTCCTGCGGGACTACCAGGAGGACACGGTCGGGCTAAACCGCTCTTACCTGCCGAAACTCACCGAAGAGTCGAAGGCTGAGCTGGTTTCCGAGATCCGCGCAGAACTCGCCCAGGCGCACGACACCATGTCCCTACTGCCGCTAGCGGCCCGTGTGGGTGTTCTCGGCGCGCACGACCTATTCGCAGCGCTAAACGAGCGGCTAGACCGCGCCCCAGTCGCGGAACTAAAAACGGCCCGCGTGCAAGTGCCGCGAGCCGTAAAGGCGAAAATCATCGCGCGCGCAGTCCCCCGCGCCGCGCGCCTCCGCTAGGCAACGGCACCGAGCCGGGCCGGCCAGCACACGCCAGCGCCAGCTACCCCTCCGAATTGCCGGCCTTCCAAGTCTTCCACGGGATGTTCCAGTCACCCAGGCCGTCGGAGCCGTTTAGGGTCTCGCCCTGCGTATTCTTCACCTCAACGATGTCGCCGCGCTTCATGTTGTTAAACACCCATGCGGCGTTCTCCACGCTCACGTTGATGCAGCCGTGCGAAGTGTTGGTGTTGCCCTGTGCGTACACACTCCACGGCGCAGCGTGGATGTAAATGCCGGAGTAGCTCATCTGCGTCGCGTACTGCACGTCCGTCACGTACGAGCCCGCGCCCGTCAGGCCGAACGTCGAAGAGTCCATGGTCAGTGTCTCGAACTGGTCGCCGATGATGTACTTGCCGTTCGGCGTGGGGTACTGGTAGTCCCGCCCCAGGGAAACCGGCATGGTCTGCACGGTCTTGCCGTTCTTCTTGATGGTCATCATCTTGGTGCTGTCGTCCACGATGGCACGCATAGCGTCACCGATGGTGAACTTCGCGCTGCGGTCTTCGCCGCCGTACACGCCCTCGCCAATCTTCGTGCCGTACAGGTTGGCCTTCACGTTGACCTTGGTGCCGGGCTTCCAGTACTTCTCGGGGCGCCAGCGCACTTCCTGGGCCGTGATCCAGTAGAAAGCTCCTTCCACCTTCGGCGTGGTTTCCACGGTGATGGCATCTTCCACTGCCTTGCGGTCTTCCACGGGGGCGTCAAAACGAAGAGAGATGGTTTGGCCGATGCCCACGGTCGACCCGTCAAGCGGGGCCAGGGCACCGTTGAGCGTCATACCGGGGGTCATGGTGGTGAAGGTCTGCTCGAGCTTCTGGTCGCCGGACTTCGCGGTGAGCGTGTAGGTGCGCGAGTAGCCGAGCTTGGTGGGGACGGTCCACTCGGTCTTGTCCTCGTTGAACTTGCCCTTTACTTCCTCACCTGCGTCGTTGGTCAGCGAGACCTTGTCGATCTTCTTGTCGCCCTTGACCTGCACATGCTCGGTGACGTCGACTTCGGTGTCGCCGTCCTTCACGTTGGAGGACAGCTTGTTTTCTTCCTTCTTCTCGTTCTCACCGGTCGAGGCGTTGGAACTGATCTGCGGCTCGTCGCTGTTGCGGTCGATTGTGCACGACGCGGTGAAGGCAGCTAGGGCAATGGTTAATGACGCCGCAGTGATCCGTGAAAAGGTTTTTCCGAAAACCTTGGTGTTGCGCAAGACTAACTCCAAGAAGAGGCAAAGTGTGTGTAAAAGTGACTGTCCTAAACCATATCGCTTGGCTACAGGGGAGCGTTAGTTATTTCGGCGCGTTCCGGCAGTTCGTAGCGTAAACGTTATAAACGGTGATTGGGTCGGCGAACCGCCCGAGTGCTCCCTGCCACACGGGTCGGACGAACACATTGCGGATGCGGGCGTATGGGGGCGGATTGATCGGTCTCTTTGCCACACACAGCGCGGGGTATCGTCCCGAATTCTGTACGTGGACAGTCACATAAGCCGCTTAAACAACACATCAATTTACCCACCCTGACCAGGCGATTTGTATTGTTGCGCTACCTGGGTATAAAGTTTTCCACGTTGCCGAGGCGCACAGCGCTTCGAATAACACGGGCTATTAGCTCAATTGGCAGAGCAGCTGACTCTTAATCAGCGGGTTCGGGGTTCGAGTCCCTGATAGCCCACAGTTCAACCCTCGTTCGCTTGGAATCTTATCCAGCGGGCGAGGGTTTCGCTTTGGCTTCGTCGACTTCAACGGCCGCGCCCTAGGGTTAAGTAAAGAAAAGTGTGTCCGCATGCCACCATAACCCCAGACCACACACCACAAATCACCAAAGAATAGCTCCCCGAAAGCTATTACCCACACCATCCCGCACCTCCGGCCACATTTGTGCTAATGAGGTTACCCTCGTTTAGTGGACACCCTATTTGTACGGATCTTGTGTCCGTAGGAGAGGATGTTCATTGTGAGTCAACAGCGCAAGAAGTACACGCCGGAGTATCGGCGTGAAGCCGCGAACCTGGTAATCGAGTCAGAGCGCCCGATCGCTCATGTGGCTAAGGAAATCGGTGTTTCCGCCGGGCTTTTGGGCCGGTGGGTCAAACTCGAGCGTGAACGCCGAGGAGCCTCGGATGGGATGAGTGAGGCTGATCTTCGTGCTGAGAATGCTCGTCTGCGCCGTGAGTTGGCAGAAGCCAAGATGGATAACGAGTTTTTGTCAAAAGCGACGGCCTTCTTCGCTGCGAAGCAACGCGAGCAGAAAAGTTCGAATTGATGCGGCAGGAGAAGGCGAACTACAGCATCAAGCGCATGGCACGGCTATTAAAAGTATCTCGGTCTGGATACTACAAATGGGCCCATGTGCAGCAGAAACGACTATCCGGAAAGGATGATCGTGTTGCATTTTACGATGATGTTGACCGTAAGATTCATCAGATTTGGAAAGACTCTGATGAGGTTTATGGTGCTCCGCGGATCACCGCAGAGCTCGCCGAGCGCTACCACATTTCGCTTAACCGTAAGACTGTGGCGAAGCGGATGCGCATGATGGGCATTGAAGGGATTTCACCGCGTGCCTTTGTCCCGGTGACAACGATTCAAGCCAAGCGTAAGTCAACTCTTCCTGACCTGGTCAAGCGCATGTTTGATACTGGTGAGCTCAACCGGGTGTGGATGTCGGATATTACCTACCTACGCACCAGCGAGGGATGGTTGTACTTGTGCGCGGTCCGCGATGGTCATTCCCGCAGGGTACTGGGCTGGGCAATGGATAGTGTTCAAGACACAAGTTTGGTTGAACGGGCCCTGCGGATGGCGCATACGCTGCGCGGTGACGTTCCTGATGGGCTGGTGTTTCACGCTGACCGTGGAACGCAATTCACTAGCGAGAAGCTCTGGGAGGTCTGCCGCAGACTGGGCATCGCTCAGTCTGTGGGGCGCACTGGCGTGTGCTTCGATAACGCGATGGCTGAGTCGTTCTGGTCGACGCTAAAGACTGAATTCTACGACCGTAAGCGATGGCCTACCCGTGATGCTGCACGCAAGGCTGTTGCCTACTGGATTGAAGTCGTCTACAACCGCCGGCGCCGGCACTCTGCACTCGGGATGGTGAGGGTGTCAGGAAGTTTGTGTGTGAGGCTCTGATCTAGAAGGAGTTTCACTGATAATGACTGCTGTGTCACCGAAGAAAGGCCATGACCCGGCAAGGGTCAACGAGATCAGCGAGAAGCTGATGGAAAATCCTGAGCTCGCTAGCTTGATCAGCGAGCTGTCGACGTCCGCTGATGATGCAAGCGACTTGGTCAAAGGCCTGCTGCAGGCATCGATCAACGCTGGTCTGCAGGCGGAAATGGATGCGCATTTGGGCTACGGACATTCCGACCGTAAGGCCAAAGCCCAGGTGGAAGCCGCGCAGGAGAGCAATCACCGCAACGGGTCGTACACCAAGACCGTCAATTCTGGCTACGGTGCAGTGGAAGTGACCGTGCCCAGGGATCGTGCCGGCACGTTTACACCGAAGATGGTGCCCAAGGGCGCACGTCGGCTGACAGAGCTCGACGATATGATCGTCTCGCTGTACGCCGGCGGGATGACAGTGCGCGATATTCAACACCATCTCGCAACCACGCTTGGGGTGGATATGAGCCCGGATACGATCAGCACGATTACCGATGCGGTGTTAGACGAGGTCATGATCTGGCAAAACCGCCAGCTCGACGAGTTTTACCCGGTGATCTTCCTCGACGCACTCCGCGTCAAAATCCGTGACGGTCACCGCGTGGTCAACAAAGCCTGCTACATGGCTGTTGGCATCGACATCGACGGCATCAAGCACATCTTGGGATTGTGGATCGCTGAAAATGAAGGCGCTGCATTCTGGGCATCGGTGTGCGCGGATCTGGCCAACCGGGGTGTCCAAGACGTGTTCATCGTCTGCTGCGACGGGCTGAAAGGTCTACCGGAAGCCGTGGAGGCAACCTGGCCGAATTCTATGGTGCAGACCTGCATCGTGCACCTAATTCGAGCTGCGAACCGGTGGGTGTCCTACCAGGACCGCAAATCTGTCTCCCGTGCGCTACGTGAGGTCTACACGGCCGCCAACGAGGACACCGCCCGGGCCAGCCTTGATGCTTTCGAGGCCAGTGAACTGGGCCGTAAATACCCGCAGTCGGTCAAAGTCTGGCGCGACGCGTGGGAGCGGTTCATACCGTTTCTGCAGTTCCCGCCGGCCGCACGCCGGGTGCTCTACACCACCAATTCAATCGAGTCGCTCAACGCTGAACTGCGGAAAGCTACCCGTAACCGGGGGCAATTCCCGAACGATACTGCGGCGCTGAAAACGCTGTGGCTGATGATCTGCAACATCGAAGACAAGCGCGCCGCCCAGCGAGCGAAGAAAGCGAAACGCGACATCGAATGCAACGGCTATATTGAAGGAGCGAAAGCCACCGGGTGGAAACAAGCCATCAACCAACTAGCTGTGGCGTACCCCGACCGATTCGCGGACTACTTGTAACCCAAGCCCCCCGCACACAAAGAATCGGACACTCTCGGGATGGTCAGCCCCGTCGACTTCGAGAACCACGCCGGCGCAATCAACAGCAGAAAAGAAATAGCTGCCTAACCACTAGGTAGCTCCACTACGTGTCCACGATTTGCGAGCAACCCCACTAACCGCACACCGGTTGGATTAAAGGATGACCACCAACCGCCCCAGCTGCCCACTATGCGGCAACAACACAAAGAAAAACGGCACCACCAGCAAATCAACCACCCGTTGGCGCTGCACCCACTGCGGACACTCCTTTACCCGCAACACCCAAACCCACAACAAAAATACCGCCACCATGGCTTTGTTCATCCAATGGGCCACCGGCACCCAATCTCTAACCACCTTCGCCGCACACCATGGCGTAACCAGGCAAACCATGCACCACCGATTCCGATGGTGCTGGTGGATCATCCCCACACCCACCATCGACTCATTCCGCATCCATGACCAAATCTTCCTCGACGCGACCTATCTAAAGTCCGGATGCCTCCTGATCGCAGCCAGTAAAACCCACGTCATCAACTGGACCTGGGCCAGACACGAAACCACCGCCGCCTACACCGAACTCCTACGCCCCATTGCCGCACCACTAATCGCAGTCACAGACGGCGGACAAGGTGCCCAATCAGCCATCCACCACTGCTGGCCAACAACACGCATCCAACGCTGCCTCGTCCACGCCCAACGAACAGTCCGCCGCCACACCACCAGCAACCCCGCACCGATGCCGGCAAAACCCTCTACCGCCTAGCCCTGAAACTCACTCGCATCACCGACCTTGACCAAGCATCCACATGGGTCGCCCACCTGCACGAATTCGACCACACCTACCGGGAATGGATGAACGAGAAAACCACCATCAAAGACCCTGCTACCGGCGCCTACACCAAGGTCTACACCCACCAACGCGTCCGAGCGGCCTATCAATCATTGCTATCTCTGCACCGCAGAGACCTGCTGTTTACCTACCTGCAACCCCCACCAACAACCATCGACCCCGACAACCTTGCAGCAACAACAAACAGCCTCGAAGGTGGCATCAACGCCCCCATAAAAGAACTAGCCCGCAGACACCGCGGACTATCACTACCGCATCAACGCACAGTGATGGATTGGTGGCTGTATCTACATACAGAAGTCCCTGACGATCCGGTCAAGATCGCCAGGGACCAACGATGGGGTCAAGACGCACTTTCCACAGCAACAGACCTGATCACCCACAACACCACAGCCACTACCAATGACATCGGTGCACCAGCAGAATACGACACCGCCATCGACACCAGCTACCAACACAACCTCGGCATCCAAAAAGGCTGGATCAAATAACCGCAACACGCCCGGAAAAGACACACTTTTCTTTACTTAACCCCGCCCTATTGTCCCCCGCGTTGTACAACCTGCGATATATACTTCAGATACACCGCTCACACACAACGATTGGAGAGATTATGGCCACGCCATTAACTCCGCGCACCCAGACCAGCGCCGAGCTGCGTGCTGAACGTGCCGAGGTTGTGAAGCAGATGGGCCCCCTCGGTGTGGATGGCCTGCGTCGCCTTCGCGCAGCGGATGCGCTCGAAGTCAAAGAGGCTGACCTCCTGGATCGCTACGAGTCCCTCACTTGGCTGATTGAAGGCTAATTACATTGGATCGCGCAACCTTCGAGGAACAAGCCACGGAGTTCGCGCAAGAAATCGCTACCCTCCTAGACACGACCCTCGTAGGGGAAATCAAAGCCAGTGCATTCGAGATCAACAGGGAAACGCTTAGGGCGGTAATCAAACGCTCGAAACAGCTTGAGATTGGCAGCTCGAAAAGTAACAAGCTGCAGTTAGCCTGCGAATTCCGCCTATGCACTAATTCAACAAAGAAACATCTGGCGATAGAGTCAAGCACCTTCAAAGTTCAGTACCAGTCTGGCCAAAAGTATCGCCCGATAGTTCGCTTCGAGTACGACAGAAATTCTCGTAACAAGCCTGCCAGCCACTTCCAGTTTCATTCCGACTCAGTCCCCCTTGGTCTCTTACTTGCTAGAGCAGGAAATTATGATGCCGCGGCTCAACAGCAAGATATTCATTATCCGATGGGAGATGAGCGTTTTCGCGTCTGCCTTGAAGATGTGATTGAGCTTCTTGCCAACGAATTCAATGCGCAGACGCATGACGGTTGGCAACAGCACATAGAACGAGGCAGAAACCGATACCTGTCAAAACAGGCGGAGACCGTGATCCGCAAGAACCCGGACCTTGCCATCAAGCTCTTGGAACAGCAAGGGTACAAAGTGAAGCCACCTGCCCGGTATCCGCTATGGAAACGGTTAAAGAGCCGAATGTCCCAAATCTTCCACTTTCGGGATTCTGGGCGATTTGACGGTTCCGTCAAGAGCTTCTGACCAGCGCAAACAGAATGGTTATAAAAGTAGAGTGGAAGATTTGGGACATTTGCCCTCCGATGCCAGGCGATCGTCGGCCGCTGCGGGGTAGTTTCCGCCGGAATCGACCCTCTCGCGCCGCTCCTCCCCACCCAACCGGAACATGCACTCCTCCCCCAACGGGAATATTCGCCCTGTCAGCGCGGTTGTCGTTAGTTAAGAACGCAAGCGCACCGACAACGTAAGTCACTCAGCGCCGAAAGCAGTGCAGGCCCGCAAACCCCAAACAGGAGGCATCAACCCCACCATGACGGACACGACGGCGAACGGAAGCTCCCAGGCGAACGACAACACCCCAGCGAACGAGGAAAGCCCAGCAAGCTCCCTCGCCCCACTGAGCCTCCTCGACTTCGCCACCGTCTTCAAGGGCGAACGCCCCGCAGACGCCTTCGACCGCTCCGTCCAGTGGGCCCAGCAGGCCGAAAAGCTCGGATTCGAGCGCATCTGGTACTCCGAGCACCACAATATGAAGTCCATCGCCAGCTCCTCCCCCGCGGTCCTCATCGCTCACATCGCGGCGAAGACTTCCACTATTAACCTGGGCGCGGGTGGCGTCATGCTCCCTAACCACGCCCCGCTGGTCATCGCCGAGCAGTTCGGCACCCTCGCGGAGCTGCACCCCGGCCGCATCGACCTGGGCCTCGGCCGCGCCCCCGGCACCGACCAGATGACCTTGCGTGCCCTGCGCCGCGAGCCTTCCGCCGCAGAGACATTCCCGCAAGACGTCGCCGAGCTCTACGGCTACCTGAACGGCACCTCCAAGATCCCCGGCGTGGAGGCCGTGCCGGGCATGGGCACGAAGGTACCGCTGTACATCCTCGGCTCCTCCCTGTTCGGCGCGCAGCTGGCCGCGCACCTGGGCCTGCCGTACAGCTTCGCCAGCCACTTCGCTCCGGCCGCCCTCACGCAGGCGGTGCAGGTGTACCGCGATAACTACAACCCCTCGGAGCGCCACCCGGAGCCCTATGTCATCGCCGCGGTCAACGTCACCGCCGCCGACACCCAGGAGGAGGCCGAGGAGCAGTTCCGCCAGGTCTGTCGTACCCGCGTGCGCGTCATGGCCGGCCGGGGCCGCAGTCTGACGGAAGAGGAACTGGACATGCTCATCGATTCCCCCGCCGGCCAGCAGATCCTGGATATGTTGCGCTACTCCGCCGTCGGCACGGGGGATGTTGTCCGCCGATACCTCGAGGAGTTCCGCACGCACGCTCAAGCCGACGAGCTCATGGTGTCGCTGCAGTCGCCGTCGACGGCCGAGTCGCTGCGGTCGATGGAGATTCTTGCGGACGCCGCCTCACTCTCCCCCGCCCAGCCCTAACCACTAGGCCATCAGGCCTGCTCCCCTGGCGCTCCCCTAACGGCAGCCCGCTAGCGCTGCGTTTCGCGCGGCTCCGGCCGCCCGTCGGCCGCGCCCGCGCCGAACACCCACCGGATGATCTGCGGCGCGTAAGCGCCCACCACCAGCATGGCGATCATGCGCATCACTTGAATGACCGTGACGATCGGCTGGCTGCCAGCGTCGTGCGCAAATGCAAGAACGGCGTAGATTCCGCCCGGCACGGTGGCGAGGTAGGCGTCCAGAACCTTAAAGTCCCACAGGCCCGCGATGGCGAAGGCAGTGCCGATAGAGCTGGCGATCATCAGGGCAATCACGCCCAGGATCACTGGCAGGGCCTTCACGAATTGCCGCAGCGCGCCCTTCGTCAGGGTGCCGCCGGCCTGCACGCCGACGAGCGCGTACGCCAGCTTCTCCAGCAATCCGTTCGGTGCGATGAACTCGTGCGGCACGCCAAACACCATCACGCCGATCATGGCGAAGGCAATACTCAGCAGCAGGTAGGGCGAGCTGATGCTGAACCACCGCGCCGTCAGCCTCGTAAACGCCCACACGGCCAGCCCCACGACCACCGCGCCTACTATGCCCTGCCAGTTCGTCTGCAGGCCGTCGAGGAGGCTTTCTTTTCCTGTTGACGCCCTCTCGGCCGCATCTGCCTCACCGCCTTCGACGCGGCCGAGCAGCGTGACCAGCCCGGGGAGCGTGAGGACGATAATGGATACGCGCAGGTATTGGGTGAGGGTGACAAAGCGCGTGTCCGCATTGAGCTCTCGGGAGAGCATCACCATCGCGCTGGCGCCGCCTGCAAGCGTGGCCAGCACCGACGTGGCCGGACCAACCCGGTGAATGCGCACCAGCAGCCAGGAGGCCAGTAGGCAGACCGCCAGCGTGACGATCAGCGACATGGCCGTCGGCCCGGCATAGGAAACAATGGTGCCGAAATCGATGGTGGTCAGGGGCGAGGAACACAAAAGGGCGATGATCACCTGGGAGGGGATCATCGCCTTTTTGGGTGGGCTGACCTGGCGGTCGCTGAAGATGGCATAGATACCGAAGACGATCAGGAAGGAAAAGATCCAGGCGGCGGGGACTCCCACCGCCTCGCAGGCGAAACCTGCGGCGATCGACAGGACGGTCAGCAGAGCCAGAGTGGCCAGCTTCGCGGGGCTGGGTAGTGCCAGTTGTGGCAACGCTACCGGCTTAGCGGGTAGCGGCCAGCAGGCGCTGGATTTCCTTGATCTGCTTCTTTTCCTTGCGCTTGGAGCCGACGGCCAGGGCGGTCAGCAGGACAACACCGGCGACTACGCCGCCGATGACCATCTGCACCTTCGGCTCCTTGAGGGTGTTCACGGCCTGGCCGCGAGCGTCATCCGCCAGGTTCTTCGGATCCGCACGGACGGACAGCTCCTCCAGCGTCCGTCCCAGCTGGTTGCGGGTGCGTTCAATGTCGCGCTGGATGGCATCGATGCTACGGGCCACGGAAGTTTCTCCCTTATTCGAACGTTTAAGTGCTACCTGAACATTGTAAATGATCGCACCCGACGGCGCTTTCGCTAGGGTGGGATGCATGACTGATAACAGCAACACCCCCGCAAACCAGCCCATCCGTCTTGAGGTCGGAGACAAGGCACCGGAGTTCAACCTGCCGAGCGATTCCGGCAAGAATGTGAGCCTGGCGGACTACGCGGGCCGCAAGGTCATCGTGTACTTCTACCCCAAGGCCGATACTCCCGGCTGCACCACCGAGGCCTGCGACTTCCGCGATTCCCTCACCAAGCTTAACGGCCAGGGCGTGGACGTGGTTGGCATCTCTCCAGACAAGGTGGAGGCTCTGGAGAAGTTCCGCGATAAGTACGAGCTGACCTTCCCCCTTCTTTCGGACGCCGACAAGTCGGTCATGGAAAGCTATGGCGCATTCGGAGAGAAGAAAAACTACGGGAAGGTCGTGCAGGGCGTGATCCGCTCCACGTTCGTTATTGACGAGGAAGGCAAGATCGCCGTGGCGAAGTACAACGTAAAGGCCACCGGCCACGTCGCGCGCATCGCCAAGGAGCTCTAAAAATCTGTGCGCCTGGGGAGACTTGAACTCCCACGTCATAAGACACTGGAACCTAAATCCAGCGCGTCTGCCAATTCCGCCACAGGCGCAAAAAGAACGCGGACAACCGCGTTTCCCCTTTCATGCTACCAAGCGACCCCGCATGAAAAGAAATTAGGCGCAAAAGGCAGTACAGGTAGAATGTTGCAGTGTGAACGAACACTCAGACAATGACGGTAAGGCACCTGCCCACCCGTTTCCGCTGCGCGTTCGCATCATCCAGATCATCTTTCTAGTCCTGGCGGTCATCGCCACCCTCCTGCTGGCGTGGTGGCAGTGGGATCGCTGGCAGTCCAACGGCGGTAGCTTCCAGAACCTGGGCTATGCCATCCAGTGGCCGATCTTCGGCATCTTCTTCGTCGTGGCGTACCGCAAGTACATCCAATACGAAAAGGAGCGCCTGCTGGGAGACGAATCCCCAGCAGCCCCTACCCTGCCGACCGATGAAATGACCGAGGTGCCGGAGGACTTTCTGCAGGCCGAAGAGCATGCCGAAGAGACTGAGGACATTTGGGTGGATGATAGGCGCGAGCGGGCGCGCATGAGGGCGTCCAAAAATAAAGAGCGCGAGAACAACGACCAGAAAGGGCACTAAGCAATGACCAACGAGCAGACCCCTGCGATCCACCCGGAACGCCGGGCGCGCGTGGCGAAGTCGCTGAAGTTTTACTCCGTGGCGGCGGTGGTGACGGGTATTTGGCTGCTGATTCTGCTGGTGGAGATGATTGTTAAGTATCTGATCCTGGGCAGTGAGAACGCGCCGGAGTGGTTTAGCTACATCGGCCCGGCGCACGGCTTGGTGTTTATGGTGTACGTGATTTCCTGCCTGGATCTGGGTACGAAGGCGCGTTGGGAGCCATCTAAGTGGGTTACCACGATGCTGGCGGGCGTGGTGCCTTTCTTGAGCTTCATTGTGGAGAAGAGGCGCCGCGACGAAGTTAAGGCCGCGTTCCAGCTGGACTAGCAGCGCGCGCTGGCAGCAGAGCTGATGCGGCGCGGCGCCGAACGCTGAGCGCAGCGGCGTGGCTACTCGACCAGCGAGGTCTCGACGGCGACTGCGTCGATCTCCTCGTCAGTAGGCACGGGCGCGCCCATTGCGTGTGGCTCGACCTCCGGCTTCTCCCACTCGGATTGCAGGCAGGCCAGGATCGCGACAGCCGCCGCGCGCGTGGAGACCTGCAGGGTGGATAGATCCGGCAGGAAGCCCGGGTTGTGGTTGGTGGGGATGTCGATGTCCAACCGCCCGGCGGACTCGGCGCGCTGCCACTGGCGGCGCGGGGTGATGCCGATGGTCCAGAGCATGTAGGGGCAGCCGAAGGACTTCGGGATCACGGAGAAGTCCTCGGAGGCGGTCCAGGGTTCCATCTCTAGGGAATCCTCGCCGAAGGTGCTGTCGAAGTGGGGGCGGACAACGTCGTAGACCTCCGGGGCGTTGTCGGTTGCGCCCAGCAAACCAACGAACTTGAAATCCGGCTCGCGGTCGGCACCCGCGGCCAGCGCCTCAGCGCGCACCACACGCTTGATGGCATCCACGCACTTCTGGCGCAGCTCTTCGTCGTAGAAGCGGCAGGATAGGGAGATCTTCGCGGAGTCGGGGATCACGTTGTTCGCCTTGCCGGCCTCCACCGAGGCAACGGTGATCACCGCGAACTTATTCGGCGGGACTTCGCGGGAGACGATCGTCTGCAGCTTCATCACCGTCGAGGCCGCCAGCACCACCGGGTCTACAGAACGGTGCGGCATGGAGGCGTGGGCGCCGCGGCCGTGGAGGGTGATTTCGATGGTGGTGGAGGACGTCATCACCGGGCCGGGTGCGGAGTACACCTGGCCCGCCGGACCGGCGACGATGTGTTGCGCCAGGCAGACGTCGGGTCGGGGGATGATGCCGCCCAAACCGTCGGAGACCATCTTGTGCGCGCCGATGGACGCCTCTTCGGCCGGCTGGAACAGTGCCACCACCGTGCCGGACCAGCGGGCGCGCTCTTCGGTCAGGATGCGCATGGCTCCCAGCAGGCTGGTGGTGTGCTGGTCGTGGCCGCAGGCGTGCATCGTTGCCACGCGCTCGCCGGATGCGTTGAGCTGCGAGTAGGTAGAGGCGTAGTCCACGCCGGTTTTCTCCGCGACGGGCAGGCCGTCGAAGTCGGCGCGCATCAGCACTGTCGGCCCGTCGCCGTTTTCCAGCACGGCGGTGATGCCGTAGCCGCCGATGTTCGTGGTGACTTCCCACTCCGGGAAGTTTTCTAGTTCTTTAGCGATCCGCTGCGCGGTGACTTCCTCCGCTCCCGAGAGTTCGGGGTGCTGGTGGAAGAACTTGTACACGTCTTCCATCCAGCTGAGGTCGGCCTGCGACCCGGCCACGATGCCGCTGGGGCTTGTGGGGCTAAAAGTGGCCTGGTCGCTGTCTGTGCCGGGGGCGGTCACGCGGGGAATCCTTTCGCTGGTTTGTTGTTCTGCGGGTTACACGTTTGAGCTTGTACCTTGCCCCATCATACGTGGGTTGCATACGCCCGGCGCCTAACTCTGCGGCGCACTGACACGCATACAGGGCGGTGCGCTGGGTACCGTGCTTAGAGGCGTGCTGGGCGCCAGCCCTGCCACATTAATCCGCTAGTTGCGCCAGGATCTCCACCAGCTGGCGCAGGGCCTTGCCACGGTGGGAAACGGCATCCTTCTGCTCCGCCGTCAGCTCGCCTGCGGACTTACCCGCCAGCTGATCTTCCTGGCCTTCCGGTAGCTCGTCAGGGGCGAACAGGGGGTCGTAGCCGAAGCCACCCTCGCCCTGCTCAGCGTGCAGTACTCGGCCGTACCAACGCCCTTCCACTGCGTACTCGGTCTCCATGCCGCGTTCTGCCGCGACTTCTGCGGGCAGCTGCAGCACACAGGAGGATACGAAGTGCGCCCCGCGCCGCTCGTCCGGCACGTCCCCCATCTGCGCCAGCAACAGGTCGTTATTGGCCTTGTCGTCGCCGTGGCCGCCGGACCACCGGGCGCTCAGCACACCCGGCATGCCATTCAGCGCGTCGACGGCCAGCCCGGAATCATCGGCGATCGTCGGCAGGCCAGTGTGGCGCACGCCGTCGTTGGTCTTAATCCGCGCGTTGTCCACGAACGTCGCGCCGGTCTCCGGGGTCTCCGGGTATTCCGGCACGTCCCCCAGTCCGACGAGCTCGATGCCGGTCACGTTCGCCGCTTCGAGCATGCGGTTCAGCTCCGCCAACTTCTTCTTGTTCCTTGATGCCACCAGTACCCGCACGGTGCTACTCCCCTTCTCTTGTCGCGTTTGCTTCTGCTGATCTAGAGTTCCTGCGCCAGCGCCGCCCGCTGCGCTTCGATGAGCTCACGCAGGCCGCCTTCGGCCAGATCCAGCAGGGTGTTTAGTTCCTCGCGAGTGAACTCCGCGTTCTCTCCGGTTCCCTGGATTTCTACAAAGCGTCCCTCGGCCGTCATCGCCACGTTCATGTCCACGTCCGC
The DNA here is from genome assembly GCF_028609885.1 of Corynebacterium jeikeium. Classification (NCBI taxonomy): domain Bacteria; kingdom Bacillati; phylum Actinomycetota; class Actinomycetes; order Mycobacteriales; family Corynebacteriaceae; genus Corynebacterium; species Corynebacterium jeikeium. The sequence goes on along the minus strand of NZ_CP063195.1, from coordinate 614,409 downwards.
CCGCGAGTCTTCTTCATACGGCAGGTCGAGGCACGGCACGCCGTCGATGATGCCCACGGATACTGCGGCGACGGGTGCTCGTAGCGGTTGCCCTGGTACGACGCCCCTAGCTTGCAGCACGGCCAGCGCATCAGCCAGAGCCACGTAGGCGCCGGTGATGGCTGCGGTGCGGGTGCCGCCGTCGGCCTGCAGAACGTCGCAGTCGATGTTGACGGTGTTCTCCCCCAGTTCCTTCAGGTCCACGGCGGCGCGCAGCGCGCGGCCGACGAGGCGGGAGATCTCCTGGGTACGCCCTTTGACCTTGCCCTTCATGGATTCGCGCGGCATGCGCTCGTGAGTGGAGGCCGGCAGCATCGCGTACTCAGCGGTCAGCCAGCCTTCGCCGGAATCCTTCTTGAAGCGTGGCACGCCCTCTTCCACGCTGGCGGTGCACATCACGCGGGTGTTGCCGAATTCCACCAGCACGCTGCCTGCGGGGTTGCTGGTGAACCCGCGGGTGATGCGCACCGGGCGCAGCTCGTTGGTGGCGCGCCCGTCAGCGCGGGTGAAGTTGCTGCCTGCGTTGGAGGTGTTTTCTACGTTTGTTTCCGTCATGGGGCTTAAGTTTACTAGTCGCCCCGGACGGGCTACCCGCCGATGCTTGCGCAATCGGTTTCCTGGCGCTGTGGCGCCTAGACGATGGTTAAGTGCCTAACTGACAGTTATGCGCATGCCGGGGCGGGCGACGAGGATCTCACCGTCGTAGTGGCGGGCGGCGCCGCGGACCGCTGCGTCTGCATCGCCCCACGGTGGGATGTGGGTGAGCACGAGCTTGCCCACGCCTGCTGCCTGTGCTGCACGGCCTGCGTCTTCGCCGGAGATATGCATGCCGCTGGGCTGGCCTTCTGCATTTTCGCCCCAGGTGGCTTCGCAGAGGAATACGTCTGCTCCCGCTGCGATGTGGGCCAGGTTGTCGGTCCAGGCGGTGTCCCCGGAGTACACCAGGGAGTTACCTGCGTTGTCTTCCACGCGCAGCAGGTAGGCCTCTGTGGGGTGTACGGCGGTGGCGGCGTAGAGGGTGAATGGGCCGATGGGGTGGGCTGGGTACGTGGTGGCGTCAAAAAGACCCTCGCCTACCTTATAGACGTTGATGTCGAAGGTGTCGGTGAAGTCGTCGGGGCGCTCGGGTGCGTCGGCGCCAGCGGCGGAGAGGTGGCGGTGGGCGATAGCGGGGCCGAGTAGTTGGTGGCGTTGAGTGGAGGAGGCTGTGGGGTGGAACCGGCGCCAGACGAGTAGCGAGGGGAAGTCTAGGCAGTGGTCGGCGTGCATGTGACTGAAGGCGACGTGGCAGGCGGAGGGGTCGATGTCCTCTGCGCGTTGCATGGCGCTGAGTACGCCGGGGCCGCAGTCGAGGAGGAGGTCGGGGTTGGCCGTGGTTGTGTCGCGGACGATGTATCCCGATGCGGCGCTATCGGGCCCTTCGACGCTTCCGGAGCATCCCAGCACTACCAGTTCCATAAGTTGTCATTCTGCCACGAAGCGGTGGCAAATGTGCGAAAGGGCGACCACCGTTGTGTTGGTGGTCGCCCTTTCGTTCGCGGTACTAGCCGGGACTGGCTGTTCCGCTAGGCGCTAGCGCTGAACGCTAGTGGCGGTTAGGCCTCGCCTTCTTCGCGGCGGCGGCGCAGCAGCGGGATGGCGCCGATGATCAGCGCCAGGCCGACTGCGAACACGCCGAGCACGTTCGCGCCGGTGGAGGCCAGGGTGCTCATCCGCGGGCTATCAACCTGCTTCTGAGAGCTGGAGCTTCCGCTGCTTGCGGAGCTGCCGGTGGACGTGCCGCCCTTGGAGCCCGGCTGGCTCGGGGTGCTGGACTTGCCAGGGGTGCCCGGCTTGTCTGCGTTGCCCGGATTGCCCGGGGTACCCGGCTGCTTGGAGTCCGGCTTCGGGGTGGAACCGTGAGATCCGCTACCCACGATGGCCCCGCCGATTCCTAGGGAACCGATGATGCCAGGCAGGCTCGGCTTCGGGGTCACCGAACCAGTGGAACCGCCAGGCTTGTTCGGATCCTTCGGGTTGTCCGGGTCGGTCGGATTCTCCGGATCCTTCGGGTTATCCGGGTCGTTCGGGTTATCCGGGTCGGTCGGATTCTCCGGATCCTTCGGGTTATCCGGGTTGTCGGGGTTATCCGGGTTGTCGGGGTTATCCGGGTTGTCGGGGTTATCCGGGTTGTCGGGGTTATCCGGGTTGTCCGGGTTGCCGGGGTTATCCGGGTTATCCGGATCCTCAGGGGTCTCGCAGTTGCACTTGGTGCCGACGCGGATCTTACGATCCTGCTTTTCCTTCGTGATCGTCTCGGAGGTCTCCGGCTCGCCAACAGGCTCACCGTTTACAAGCTTCCAGGTCTTGGAAACTTCCTTCTCACCAACGACACCAGGCTGATCCTCTTCAACCTTGCCGGCTTCGAGGTTCGGGTCGGGCTCAACAATGGTCTCGTACGGAATCTCCTCGGTGTGCTTGTCCGTCAGCTCGGTCTGGTTCTCTGCCGGGCCAACCTCGATGATGCGCGGCGAAGGCTTGCTGATCTCCTCAGAAGACTCTTCCTTGCTTACCTCACCGTTATTCACAGTCACATTGACTGTGTGCTTGATCTCACCAGGCGTACCCTCCTGCAAAACCTTGGTTTCGCCAGGCTGCAGCTCAGGGTTCACGCGGATCTCGGTCTCGAATGGGGTCATCTCGGTCCACTCGACCTTCGTAGAAACCGGCTTGGTCTCTTCCGGCTTCGTACCGACGCGGATGATCTGCTTAACCGGTTCCTTTGTGCGCTCAGTGGTCACGGTCGGGTCGCCTGAAGGCTTGCCGTCCACAATCTTCTGAGTGGAGGTCACAACCTCGGTACCAAGCTCGCCCCGCTGGTCCACAACCTGCTCGCCCTCTGCCAGAGTGTCATCGAAGATGATCTCGGTCTCGAACGGAACCGGCTTTTCAACCTTGGTCACCACAGTGGTGTCCTTAGCTGCCGGGCCGTACTCGATGATCTCGTCGACTGGATCCTTGGTCTGCTTCTCCTCAGGGGTGACCGTTGCCTGGTCGCCCTTAGCGGTGAAGTCAGCCGTGTAAGTTTTCTCACCCGGAACGCCCTTCTGGACGACCCTGATCTCACCCGGCTTCAACTCCGGATTCGGACGGGTTACGACCTTGAACGGAATCTCAGCAGTCCAAGTGACCTTCTCGTTAGCCTCCGATGGCTTTGTACCGACCTTGATTACCTGATCAACTGGCTCTTCGATGACCTTCTCCTCAACGGTGGCCTCACCATCCGGCTGGGAGTTAGTGACCTTCTGAGTCACAGTGATCGTCTTCTTGCCCGGCTTGCCTTCGGTGACAGTTTCGGAGGAGCCAGCAGGCATGTTCGGGTCGAACTCAATCTTCACCCCGAACGGAATCTGGGCCTCGACTGTCTTTGTGGTCTCACCGGTGGTCTTAGTGCCAACGCGAATCTTAGCGTTCTTCGGCGCCTTCGTCTGCTCAGTGGTCACGGTCGGCTCGCCGTCTGGCTTGCCGTCCTTGATCTTCTGGGTAGAGGTGACAACCTCGGTACCCAGCTCACCCTGCTGGTCCACAACCTGCTCACCCTCTGCGAGGGTGTCGTCGAAGACGATCTCGGTCTCGAACGGAACCGGCTTCTCAACCTTGGTCACCACAGAAGTGTCCTCGGCCGCAGGGCCGTACTCAATGATCTCGTTGACAGGAGCCTTGGTCTGCTTCTCCTCCGGGGTCACCGTTGCCTGGTCGCCCTTCGCGGTGAAGTCCGCGGTGTAGGTCTTCTCACCCGGCACACCCTTCTGAACAACCTTGATCTCACCCGGCTTCAACTCCGGGTTCGGACGGGTCTCAACATCGAACGGAACCTGAGCGGTCCACATAACCTTCTCAGAGACCTCAGACGGCTTGGTGCCAACGGTGATGACTTCGTCGACAGGCTGCTTGGTGATCTCTTGGGTGATCTTGGGATCGCCCGGCTTGGAGTTCACGATGTCGCGCTTAACCGTCACCGTCTTCTCACCCGGCTCACCCTTGGTAGTCACCTTCGACTCACCAGCAGGCATATTCGGGTCGTACTTTACGACGACCTTGTACGGTGCCTCAGCCTTGTAGGTCTCGGTGTTCTCACCGGTGGTCTTGGTTCCGACGCGGATCTTCTCTGTCGTCGGTTCCTTCGTGCGCTCGGTGGTCACAGTCGGGTCGCCGGAGGGCTTACCGTCGACAAGCTTCTGCGTAGAGGTCACCACCTCAGTACCGAGCTCACCCTTCTGGTCGACGACCTTCTCGCCGGCCGGCAGGTTGGGATCAAACTCAACCTCAGTTTCGAACGGAATCGGCTTCTCGGTCTTGGTCACCAGCTCGCTCGGAGCCAGACCCGGACCATATTCGACGATGCGCTTGACCGGTTCCTTAGTGGTCTCTTCCTCGACTACCTCGGCCTTGTCGCCCTTGGCGGTGAACTTAGCGGTGTAGGTCTTCTCGCCGTTCTCACCTTCCTGGACAACCCGGGTTTCACCAGGTTTCAGGTCCGGGTTCTCGCGAACCTCAGTCGGGTACGGGATTGGCACCTTCCACGTAACGTCCTTGGCGCTCTCGGCAGGCTTGGTGCCGACGACGACGACCTCGTTGACCGGCTCCTTGGTGCGTTCCCAGGTACCGTCCTTCTTCATCTTCTCCGCGCCAGGAACACCCGTGGTCTCAACCTTGTAGGTGCCGGCAGGGATGGTGTCGTCGTACTTGTACTCGACCTTGAACGGAACCTCACGCTTCGGGACGTCGATGACGTTCACGGTAGCGGTCGTGTTGTCCTTCGATCCGTCCTCGTAGGTCACGATGACCGGAACGTCAATCTTGTCGCCCGGCTTCGCGGTCTCCGGCGCGGTCGCGGTGATCTGACCATTGTCATCAATGGTGGCCTTCCAACCGGCAGGGACTTCACCCAGCTTGTACGGGTTGTCCTTCGCGACGTTGATGTTCTCCGGCTTGTTGAGAGCGACTGGCAGCGTGGCGGTCTCGCCCGGGTATACCGTTTGTACCGGGTAGGAGGGCTCCGCTTCCCATTTATTGGTCAGCTTCACCACAGTGGTGACGGGAACCACCGAAGTCGACCCGTCCGGGGCTTCGACGGTGACGGTAACAGTCTTCTGGTCACCCGGCTTGGCATCTGCTGGCGGAGTGGAAGTGACGACACCGGTATTCGGGTCAACCTTATACTTCCAGCCGTCAACTTCCTGCTCGGTGATCGGTTGGTCGTTCTCATCCTTGCCGAACGAGAACTTCGAATCCTTAGGGGCGTCCTGAACGTTGTGGTTCACGGCCTGGTTCGGGCCGGTGGTCTGCACCTCGTACACGGGAGCGACGTTGCTCTTCAGCACGACGACGGTGCCCTTGACCTCCTGCGGCTTGTCAGCGTTGTCGTAGTAGGCGAGCACCGGAATATCGAGGATGTAGCCCTCAGGAGCGGTCTTTGGAATCGTCGTGGTGATCTTGCCAGTGTTCTCGTCGATCTTGACGGTCCACGTGCCGCTATCATCCGTGTGGGTGTACTCGGTCTTACCGTCCTTGAAGGTGTAGCGCTTCGGGGCCTCATCGCTCGTGTTGCCGCTCAGGCCGCGCTCAGGAAGCTTGGGAGTCAGGCTGACCTTCGCGTTCGGCTTGTTCGCCACCGTGTCGTAGGTCGGGATCTTGATATCGACGATCGCCTGGAACTGGGTCTCGATCTCATCGGTGGTGCCATCCGGGTAGGTGGCCTTCACCTTCGGAGTGATGATACTGCCCGGCGCCACGGTGTCATCCGCCTTCGCGGTGACCTTGCCGGTCTCATCAACGGTCACGGTCCAGCCGTCCGGCACAGTGGACGGGTCGACCTCGAACTTGGCCGGGTGAACCGGCTTGTGGCCCTTCATGATGGACTTGGTGCCCACCTGTGCGGTGATGTCCTCATTCAGCTTTCCCTTGGATAGGCCCGGACGCACCAGGTCAGTGACCTGGGTATTGTTCGGGTCAACAACCACGAACAGCTCAAGCTCATCGGTAGAGCCGTTGGAGTACTCGACGGTGATCTTCGGACGCGCAAAGCTACCCGGCTTCGGGTTTTCCGGAGCGGTGACAGTGACGTTGTAGTTCTCGTCCATCTCGACGGTCCAGCCGTCGTAGACGTACTTCTCATCCAGCTCAACCTTGGCCTCGTAGCCGTTATCCCCCTTCTTCTTTGCCAGGTCCTTGATCAGGTCCGGGGTCTGGGTGAAGGTGACCTTCTGGGGCTCGGTAGCAAGTGGGCCGGTAGCGCTGTCGACACCGGAGATGATCGACGCGTCCGTCTTGTCGTACTTCGGAGAGTGGTACTCGGTGTCGTCCAGGGAGAACGCCTTGGAGTCGATGACGTTCGCCTTGTTGTAGCGATCCAGCGAGTTGGAGCTGTCGAAGGCACTGCCGTCTTCGCCGCCGGTGTTGTGGTGAGCAGCGGCCTGGAGTTGGTCAACGGTACGCGGCTTCGCCAGAACGGAGAAGCTGACGTTCTTGTCGGTCGCCAAGTCAGTACCGCGGTACTCCGGCCAGGTGAAGAAGATATTGCCATCTTCGTCGATACGCAGGTTCTGTGTACCGCCGGAGACTGCCGGGTCCGTGGTGCCGATGAACTGGCCGTTGCCGTCGTAGGCCTCCACAACCATGCGGGACATAGAGTCGTCAGTGCCGCCGTTCTGCACAGCAGGAACGTTGACCTTACCGACCTTAGTTTGCTCACCAGGGACGATAACGTGCTTCTCAAAGTTCTCCCACGACACCGTGATCGGGTTACATTCGATGTTCTCGCTCGGCCACGGGTTTACAGTAGCGCTGAATGCCAAGCTGGGACCTTGCGTGGCTCTCAGGCCCGAAGGATTGTCCTTCTTGTAATTGCTCTGCCAGGCGTAGCGCACGGGATTGTCGGCAGTGGCCGAAGCGAACTGCTTGACCTCCTCCTCGGTCATCTCTGCGTTGAGATTCAGGTTTCGTTGTGCGCGAGCACCATCAATGACGATGCTTTCGTCGGCCTTGTGAGTGACGCTCTTGTCAAGGAAGGTCTGGCCGGCCTCCATGGAAGGCACCTCGCCGGTATCCAAGAGTGCGCCAAGGTTCCCCGTATTGGTGAAGTACCAATCGGCGAATGTGCGATCCTTCGAGTTATCAAAGGAGACGCTCAGACCCCACCGAGTTTTCGAGGGGCTGGTCGCAGACGGCTCAGAGGTATTCCAGCTGAAACCAGCCTGGCTGCCCTGCGGAGCGTTCTCCGAGACAACACACGAACCGGCCGGCAGGTCGGAGGCCTTCTGTGCGTCCTTCTCCACCGCGCCGGACTTGTCTCGGATACCGCCAGTGAACGTGGCTGCGGTGGCCTCGGGCGCGAAATCATTGGGAGCAAAGATGCTGAGTGAACCCAGCGCGAGAGTGATGGCGGACAGTGCAGCAACGCCAGTACGGGCATTCCGCCGTGAAACCTTGTTCTTAGAGGAGTTCATCCCTCAGTCCTTCCTGAAGCTAAAGTGCGCCTACCTCTTGTCAGATCCCCAGCAGACCAGGCGCTTACTAAAGGCTGAAAACTCACTAAAACTCAGTTCAATAAGTGAAAAACAGCCTAAGAGTACGCAAATAGTTTAACCGCGCTAACGGTTCAAGTTCAACCAGAAAAATGGTCCCACAAGAACCACCCGTTACCTTGTGAGTGTCCCTGATAATGGGGATAGTCGCTGGTCCCGGTATGGCTTACTTGCCCTGTAGTTTCCATAATCCGGGGGGTGTTGCCGCCGGGTGCCAGGACTTTCGATGACAGCTGATAGGGACACGGCCAGTTTCAAACTAGGTCTCTTTGTAACGTGGGTGCTTGCAACGAAGGTCATGACGCCAGCGACTGGATCAACGCCATACCCATCTCGTTTTCTAGGAGCTCATCATGTCTCCGGAGCATTCCATCGACATATTCCTCGGCCTAGACGTCGGCAAATCTGAACACCACGCCTGCGCCCTAGACCGTGATGGCAACAAGGTCTTCGACAAACCGTTGCCCCAACTCGAATCCGAACTAGCAGGCGTTTTTCACCAGCTTCAGGAGCTTGGCACCGTGCTCGTGATCGTCGACCAACCCAACACCATCGGCGCACTACCAATTGCTGTAGCCCGGGACTGCGGTTGCGAAGTCGGATACCTGCCAGGTCTTGCGATGCGCAAAGCTGCAGATCTCTATCCGGGGCGTGCAAAAACAGACAAACGCGACGCATTCATCATCGCTGACACCGCCCGCACAATGCCCCACACGCTACGTGCCGTCGACCGCAATGATGAGGTACTTTCCGCCCTAAAGATGCTGTCCGGCTTCGATGATGACATCGCCCGCGATTGCACTCGCACGGTCAATCGACTTCGCAGTATCCTCACCCAGATCTATCCCAGCCTGGAACGAGTTTTTGCTGGTAGCACCCTGACTCGCACGCCGATCCTGGATTTATTGATTCATTACAAGGGACCGCAGGGGCTAAAAAGAGCCGGATACCAACGAGTGTTGAACTGGATGATCAAGCACACACGTAAAGACCCCACCCCGCTGGTAGACGACATTTTTGCAGCACTGAAAGCTCAATCAGTCACCGTGCCTGGAAGCGATGCCGCCGAGTTAGTAATTCCTCAACTGGCTGCAAACATCAAGGCCCTCAAAGAGCAACGAAACACCATCGCTGAACAGGTTGAAGAGATGCTCGCTGATTTCCCTCTTTGTGAGGTCTTGATGAGTATGCCCGGAGTCGGCATCAAGACCGCAGCGCAGATCCTTCTTGCGATCGGTGATGGCTCCGACTTCGATAGTGCTGGCCACTTAGCTGCTTATGCTGGAATAGCGCCCGTCACTAGACGATCAGGTTCGTCGATCAGAGGTGAGTTCCCAGCACGGTCAGGCAATAAACGACTGAAAAATGCCTTGTTCTACTCCGCATTCGCGGTTATCCGCAGCCACGAACCGTCACGGCAGTATTACGAACGCAAACGCGCTGAAGGAAAACGCCACAACGCAGCAGTCATCTGCCTGGCACGACGCCGATGCAATGTCATCTACGCGATGCTGAAAAACAAGGAGTTCTTCCGCGAGATCCCGCCACGCCCCGTCGCCGCATAAAGCCCAAAGACGGAGCCGACCAGCACACGCTGGTCGGCTCCTAGGCACGCCTAAGAACCTACTCCCAAGACTGTTCTCGTCAACATCGGCCTAACGCTTGACAAAAACATAGGGACACCCCCCTGGGCACCCCACATAAGAAAACATTAAACGCTAGCGCACCATCTCCGGAATCTGAGACACGGAGCTAATCGCCGGCCCCAGGAACCTCCCAGCCAGCTTCGCGAACCTCTGCGGGTCGCCAGTTGATTCGAAGGAAAGGTCCACCGCCCGCCCCGGATCTTCATCCGCCAGCAGATCCTGCTCCGCCAGCGTGCGATATACAGTCTTCGCCGTTTCCTCCGCGCTATTAATCAGCGTGACGTCCTCCCCCATCACCAGCTGCACCACCCCGGCCAGCAGCGGATAGTGTGTGCACCCGAGCACCACGGTATCCACCCCCTCGGCCTTCAACGGCGCCAGATAGTTCTCCGCCAACCCCATCAGCTGCCGCCCGCTAGTCATGCCACGCTCCACAAAGGGCACGAACTGCGGGCAGGCCTGCGCATACGCCTCAACCCCCGGAATCGCCGCGAAAAGATCCTGATACGACCTACTGCTCACCGTCGCCTGGGTGCCGATCACACCGATCTTGCCGTTGCGGGTTGCCGCCGCCGCGCGCCGCACCGCAGGCAGGATCACCTCAACCACCGGAATGGAATACCTCTCCCGCGCATCGCGAATAAACGCCGACGAGGCAGAGTTGCACGCCACCACAATCATCTTGCAGCCACGCTCCGCCAGGGTGTCCGCAATCCCAATCGAAAGCTCACGTACCCGCGCCAGCGGCTTGTCCCCATAGGGCGAATTGGCCGTGTCCCCGATATACACCAGGTTCTCGTGCGGCAGCTGATCCACAATGGCGCGCGCCACCGTCAGCCCGCCCACGCCCGAATCAAACACTCCGATCGGCGCATTGTTTGCCTGTTCCACCCGAACGCCTATCTCAACAGCCTCAGAAGATTCAGCCACGGTCCTCACCTTTCACTACATCTCCTTCACTACGTCGCGCCAGCTCGGCACACCGAAAACCGATTCCGCCGCCAGCACAGCATGCACAATCGCCCGCTCCACCGTGTTAGCCGCGACCGCCGAAAGCAGGCTCATGCCAATATCATCGACGCCCCTCTCAACTCCAGTAGCCCCCGAACCATGTTCCCCTGTCCCCATCGCAAACAGCGTGTCCCCATCCATCGGCATGTGCGCCGGCCGAATCGCCCGTGCGATCCCGTCATGCCCCGCCAGCGCCAGCCTCTTAGCCTGCGCCTTCGTCAGCGGCGCGTCGGTCGCCACCACCCCGATCGTCGTGTTGAGCTTCGGCGCCAGCATGTCCGCCGTGATCTTCGTGCCGAGCACGTTCTTGCTCTTTAATCTATTGACGCCCTCAGCCCCCAGCGGCTCACCATCAACCAGGCCATCGGCCAGTCCGTATCTGGCAAACTCCCCGTCCAGCTCGGCGGCGAGGCCCCACGGCAGGCCGGTTGCCGGATCGAAAACCGCACCCTGCGGGTTCACTACAATGCCCACGGCAACAGTCACCCCAGCCAGCGGGGTGCCTTCGGGGAATACGACGCTGGCCTGACCAAAGCCACCCTTCAGCGCGCCAGCCGAGGCTCCCAGCCCCGCGCCGACGTTGCCGTTCAGCGCCGCCTGCCCTGAGCCCCTCTGCTTTGCAGCGCCCCGCTCAGCCGCGCAGCTTGCCTCGTTTCCAACCACAGCATCCAGCGCCGCCGCCGTCGCTGATGCTCCCGTGGCCGCATCCGGCCGCGAATCCCAGCGCCCCAGCAGCAGATCAAAAATCACGGCTCCCGGCACGATCGGCACCAACTTATCCGGGTGTTCCGGCCCCAACACAGGGAAGCCGATCCTCCTACTCTCCAGTTCGGCCATTGCCCCCGTGAGGGCGTCAAGACCAAAAGCAGAACCACCGCACAGACCAATAGCGTGCACGGACTGCACCGTGTTGTGCGGCGCCAGAAGATCCGTCTCGCGTGTGCCCGGCCCACCACCACGTACGTCCACGCTGGCAGTGGCGGATTTCGGGGCGACGATCATGGTCACGCCCGAATCCCCCGCGCCGTCCTCGCACACCGCGTGCCCCACGCCAATACCCGCCACGTCGGCCAGAGAATTCGCAGGCCCCGGCTGGCAGCCGAACAGCTCTATGCTCATTATTCACCCATCATCGCCGACAAAAGACTGTCCTGGTGGTAGCCCAACCAATCCAGGTAATTCTGCGCCGCCGTCGCTTGGTCGGAATTCTCATCCCCCTCGAGGAGCTCCTTCTTGAACTCCTCGTACTGCGCGGAGTGGTACAGGCGAATGTCGTTGATCGCGCTCAGCCACGGGTGAACCTCGTCCTGCGTCAGCGAAACATTCACCGAACCATTAGGCCCCAGGTAGTCCACCACAAAGCGCAGGTTCGTCAGCTTCGTCTTGATGATGTCCGTCTCGTTCAGCTGGCGAGTCAGCGCCGCATCGCCGTCGACTTCCTCGTCCCCCTCGCGGAAGAAGCTCGGCAGCAGCCGCGCCAGCCCCGGATCCTTCGGCGCATCGGCATGCCCGCTGGCCATGCCCGTCATCTCCGCCAGCTCGTCCTTCGGGGCGGTCCGCGCGCGCTCCATCAGCTTGTCGGAGACGGCCACCGCCGAATCCCCCAACATCTCGCGCTCGAGCGGCTCCAGCTGCGTATTAAAGCGAGTCCCGCGCAGCAGGCTGTTCTTCTTCGTCCACGGCTGCATGTTCGTTCCTTCTTTCTTTATTGACGCCTACCCGTCCGCCCGCTGCATCGTCGCCCATAGCCCGGCGGTCTGCAGCTTCTTCACATCCCCTTCAACCTTGTCGCGCTCACCCGAGCTCACCACGGCCTTACCCTCAGTGTGGACCTGCATCATCAGCTCCGTGGCGCGCTTGCGCGAATAGCCCAGTACGGTTTGGAAGACGTACGTCACGTAGCTCATCAAGTTCACCGGATCATCCCAACAGATGCACATCCACGGCAGGTTGGGCTCCGTCAGTGTTTCTGGCAGTTTGTCCGCTACAGGGGTGGCAGCGGGAGCGGCTGGGGAAGTCATGCTTTCCAGAATACCCACATCGGCCATCTTCGCTGCCGGGTCCGTGGTGGGGCGTGGACTAGCATGGAGCGGGTGAACGAAAACAACACCCGCTCCTCCGCACTTCTTACGGACAAATACGAACTCACCATGCTCGAGGCCGCGATCCTCGACGGCACTGTCGACCGCGCCTGCACCTTCGAGGTGTTCACCCGCCGCCTGCCCAACGAGCGCCGCTACGGTGTGATCGCCGGCACCGCCCGCGTACTGCAGGCCGTGCGCGATTTCGTATTTACCGACCAGCAGCTGGATCGCATCGACTTCCTGCGGGACGAAACCCTGGAATACCTGCGCAACTTCCGCTTCTCCGGACAAATCGACGGCTACCGCGAAGGCGAGCTGTACTTCCCCCACTCCCCCGTCCTGACGGTTCGGGGCACCTTCGGCGAGTGCGTGATTCTGGAGACGGTGATCCTTTCGATCCTGAACATGGACTCCGCCGTGGCTAGTGCCGCCGCCCGCATGGTCACCGCCGCAGGTGACCGTCCCATCATCGACATGGGTGCACGCCGCACCCACGAATACGCCGCCGTCACCTCCGCCCGGGCCGCCTACCTGGCCGGGTTCGTCGCTACCTCCAACATGGAGGCCGCGCAGCGCTACGGCATTCCGGCCTCCGGAACCGCAGCCCACGCCTGGACCCTGCTGCACACCCGCCCGGACGGCACCCCCGACGAGCTCGCAGCCTTCAAGGCTCAGATCGCCGCCCTGGGAACAGACACCACCCTGTTGGTGGATACCTACGACATCACTCAAGGCGTGGAAAACGCCGTTGCCGCCGGCGGCACGGAACTGGGAGCCGTGCGCATCGACTCCGGCGATTTGGGCGTGCTGACCCGCCGGGTGCGCGACCAGCTGGATTCCTTGGGGGCAAAGAACACCAAGATCGTGGTCTCCTCCGACATGGACGAGTTCTCCATCGCCGCCTTGCGCAGCGAGCCGGTGGATTCCTTCGGCGTGGGCACCTCCGTCGTTACCGGCTCCGGGGCGCCCACCGCGGGGCTGGTCTACAAGCTCGTGGAGGTAGACGGCGTGCCCGTCGCCAAGCGTTCCCGAGGCAAGGCCAGCCTCGGCGGGGCGAAGGATGCCGCCCGCTTTAGCCGCCCCTCCGGCACGGCCGTCGAGGAAGTCACCTTCCCCTTGGGTGCGGAACTGCCCCAGGCCGAAGGGCTGAAAAGCACCCAGCTGACCATCCCCATGGTGCGCGACGGCGAGCTCGTGGACGGCCTGCCCACCCTCGAGGAATCCCGCGAGCACTGCGCCAAGCAGCTAGTTTGCCTGCCCTGGGAAGGCCTGGCTCTCACCCGCGACGAGCCCGCCCTGCAGGTGCGCCATATCAGCCGCATTTAAGGCCTAGAAGTTTCGCAAAGGTTCGCACAGTTTCGTATGAGCTCCAACGTCCTCGACCTCCTCAGCCTCGCCGTCAACGACCTCGGCGGTGCCCCGCGCCCCGGCCAACAGAAGATGGCCAAGGCCGTGGCCGAGGCCATTGACAAAGAACACCACCTGGCCGTCCAGGCCGGCACCGGCACGGGTAAATCCCTGGCCTACCTGATCCCCAGTATTGCCGCGGCCATGGATTCCGACTACCCCGTCATCGTCTCCACCGCGACCATCGCCCTGCAACGCCAGCTGGTGGAGCGCGACCTACCGCGCCTGGCCAAGGCCCTCGAACCGGAGCTGCCCCGCCCCCTCGAGTTCGCAATCCAAAAAGGCCGCGGCAACTACGTCTGCCTCAACAAGGTGCAAAACGCGCAGACCGAAAGCGGCGTGGAAGAGGCCGAAGAGTCCCTCCTGGATCCCTCCCAACTCTCCGCCACCGGCGCCCAAGTCGCCCGCCTACACGAATGGGCCGGCGAAACCGAGGACGGCGACCGCGATAACCTCCCCCAGGGCGTCAGCGATCGCGCGTGGCGCCAGGTCAGCGTGTCCTCCCGCGAGTGCCTCGGCGCTACCCGCTGCCCCTTCGGCGAGCAGTGCTTCGCCGAACGCGCCCGTGCCCACGCCGCGGACGCCGACGTTGTCGTCACCAACCATGCCCTGCTTGCCATCGATGCTCTTGTGGACGCCCCAGTCTTGCCGGAGCACGACACAGTGATCGTAGACGAGGCCCACGAGCTGGAGGATCGCATCACCTCCGTCGCCACCGCAGAACTATCCCCCACCGCCATTGCCGTGCTGGCCAAACGCGCCGCGAAGCTGGCCGTCTCCGGCGCAGACGCTGCTGGGGACGAGCTGGCCGAAGCAGGCGACAGGTGGACGGAGGCGTTGAAGGCGGAGGCGGCGGCGTCCAGAAACAACGACCGCTTCGGCACCGGCATCGAGGGGCGCTGGACCGGCGTACCCGAGGCACTACAGGTGCCGCTCGCTGCTCTAAGGGACGCAGCGTGGAAGACGAACCGGCAGGTCAGCGGCATACCCGCCTCCGAGTTTGCGAATGATTCAAAGAAGGTCGCCGAGCGCCTGGCGGTGATCGTGGCCACCGAAGAACTCAACGATACGTGCGTGCGCATCCTCAACGCTTCGCGCGTGGGTGAGGGTACCAGTGCGGATGACGAGGACCTGCTCGGCGAGGACGTCATCTGGTACACCGCAGACTCCGGTCCGCGCGCGCCGAAGCACGTGGTACGGGTCGCCCCCTTGAGCGTTGCCGACCTGCTGCGCCAGCGACTATTCGGCCGGAACACGGTGATCCTGACCTCGGCGACGCTGGCGCTGGGCGGCAAGTTCACCTCCATGCTCAGCTGCTGGGGGCTGCCGAAGAGCACCCCCACGCTGGATGCCGGCACGCCCTTCGACGCGCGCACCCACGGCATCCTCTACGTCGCCCGGCATCTGCCCCCGCCCGGGCGGGATCGCGCCAGCGACGCCTCCGTGGACGAAACCGCCCGGCTGATCAACGCCGCCGGCGGGCGCACCCTGGGGCTATTCAGCTCCCGGCGCGCGGCCGAGGACATGGCCGAGCAGCTGCGCACGGTGGTGCCCTACGAGATTCTGCTGCAGGGCGAAGACTCCATGTCCACGCTGGTGGAGAAGTTCCGCAAGAACCAGTCCGCCTGCCTCTTCGGCACCCTCGGGCTGTGGCAAGGCGTGGACGTGCCGGGCAAGTCGCTTTCTCTGGTGATCATCGACCGCATCCCCTTCCCCCGTCCCGACGACCCGCTGCAGCAAGCCCGGCAGGAGGCCGCCGACCAGCGCGGCGGCAGCGGGTTCATGGAGGTGGCTGCGAACCACGCGGCGCTGCTGATGGCGCAGGGCGCGGGGCGCCTGCTGCGTTCCGTGGACGACCGGGGCGTGGTGGCGGTGCTGGATCAGCGGCTGGCCACGAAGCGCTACGGCAGCTACATTCGCCGTTCGATGCCGGACTTCTGGTACACGGAAAATGGCGACACAGTGCGGGGTGCACTGCGTCGCCTGGTTGAAGCTTAGGGCCGGGGGCAAGGCCCGGACCTGAGGCCGGGGGGCTAGGCCTTAGGCCAGGTCCGCGCCGTCGTTGCCAGCGGCTGCGCTGTCGCCAGCTCCGCCCAGCAGGTCGTCGAAGGTCGGAGCGACGTCCTCGGTGTAGGTCTCCTCGGAGGACTCGTACACGCCGTCGTTGTCGTAGTCGTGCACCTTGGTGTCGCCGATGCCGTCGAAGTCGGTATCCAGCAGAGCCTCGTCGGTGAAGCCGTCAGCGTCGGTATCCACGTGGCGCTCGTCAACCTGGCCGTCGCCATCGGTGTCCACGAAGACGGTGTCCGTCTGGTTGTCGCCGGTGGTGTCGATCTCGAGTGCGTCGATCTGGCCGTCGTTATTGGTGTCATAAGCGACACCGTCTGCCAGGCCGTCGCCATCCAGGTCCACGTACTCGCCGCCGTTCGGGGCTGCGTTGCCTGCGCCTGCGGACTGCAGGTCTGCGTCCGTGCCGCCCTGCGGAGCTGCCTCTTCTGCCGGAGCTTCGGCCGGCGCCTCTGCCTTGCCCTCAGCGGCCTCAGTGTCCTCGGTGCGCGCTTCTGGCTTGTCCTGTGGCTTGTCCTCAGCCGGAGCCTCAGCTGCAGGGGCTGCAGCAGCCGGAGCCTCAGTCTGGGGTGCTGCGTTCTGGGGTGCAGCGTTCTGGGGTGCTGCGTTCTGGGACTGGGAACCCCAGATGCCCTCACCCACCGCCTGCTGAGCTGCAGACGGCGGAACCTCGCCGCTGGTGCCGTCTACAACGCCGTTTTCGTCGTGGTCGAACTCGGAGTAGTCGGAGATCCCATCGCCGTCGGTGTCGTAGGCAACGCTATCGACCTTGCCATCGCCATCGAAGTCGTAGGCGGTCACGTCGTGGTTGCCGTCACCGTTGGAGTCGATCTTCACGTTGTCGGTCACACCGTCGCCGTCGTAGTCGGTGGCCTTGGTGTCCAGCTTGCCGTCGTTGGTGGTGTCTACCGACATGTGGTCGATCACTCCGTCTCGGTCGATGTCCTCGTAGACCGTATCGACGATGCCGTCCTGGTCGTAGTCCATCTCCGCGCGGTCAGTCACCTTGTCGCCATCCTTGTCGTAGACCGTGCCGTCCGGGCGTCCGTCGCCGTTGATATCTACCTGGAATGCATCTTCCTTACCGTCGCCGTTGGTGTCCTGTGCGCCGACGATGTTGCCCTGGACCATGTTGCCGTTTGCGTCCAGTACGTCCCAGCGACCCAGGGAGTGATCCTGGGCGCCCGCGTTGTCGTTGGTGGTGAGGCCGTTGTTGTTGCCGGTGTTTCCGTTGTTCAGGTTCTCGTTGGACATTGTGTACTCCCTTTCAGTGTTCTTCTTAGTATCCTTCAGGCTCTTCCTGGCTGCCTGTCAGTTATTGAATGCCCCTCCCCTACAAGTTGTTCCTTGGGGGTATTTATTATGGACGCCCCCTCGCCCCAAAACCCACAAACTCCCTAGTAAAAAGACATTTCTGATAATTGAATCCCGAAAGCAGTTCCGGGGGTGAAAGCACACACGAGGTTCACACTGCACTTCCGAAAAACCTATTTATCGGCATACTAGAATGGCATTCGCGCACTACCGAGCACTACCGTGCGCTCGCCGCGCATTAACCGGGCACTACACAGAAAGGCGATACCCACCGTGACCCCCTACCCCAACGCTGCGGGCCGATCCCCCCAGGCAAGCGTCGAACGCGGGGCCACCATCGCCAGAAAATACAAAATGCACGATGCCGCGGATCGCGTGCAAAACCTCGTGAATGCGAAGTACCGCACCTCCGCAGTGGTCATCATCGGCGAGGTAAAGCGTGGAAAGTCCTCCCTCATCAACGCTCTAGTCGGTCGGCGCGACCTGCTGCCGGTGGACGTCATCACCGCCACCAGCGCCCCCATCCGCATCCACACGGAACCCGACCAGGATCCGGACCAACCCGTGCTGGCGCGCCTGGTGCGGGGCACGGAGTACGACCCGATCGAGCCTGAGGATCTTAAGAACTGGGTCACCCAAGAAGCCGTGGACGCCATCAACCGTGCGCCGAAGGACAGCAAGGAAGTAGCCTCTCTGCCCAGCGCCGCCGAGCTGCTGGTTCCTTACTCCGGCATGGGCAAGGTGACCATCATCGACACTCCGGGCGTGGGCGGCCTGGACGAGCACGCAGTTGCAGCCTCCCTGGCGGAGGCTCGCAATGCCGGCGTGCTGCTCATGGTTTGCGATGCCTCCACCCCGATCACCGCCCCGGAGATGGATATTCTCCGTCGCGCTCGCGAGCAGGTCGGCAGCGTGATCGTGGCCGTCACCAAAACAGACAAGAACGTGCGGCGCTGGCGCTCCATCGTCGCCGACGACCAGCGCCTCATCGCAGAACACCTCGGTTTGGACATCCCGGTCATTGGAGTGTCTTCGTTGCGGGCATTAGACGCGGCAGAATCGGCGTCACCAGAAAAAAGAGCACAGATCGAGCAACGATGCGGCATCGCCGAGCTGCGCCAACAGATCATCGACCACGTGAACTCGCCGGGCAACCTCGGCACGGTGACCGCACTGGAGATCGCCAAGTCGACGATGCACACGATCACCACCGATATCGAGCGGGACATCAAGCTCTACGACAAGACCAGCGATGCAGTCGGCGAGCTCGAAGCAGAGAAGCGCAAGCTCGAGGCGTTCCGCGATGCCACCAGCGAGTGGGAACAGCTGTTCATGCGCGACATCCAGTTGAGCCGCAACAAGGTCTCCGCGGCGATGGACGAGGCGCTGACGGACGTAAAGACGCGCTGGACTAACCGCATCAACGGCGAAGGCATGCGCGTGTTGCGCAGCAAGCCACAGGTGTTCACCAGCCAAATTGAGATCGAGCTGCGCCAGATCATGGAGCAGATGGTGATGGCCATGGTCAGTGAGGTAACCGCCCGTGCCGCACAGCTGTTCCAGGGGCGCCAGGACATGGTGGATCAGGTACAGCAACAGATCTTCGCTGCACTGGCTCCGCCGAGCGCCCTCAGCCACGACGTGGAGAAGAAGACTACTGGGTTGGTGGATCCGTCGATGCTCACGATGGGCATTGTCGGCGCGGGCGCCCTGACTGTAGTAATCCCCTTCGCCCCTGTGGCCGCAGCGGCTTGGATCGGCGTGAACATGGGCTACCGAGCAATGCGCAACGGCAAGCAACACCTACTTATCTGGCTCCGCGAGACTATTGCGACCACCCGCACCTCCATCAATCGCATGATCGACATTGCGATCACCACCGGTAGGACGGAAATCCTGCTGCGCCACCGCTCCGCAATCCGCCAGGAGCAGCGCAACCTGCAGTCCAAGATCGAATCCGCACAGAAGATCGCCCGCGAATCCGAGGCACAGCGCAAACAGACCATCAACAGGCTGAAGAAGAACCTGGAGATCGTGAACCAGACCATCGAAGAACTGGATGGGCACCTGGCGGCGCTGAAACGCACTCGGCGTGGCGCAGCAAGCATGGCGGAACACGCGAAGGCGGGGATGTAAATGGAGCAGGGAAATCAGATCCAGTCAGCCTCGGCGCATTTGAGCCAGCGCGTCTCTGACCTGACGCTACTTCTTACCCAGGCCGTTGATGCCTTGAGTGGGGGTTCGCCGGACCTGGCGAGGCACGCAGAACAGCTGCGCCTCATGGTCACCCGCCCACCGCGCGTGGCAGTGGTCGGCCGCCTGAAATCCGGAAAGTCCACCCTGGTCAACGCACTAACGGAGAACCTCATTGCCGCGACAGGCGCCCTGGAGTGCACCATGGCGGTGAGCATGTACCACAACGGTGCACCCGCCCGCGCCGAGATCCACACCACCGACGGGCAAGTCATCCGCGTGCCGCTGAACAATGGCCCGCTGAATAGCCTGACCGTGCCGGTGAACCAGGTGGACTTCGTGGACCAGTTCCTGCCCAACCGGCGCCTGCAGGAACTCACGTTGATCGATACCCCCGGTACTGCCACCTTGACCGTCGAGAACGAGGAGCGCACCCGTCGCGTACTCGTCGACGGCCAGAAGGACACTCGTCGTGCCAGCGGTTGGGCCGACTGCCTTGTCTTCCTGTCGGACTCTGCCCCGCGCGAGGACGAGAAGCAGTTCCTCTCCCAATTGGGAATGACGCCCCTAAATACCGTCGGCATCCTCTCCAGAGCGGACTCTTTCGGCTCCGGCGCATTTGGCCCTATCGATCCATTGCAGCACGCCCGCCAGCACGCCGAGAGTATTCAGAAGCGACTGATGAGCACTGTGCAGCGCACCATTCCACTCTCCGGCTTGATGGCCGAATCCGCTCTAACGGGTAAGGTCACCGGCGAGGTGGCCCGCAACCTGAGTGCACTGGCGCACCTGGACCGCGAAGGCCTGCTGGACTTGTTGGAGGCGGAGGATCCGCGGGAGATCGTGCCGGAGTGCAGCGCCAACATCCGCGATGACCTGCTGGACGTCATGGGCGAATACGGTGTGTTTGCCGGGCGCCGCATCGCCGCCGAGGGCGGAGCGCCGGCGCTGGTTAAGTGGATGGTGGAGACTTCCGGGGTCTCGGAACTGGTTCACCTGCTGACCGGCGACATCACCTACTTCGCCGTACTGCAACGCGCTGCCCGAATGCTGGACGTGCTGGACGACCTGGCCTCCAACCATCCGGACATGCAGCACGTGCGCTGGGTGCAATCGGTGACACTGGCGCAGCCGGGCATGCACTTTGTGATGCTATACCGCAGCTACCGCAACACCTACGCCTCCACCCCGGATTCGCGCTTGCTGCCGCTGCTGCGCTCCGCCGTGACGGCTGGGCACCCGGCAGAGACTGTAAACCTGCCGCGCGATACTCCGGTGGAGCAAATCCGCCAAGCGTTGGAGGATAAAATCGCTGAGATGCAGCAAATGTCGATGTCCCCACTGTCCGCCGCAGAGGATGAAGCTCGCGAACGTCTCTTGGGTTCTTTCCAATCGGCTCTCCAAGCTACGCACTAAAGGCCAACCAAGCCGCTAGAGTGTAAGCTACTTATGCCTTAAACGCTATTAAATACTTATGTCTTGTCAGGAGCTGTACTTTAAATGACTAACGCATGGCATCTGGCGGTCGACTTCGGTACCTCGAATACGGCTGCCGCCCACCAGAGCCCCATGGGTAGGGCGATCTCCGCCCTTGCGTTGACACACCGCTCCAACATCATGCCTTCGGCTGTGTTCCTAGATGCTCCGCACGGCACACACGCTGCCAGCGACGACGAGCCTACGCTGCTCAACGGCGATTCCGCCCTGGCCCGTGGCCGCCGCGATCCCTCCCGGCTGCTGCTGAGCCCCAAGCGCTACATCGACCACGACGAAGTGCAGCTGGCTGGCCGCAACCTGCCGTTGACGAAGGTCGTCGGTTCCGTGATCGCCACCGTGCTGCGCTCCGGTAAGGCACAGCACGCCAACCATGACCCCGAGACGGTTACGCTGACTCACCCTGAAGCGTGGTCGGCGCACTCCGTAGAGCAGCTGAAGCGTAGCGCCGTCGCCGCTGGAGTGCCAGAGCAGAACCTACGTGTACTGTCCGAGCCACGCGCAGCTGCTATCCACTATGCTTCTCAGCAGTCCGTGCAGTCCGGTTCGCACGTCGCAGTGTTCGACTTCGGTGGCGGCACCCTGGATATCGCAGTGCTGCGTGCAAAGGGAGACGGCAACTTTGAGGTCGTGGCCGCCAAGGGCGATAACAGCCTGGGTGGGCGCACCATCGATAACTTGCTGTACCGCTGGGTTTTGGATCAGCTGGAGCACGACGACCCCGACCTAGCGGACTTCGTTCGCTCCGCGCCCATCACCACGGTGCACGCGCTGGAATCCAGCATTCGGGAGGCCAAAGAAATCCTGTCGGATACGTCTTCGGCCACTATCAGCGTCTCCACTCCCCACGGAGAAACCGACCTTCTGATCACCCGCGATGAGTTCAATAACGTTATTGAGCAGTCGATCATGCGCGGAGTTGAGCTGACCCGCGCGGCGCTGACGCAGGCGGGCGTCGATTCCACAAAGACCCCGATCTACATGACCGGCGGATCGTCGCGCATTCCGTTCGTGCAGGACCGACTGGGTGAGGTCGGCACCGTCATGACGCTCGACGACCCGAAGACTGTGGTGAGCCGCGGTGCGCTGGCCGCAACTCTGCGCGGATTCACCGGTGGCCTGAACGGGTCTCAAGGGGCAGGTTCGCGCCCCGGTGGTGCAAGTTCCGGCAGTGCCGCTGCCGCTGGTGCCGCCGGTGCCGCCGGCGCTGGTCTGGGTGCCGGGGCAGCCTCCGCTGCAAGTCGGTCCGGTCAGCCTGGCCAAACCGGCCCGGCGACTCCACCCGGCATGCCGCGCGCGGGCCAGGGACAGAACCAGGGGTCGCAATCCTACAATGCTTCCCCGCAGACTGCCGCCTTCGTGCCCAGCTCAGCTAATGCATACGGTGCTAGCAACTTCGCTAGTCCCCACGCAACAAGCTCCTCGAAGCCGAAGAAGTCCAACACCCCAGTAATTGTCACGGCTTGCGTTGCCGTCCTCGCAGTAGTGGTGGCCATCGGCTTCGTCACATTGAACGGCGGCGATGACAACGGTGGCGGCGGCAACGGTGGCGGTGGCAACGGCAGTGGCGGAAACCCGCCATTCACCGAGGCCAGTCCCTATAGTCCGTCGCGGGAGCCTTACGAGTCGGATATGTACAAGCCGCTGGCTTCCATATTCCCGGAGGTCAAGGACTACGCTCCGACGGGCTTCTACAACCGCATCGATAGCTGCGACACAGATCCAGATAAGGCAAGTTTCACCGGCGCTGCCTACGATGGCTTGGATATCGACATGTACTCCTGCCTGCCCAGCCGCGACTCCCTAGAGGACCACAAGGAAGAGTTCATCTACAACAACTTCCGCTACACGCAGTCTGGCGATGATGCACAGAAGATCTACGACCACGGAAAGAACTCTTCCATCAAGGGCCAGACTATCCAGGAAGCCGGCAACGGTTGGCCGGAGATCATCTTCTACCCCAGCGCCAACTTCGCCAGCCCGAACGTGACGGTGTGGTACCCCGACAAAAAGTTCGTCGTTCTGTCCACCGGCAAGCCTGAAAGCACCAAAGAAGAGGCCATCGAGATGTTGAAGTTCTACAACCTGATGCCGCAGGACTAAAGAACTTCAGCAACAACCCCTGCGCCTTTAGACACAAGTTAGAGCCCCACCCACCGAGCGGAGAACGAACTGCTCGATGGTGTGGGGCTCTTTGCTGTGGGACTCTTCCCTGTGGGGCTGGGTCTTATTCTTTATGCACTTGTGACGCCAGCTTCCACCAGTGCTGCCTTCAGCTTCGCACGCGCGCGATTGATGCGGGACTTCACCGTTTGAATGGGAATCCCCTGGTGGGCGGCGATGTCCTGGTAACTCATGCCCGTGTATTCTCGCAGGACGATGACTTCACGGAAATCATCCGGCAGCTGCGCTAGCGCCTGACGCACGACCATTGCCGAGGTGACCTGCGAGCCAACTTCCGGGGTTTGTGCAATCTCGTCCACACCCGCGTCCTCTTCCGGTACTTCCCGGCGGGAGCGCACGATCTGCAGCGCCGCATTGGAAGCAATACGGTAGGCCCAGGTGGAGAACCGGGCGCGCCCATCGAACTTCTCAATGTTCTTCCACGCGGAGGTCAAAGCATTCTGCAGCGCATCCTCCGCGTCAGCACGGTTGCCCGTGATGGAGAGGCAGACCGAGAACATCCGGCCCCATGCCTGGCGCGCTAGACGCGCGAAAGCCTGCTGGTCGCCCTTATGGGCTTTGGCCAGCAGGTCGCGCTCTTCTTCGCGGGTGAGTTCTTTCCGTGGGGTGTTAGATCCGTTAGACACTTCTGACTCCCCCTTACATTCCGCTGAGGTCAGTCAGATCATCTGGGTGATCATCGCCGTAGTCGTGACCATAATCATCCTCGCCGTAGTCCGCGACATCCGCAGCAGGGTCCGCGAGGTCTGCAGCAGGGTCCGCGAGGTCATTCAGGTCGTCAGAGCCTTCCAGCTCGTCCAGATCCTCGTGCTCTGCCGCGCCGGTATCCGCGGCATCGCCCGAAGCATCAGTGGGGAGATCCTCCGCCGAGGTGGCGTCACCAGTCAAAGAACCAGAATCATCGAGGTCCGCTAGGTCGACCTCATGTGAAGCCTCATCTGCCGAAGGGGCTTCCGCAATTTCCTCCGGGAAGGAATCGAGGTCGGGAATCAGTTCTCCCTCGGGCATCTCGGTGTTCGGATCAACGGCAACGTCGAACATTGCGTTAAACAAGTCGTCCAGATCCTGCGCTTCGTTGCCGAACAGTTCCTCCAGTGGGGGAAGAATTGGTGCGTCTGCTTGGGTGTCAGCGGACGGGCCAGCCATGTGTCCTCCGTTTTCGATCGAATCACTCTTCGTGCTCATCGTTCACCTCCTTCCGCCAGCATCCGCAAAACAACAAAGAACGCACTGAAGCAGATGAACCACTAAAACCTGCTTCAGGACAGTTGTGTAATGCACGCGAGGCGGCGAAGGTTCCCGCGAGTAATAGAAGAATTACTTTAAGAGATTATGCCCGATTAGCTATGCAGTTCAATAGAAAGGGTGGAATGAATAGCCCGTTAACTAACACTGGTTCGCAGCACCGGGAGCTTAGGGACGCAAAACATAAAAAGTAATGTCAGGCGTAGCTCATGCAGACTACAGTGGAGGCAAAACAACCGCGAACGGATAGGAGCCCGACGCAATGCCCATCAAGAGCGATCGCCCGGACATCGAACTCAGCCCGCTGGGTCTCTACGACTACGTCTTCGGCAATCTCACCACGGAAGAAGAAGACCGCGTCGCCGTCATCGACATCGCCGACGGCTCCGAAACAACCTTCGCGCAGCTGCAGAACTACATCGAGTCCACCGCAGGCTGGCTGGCCGCCAAGGGCATCGAAAAGGGCGATGTGGTGGCACTGCATCTACCCAATTCGTTGAATTTCATCGTCGCTGCCTACGGCCTGTGGCGAATCGGTGCTGTTGCCTCGCCAATTTCGTTGCTGTCCACACCGGAGACCGTGACTGCGCAGATTGAGGACTCTGGCGCGAAGATGCTGCTTACTGTTGCTGCGCTTGGTGACGCCTCGTCTCAGGGTGCTAAGGATGCAGGCATCGCAGAAGAGAACATCGTATTCCTGGATACTTCCAAGGGGATGCAACAGATCATGGCGGAGCGCCGCACAGCCCCCGCAGTGGAGATCAACCCGGACGAGGACCTAGCGGTACTCCCCTACTCCTCCGGCACCACCGGCCTGCCAAAGGGAGTGCGCCTGATGCACCGCCAGCTGGTGTCCAATGTGCAGCAGGGCCAGGACATCGATCTGCTCCGCCGGGACGATACGGTGTACGCGGTACTTCCGTTCTTCCACATCTATGGTCTGACCGCGCTAGTGAACCTGGCGCTGGCGCAGCGCGCAGAACTGGTTGTGGTGCCGCGCTTCGAGCTGCAGAGTTTCCTGGAGCACCACCAGAAATTTGAGGTGAACTTCACGCTGATCGCCCCGCCGATCGCCGTACAGCTGGCGAAGCACCCGATGGTGGATAATTACGACCTATCGAACATGCGCGGAGTGTTCAGTGGTGCCGCGACATTGGATGAGGATCTGGCCCTGGCGCTGGAGAAGCGCCTGGGAATCCACGTGCAGCAGGGCTATGGACTGACCGAGACCTCTCCGCTGGCGCATGCGAACGTCTCCAAGGACATCAACCGCGGCTCCATCGGCAAGCCCTGCGCCAACACCGAGAGCAAGCTGGTGGACCCGGAGACCCTGGAGGAAATCCCGCTGCCCAGCGAGGGCGTATCCGAGGTCGGCGAGTTGTGGGTTCGCGGCCCGCAGATTATGGCCGGCTACCTGAACAAGCCAGAGCAGACCGCCGAGGCGCTGCCGGGCGACGGCTGGCTGCGCACCGGAGACCTAGCGAACAGTGACCCGGAGGGTAATGTCCACATCGTGGATCGCCTGAAGGAGCTGATCAAGTACAAGGGCTACCAGGTTCCACCCGCAGAGCTGGAGGCCGTACTGCTGAGCCACCCGGAGATTGCCGACGCAGCCGTGATCGGCGTGCACCGCGCCTCCGATGGCGAAGAGCTACCGAAGGCGTTTGTTGTGGCCCAGCGGGGTTCTAGCCTCAACGAGCAGCAGGTGATGGACTTCGTGGCCGAGCGCGTGGCGCCCTACAAGAAGATCCGCATCGTTGAGTTCGTGCAGGGCATTCCGAAGTCCTCCACGGGTAAGATCCTGCGCCGCGAGCTTCGCGACCGCGAGCGCTCGATTTAAGGCGCGCGGGCCTAAGAGGTGGGGCGCGCCAGTTAGTCTTCGGCGATCGGCACTCGACGGTAGGTGCCGTCGCGGAGGTCGGCGTCCTCAATCTCGTGGCGAGAAATGCCCAGAATGAACAGCACCTGGTCCAGGAAGGGGTAGTTCACAGAGGCGTCCGCGATCTCCTTGAGAGCGGGCTTCGCGTTGAAAGCGATGCCTAGACCAGCCGTCGAGAGCATATCGATGTCGTTTGCGCCGTCACCGACGGCGACAGTCTGGTTCAGCTGGATGCCGTTGGACCAAGCGAACTCCTTGAGGCTTTCAGCCTTAGCCTGACGGTCGATGACCGGGCCGATTACGCGGCCGGTGAGCTTGCCGTCCACAATCTCCAGAGTATTCGCACGGGCGAAGTCGAGATCCAGTTCGCGGGCAAGTGGCTCGATGACCTGGATGAATCCACCAGAAACAACACCAGCCTTGTAGCCCAGGCGCTTCAGGGTGCGGATGGTGGTACGAGCGCCGGGGGTCAATTGAATGTCGTGGGCGACCTTCTCCACTACTGCAGCGTCCAGGCCGGCGAGAGCCTTCACACGCTCGTGCAGGGATTCGGCGAAGTCCAGCTCGCCGCGCATGGCGCGCTCGGTGACGGCGGCAACCTCTTCCTCACGGCCGGCGTAGGCCGCCAGCATTTCGATAACCTCGTGCTGGATGAGGGTGGAGTCTACGTCAAAGCAAATGAGACGCTTTGCCCGGCGGGCCAGGCCCGCACGCTCGATGGCGATGTCCACGCCAACCTCTGAGGTAAGGGTCGCAAGTGCTTTGCGCAGCGGCACGCCGCCGCCGGGTGCTGGGTTGGCGACAGTCAGGTTTAGCTCCAGGCCGGTGACCGGGTAATCCGCGATGCCGGTGATCGTGTCGATATTCGCACCGTAGTCGGCCAGGGTCTGGCCGATACGGGAAATGTGCGTCGCGGTCAGCGGACGGCCGAGCACAACCATCACGTGCGTGGAGTGCGGACGGGTGCTGGAAAGGTTATCGTCTGCCTCGACGCTGACGCGCATGCCGTAGGAAGCCAGGGTTTCTTTGAGCCCCTCGCCTAGCGGTTCAAGGTCTTCCTGTCCGACGCCCACTAGAGCGGCCAGCGACAACTTCCCCCGGAAGACCGACTGCTCAATGTCGAGAAGTTGTACCCCGTAGGAGGACAATACGCGGAAAAAGGCCGCAGATACACCGGGACGGTCGGGTCCGGTAACGGTAATGACGCTGGGGGCGAGGCCTTCCTGCAGCGTGTCCTCGAGCGCAGTCTCGAAGTGCGGGTCATTGGCTGGGCCGGCTGCGTGCTGGGCAGCAGCAGGTTGGGCAGCGGTGGGCTGGGCAGCAGCGGGCTGGTCGGCGGAAGCGTTGGAGTTGTTGGCGTTATCAGAGGTAGTCACGGGCTATATTGTCCCACTTCCCCGCAAGAAGTGATAACTGAAACTCGGGAGCCCCCATTCCTGTTCCCCCGCGTTACCTACTGGTCACCGTCGCTATCTACCCACGGCCACCACCCAGCTGCCTCCCCCCCTTGTCTTGCGCCGCCCACAATCGGCCTAATGTCGTTGAATCGGGATTCTGTGTAAGCAAAATCGGACCCTGCATTTTCCACAAGCTCCTGACCTGTACTTTCACTTATTGCGAACAACTCCTATTAAACAGATTCCCGATCTAACGACATTCCGGGAAAATCCGGGCCCCACCAGCCGACTGCCGGCGCGGCGGGCCGCCCCTCGGCACAGCCAGGCCGGCGGCCGGCATGCAAGCTCTTCCCCGCCCAGCTCCCCCGCCAGGGCTCCCGACCCTGTTCCCCCGCAAATGCAAAAATCCACACCTCGCGTAGTTGAGGTGTGGATTTTAAGACCGGGTCAGCCGCCAGGCACCTAGCGACTGCGCTGGGCAGTGGCCGGGTGAGGGGGCGTCACTAGAAAGTGCGCTTAGAAGTGGCGACCAACGTGAGCCTCGTCGCGCATGCGCTTGACCATGTGCGGGTGGTGCAGCTCGAACGCCGGGCGCTCGGAGCGGATGCGAGGCATGGAGTTGAAGTTGTGGCGCGGCGGCGGGCAAGAGGTTGCCCACTCCAGGGAGTTTCCGTAGCCCCACGGGTCATCAACAGTGACGACCTCGCCGTAGCGGTAGGACTTAAAGACGTTCCACAGGAACGGAATCATGGAGATCGCCAGGATGCAGGCACCAATCGTGGAGACCTGGTTCAGGGTGGTGAAACCATCCGTCGGCAGGTAATCAGCGTAACGACGTGGCATACCCATGTTGCCCAGCCAGTGCTGCACCAGGAAGGTGGTGTGGAAGCCGATGGTAACCAGCCAGAAGTGGATCTTGCCCAGCTTCTCGTCCAGCATGCGACCGGTCATCTTCGGGAACCAGAAGTAGATGCCAGCGAAGGAGGCGTAGGTCACGGTACCGAACAGCGTGTAGTGGAAGTGAGCAACCACGAAGTAGGAATCCGAGACCTGGAAGTCCAGCGCCGGGGATGCCAGCATGACACCGGTCAGACCACCGAAGAGGAAGGTGGCGTAGAAGCCGATGGCGAAGGTCATCGGAGTCTCGAAGGTCAAACGGCCCTTCCACATCGTGCCCAGCCAGTTGAAGAACTTCATACCGGTCGGCACACCGATCAGGAACGTCATGAAGGAGAAGAACGGCAGCATAACAGCGCCGGTCACGAACATGTGGTGCGCCCACACAGCCATGGACAGCGCGGCAATCGACAGGGTTGCGAACACCAGGCCGACGTAGCCGAACATCGGCTTGCGGGAGAACACCGGGAAGACCTCGGACACGATGCCGAAGAACGGCAGTGCCAGGACGTAAACCTCAGGGTGGCCGAAGAACCAGAACAGGTGCTGCCACAGGATAGCGCCGCCGTTGCCGGCGTCGTAGATGTGGCCACCCAGCTTGCGGTCGTAGAAGACACCCAGGGCTGCAGCGGTCAGCAGCGGGAAGATCAGCAGAACCAGCAGAGAGGTAACCAGGATGTTCCAGGTGAAGATCGGCATGCGGAACATGGTCATACCCGGTGCGCGCAGGCACAGGATGGTGGTGATCATGTTCACAGCGGAAGCGATGGTACCGATACCACCAACGCCGACGCCCAGGATCCACAGCTCAGAGCCCACACCCGGAGAGTGCGTAGCGTCTGCCAGCGGCATGTACATGGTCCAACCGAAGTCAGCAGCACCACCCGGGGTCAGGAAGCCGAGCAGCATAACGACACCACCGGCGGTGGTCATCCAGAAGCCGAAGGCATTCAGACGGGGGAAGGCCACGTCAGGCGCGCCGATCTGCAGCGGCAGGATGTAGTTCGCGAAACCGAACACCATCGGGGAGCCGTACAGCAGCAGCATGATCGTGCCGTGCATTGTGAACAGCTGGTTGAACTGCTCGTTGGACAGGAATTGCTGACCCGGCTCGAAGAGCTCGATACGGATCAGCAGGGCCATCAAGCCACCAATCATGAAGAAGGTGAAGGACATGATTAGGTACATGATGCCCAGGAGCTTGTGGTCGGTCGTGGTCAGCATCTTCCATGCGAGGCTGCCACGCGGTGCCTCACCGAAAGGCGCAGGCCGAGCCGGGGAAACCTCATGGCTTTCCCTAGGCGCTACTGCGGTCATTAGTTCCTCCTGACTACGCGTGACCTGCCCTTTTCCTCTTGCGAGCCTTAAGCAACCCACAGGATTCTTTGAGCCGGTCACCCAAAAGAATGTTTCCTCTACCCTGTTCCCGCTGGGTCGGCCTCGTCAACAACCGACCCGAACAGACGCAGAATGCTTACATAGTATCCCGTTAACGCGCATTTCAATAGCCGTGCACAGTGCTCAGCTAGCAGACTCCACGTTTTCGGGGGTGCTATCTAGAAGTCCCAGTCGTCATCGACGGTGTTCTCAGCCTTGCCGATTACGTAGGAAGATCCAGATCCAGAGAAGAAGTCGTGGTTCTCGTCACCACCCGGGTTCAAGGCGGACAGGATCGCCGGGGAGACGCGAGTCTCGTCAGCCGGGAACAGTCCCTCATATCCCAGGTTGTTCAGCGCCTTGTTGGCGTTGTAGCGCAGGAAGCGCTTCACGTCCTCGGTCCAGCCGAGCTCGTCGTACAGGTCCTCGGTGTACTGTGCTTCGTTGTCGTACAGTTCCAGCAGCAGGTCGAAGGTGTGCTCCTTCAGCTCCTCCTGGCGCTCCGGAGTCTCGTTTTCCAGTGCGCGCTGGTACTTGTAGCCAATGTAGTAACCGTGCACAGACTCATCGCGGATGATCAGGCGGATAATGTCTGCGGTGTTGGTCAGCTTCGCATGCGAAGACCAGTACATCGGCAGGTAGAAACCGGAGTAGAAGAGGAAGCTCTCCAGCAGCACAGAGGCAATCTTCTTCTTCATCGGATCGTCGCCCTCATAGAAGTCGAGAATGATCTTTGCCTTGTTTTGCAGCTTCTCGTTCTCTTCGGACCAACGGAAGGCGTCGTTAATCTCAGGCGTAGAGGCCAGCGTCATAAAGATAGAGGAATAAGACTTCGCGTGAACGCTCTCCATAAAGGAGATATTCGTAAAGACGGCTTCCTCATGCGGAGTGGCAGCATCCTCGATCAGCTTTACTGCACCAACTGTGCCCTGAATCGTATCCAGCATGGTCAGGCCGGTGAACACACGCATGGTGGCCTGCTTCTCCATGTCATTTAGCGTGGACCAGCTGGGCACGTCGTTGGACAGCGGCACCTTCTCTGGCAGCCAGAAGTTGGCGGTGAGGCGGTCCCACACCTCCAGGTCCTTTTCGTCCGGAATGCTGTTCCAGTTGATGGCGGATACCGGATCGCCGTCGACGCGGTGTACGGGAGTGTGGGGTGCGTGCGCACTCATCGCTTGCGTGTCTCCTTCTTCACAAAACGTGCTGATTTCTCGCTGACCCTCAGCTTGTGCACTTCGCCCCATCGTACCCCGTTTCCACGACGCGCCTACCCCCCGGTCACTACACCCATTTTGGGGGTCTTTCTTATTGACGCCCTCAGTGCGCACTGGAGCCGATTTCAGCCCGGAGCTGGGGGCGTCACCAACTAAAGAGCATGTCAGGATTGGTTTACAGGGTAACCTAAGTAAAGACAGGCTCACCGACTAAGCGATGTGCTCTGACCTGCATTGATAATATAAGGATAGCCTGCGTTTGCTAGCCGATTGGATGAACCCTGGGTACGTTAAGCGGCATGGAAATCAACGAGAAGTTTCAAAAGCAATTGAACGAACAGGTCACCGCCGAGCACCAGGCTGCACTGGTCTACACGCAGCTGGCTTATGAGCTGGACCGCCTCTCCTTCGACGGCATGAGCAGCTGGATGCAGGCACAGGCAGACGAGGAGCGCGAGCACGCGCAGAAGTTCGCGCAGCACCTACTGGACCGTGACGCACGCGTGGATATCGAGACTGTAGAGATGCCTTCCCTGAAGATCTCCACTCCACTGGATGCCTTCGAGGCTTCCCTCGAGCACGAGCGTAAGGTCTCCGCCCTGATCCGCGAGCTGGTGAAGACCGCTGACGAGGTTGGCGACATTGATTCCCGCAACCTGCTGAACTTCTTCCTGGAGGAGCAGATCGAGGAGGAGGCTACCGTTAGCGCCATTATCGACCGCATCAAGCTGGTGGGCAACGATGGTTCCGGCCTGCTGCGCATCGACGCGGAGCTGGGTAACCGCTAATAGCCAATAAAGGCCGCCACTCAACGGCCAAAGACAAAAAGCCGGCCGGGAATCCTTCCCGGTCGGCTTTTTCATATTCATTGGAGGCTGGTCAGGCCACTAGCCTGACCGCTACCTTCCAGCCACTCCCCCACTTAGAGCATGCAGCTTACGCAGCCCTCGACCTCCGTGCCGGTCAGCGCAGTCTGGCGGAGGCGGATGTAGTAGATCGTCTTGATCCCCTTACGCCATGCGTAGATCTGCGCGCGGTTGATGTCGCGCGTGGTGGCGGTGTCCTTGAAGAACAGGGTCAGCGACAAGCCCTGGTCCACGTACTTCGTGGCCACAGCATAGGTGTCGATGATCTTTTCGTAGCCGATCTCGTAGG
Source organism: Corynebacterium jeikeium (assembly GCF_028609885.1). Lineage (NCBI taxonomy): Bacteria > Bacillati > Actinomycetota > Actinomycetes > Mycobacteriales > Corynebacteriaceae > Corynebacterium > Corynebacterium jeikeium. The sequence goes on along the minus strand of NZ_CP063195.1, from coordinate 582,238 downwards.
CGTCCTCGTAGTACTCCAGGTTCTCGTTCGTCATGTACGGAGCCGGGTAGTACACGCGGCCAATCTTGCCCTCCTTGCGGATCTCAATCTTGGAGGCGATCGGGTGAATCGAGGACGTGGAGTTGTTGATGTAGGAGATCGAACCCGTCGGCGGGATAGCCTGCAGGTTTCGGTTGTACAGGCCGTGGGCCTGCACAGCTTCCTTCAACTGCTGCCAATCCTGCGCGGTGGGCACCTGAATGCTGGAGTTGCCGAAGATCTGGCGCACGCGCTCCGTCTTGGGGGCGAACTCGGCCGGATCGTAGCGGTCGAAGAACTCTCCGGTGGCGTACTGGGAGTTTTCGAAGTTGTGGAACTTCTCCCCGCGCTCCTGGGCGATCTTGTTGGAAGCCTTCAACGCCTCATACATCACGGTCGCAAAGTAGGCGTTGGTGAAGTCCAGCGCCTCTTCGGAACCGTAGTGGATGTGCTCACGCCCCAGGAATCCGTGCAGGTTCATCTGGCCCAGGCCGATGGCGTGGGAGTTGTCGTTACCCTGACGCACCGAAGGCACGGAGTCGATGGAGGTCTGGTCCGCCACGGCGGTCAGGCCACGGATGGCGGTCTCGATGGTCTTGGAGAAGTCCTCCGAATCCATCGCCTTCGCAATATTCATCGAGCCCAGGTTGCAAGAAATATCGTCACCGATCTGCTTGTACGACAGGTCAGCATTGAACTCCGACGGGGTGGAGACCTGCAGAATCTCGGAGCACAAGTTGGAGTGGGTAATGCGTCCCTCGATCGGGTTGGCCTTGTTCACCGTGTCCTCAAACATGATGTACGGGTAGCCCGACTCGAACTGGATCTCCGCCAGAGTCTGGAAGAATGCACGCGCGTTGATCTTGGACTTGCGGATGCGCGGATCCTCCACCATCTCCTCGTAGTGCTCGGTGACGGAGACATCGGCGAACGGCTTGCCGTACACGCGCTCAACGTCGTACGGGCTGAACAGGTACATGTCGTCGTTGCGCTTGGCCAGTTCGAAGGTGATGTCCGGAATCACCACGCCCAGCGAGAGGGTCTTGATGCGGATCTTCTCATCCGCGTTCTCGCGCTTGGTATCCAGGAATCGCAGGATGTCCGGGTGGTGAGCGTGCAGGTAAACCGCACCGGCACCTTGGCGGGCGCCCAGCTGGTTGGCGTAGCTGAAGGCATCTTCCAGCAGCTTCATCACGGGGATTACGCCGGAGGACTGGTTCTCGATGTGCTTAATTGGCGCGCCGGCTTCTCGCACATTCGACAGCAGTAGAGCCACGCCACCGCCGCGCTTGGATAGCTGCAGCGCGGAGTTGATGGAGCGGCCGATGGACTCCATGTTGTCCTCGATGCGCAGCAGGAAGCACGAAACCGGCTCACCGCGCTGCTTCTTGCCGATGTTGAGGAAGGTTGGCGTTGCAGGCTGGAAGCGGCCGTCCATGATCTCGTCGACCAGGTTGGACGCCAACTCGGTATCCCCCGCCGCCAGCCCCAATGCAACCATGCACACGCGGTCCTCGAAACGCTCCAGGTAACGGCGACCGTCGAAGGTCTTCAGTGTGTAGGAGGTGTAGTACTTGTACGCACCCAGGAACGACTGGAAGCGGAACTTCTTCGCGTAGGCCTGCTTAAACAGGGACTTCACAAAGCTGAACTCGTACTGATCCAGCACCTCGGGGTCGTAGTACTCGTTGTCCACCAGGTACTTAACCTTTTCTTCCAGATCGTGGAAGTAAACGGTGTTCTGGTTGACATGCTGCAGGAAGTACTGGTTTGCAGCCTCGCGATCCTTGTCGAACTGGATCTCCCCTGCATCGTTGTACAGGTTCAACATCGCGTTCAGAGCGTGATAATCCAGCTGCTCCCGCTGGTCAACGGGCTCCTGAACGGTCTTGCCAAGCTCGGTGCCAGTCATGTGTATGTGTTCTCCTCAAAAACTCGCGCTAAGTACAATGCCGCGCGCTCGTGCATTCGTTTCGATTCTAATCAGTGCCCCGGACATGTGCGGGGCGGGTGCAAAGCAGTTGTTCTATTCTCCGCTTCACACTTGCCATGTCAGCTCGCTAGGTTCCACCGGCCCTCGTGCCGCAGAGAGGCCTCGAACTCGGCTAGCCCCTCGCGCACTCGGTGGACATCCTCCTCCGTGCCCATCAGTTCGAAGCGGTACAGGTACGGCACCTGGCATTTGGCGGAGATCACCTCGCCAGCCTTGGCGAAGTCCGACCCGAAGTTGATGTTCCCTGCGCCAATCACCCCGCGCAGCCACTTGCGGTTTTGCTCCACGTTGAGGAACTTGATCACCTGCTTTGGAACTGGTCGAGAATAGTCACCCGTCATCCCCGCTCCCCCGCCGTATGTCGGTACGACCAATACATGCGGTTGGTCGACGAGCAGTGGGGCGTCATTACGCTTCAATGGGATGCGAGAGGAAGGCAGCCCGAGCTTGCGCACGAAGCGGTGGGTGTTCTCCGTCGTGGAGGAAAAATACGTGATTAGCATTGAGCCTCATTCAGACAGTGGCACGCGCAAAAATAGCTCCCACCTGGGAGGGTGAAGGCGGAACGGCACGCGAGGGTTAAGCGGCCTTAGCGGTCAGGGAGCGGATGCGATCCGGGCGGAAGCCGGACCAGTGATCCTCGCCAGCGACGACCACGGGAGCCTGCAGGTGGCCCAGCGCCATGACGTAGTCACGAGCCTCGTCGTCAAGGCTGATGTCCACAAGCTCGTATTCCAGACCAGCCTTGTCGAGGGCCTTCTTGGTGGCATTGCACTGAACACATGCGGGCTTGGTGTAGACGGTGATCATGGTGGCTGTCATTCTCCTGGTTTGTGGGCGCTATCGGTGTTGGTTTTAGCAAGCGTTCGTCAGGCAGGGCGCTGGCGAACCGTGCCCCTCATTGACTTGCTTAAGACTACACATCACAAGCGTGTAAGACAACCGCTAAAACACAACATTTTGGGGCAGGTTAAAAGCCAGAGCACAATATATAGTAGTTACATCTTGCGTATTCGCAGGTGGCGGATTTTCCCACCACTACATCTAGCCACATGAAAAACATGCTTGTAATTTCAAAGCCCAGATTTTGCACGAAAAATCCCCCGCCTCCACGGTGTAAACAACACCGAAAAGGAGGCGGGGGAAGGTGGAACCCAAGCGGTTCTTAGCCCTGGCGAGCCTTGAAGCGGGGATCCTTCTTGTTGATCACGTAGACCTTACCGCGGCGACGAACGACCTGAGCGCCCGGCTTGTTCTTCAGCGACCGAAGGGACTTGCGGACCTTCATCGGGCGCTCCTTTCCTCATCGACTTTCTTACATCGCCAGGCAGTACAGGCTAACAGGCTAAGACCCGTTTATGCCGCCCGGCACAAACACAAACGATGAGTTTACCCACCCACTCCCTCAAAACCAAATGAGTGCAAGCAGCCTACCCGGGGCGCATCCGGGCGGAACCAGCACGCACGCCACCTACCGGGTTAGCATCAATCCCATGAGCTCTTCTGCCTACCAGCCAAACCAGAACCCCACCTCCGCCGACAACTCCCCCAGCCAACCGACCAGCGCGCGGCCGTTGCACGCACGCATCGTCGCAGAGCTGGGAGTGCGTCCCACCATCGACCCGGCCGCGGAAGTCGAGCACCGCGTGCAGTTCATTACCGACTACCTGCAAACCACGGGCGTGCGCACCCTGGTGCTGGGCATCTCGGGGGGCCAAGACTCCACTCTCGCCGGAAGGCTATGCCAGCTGGCCGTCGAGCGCCTCAACCAGCAGACTGCCCACACTGGGCAGGCAGGGCAAGAACAGCCCTACCGTTTCTGCGCCGTGCGGCTGCCGTACGGAGTTCAAGCAGACGAGGACGACGCGCAGGTGGCGCTGAAGTTTATCGAGCCGAGTATGGGTGTCACCGTAAACATCAAGGAAGCAACCGACGCATCGGCGCGCGCGACCAGCGAGGCCCTCAACATCGCACAGGTTGGCGACTTCAACAAGGGCAACATCAAAGCGCGCGAGCGCATGATCGCGCAGTATGCGTTGGCGGGGGAACTAGGTGGGCTGGTCGTCGGCACGGACCACGCCGCGGAGGCAATCACCGGTTTCTACACCAAGCACGGCGACGGCGCGGCGGATCTGGTGCCGTTGGCTGGGCTCACGAAGCGGCAGGGGGCGGCACTGCTGCGGCACCTCGGTGCCCCGGACAGCACGTGGCAGAAGGTTCCCACCGCTGACCTGGAGGAAGACCGCCCCGCACTCCCCGACGAGGCAGCACTGGGGGTGACATATGCACAGCTGGACGATTACCTAGAGAGCACCAACGGCGCGGCCGACATCGACCCGCAGGTCGCAGACCACATCGAGAAGCTGTGGTTCCGTTCGCGCCACAAGCGGCACCTGCCGGTCGCGCCACACGAAAGCTGGTGGCGCGCACAGTAGCAGCGCCGCACGAAAGCTGGTGGCGCGCGAACTAGCTAGAAAACGAACTGATCCAAGATCAGCGCGGTAAACGCCAGGAACCAGGCGATAACAACCAGCAGTGGCATCCCCAGCGCAGAGTGCGGGACATCCTCTCCCGCTTCGCGTCGCTGCTCGCGCAGGAAGTGCACCAACGTCATCACGAACATCGGCAGGGTCGCCGCCCACACGACCATGCAGTAGGGGCACAGCGCGCCAATCTGGTAAATCGCGGCGTAGGCCAGCCAATGCACGAACACAACACCTAGCGCCAGTCCGGCGAGTACGCAGTACCACATCCAACGAGGCAGCTTGGCGCCGACGATCAACATCACGCCGAGGGTCATCGTCACGGGGAAGCCGATTAGCCCGATGAATGGATTCGCGAATCCGAACACAGACGCCTGATCCGAAGCCATCACATCGGTACACGAGATCACCTCGTTGATAGTGCAGGCAGGCTGGAAGTCGGGATTCAGCGCCAACTGCAGTTTGTCGTGCATAATCAGCGCGGAGAAAATCAGCCCGACCGTGGACAACACCAGGAAGGTGAAGCCGAAGCGCTTCGTCGCCCCAAGACCGTTCATGTGCTCACTCTCTTTGTTTTTCTGACGCCCTCACGCCCGACCCCACCCCCAAACAATCTGTTTCTGGCGCAGGGTGAGTCGGTGGCACAGGGAAGCAATGAATCAAGCGTAGCACGCGAAAAACCCCAGCTCGTAACCAAGCTGGGGTTGTCTGTTCTGTGGAGCTAACGGGATTCGAACCCGTGACCCCCACACTGCCAGTGTGGTGCGCTACCAGCTGCGCCATAGCCCCGTTGCTACTCAAGAGATCCCCTATTGCGGGTTATCCCTGCGAAGCGAACGGACTTAAAACTACAACACTGGAATTGAGTTCTCCAAATCGCCAGGTCGGCGCTGGGGGTAAGGTTTTACTTTCCTTCCAGCGCAACCGGGACCCAGGAGCCCAGACTCTCGTCCGAGTTCACCGGCGGATCGAACCGCTTGCCGTCCTTGTACAGCAGCGGCGAGGAGACCTTGCCCTCGCGCTTTTCGACCTCTTTATTGTTCGTACGAGAGATCTTCGCGCCCTCGTCCTTGACGGACTCGTTGCGGATATTGTCGACCACTCCGTCGTCCGCACCCATCTTCTCTGCAGCATTGGCGAGGTCATCCCAGTCCCACTGGCGGGTGACAGTGGACTGCTCGTCCATCATCAGACGGTGAATGTTCCAGAATGCGTCCACATTGCCACTCTTAGCTACTGCCCAAGCGGTAGCTGCTCCGCGAGTGGAAGGGCCGGACTCGTCGCCACGGTCCAGGAAGTTCAAGAAGCGGAACTTCACCTTCAGCTTGCCGTCTTCCAGCGCCTGCTTCACGTCGGCGCTAGAGGCAGTCTCCAGCTGCGCGCAGTAGTGGCAGCTAAAGTCCTCGAAAACCTCGACGACCGGCACATCGTCCCCAGCGTCCTCAGACTCCAAGGTGACGGTAGCGTCCTCGGCCGTCATCTTCACCTTCACCTTGTCATTAGGCAGGCTGATGTTATCGACCTTGTGCTGCTGGTTGTTGTACACGATAAAACCGATGGCCACGGCCGCGATGACGAGGATCGCAATGATTCCCCACAGGAAGCCATTGCCCCCTTTAGAAGCGTTAGGGGCCTTGATCTTCTGGCTCACTGAGCGTTCCTTTCAAGATGATGAAGTGTCTACTAAGGCAAGACACTATCGCAGAAGTCTGGCAAAACCCTGAATTGACCCCGTGATAATACGCTTACCTGCAGTAAACCGCGCTGTTAACGGCGGCTAGCGGGGGTTCGCCAAACCCCCGCCGTGAATGGCTTGGGGCGGCCGGGGATCTATCCGAGCACGCCGTCCACAACAACCTGCGCCTCCTCCAGCACCTGGTCCAGGTGCTCAGCGCCGTTGAAGGACTCCGCGTAGATCTTGTACTTGTCCTCCGTGCCACTCGGGCGCGCGGCGAACCAGGCATTTGCGGTAGTTACCTTCACCCCACCGATGGCCGCACCGTTGCCCGGCGCCTCGGTAAGGATCGCTTCGATCTTCTCACCCGCCAGCTCTGTAGCCTCCACGTCGTCAGCGCTGAGCTTCTTCAGGCGCTCCTTCTGCTCACGATCGGCCGGTGCGTCGATGCGCTTGTACTGCGGGGCGCCGAGCTCCGCGGCTAGCTCCTTATAGCGCTCCGACGGGCTCTTGCCGGTCGTTGCCTTGATTTCGGACGCCAACAGGTCAGCGATAATACCGTCCTTATCGGTAGACCAGACCTGCCCGTTGTGGCGAAGGAAGGAAGCACCTGCCGATTCTTCTCCACCAAAGCCCACGGATCCGTTGACCAGCCCCGGCACGAACCACTTGAACCCAACCGGAACCTCCATCAGCTTGCGCCCCATGCGGGCCACCACGCGGTCGATCATGGAGGAGCTGACCAGGGTCTTACCCACGGCGGCATCCTGCGGCCAGTTCTCGCGGTGGCTAAACAGATACTCGATAGCGACAGCGAGGTAGTGGTTCGGGTTCATCAGGCCTGCATCTGGGGTGACGATTCCATGGCGGTCGGAATCGGCGTCATTACCAGTAGCGATGTCATAGGAAGCCCCACCGGCGCCTACAACAGCGTCGACCAGAGAGGCCATCGCGGACGGCGAAGAGCAATCCATGCGGATCTTGCCGTCGGAGTCCAAGGTCATGAACCCGAAGGCCGGGTCGATGGTGGGGTTGACGACCGTGAGGTCCAGGCCGTGTACGTCGGCGATGCGCTCCCAATAGGCAACGGAGGCGCCACCCATCGGGTCGGCGCCGATGCGCACGCCCGCGCTACGAATGGCCTCAATGTCGATGACCTCCGGCAGCGCAGCAACGTAATTGCCCAGGTAATTGTGGTTTTCCACCAGTTCAGTGGAGGTGGAGCGCTGCACGCCAGACAGATCCGCATCCAGGTACTCGTTGGCGCGGCGGGCGATCCAGCTAGTGGCATCGGTATCCGCCGGACCGCCGGTTGGCGGGTTGTACTTGAAGCCACCGTCACGCGGTGGGTTGTGGGAGGGGGTGACAACAATGCCGTCGGCTCGACCTGCGTCGGTGCCCTCTGGGCCGCCGGGCAACTGCTTGTTGTACTCCAGGATGGCGAAGCTGATCGAGGGGGTGGGTACAAACCCGCGCTCTTGGTCTACCTTCACGGTCACCTGGTTGCCAGCCAGAACCTCCAGTGCGGTAGCCTCGGCCGGTTCGGAAAGCGCGTGCGGGTCACGGCCGATGAAAACCGGGCCGTTGATTCCCTGCTCGCGACGGTAGTCAACGATGGCCTGGGTGGTGGCCAGGATGTGTGCCTCGTTGAAGGCCCCATCGAAAGCGCTGCCACGGTGACCGGAGGTACCGAAGCTCACGCGCTGGCCTGGGTCAGCCAGATTCGGAACCGTGGCGGAGTAAGCCTCCAGGAGGGCTGGGATGTCGGTGAGGTCGTCGGGGGTGGCGGGCTGGCCAGCACGTGGGTGCATGATGATTCCTTCGGTCGGTGCCTGAAAGCATTTTCTTGCTACTCACCATTTATCGTGCCCGATTCCGGCAGGTTTTTCAGTGCTACACCGCCCTTTTAACGCCCCCTGCCGCTGCTCTTTGAATACTTGGCCACAGCAAACACCCTCCGCGAATTTCGCTAAATTCTTCTTCCTCTCTTATTTACAGGCGTAACCTCTGTAGTCCATGCAAGACGTTTCCTTCGCCGAATCCCTACAAAACAATCTGGACAAGATCGACCAGTTCATCTGGAGCCAATGGCTCTTGATCCCATTACTGCTACTCACTGGTCTGTGGCTAACGATCCGCCTTGGTGGCGTGCAATTCCGCAAACTATTCGTCGCCCTGCGCCACGGGCTTATCGACCGGGACGATGAGGGCGGCGACGGCGACATCACCCAGTACCAGGCCCTCACTACTGCGCTGGCCGCGACGGTCGGCGTAGGCAACATTGTCGGTGTGGCCACCGCCATCTCCATCGGTGGTCCCGGCGCGCTCTTCTGGATGTGGATCACCGGACTGGTGGGTATGGCCTCCAAGTACTCGGAGGCCTTCCTGGGCGTGCGCTTCCGCGTGGCCGATTCCAAGGGCAATGTCTCCGGTGGCCCGCAGCGCTATCTATCGCGAGGTATCCCGGGTGGCCTGGGCACGTTCCTAGCGTGGTTCTTCACCATCGCGGCCATCATCGCCTCCTTTGGCATCGGCAACCTGACGCAGGGTAATGCCGTAGCCGCGGGCCTGGAGGACACGTTCGACGTCAGCCCCACCGTCACCGGCGCGGTGATGTTCGTACTGGTCGGCGCGGTTCTTCTCGGCGGCATTGGTTCGATCGGCAGGGTGACCTCCGCCTTCGTTCCACTGATGATTCTTATCTACATCGGCGGCGGCTTTGTGGTCTTGGCTTTGCACGCTGGCGACATCCCGAATGCTCTGGGACTTATCTTTAATGACGCCTTCTCGGGAACCTCTGCCACCGGTGGATTCGTAGGCTCCGGCATCATGCTGGCTATGCAGATGGGTGTGGCTCGCGGCATCTTCTCTAACGAGTCCGGCATGGGCTCGGCGGCAATTGCAGCGGCTGCAGCGAAGACCACTCACCCGGTGCGCCAGGGCCTGGTTTCCATGACCCAGACGTTTATCGACACGATCATCGTGGTGACCATGACCGGCCTGGTGATCGTTACCACCGGCGTGTGGGACACCGGTGAGGAGAATGCGGCAAACATGACCGCCCAGGCCTTTAGCAAGGGCATCGGCTCGGAGTGGGGCGGCACCATCGTCTCCCTCTCCATCGTGTTCTTCGCCTTTTCCACGATTCTGGGTTGGTCCTACTACGGCGAACGCAACGCGGAACGCGCCTTCGGCTCCTGGGCTTCCCTGCCCTACCGCATGCTGTTCACTTGCGTGGTGTTCGTCGGAGCCACCACGGAGATCGGTCTGGCCTGGACTTTTGCAGACATCGCCAACGGCCTGATGGCGCTGCCGAATCTGGTGGGCTTGCTGATCCTCTCCGGGCTCATCGCCCGGGAGACTAAGGCATACCTGGACTTCGATCCAACCTTGCGGGCGCGTCCGGAGGATGTGGAGAAGTTCTTGGTGGATACCAAGAACCCCTGGCGCAGCGCGCTATAGCCAGCGGGCTATAACGCCGCCATTAGCTGGCGCAGGTGAACTCCACGGATAGGGCGATCGTGCGGTGCGAGTCGTCCTCCACCGGAGTTCCTTCGACAACATACTTGTCGCCTTGGCGCTTGACCGTGGCCGAGACGGCATGCTCGTCGTCGATCTCGTACTCCACACCCTGGTACTCGAACTCCAGTGAGTCTAGGGCTGGCTGATCGGTGTAGATATCGATGTCCAGCTCGTTACGGTCATCATCGTCCTTGCCGAAGTCGACCTCAAGTACCTCGCGTCCATCGTCTTCGCCCAGCTCGCAGCGTACAGGGGAAAGCAGCTTGGTATCCACAGCCTTCCCGTCTACGGAGATCTTGTGGAGCTTGCTGCCCGGGCTTTGCTGCGCGGGAGCTTTCTGAGTATCCCGGGGCTGCTCAGACTCTTCAGAGGAACCGGAAGCCTCGGCGCTTTCCTGCACCGTGGTGGTCACGGTTTCCTTGTCCGTGGCGCCGTCGTCGGAATCCTTGGACGAGCAGGCGGCGACTGAGATCCCCAGCGCAGCCGCCACTACTACTGCGGCGCTACAGCGAGCTATGCGTGAAACGGGGCGGCTGATTTGCGAACCTGCAGTTTCCTTAGTGAACGTTAAATACCTCATCGCATTCCACCGTAACAAAACTCAATTTCCGCAAAGCTCCCACAGATTTTAGTGATCTGAATTACAGTCTCGGTCATGACTTTCGCATCGCAGCATGGCCTGAATGCTCCCCTGACACCCCTGCGCTTCCTCCAACGCTCCGCGCAGGTTCACCCCAACAAGATCGCCGCAGTCGACGGACCACGGCGCATCACCTTCGCGGAGTTTAACGAAGACGCTCAGGCCTTCGCCCACGCCCTCATCGCCGACCACGTGGCCGAGGGCGACCGCGTGGGCATCCTCGCTGCGAACAGTTACGAAGCCTTGCTTGCCCAGTTCGCCGTGCCGCTGGCTAATGCAGTGACGGTACCAATCAACACCCGCCTTGCACCCAAGGAAGTTAACTACATCCTCGACCACTCCTCCATCAACGTCCTCGTCGGCGAGAAGGAACTGATCGATCCCATCCTCGCTAGTGGCGAGCGAAACCTTCGCCGTGCGGTGTACATCGCCGACAAAGAAGGCGTAGAACCCCAGGTGGAAAAGGGAGAAACTGACGCGCAGGGGGCGTCACTAGTAACAACATTTAGCGACTACCTGGCCGGGCACCGTGACGAAGAGCCACTGCCCTACCGCGTGCACGATGAGAACGAGACTATTGCGATCAACTACACTTCCGGCACCACTGGAAAGCCGAAGGGCGTGATCTACACCCACCGCGGCGCATACCTGAACGCACTGGGGCAGGCGCACACACAGCACTTCAGCCACGACACCGTGTACCTGTGGACGCTGCCGATGTTCCACTGCTCCGGCTGGTGCACAGGCTGGGCGGCGATGGCCGTCAGCGCTACACAGGTGGCTCTGCGCGCGGTGCGTGGCCCGGAGATGTGGGAGCTGATCCGTACCGAGGGCGTGACCGCCATGTGCGGCGCTCCGGCCGTGCTCAACACGCTGGTAGATGACGAGAACAAGCGCCGTGTGACCAATCTGCGCGTTACCACCGCTGGTGCGCCGCCGAGCCCTACGACTATCACTCGCTGCGAAAACATCGGCGTGGAGGTCACCCACGTATATGGTCTGACCGAGAGCTACGGGCCTTTCACCGTCTGCGAGGCGCAGCCCGAGTGGGCGGACATGACGGTTCGTCGTCGCGCGGTTCTGAAAGCCCGGCAAGGCGTGGCCTCCGTTACCAACGAGGACGTGCGCGTGATCGAGCCGACCGAACACCTAGACGAAGCACTGGTAGACGTGCCCGCCGACGGTGCGACCCTGGGCGAGATTATCTTGACCGGCAACGGCATCATGGCCGGCTACTTCAAGGACGAAGAGGCCACCGCGCATGCCTTCCGTGGCGGCTGGTTCCACACCGGCGACCTCGGAGTAATGCACCCCAACGGCTATATCCAGCTGATGGATCGAGCCAAGGACGTGGTGGTTTCCGGCGGCGAAAACATATCCACCATCGAGGTCGAACAGGCCGTTATCAGCCATCCCGACATCTCCGACTGTGCAGTCATCGGCGTACCAGATGAGAAGTGGGGCGAGCGTCCGCGTGCCTATGTGACCCTGCGCCCGGAGGCCCGCGGCGGAGACGAGTCCGCTTTGGAAGAAGCCGTGATCGCCTACTGTCGCGCGCACATCGCCGGCTACAAGGTGCCGCGTGACGTACGCATTCTCGAAGAACTCCCCCGCACCTCCACGGGCAAGGTTCGCAAGAACGAACTGCGCGAGGAAGCGTGGGTAGGCCACGAGCAGAAGATTAACTAGGTACGGCCTTAGCCGTTAACCCAGTATTTGCCCGGCCTTTCCCTACCCGCTGCCTTTAGGCCGGTTGCTGGTCACGCACGCCTTTTACCCTTTGCCTTCATGGGTAGTAAAGGTATTTTTTCTCGACGCCGATTCTTCAAAGCGCTGGGTTTCAGCGCCGGTTCCGCAGCCTTCGTGGTGGGGCCGCTTGCGAAGGCCGGTGCGGCACCAGGCACAGGCGCAGGCGGTTCCGGCCTGGCGGGCAGTGGGTTGGCCGGGAGTTCAGCCCTGGGATCCGCTAGCACTCCAAACTTGGCGGGGTCGGCGAGCTTCACCCCAAGCAACATCGGCAGCTCCGAGACCGGCTGGGTTATGGGGCACAAGGGCGCTGGGCCGAACGGTTCTTTTTTGGCCGGTGACCTGCAGGTAGTCACTGTTACGGAGGATTCAGTGACGATTAGCTGGCTGACGTGGGACGCAAAGGTGAGCATCGCTGAGCGCCCTGTGGGCATGCCGACCGAAGGCACGCTGCGCGTATGGCCGGAAAATAACCCGCAGGATACGAAGATTGTGCGCTCAGAGAAGAACACCTTCTTCCACATCATGACTATCGAAGGCCTACAGCCGGAGACCAAGTACCGCTTCAGCGCCTCCTCCCACGGCATCGAAGCCAACGCGACACACAACTATTTCCAGGAGAAGAAGAAAGAGTTCACCACCTTGCCTAAATTGTCCGGCGAGGTACTGCAGACCGTGGTCGTGGCGAACGATGTGCACATGGGTGAGGCTCAGGATGGCCTGTGGTTCGATGGCTTTCCACCGCCGGCGGTACCCAACCCGAAATCCGCACCCTACCCGGAGGTGTGCCTGGATGCGGTCATTAAGACCGCTGAGGATTGTGGCGCTACACACCTGTTTGTCAATGGCGATGTCACGAGTGAAGCCCGCCCGGCCGAGGTACGGCGTGCCAAGGAAATGTTGGATACGTTCTCCGGCACATGGCGCGTAACCCGTGGCAATCACGACCGGCCGCACAAAGCCGACGACACCTCCGGTTACGAAACCGCCACCCCCTACGGCAAAGAACACTTCGACCCCTTCGGTGACGTTTTCGAGCCACGACAACAGGCCTGGATGATGGATCTAGAGCCCGCGGGCGTGCGCGTGATCGGCATTGATTCCACGGAACTGGACAAGTCTGGCGGGCGGATCGAGCCACAGCAATTCCGCCAGATCGAAGGCTTCTTGCGCCGCGACCCAAATAAGCCAACCGTGCTGATGCTGCACCACCCCATGACGCGCGAGGCCGGCTGGTCGAACGCTGCCGGACCTGCTTTTATTCTGCGTGACCCGGATCTGATCAGACTGCAGAAGATGATTCAAGCGGCGCCGGGCGTGAAGTTGGTGCTGACCGGCCACACTCACCGCGCTCATCGAGATAAGCCAGACGTCGATACCCACGCAGTATTCCTGGAAACCCCCGCGGCGAAAAACTGGCCCACCGGAGCCACCCAGCTACGCTTCTACTCCGACGGCATTGCCGTGAACTTCCGCCACAACCTGGGCGAAGAAGCGCTGGACTGGGCGAGCCGTACCCGCTGGACTAACTTCGGCCTGGCGCCAGAGATCCTGCTGGGGCCGACGGACGCACGCAACCTGGTTGTGCGCTACTAGCGCCCCTCCCCCCTGGTGCTCCCCTGTTTTCCCAACGCCCTACCTGCTGGTGAGTTCTAGCAGCTACAGAACCATCGCCGCGATCCAGCCGGCGATCAGCAGCGGAATATTAAAGTGCAGGAACGTCGGGATCACGGAATCCCGGATGTGGTCGTGCTGGCCATCCGCGTTCAGACCCGACGTGGGGCCTAGGGTCGAGTCGGAGGCCGGGGAACCGGCGTCACCCAGAGCACCCGCAGTACCCACAATCGCCACGGTGGCGAGCGGCGAGAAGCCCATCGATGCGCACAAAGGCACGTAGATCGTTGCGACGATCGGCAGAGTGGAGAAGCTCGAGCCGATGCCCATGGTGACCACCAGGCCAACCAACAACATCACCAGGGCGGCGGCGGGCTTGTTGCCCGCGAACAGGTCGGCGGAGGTGTTGACCAGGCTCTCGACCTCGCCGGTGGCCTGCATGACCGCGGCGAAGCCCTGGGCGGTGATCATGATGAAGCCGATCAGGGCCATCATGCGCATACCGGCGGTGAAGACATCGTCCGCCTTCCTCCAATCGACCGCGCCGGTGCCCATAAAGATCGTCAGCCCCACCAGAGCGCCGATCAGCAGCGAATCGGCCTCCATGTCCATAGCCTGCATAACGACCTGCACGGCGAAGGTGGCGATGATCGCGATGACGGAGACGAGGATCTTGTAGCGGGAGACCTCACCGTCCGGGTCGGTCTCGACCTCCACAATCGGGCGTTCTTCGTACTCGCGCGGCTTGCGGTACGTGATGAAGACCGCGATCAGCAAACCACAGAACATACCCAGCGCCGGGATGCCCATGGCCTTCATCACGTTGATGCCATCGGTGTTCATGCCTGCGTTGTCGATGTTGCCCAGCAGGATGTCGTTCAGGAAGATCGAGCCGAAGCCCAGCGGGATCCACATGTACGTGGTGATCAGGCCGAACGTCAGGATACAGGTGACCAGACGGCGGTCCAGCTGCAGCTTGTTGAACACGCTCAGCAGCGGCGGGATGATCAGCGGAATGAACGCGATGTGCACAGGGATGAGGTTCTGACTCATCACGGCCATAGCGAGGATGCCGGCCAACATCAACCATTTCGTTACGGCGACGGCGCGGCTCTTTGTTTCTTCGTTGGTGACGCCCAGTTTCCCCAGCAGGGAGTCCGCCAGAAGCTTGGGCAGCCCTGCGCTGGCGACGGCCATCGCAAAGGCGCCAAGCAGGGCATAGCTCAGCGCGATTTTCGCGCCGCCGGAGAGGCCTTCCTGGAAGGCCACCATCGTGGCGTCAAGGCCAAGGCCGCTGAGGAGACCACCGACGATAGCTCCGATGAAAAGCGCCAGAACCACATGCACCCGAAGCAGGGCGAGGGCCAGCATGACGACGACGGCGACTAGGACTGCATTCATGCACCTTAGAATAGTGTGAGAGGTCAGACAATAGGAAATTCCAACGGTGACTGCTTCTGGTAGCGCCGCGTCTGGCTTGCCAGGCGGGCTGCAATATTAGATCCGCTGAGCTTGCGCGCCTGCAGAAGGAACTCCCGGCCCTCCTGGCTGCGGGTATACACCGCCCGCATCGGCAAGCCCATGCGTTGCAGTTGGTTCAAGAACTCATCCACGTTCTCCCGACGCGTGCCGAGCACGTCGGGCACCGACTGGGCACAAAAGATGCCGCGGATGCGGACCTGATGCGCGGGCGCAATGAGGTAGCGCGCGTTGCGGACCTCCCCAGATAACTGAGTTATGGCGTCCGCAAAAAGCTTCCTTTCGGCGAAGGTTCCGCCGGACAGGCGCACATTCGCCCCGATAGCGCCCTCGTCGACGATCGCCATGAGGTTGCGGGTTTCGATCAAGCCGAGGGCGCTCAGCGTGCGTACCAGCGCCGTGGCCTCGGCTTTCAGGCGCTTGCTGGTATCCGTCAGTTGCTGGACCTTCCGGGTGCGCATCAGTACCGCCGCACCGCCGAGCAGCGCAAGCACCCCGAACGCCAGCCATTGGCCCCCGACCGGGAGGTGCGGCAGGACGCGCCCCACTGCCAGGCCGAACATGACCGCGAGGAAGAAGATATAGCCCAGGATAACGTCCAGGTAAGGCACCACCCCGGCCGATGCGGGCTTTTCAACGTCGATGTGGAACTGCATCTCGTAGGGCTGACCATCCGGCACATTCCCCATGTCTAGAGCCTCTAGCCACTGGTTGCGCATCAGGTCTCGACGGAAGGCTCGCGCCAGCATCTGTCCGTTGGCGGCATCGATGCTGCGGTAGGCGCGGACGGGTGGCTCTGCGTAGCAGCGATCGAAGCCGTTCTCGATTACCGGCGCATCGGCGCGCGGCGCTACGAAGGCCTCGAAGCGCTTCTGCAGCGAGTGCACGTCGTGTGAGCCCAGCACATCCAACGAGTCCCCTGTACCGACGTTCAGCGCTTGCGCCCCGTTCTGTGCCAACTGGTCGAGCCATGCTCCGCGCCCGGCACCTTTGCTCGGTTCGCACGTCGCGATGTGCCAAATGTTCGCGGTCTTATCCGGGACGGCGGGGTCCACCCGAATCACCCGGCCACGCATTTGGTTGGTCAGCATAAACGCACGTACGGAGCTGGCGATGATGAGCGCGTTGGCGCAGGGTGAATCCCACCCCTCCCCCAGCAGCGCGGCGGTGCCCACCAGGATCGTGAACAGTCCATCTTGAAAAGCGCGGGTGATGGCGGGCACGGATACCCGCGTGCCACCGGAAAAGCGCACCTCCACATACTCATCGTTGAGGTTCTTGGCGCCGGTGACTTCCCCATCGAGGTCCTCTGCAAAGCGTTTCACCTCGTCCAGCGCCGTGCGCGGGATGACGATCACTGAGCCGCTGATGGCGGCGATTCTTGCGGTGCCGCCTACGCGCCGTCGCAATGCTTCGAAGATGGGGATGACGCCCACGTGGACCAGAGCATCGTCACTGCCCACGCTGGACAGGTAATCCCGCTGGACGTAATCCGCGAGGATCACCATGCGCAGGCTTTCGGACATCGCGGAGACTTCCTCTTCGGCAATGTCACTGACGGCGCGGATCTTGCCCGCGGAATGGGTGAGGATGCGGTTGACTTTCTTCTCTCCCGTGACGGAGATCTTCCCCTTGTTCAGCAGGTTGTTCGCCCGCAGAGCGGAGGCTACCGACGAGCTGGCGCGGAAGAAGTCGGGATGGTCGATGACGAACTGCAGCCCCAGCTCGCCGGCGAGTTCAGGGCGCTTTTCGCTGAGTATCGCCTGGATATGCGGCGCAATCGGGTACCCAGCAGCGGCAAGAAGGATTTTGAGGGCGTAGAAATTCTCCTCGTCGTCGAGGGCCACCTGTAACTGTTCGTCCGTGAGCCGGCCGAGATCCTCCGCCAATTGGGCCAAGATGCCCTGACGTTGCAGGTCTACCAACACTTCGTTGCCACGCCGGCGCAGCTCGGCTATTTCCTGCTCTTCTTCCTGGCTGGGCTTCGTAACGTAGACGTAATCCTGATGCGGGCACAGGTTACCGGCGGCCACGAGTTCCGGGGCGAAGATTTCCTCGTCGATAGGGCCACACAGCTGTTCGTAGCGTTGCCATTCGCTGGGGGTGGAATCATACGGCGGGGTCGCCGTCAGCGCGATGGTGTTGAGCTCTGCTTTTCGGTGGTCCAGCTGGTTCATGAAGGCTGTCAGGGCGCGGTGCCACTGGGATCGCAGATGGTGTGCTTCGTCGAGGCACACCGTACCTATGTCGCGGACTGCGTCCAGGATGTTAAGGTCCGCGAAGTCCTCCCCCGTTTCCTCGTCGAGCGCCTGGGTGTATGCGGAATACAGCGCCTGGTAGGTGATGACCGTCAGGAAGGCTGGATTGTGCAGCGAGGTGGAACACCACCCCCGCGGGTTCGATGCGCCGTTGTGTTGAAAGTGTGATGCGAAACGATCGATCCACTGGTCGCGGATGGTGATGGTGGGAGCCAGGATCAGGGCTGGTTGGCCGAGGCGGCAGATGAGTTCCAGTCCGAGAATCGTTTTGCCAGATCCGGGCGCGGCGACGATGTGGATGCGGTGATCCTGCTTCAGGTCGTCGAAGCGTTCGAGGATGCGCTGCTGGTACGGCCGGAAGGTTCCGGCAAAGCGCCAGCTGGGTTGCGGTTGTGTCTCGGGCGCTGCCATGCGGGCAAGTCTAACCGATCAGCCCCACCCCTCTCCTTGATTCAGCCACCCCCTCCAACGATGGAATCTATAATTCCGCTATCAATACTCATGCAATTCGCGCTGCCTGTAGAGCCTGAGGAGACCCCATGCTTAAAGCTGCCTACCCGAGCGCGTTCGCACTCTTCTCTCACCAAAAGGAAACTCTTCAAGAAGACTTCGTCGGTGTTGCACGTAATCGAAAACAAGCAGACGCAATGGCCGAATATGTAGAATCAAAAAAGTACAGCTGCTGGATTGAAGAAGTAACCATTAAAGACTGGTATAGGACCCTACTCAGAAAACTTCCGTCCGACGTAATCTTTCTGGTTTTCAGATCTGGACCTGCCCAGGAGGAAGAAAGAAGAGCAGACGATTTTGATCCAGAACTAGTGGGGGCGTTCACTTCTAAGCTAGCCGCTGAACGATACGCGGTTGCCCTAGATCGGAGGGTCGCAACTGGTACCCCCCTGCACACTAAACTAAACCAGCACCATGTTTGGGAGGCACATTATGGCTTTCTCCCTAAATATCTGAAAGCGGATGGCATTCCAATTCCAGCTTGTTAATTGAACACACAAAACCCCAGCTCATTTCTGAACTGGGGAAATGCGTTCTGTGGAGCCGCCGGGAATTGAACCCGGGTCCTTTGCGACCTCGCCAGGGCTTCTCCGTGCGCAGTTCGCACGTGACCTCTGCTCGACCCTCCAGCGCTCACGAACCAGCCTGGATGATGGGCCCAGTTGCTCGAAAGGTGTCCCACACGGCCCAAGCAACAAAGCCGTGCGGCAAGTCCCTTAAGTCGATGCCAGCTACCGGGTCAGGGACATACCCGGGCTGACAGACACGCGGTCGCTGTAATTAGGCAGCGAGAGCGTAGTCGCGCTGAGTGTTCTCGGCGCTTATAAAATCGCAGCGACGCTTAAAATCGGTGGTCATCTGCCTTCACCGGCACGCTTCCCCTGGCTCAATGCACAAAGTCGAAACCAAGTCGACCCCGTGATTCCTGCTGCGGAAACGCTTGTACAACAGGAAATCTAACCTTACACCCGCGTGTGGCGCTGATTCAAGAATCCTTCTGCTCCTCTTGCCACTTCGCCTTGCGCTCCTTGGACTTCTTGTTGTTCTTCACCGCCATTAGCCCGACCGCAATGCCTATCACCACAGGCACCCATACCTTGCTGTAATCCGCCATGAATTCCACCACGCGCAGAATCGGCTCCATCCATTCGGGCATGTGCCAGTCCGGCCAGGGAATCGAGGGAAGGTTGATCTCCGGCCACGGAATGGAAGGCAGGTTAATGTCCGGCCATGGGATCGACGGAAGATTAATGTCCGGCCACGGGATATCGATATCCCAGTCCGGCACGAAGCTCAATAGCCACGAGATCAATCGCGAAGCTAACGGCCCCAGCACGATCACGGCCAGCGCCCAACCGCCCTTCCCCAGCCCGGTAATCAGGGGAAAGAACCAGCGCTTGAACGGCGACTCCTCCATCGCCTCCCAGCGTTTCGCCGCCCGCGAGCCTTCAGGCGGGTCGAAGACCACCACCCCCTCGTCGTCCTTCACCTTAACCTCGATCATCCAGCTATCCAGGAAGTTCGAGGTCCACCCCAGGTACGGCGCGCTGAGCGTCATCTCACCGCCATATTTTCCAGCCTTAACGGTCGCCTCGCTTTTACCCAGGTCAATCTTCTGATTCTCGAGGCTCTTGTACCTTGCGATCGTTACCCCGTCGCGACGCACGAGTAGCTGACGGTTCTTATCGAGGTCGTCTAGTTTCTCTGCCAGCTTCTTGTGGAGCTTCTCGCTGTCTTCTCTTGTGGACGCCCCCTCGTCCCCCGCGGCATCTTCAGTTACCTCTTCCGCCTCCGGCGCGGCACTGTTTTCCGCGTCAGTTTTCTTATCGGACGCGGGGAAGTCCGGGTCGATTCTCCGCAGTGCATCCGGCTCGCCGATAAAGAGCTCAAGCAGCCCGAACTCAGGATGCTTAAGGGACCAATGCTCGACGTCGTCATTTTTCACACGCCCGAAAGTATCAAAACACAAACCCCCCCGTTCAATAGAGGTCCCCTATGCGTTACCGCACCCTAGCCCTGGATCCCCTTGATTCGCCGACCCATCTCGCGCGTGATCTCACGCTCTTCTGTACGGCGTTTGATGTCCTGGCGCTTGTCGTATTCCTGCTTACCGCGCGCCAGCGCCAGCTCGACCTTCAACTTGCCGGCAACGAAGTACAGCTGCAGCGGAACCAAAGTGTTGTTTCCGTCGCGTACCTTGCCCATAAGCGAGTCGATCTCCCGGCGGTGCAACAGCAGCTTGCGGGTACGGCGGGGGCTGTGGTTCGTCCAGTGCCCCATGGAGTACTCCGGGATATGAAGTCCGCGCAGCCAGACCTCGCCTTCATCAATGGTGGCGTAGGCGTCAACAAGAGAAGCCTTGCCCTCCCGCAAAGATTTAACTTCCGTACCCACCAGCACCACACCGCACTCGTAGGTATCGATGATGTGGTAATCGTGGCGCGCCTTGCGGTTGGTGGCAACGACGATCTGGCCAGTCCCCTTCTGACCTGTGCCCTTCTGGGCCTTGTTCTTTTTCCCCTTCGATTTCCCCGAATCGGTGGGAGTGCTCTTTTTTGCTGCCATGACAGCCACACACTACCACCGGGCGCTCCCTCGAGCGAAAATGCTTAAGCGCGCTAAGCAGCGCTGGCTTAGCGAGGGCGCAGTGCTAGTTCTTCACATACCAGCGCAAGGTGACCTGCGCGGTGATAGCTGCCACGACCACGCCGACCAGCACCACAAACGGCGCGGCCAGCCACAGGTCGCTGTTCGTCACGCGCGCCACCAGCTGCTGGTCGTACACGGCCTTCAGGGCGCGGTCTACCACCAGGATCTTCGCGGCAAACATGCCACCAACCGCCAGCACCGCACCGATCAGGGCGGCCATCATGGCCTCCAGGACAAACGGAGCCTGGGTGTACCAGCGCGAAGCGCCGACCATGCGCATGATGCTGATCTCACTGCGGCGCGAGTACGCGGTGATCTGCACCATGTTCATGATCAGGAAGATCGCTGCGATGGCCTGAACTGCGGCCACGATAAAGGAGGCGTTGCGGATGGAGTCCAGGTTGCGCATCGCGGCCTCCAGGTTGTCGCCCTGATCCACGATGTTCGTCACCGCCGGATTGTCCCGCAGCGCGTCGATGGGCGCGGAGTTCTCCGGGTCGGCCAGGCGCACGTGGAAGGCGGCGGGCAGCGCATCCTTCTCCGTCTGCTCCACTAGCTGCGGATCGGACTCGCCGAACAACTCCACAAAGCGCTCGTAGGACTGCTCCTTGTTACGGAAGGTCACGGACTTCACCGCCTCGTCGCCCTCCAACTGCTGCTTGATCTCGGAGCACTCCGGAGAGGCACACGTTGGGTCGGAGCTCGAAATCTTATCGTCGAGCTGCACCATCACCTCAATGCGGTCGAAGTAGATGTCCTTCGTCCTCTCCGTCATTGCGCTCAGCAGAAAGCCGGTGGCCAG
This sequence comes from Corynebacterium jeikeium, assembly GCF_028609885.1. Lineage (NCBI taxonomy): Bacteria > Bacillati > Actinomycetota > Actinomycetes > Mycobacteriales > Corynebacteriaceae > Corynebacterium > Corynebacterium jeikeium. The sequence continues at coordinate 560,849 of NZ_CP063195.1, read as the reverse complement.
CAGCGCCAGCGCGATGGAGGTGGTGATGATCATGGCGATCGTCATCGTCATGTTGCGACGCAGGCCCGAAAACGCCTCGCGGAACACAAAGTTGGTCTTCATTAATGTTTCCCTACTGTTCCCTACTGATCTTTACTGATCCGTACTGTTCCGTATTAGTGGCCCACGCCATACATACCGAGCTCGTCATCGCGGACAAGCTTGCCCTTCGACAGCTCGATCACGCGCTTACGCATAGAGTCCACCGCCACATCGTCGTGGGTGGACATCACCACGGTCGTACCGTTCTGGTTAATGCGGTTGAGCAGCATCATGATCTCAGATGAAGTATCGGGGTCCAGGTTGCCTGTCGGCTCGTCCGCCAGCAGGACCAAAGGCTTATTTACTGACGCCCGCGCGATCGCCACGCGCTGTTGTTCGCCACCCGACAGCTCGTGCGGGAAGCGGTTTTCCTTTCCGTCGAGGCCAACGGTCTTCAATGCCGCAGGCACCAAGTGCTGGATTTCCGCGCGCTTCTTGCCGATAACCTCGAGAGCGAAGGCAACGTTGTCGAAGACGGTCTTCTTCGGCAGCAGGCGGAAGTCCTGGAAGACATAGCCAATACGCTGGCGCAGCTTCGGCACATCCCGCCCCTTGATCTTGTTCACGTGGTAGCCGGCGACGTGCAGGTCTCCAGAATCCAGCTTTTCCTCGCGCAGGATGAGCTGCAGAAACGTGGACTTACCGGAGCCAGACGGGCCGATGAGGAAGACAAACTCGCCCTTTTCAATGTCCAGGGTGATGTTGTCCAGGGCCGGCCGCCCGGAAGACAAATAGCTCTTGGTTACGTTTTCGAAGGTGATCACGAGCACACAGTGTAGCGAAACTAGTGAGGCAAAGATAGTCCAAAGTGACTGTTGTTACTCCTGAGGCTTCGTACGGCTCCGTTGATTCTGGGCTTCTGCTGTCCCGCGGCACCCCAGAATGTAAAGTCGCAACCCAACCCGATTAAGGCGTTTGGCGTCAACAAGAGAGAAGAACCCTTGAGCGATACGCAGACAAAAGAAGAAACTACAAAGAGCAATCAGCCCGGGGGCTTCCTCGGATTCATCGAGAAAGTCGGCAACAAACTTCCCGACCCGTTCTGGCTATTCGTCATCCTCGGCGGGCTAGTCCTTGTCTCCAGTTTCATTTTCAACAGGATTGGCCTCAGCGCCACGAACCCAGAAAACGGCGAGAAGGTAGAGATCGTCAACCTGCTGAGTTCTGATGGGCTCAAGGAGATCCTTTCCGGCGTGGTGGACAACTACGTCACCTTCCCACCGCTGGGCTTGATTATTACGGTCATGCTGGGCGTGGCCGTGGCCGAGCATTCTGGCCTAATCAGCGCGGTAGTGCGCGCAACGGTCTCTAGAGTCGGGCCGACACTTCTGACCTTTGTTGTGGCTCTGGCAGGTGTGACGGGCTCCGTAGCCTCTGACGCTGTGTACGTGATCCTCATTCCGCTAGGCGCAGTGTCCTTCCGCGCAGTGGGTCGCTCCCCGATCGTTGGCGCAATGGTGGCCTTTGCCGCATCCTCAGCCGGGTTTAACTCCTCGCTAGTCCTGAACATCACCGACGTGCTGTTGGGTGGCATTTCCACCTCGGCGGCCCACATCGTCGACGATAAATACTTCGTCTCGCCGCTAGCCAACTACTTCTTCGTAGCCGTCAGCGCGGTCGTGTTGGCGCTGATCATCACGGTATTGACGGAAGCGTACATGAACAAGCGCACCCAGGAGTTGGTGGACCACGACGAGATCGACTACTCGGAGGTCACCTTCAACACCGGCCGCGACGGCGATGACGAGCTCGCTGGAGACGTACCGCAGGAAAAGATCACCGCCGCATTGAGGCTCGAGCGCGACGAGGCACGCGCACTGGGGATCACCGCTTTCGTCGCCATAATCATGACGGGCATCTACTTTGCATTGCTGTTTGTTCCGGGTTCGCCGCTCCAAGGCGAGAACGGCGAGGTGATGTCCAGCCCCCTGATCACCGCGGTGGCCGTGCCCATTGGCGCTGCCTTCCTGATCCTCGGCCTGGTCTACGGTCTGGGCATTAAGTCCATTACAAAGGCCAGCGACGTTCCGGAATTCATGGCACGCGGGTTGAAGACCCTGCTGCCGATGATGGTGCTGTTTTTCGCAGTCTCCCAGTTCCTGGCCTGGTTCAAGGCATCCAACTTGGGCGCCTGGACCGCCATTAAGGGCGCAGAGCTGCTGCAGAAGGCCGATCTACCACCGCTGCTGCTCTTCGGCGCCTTTGTGATCCTGGTAGCGCTGGTGAACCTCTTCATTACTTCTGGCTCCGCCCAGTGGGCGCTTATGGCGCCGATCGTCGTACCGATGTTCATGTACGTCGGGTTCTCCCCCGAGGTCACCCAGATGCTGTTCCGTATCGGCGACTCTCCTTCGAACATCATCACCCCGATGAGCCCGTACTTCGCCCTGGCCCTGACCTTCTTGCAGCGCTACTACAAGAAGGCGGGCATCGGAACGCTAATGTCCCTGGCGCTGCCATACTCCATCGCCATGCTGGTCGGCTGGTTCCTGTTCTTCGCACTCTGGTGGATGATCGGATTGCCGCTCGGCCCCGGTACGCCGATGGACTACCCGGCGCCGTAGGCTGCTGCACTGGTTCAACACTGCGCTGCCCCAACCCCGTGGTAGCCCAGCCAGACCCCAATCGTTAGTGTGGAAAACGTACCTTGCACACCGCTTGGCCAGGCCCCACATTGTGCCTTGGCCAACGATCCAAGAATTGAGGTCGGCGTTGAACAGCCAGGCTAATACTCCTTTACCAAATAGCTCCGATGTCGAAGCGGTGGTCACCAAGGCCATCCACCGTGCCGAACAGTGGCTGGAGGTCGAAGAAACCTCCGCCTCCACGAAGCAACTGGCAGACATGGTGCATGATCCCGACGGTGTGGAATTCACCTTCGCTTTCGTCGACCGCGTGGCCCGCCCCGAGGACAACCACGTTTCGGCCAAGGAATTCGCCAAGATCGCCAACCCGTTTAAGCGCACCGAGCCGGTGCCGGGGTTCATGAGCTTGGTCGATTCCATCCTGGTTACCGCCGGTTCCATCGCCGCCCCGCTGCTGCCAAACATCGTCATGCCGATCGCGCGCTCCTACCTGCGCGCCACCGTCGGCCACCTGGTGCTGGATGCGGAATCCAAGGCGCTGGACCGCATGCTAGACGACTACCGCGATAAGGGCTTCCAGCTGAACCTCAACCTGCTGGGCGAGGCCGTGCTTGGCGAAGCTGAGGCGCAGCGCCGTCTAGACAACACCCTCGATCTGCTGAAGAACCCTCGGGTGGACTACGTTTCCGTCAAGGCCTCCTCTGTGGTCAGCCAGCTGAATCACTGGGATTTCGAGGGCTCCATCGAACGTCTGAAGGATCGCCTGCGCCCGCTGTACCGACAGGCCATGAAGCGCGACCCACACCCCTTCATCAATCTGGACATGGAGGAGTACAAGGACCTCCACCTGACCATCAAGCTGTTCACCGAGCTATTGGATGAAGAAGAGTTCCAGAGCCTCGAGGCCGGCATTGTGCTGCAGGCATACCTGCCCGACACCTTCGACGCTCTACAGGAGCTGGCGGAGTTCGCCGCGCAGCGTCGCGCCAAGGGCGGCGCGAAGATCAAGGTGCGCCTGGTGAAGGGCGCCAACCTTTCCATGGAGCGCGTGGATTCCGAGGTCCACGACTGGCCACAGGCGCCCTACCTCACAAAGGCAGAGGTGGACGCCAACTACATCCGCCTGCTGGACTGGGTGCTGCAGCCAGAGCACGCAGATAATCTGCGCATCGGCGTGGCTTCGCACAACCTTTACCACCTGGCCCTCGCTCACGAGCTGTCCGTCGTCCGCAATGTCGAGCACCAGCTGGACGTGGAAATGCTGCAGGGTATGTCCCCCGCGCAGTCCGAGGCGGTGCGCGACGTCGCCGGCAACATGATCCTGTACACCCCGGTGGTCAAGAAAGAAGACTTCGACGTGGCCATCAGCTATCTGGTGCGCCGCCTGGAGGAAAACGGTGCGAAGCAGAACTTCCTCTACGCGCTGTTCACGCCAGAGGATGACGAAACCGACGTTACCGGCATGACTCCGATGCAGGGCCAGGAGCTGCGCTTCCGCAACTCCGTGCGCGACCGTTGGGAGACCTTCGCCGGTTCGCGTCGAACCCAGAACCGTTTGAAGGAAGAGGCAGAGAAGAAGGGCTGCCAGTCCGACGGCCTGCCCGGCAACTTCGTCAACGAGCCCGATACCGACCCGACGCTGCCCGCCAACCGCGAGTGGGCGCTCAAGATCGTCGATCCGTCGAGCGATCCTGGCCCCGCCCAGACCCCGGAGGTTACTGACCCTGCGGTTATTGACGCCGCCGTCGCCCGTTGCCGCGAGGCTTCTGCACAGTGGTCGCAGAAGACCGGCGCCGAGCGTGCAGAGCTGCTGGACCAGGCAGCACATGCCCTGGCCAACAACCGTTCGAAGCTGATTTCGGCTGCGGTGTTTGAGGCGGGCAAGACCGTCGCCGAGACCGACCCCGAGGTTTCCGAGGCCATCGACTTCGCCCGCTACTACGCAGAGAGCGCCCGCCAGCTGGACCACGTCCGCGGATCGGTGTTCACCCCGTACAAGTCCGTGGTGGTCACCCCGCCGTGGAACTTCCCCATCGCCATCCCGCTGGGCGGCGTATTCGCGGCCCTGGCTGCCGGCTCCTGTGTGATCATTAAGCCTGCGCCGCAGGTACTGCGCATCGCGGAGGTCTTCATGGAGATTCTGCGCGAGGCTGGCATCTCGGAGGACCTGGTGCAGCTGGTCAACGCCGACGAGGCCGAGGCCGGCAAGCGCCTGGTGAGCCACCCGGATGTCGAGTCCGTGATCCTCACCGGAGCTTCCGAGACCGCGAAACTGTTCCGCGGTTGGAAGCCGCGCATGGTCATTAACGCGGAGACCTCCGGCAAGAACGCGATCATCGTTACCCCGGCAGCTGACCCGGATCTGGCGGTGGCGGATATTTTCAAGTCCGCATATGGCCACGCGGGTCAGAAGTGCTCTGCCGCCTCGCTGATCATCACCGTCGGTTCGATTGGCAAGTCCAAGCGCTTCATCAACCAGCTGGTCGATGCGGTGCGTTCCATGAAGGTCGGCCCGGGCTCCGACATCTCCACGTTCATGAACGGCGTGATCGAAGAGCCGGGCGACAAGCTGCTGCGCGGCCTGACCGAACTGGATAAGGGCGAGAAGTGGCTGGTCAAGCCCCGCAAGCTCAATGATGAGGGAACCCTGTGGTCCCCTGGCCTGCGCGATAACGTGAAGCCGGGCAGCTGGTTCCACACCCACGAATGCTTCGGCCCGGTGGCGGGCATCATGCACGCCGAGACCCTGGACGAAGCCATCGAATGGCAGAACTCCACCGGTTTCGGTCTAACTGGCGGCATTCACACTATCGACGTGGACGAGACCGCCTACTGGCGCGAGCGCGTGGAGGTTGGCAACGCCTACGTGGAACGCGGCATCACCGGCGCTATCGTGCAGCGTCAGTCCTTCGGCGGATGGAAGAACTCCGCTCTGGGTAGCGGCGCGAAGGCCGGTGGCCCGAACTACGTCGCCCAGCAAGGCGTGTGGACCGAGGGCGACTTGAGCGAGCTGGCTGCAGGCACCCTGCCGACGCACATCACGCAGCTGCTGCGCGAGATCCGCGGCCTGGGCTCCCCTGCCCTGTCCAAGGACGATCACGTCTGGCTGCGCCGCGCCGCAGAATCGGATGCCTACGCCATGTCCACCGAGTTTGGCGTGGAGCACGACAAGACGGCCCTGGTCGTGGAGTCCAACGTGTTCCGCTACAAGCCGCTGCTCGAGCCGCTGCGCGTCCGCGTTTCCGAGGGCGCCAACCCGCGCGATCTGCTGCGCCTGAAGCTAGCCTCCGCTGCTACGGGCACGGAACTGGATATCTCCGCCAACCCGGAGGTTGCCCGCGAGTGGGGCGAGCTCGGCGAGCAGATGCGCACTTCCTCCGATCGCGACTTTGCCGAGGAAATCGCCATCGCCCAGTCCGTGCGCGTCCGCTCGCTGGGTGAGGCTCCGGATGAGTTCTACGAGGCCGCTGCGAAGTCCGGCTCCGTGATTCTGGATCAGGATGTACTGCCCGATGGCCGCCGCGAGCTGCTGCCGCTGCTGCTAGAGCAGGCGATCTCCACCACGGAGCACCGCTTCGGCTACATCCACGGCCTCACCCCTTAAGGCGCAGCGCTGAGCCTGACCGGGCACGCAGCCCTGGCTCAGCCACCGCCAGGCACGCAGCCCGGCGCGCGCTCGCGTACAGCCCGGCGCGCTAGGCCTGTGCTTCCTGCTGCTGCGCCATGCGCCAGCGGATGCCGGCCTCCAGGAAGCCGTCGAGGTCACCATCCAGCACCTTACTGGGGTCGTTGACCTCGACGTTCGTGCGTAGGTCCTTCACCATCTGGTACGGGTGCAGCACATAGTTGCGCATCTGGTTACCCCAGGAGTTCGAGCCGTCGCCCTTCAGCGCATCCATTTCGGCCTGCTCTTCTTGACGCTTACGCTCCAGCAGCTTCGCCTGCAGCACCCGCATAGCGGATGCCTTGTTCTGAATCTGCGATTTTTCGTTCTGGCATGTCACCACAATGCCGGTGGGCACGTGGGTTAGGCGCACCGCTGAGTCGGTGGTGTTCACCGACTGCCCGCCGGGGCCAGAGGAGCGGTAGACGTCCACTCGTACGTCGTTTTCGTCAATGTCGATGTGGTCGGTCTGCTCCACCACTGGCAGCACCTCCACCTCGGCAAACGAAGTCTGGCGGCGGCCCTGGTTGTCGAAGGGGGAAATGCGCACCAGGCGGTGGGTTCCCTGCTCCACGGAGAGGGTGCCGTACATGTATTCGCCGTGGATGACGATGGTCGCGGACTTAATGCCGGCTTCCTCGGCGTAGGAGATGTCGTAGACCTCCACCTTGTGCCCGGCCTTTTCGGCCCAGCGGGTGTACATGCGCAGCAGCATTTCTGCCCAGTCGGCGGCATCCACGCCGCCGGCCGCACTGCGGATGTTCAGCACTGCCTCACGCTCGTCGTACTCCCCCGACAGCATCGTCGTGACCTCGAGCGATTCGATCTCCTGGCGCAGCTCCTCCCGTTCCGTGTCGGCCAGCTGCACCGCTTCCTGAGCCGCGTCCGGATCGTCCCCGGCTTCCTCCTCAGCCATGTCGTAGAGCACCGGAAGGTCATCCAGGCGTTGGCGTAACCCCTTGACTTTCTTCAATTTTGACTGCACTCGGGAGAGTTCGGAAGTGACCTGCTGCGCGTGGTCCGGGTCGTCCCACAGGGACGGGTCGGCGGACTTTTCCTCCAGTTCGCGGGCGCGGTCGCCCAGCTCGTCGAGATCCAGCACCTTCTCGATCGTGGTTAGGGTGCCGTCCAGGTCGCTTAGGTCTGCAGAAACTTCCGGTTGCATAATGCGCAAGTCTACCCGGCGACATGCACAATGGAATGTATGGCTACTAACGGTTCTGATTCTTCTTCCCCGATCCCAGAGGACATGCTGAACGCAATCATCAAGACGTTCATCGTGGCGCATGTCGATGACTCCGACCACCATCTGGCCCAGGCGTTGGTCTATAACGCGGGCCGTTTGGCGTGGCGTATGCGCCAGACGGGCTTGGATACGGAGCAAAAGTCGTCCGTTAGCGATGTTGTCACCGCTGCGGATCGCGCGGCCGAGAAGTTCATCGCAGATGCGCTGCGCGCGATCCGCCCCGACGATGGTCTGTTGGGAGAGGAGGGCACCGCCGTGGAGTCGAAATCCGGTCGTACCTGGGTGATCGACCCGGTCGACGGCACGTACAACTTCACTACTGGTTCGGATTATTGGTGCTCTGCCCTGGCTCTAGTCGAAGGTTCTCCCGATGATCCGGACGCCCTGTTGTTCGGCGCCGTTCACCGTCCGGCGATGGGCTACACGTGGTTTGGTGGTCCGGGTATTCCTACTACTCGTGACGCCGCCGAGATCAGTCTGCCGAATACTTCGGCGGAACTGACCTGCCTGGGTGGCTACTTGCACCCAACCGATATCGCGGACGCCACCCGGCTGAACAACTGGAAGGCTGTGAGCACGCAGTTTGCCACGCTGCGCATGCTGGGGTCTGCGTCCATCGATCTAGCATGCGTGGCCGGTGGCGAGCTCGGCTGCTGGATGCAGCACAGCGTGGCCAGCTGGGACTGGCTGCCTGGGCGCGCTTTGGTGGAGGGCGCTGGGGGCGTCGCTAAGAAGGAAGAAAAAGACGGCACCACCTGGTTCATTGCCGGGGCGCCCGATGCAGTAGAACATGCTGTTAAGGCACTGCGCGAAGCCTAGCGAGAAGCTCACCTATCCCCCTCACCACACCAGTCACACAAACCCCATAGCTTTACCTGCGCCACGGGGTTATCATGTGTCTCATGACGGACTCAGTTTCCCCATATGCAGATGACCTAACCCTGGCACTCTCGCTGGCCGACGCAGCCGACGCGATCACCATGGCACGTTTCGAGGCGAACGACCTGAGCGTTGAATCGAAGCCCGACCTCACGCCGGTAAGCGACGCAGACACCGCCGTGGAAAAGGAACTGCGGGAACTCATCGCCGCACATCACCCGGAGGACGCACTGCTGGGCGAGGAATTCGGCGGCGACGTCACCTTCGCCGGGCGCCAGTGGGTCATCGACCCCATCGACGGCACCAAAAACTTCGTCCGTGGCGTGCCCGTGTGGGCCACGCTGATCAGCCTGCTGGTAGACGGCAAGCCAGTGGTGGGTGTCGTCTCCGCCCCCGCACTGGGGCGCCGCTGGTGGGCCGCCGAGGGAGCCGGCGCATGGCGACTGTTTAACACCCCGGCGAGCGCCGCTGCCACCGGCGGCACTGGTAACACTGGCGACACGGGAGACACTGGCAGCACTGGCAACGCAGACGGCGGGATGCCGTCGGTGGGTGCCCGCCGCCTGGAAGTCTCAAAAGTCGCGCAGGTCGCGGACTCTTCGATTGCTATTTCCTCGCTCTCCGGCTGGGCGGACTGCGGCAAGCGCGAGCAGCTGATCAGCCTGACGGATTCTGCGTGGCGCCTGCGCGGATACGGCGACTTCTGGTCCTACATGCTGGTCGCCGAGGGTGCAGTGGACATCGCCGCCGAGCCGGAGGTAAGCCTCTGGGACCTGGCGGCGCTGGCGCCGATCATCACGGAGGCCGGCGGACGCTTCACCTCCCTGGACGGCCAGGACGGCCCACACGGCGGGTCCGCCGTCGCCACCAACGGCCTGCTGCACGAGGCCACGCTCAGCGCCCTCGAATAGGCGCTAACCGAGCCTAACCCTAGACGTCGAGCGCCAGATACACGGTGTCGAGGTACTCCTCGATGCCCTCGAAACCACCCTCGCGGCCCAGGCCGGACTGCTTCACTCCGCCGAACGGAGCAGACGCATCCGATAGCGCGCCACGGTTCACGCCGACCATTCCGGCCTCCATGCGCTCGGCGAAGCGCAGGGTCTTCTTCATATCCTCGCCCATCACATAGCCAGCCAGGCCGAAGACGGTATCGTTGGCGACCTTCAAGGCTTCCTCATCGCTGGAGACGCGCTGCACGGCCGCGACAGGACCGAAGATCTCCTGATTAGCGATCTCAAACTGTGGCGTCACGCCCGTAAGCACCGTGGCGGGATACCAGAAACCATTCGAGTCCAGGTCGGGGTGCGTCTCCCCCAGCTTCTCCAAGGCCTCATTACCGCCCAGGGCAACGTGCGCCCCCTCCTCGACGGCCTTGGCCACCATGTCGCGCACTCCATCGCGCTGCTCCTGGCTGACCAGAGGCCCCATCGTCGTCTTCGAATCGGTTCCCGGCCCCATCACGAACTCGCTCATCTTCTGCACCAGCCCAGCCTCGAACTCCTCGGCCAGGGACTCGTGAACGATGAAGCGGTTAGCGGCCACACAAACCTGACCCGCGCCACGCATCTTCGCCGCAATAGCCTGCTCCACAGCCTTGTCCACATCCGCGTGCTCCAACACGACGAAAGGTGCGTTACCGCCGAGTTCCAGCGAAGTGCGGATCGTCTTCTGCTCTGCGGTGGCGGCCAGCGCCTGGCCGACCTCCGTGGAACCTGTGAACGTCAGCTTGCGCAGACGGTCGTCGTCCAACAGGGCGGACACGCGGCGCGCCGAGGACGTCGGCAGCACCTGGAACACACCATCCGGAATGCCCGCGATGCGCCCCAGCTCCGCGAAGTAAAGCATCGTCAGCGGAGTTAGCTGCGCCGGCTTGGCAATCACGGTGCAGCCCGCCGCTAGCGCCGGCGCTAGCTTGCGGGTCACCATCGCCAGCGGGAAATTCCACGGGGTGATCGCCAGCACCGGCCCGACCGGACGGTGCGTAGTCACGATGCGCCCATTGCCCGCCGGGGCCACGCGATACTCGCCAGCGATAGCCGCCGCTCGCTCGCTGAACCAGCGCAGGTACTCGGCGGCGTAGGTCACCTCACCCTTGGAATCTGGCAGCGCGCGCCCCAGCTCCAGGGACTGCAGAGCCGCCAGCTGATCCGCGTGCTCGTGCACCAGGTCGAACAGCCGACGCAGAAGCTCGGAACGCTCCCGCGGGGTGGATTCGGCCCAGTCCGCCTGAACCTCCACGGCCTTATCCATGGCCTCTCGCGCATCATCCTCTGTCGCCGCGGCGACATCCGCGAAGGGCTTCCCCGTGGCGGCGTCAATAACCGAAATAGTTTCACCGGCAGACCCGGCGCGCCAGGCCCCACCTAAGAACAAGCCCGTGGGCACCTCGAAGGAAAGCCCCGCGGCCTGAAGAGTAGTGCTGAATTCAGAAGGAATGTTGAGTGAAGTCATACACCCACATATACGCGTCTTTCGGAAGCAGGCTTGCAGACCGCCACGAGCCTGCACCTTTTCCACTACCGTGGAAAGTGATAATTACAGCGACGAAAGGAGCCCAGCTGTGCCTATGCCACAACAACGCGAAGCCGCACATAAGACACGGGAATGGAAGAAGCTCACCGAATATGCCGACGCAACGCGCGGCACCCAACTGCGAGAGCTCTTCACCGAACAGCCGGGACGTTCCAGCGACATGACCTACAACGTAGGTCCGCTGCACGTAGACCTGTCGAAGAACCTCATCGACGAGCGCGGACTGCGCCTGCTGCTGGACCTGGCGCGCGCCCGTGGCCTGGAGGACTACCGCAGCGCCATGTTCGACGGCGAGCACATCAACACCACCGAGGATCGTGCCGTGCTGCACACCGCGCTGCGCATTCCGGTCGACCGCGAGTTCAGCATCCCAGTCGGAGCCGACGAGACGCAGGACGTGGCCGCCGACGTGCACGCAGTGCTGGGCCGCATGCGCGACTTCGCTAAGGCGCTCCGCTCCGGCTCCTGGCAGGGCGTGACCGGGCACACCATCAAGCACGTCGTGAACATCGGCATCGGCGGCTCCGACCTGGGTCCGGCGATGGCTGCACAGGCACTGCGCCCCTACATGACGGCCGGCATTACGCCGCACTTCATCTCCAACATCGACCCGGCGGACGTGGCCGGCACTCTCGACGGGCTGGATCCCGAATCCACCCTTTTCGTCATTGCCTCCAAGACCTTCACCACCTCTGAGACCCTGGCCAACGCCCACGCCGCGCGCCGCTGGCTGCTGCGCAACCTCGCCGATGAGGGCGTGGACGTCGAGGGGGACGACGCCATCCGTGACATCACCGCCAAGCACTTCGTGGCCGTCTCCACCGCGGCGGAAAAGGTGCAGGACTTCGGCATCGACACGAAGAACATGTTCGAGTTTTGGGACTGGGTAGGCGGCCGCTACTCCGTGGATTCCGCCATTGGCCTGTCCCTGATGGCCGCCATTGGGCCGCAGGACTTCATGCGCTTCCTGGAGGGCTTCCACGAGGTAGACGACCACTTCCGCACCGAGCCACTGGAGATGAACATTCCGGTACTGATGGGCATGCTGGGCGTGTGGTACACCGACTTTCTGGGAGCGCAGTCGCACGCAGTGCTGCCGTATTCCGAGGACATGGCGCGCTTCCCCGCCTATCTGCAGCAGCTGACGATGGAATCCAATGGCAAGTCCGTGCAGCTAGACGGCACCCCGGTGGAGGTACCATCCGGCGAAATCTACTGGGGCGAGCCCGGCACGAACGGCCAGCACGCTTTCTTCCAGCTGCTCCACCAGGGCACGCACCTGGTGCCGGCTGACTTCATTGGCTTCGTCAACCCGCACGACGATGCAGTCGCCGCCGACGGAACCACCAGCATGCACGACATGTTGATGTCCAACTTCTTTGCCCAGACCCGCGTGCTGGCCTTCGGCAAGAACGCCGAGGAGTTGAAGGAGGAGGGTGTGGCCCCCGGTTTGATCCCGCACAAGGTGATGCCCGGCAACCGTCCGACCACCACGATCCTGGCCAACAAGCTGACCCCGAAGACGCTGGGCGCACTGATCGCACTGTACGAGCACATTGTCTTCGTACAGGGCGTGATCTGGGGTATCAACAGCTTTGACCAGTGGGGGGTGGAGCTCGGCAAGAAGCAGGCAAACGCGCTGTTGCCTGCGGTTACTGGTGAGGAGCGTAGTGACGCCGGCGACTCCTCCACCGACGACCTCATCGCCTACTACCGTCAGCACCGGGATTAGCGACTTACTCCGAAGGCTAACGCTGGGGAGGGCGCCGGAGCTAGATACTGTCGAGGCGAGCGGGCGCCGGTTTCTGGGCAAATGTCGCTAGAACGAGAATACGTTATTTAAACACATTTTCATCTATACATAATGCCTGGTCAGAGAGACGCGCTCGCCCTACGGTTTGAAAACCGTCCGACGTATTCCCGTTCTAACGACATTTGCGCCCGAACTTTCGCCGAAAGCTGTCTGTCGCAACCTCGATCCAGCGCCAATCGCGCCTGAATCCGCCCCGAAAGCTAAGGCTGGGGGCTCGGTGATCGATTTCACTTACGAAACCCGCTTCCCCCATAGCTGGTTTTGACTGGTTGTGACCGCACGAATGCCCAGAAAGGAACACCCCCCAATGAAGATCCGCAAGGCTTTGGCAGTAGGTATCGCAGCCGCATCCATCAGCGCTGGCGTAGCTGCGCCGGCACAAGCTGCCCGGACGGAAGGCACCCCGTCCCCCTCGTCCTCACTGTCTAACATTGCACCTGGATGGTTCGGCTTACTGCTCGCACCAGGCTTGCTGCTGGCTATCGCGATTCGCGTCCTGCTGAAGGGTGAATCGAACTGGATGCTTCCTTAACAAAGGTAGAAACTAGACCCAGCGCCTTCAGTTCCTAGCCATCTGGCAAAACCCACTGTGCAGAGCGAATTCTAGATAACGAAACTAAGGCTCCCCGCTGACGCGGGGAGCCTTAGTGTGTTTAGACGGAGTTAGCCATTCAGATCAGAGATCCGATCAGAGATCAGACTAGAACAGACCCTTGGTCGGCTTGTGCATAACGTCGGTGGTGGTGATCTCACGGGAGTCGACGTTCTGGTCGTTAGAAGTGGACTTGTCCTCTTCCAGACGACCGGTCTGGGTGACGGTGATGTAGTTCACCAGGCGCCCCAGCTTGGTCTTGCCATCGCCGAAGTTCAGGTTCGCCAGCAGCTGGGAATCACCCGGGTTGACCGGGTTGGACAGGGTGACCTCGAAGCTACGAACAGACTTTTCCTTGTCGAAGCCCAGGTCACGGGTGTATGCACCGTTGAACCAGCCCGGGGTGATCAGGCGGTCAACACCCTTCGGTCCCTTCTCGGTGTGCACGTCGATACGGAAGGAGGTAGCCGGGAAGTCCTGGTAGTAGGTCTCGGAGCCAACGTTCTTGGCGGAGATGGAGACCAGGCCTGCGAAACCAGCAGCCTTGCCAGCAGCGACGCGGATCTCCGGCTTCAGGTCGTACTTCTCGCCGGACTGCTCAGCCTCGTCCTTAGCGGGCTGCTCAGCCTCGTCAGCGGACGGCTTTTCGGCTTCGGCAGCCGGGGCCTCGTCAGCGGACGGCTTTTCGGCTTCGTCAGCCGGAGCTTCATCAGCCGGAGCCTCGGCAGCGTCAGTGTTCTCAGCGACAGCAACGTCGTGGTTGAAGCCAGGATCGACAGCATCTTCAGCGAAAGCGTTGCCAGCGCCCGCGAAAGCGGTGGTCACGCCAATGGCAGCAGCGAGGGTCAGGGAAGCTGCGTTCTTCTTCATGTGAGGGGGTTCCTTACTTAGTAGGGGCGGGGTGAAGGGACATAGCCTGCGAAAGCTAGGAGCAGTAGCTCAAGCCCCTTCGAACCTGCTGGATATTCTGCGCGATAAGGGGTTTATGCGTCGGCGTTCTCAGCCGGCTTTGCTTCGTCAGCTGGCTTGTCAGCTGGCTTCTCAGCCGGCTTGTCGGCCGGCTTATCAGCAGGCTTCTCGGCGTCCTCCGGCTTTGCCGGGACAGCGGAGTCAGCCGGGTTGCCGTACAGCTTCACGTTGACCTGGTTCTTGATCGGAGTCAGCGCGGACCACGGGGTCGGGGTGGACCAGGTGCCGTTGGCCTTGCAGAACTGCTGGGTGCCGGTCATGTTGATGGTGCGGAAGCCGTAGGTGGCCTCGCCGGTGTGGCCTGCCGGGACGTCGTACGGGCCAACGGTCTGGCCAACGTTCCAGCTCAGGGAGTAGGAAGCCTCAGCGCCGATGGTCTTTGCCAGCTCGTAGGCGATGCCAACGCTGCCCTTGGCGTCCTTGGCGGAGCCTTCGCCGCCCAGGTTGACGCTGGTGGTCTCCGTGCGGTCACCCTTGATGCTGATGGAGATGGTCTGAGTCTTGGACAGCTCCTGGGTCAGCGGGATGGTGTTCTTGGACTGGTTGGTGGCGGAGATGGTGCCCGCCGGGGTGAACTTGTCGTCCACCTTGTAGACGACGGTGCGGTAGTCCTCGCCGGAGTTGCATACCGGGTGCGGGTTCAGGACGTTGGCCTTGATGTGGTCGCTACCGTGAGTGGTGTTGACGATCGGCAGGGTCGGGTTGAGCTTCGGAGTCTCCGGGTAGTGCTCTTCCTTGGTGATTGCGGATGCGGGAGATGCTACGGCTGCTGCAACGATAGCGGCGGCAGCAGCTGCACTTGCACCGTTCTTCCACAGGTTCTTCATGTTTTGTGCTCCTCTTGCACGCCACTGGACGAAAACGTGCGCGAGCTGGATACTCTCCGGCTCGCACGGGCTGGGGCGTGTTTGGTGATGCTGCGAGAATACGCGCCGCCAGCCAAGGGGTTCTGCGAGATTTCGGCCAGGTGACTATGGGTTTGAATCCGGTCTTAGGGGTGCCCTCCCCGGGTGCTGCGCGCCGAATTGCGAGGGCCGCTACACACCCAGGTTCTGAGTGACGGGATTTAACTCTAGCTCCTCAAAGCCGGTAATTGTTCGACAATTATGCGCCCCCGTGCACGGCATTTAACCCCAAGTTCACCAACCCTTAAGCAACAGTTCACCAAAAGAACCTTAGTCAACCCTTAAAGAACTCCACCCACCTCGCCGAAACCGGATTCACACCCCTGCAATTTAGCCCGAGCCGTCTACTTAGGTAACCCTTGCTTTGACCATCGAAAAGCCTTGATTGACGCGGTAACCACCCCACACAAACACACCCATCCTTAAAAAATAAGAATAGCAGACCCTTTTGTTTCCGAAATTTTCACACAATCGCACTTTTTCTAAATACATAACCTTGAGCTACATGAACTTTAGGTAAACTCACGCGACCTGCACTTTTACCCCTCCCACCGAACGAAACCACCCCTTTTTGGGGCTATTGACCGGATTGTCAAGTAGTCCGCGAAGCAGCCTCTCTAGCGACCTCTTCCCCCACCTCGAAGAAGCTCACCGCTCCTGACAGTTCGGACACCACCAGATAATCCGCTCCAACTCCGCCGAATCTAGATCCGGATCCCCACCAGCCCAGCGTCCTCCTAGCGTTGACTGCTGGATCGCCGTCCCGCACCGCCGGCATGCCTTACCCGCACGGCCAAACACCCAGTTAGTTTGCCCGGCCCGACGGTCGCCTGTGAAGACTCGGTGCGGCTCAAGACGGTTATCCCACATCACTCTTCGCGCCAGGTCTATTGTTTTTGTGACGCCCACTTCTCCCACCTGCCCCACCTTCACCTCCGGGTGCATTCCCACTAGGAACATCACCTCGGCGCGATACTCGTTGCCAATCCCCGCGACGTTCTTCTGATCCAGCAGCGCGGCACCGAGGGTCCTTTCCGGCCGTTGCAGTATCCGCCCAATGGCCTCTTCCCTGCCGCCGTCTTGCCAGTCTTCCGCCAGAATGTCCGGCCCCAAGTGCGCAATAGCCTGCGGATAATCCGCAAAGTTGAACACCCGCACGAAGCCGAGGTCGTGACCCACTAGCTCTATCTCCTCGCCACCGGTGTGCTGGGGGCTAAAGCGCAGCACGATGCGCGCACTATAGCCCGGCCTGCGCCAGCGTTGGCCAGCCCGGTGAATCGCCCACACGCCTTCCATCTTCAGGTGTGTGTGGATCACTCGGTCGCCAACGTGCATAAACAAGTGCTTCCCATACGGCCACACCCGTCGGACTTCTTCACCGTCGAAGCTCTCGGTGGCAAAGCGTGGAACCCTGATGTCCGTATGCCGCACCGTCCGCCCCGTCATCCATTGCAGGCGGTTGGAAAGCTGGAGTACGGAGTCACCCTCAGGCACGGATGCTCAGCCCCTTCGGAGTAAGGCGTGCGCCTGCGGCCACCCAATCTGTCGTAGCAATGTCCATCACCGAGGAACCGTTGACCTTCTCTATGGTCACAGGACTCAAACGCTGGGCACGGATAGCTTCCTTGAGAGCCCCAACCACCAGATCGATCTGCGGAGCTGAGGCGCCGAGCTCGGCAGACGTGGCGTCACCAAAATCGGGCCGAGAAAAAAGACTCACGTTTTTGCCGCCGCGGGATACATACGCCTCGGCGCGACCAGCGGCAATAATGATCATCGCGCCGGCTGTGCGCGTGGGCGATATCCCCTCCGCGGTCGAACGCGAGACCTCCGGCCAGGGCAGTGTGGAGCCGAATGGGTTCGCGGGGTCCAGTACGGAAAGCAACTGTGGCGCGTTTCCGGGTGTGGCCGGTTCGCCAGCATCACGACTACGCCCGTCCTGCGCTCGCCGGAGCTGGGAAATCACGTCGCGCGGAGCGAACTGCGCCCCGCCTAAACCTTCGACAATGTAACCGCGCAATACTTCGCCGGAATCCTCCCAGGCGCTCAGCGTCCGGTATGCCTCAGCGAAGCCCCCGGCGGCCTTCTCCGTCACGACTGCCCCACGAGTAACCACGGCGTAGCGGTCGATCCATGCCTCGGAACGCACCAGGGCAAGCTCCGCAGCATCGAGCGGGGCTTCCAGCTCCCCCACAGCGTCAATACCAGCGCCAATCCCAGTGCCAGTCCCCGCACCGTACACCGCCGACCAGCGCCCCGGCACCGAGGAATGCGCGTTCATCGACCGCCGTGCCGCCCGCGCGAAACCACTGCGCCCCATCCGCACCCGGCGCGCCGAACCGCGCCCCTGGTTCCGTCTAGGTGCGCGGTGTGCCTGCTTGCCAGTGGGGCCAGCCTCCGCCAGCCGCGCCCGCACAGCAGCGAAACTATCGGGCGCAACCAAACCGGCATCGAAGAGCTCCCACAGCGCAGCGTCGACCTCCTCGGGATCCGCCCCCGTCACCGATTGCAGCTCGGCCGCTAGGAACGCACCGCCACGTTGCAGGTGCTCGAGGATCTGTGTGGCCACCATGCCCAAGGTGGTCACTGTTTCTTTATGGACGCCACGTTCCAGCCCCTCCCCACCTTCCAGCAGGTACTCGGCCATGCCCGCGGGTATGAAGCACAGCCAGGCATCCTTGGCGCCGGCCTGTCCGGAACCGACAGCGAGAATCTCGCCGGTACTGAGTAGTTCGTCCAGGTCTCCCGGCTGATAGTCCGGGATGCGCGCGGGAAGCACCAGGGTTTCCCATGCACTGGCGGGAATCGGCACCCCGGCGAGTTGTTCCAGGGCGCTGGCGAGCTCCTCGCGCTGCATCTGGCCCAGACCGTGCCAGTCGGCCAGGAACTGTGCGTAGGTCTGCTGGGTCACCGGCTCCAGCGATCCCCGCGCGGCGGCGAGGGTTGCCGACCGGAGGCGGCGAAGCATCCCCGTATCCACGTACTGGGTTTCGGTGTGCTGAGTTTCCGTGTGCTGGGTTTCCGCCTGCAGGTCGACAAAATGTCCGGCGCTCAAGCGGCGCTGCTTTCCCGTGCCTTGTACTCCCCCGGCCCATCGGGCGAGCAGCGCGTCGGAGGTTGCGCGTCCCAGGCCAAACTCCGCAGCGGCCTCGGCGGCGGTCGTGGGGCCGCGATTCTTCATCCATCGCAGCAACAATTGGTCGATGGCATTATCCACCTGATCCACCTGCTCGGCAGCAATGGCCACGCCAGGTGGAACTGGCACTCCCAGGCCGTCGCGCAGCAGAGGCATATCCTCTACCGCACCGAGTTTCAGTTGCCCACCAAAGTGCACCTCGATCAAGCGCGTGGGAACCAATTCCCGCAGCTGCTCAAGGCTGTCCTCCACTGTCCCAGCCCAGGGTTCGATGCGCTCGCGCACGCCGTCCAGGCTCAGCGGCCCGAGGGCACGCAGCATATCCACAGCTTGTTCCACGCTCGCAGCCTGGCGCCCCTCGGCCAGCCACTGGGCGGCGTCGACCACTCGGCGGACCGCAGTTGGGTCCAGGACCATGCCCTCCTCCCGGGTGCCCAGCACCTTCGCCAGTAACGCTGGGTCCACGGCAAGGGCGGCTGCGCGCTCGGCGGAATCGCCCTCGTACATGAAGGCGCTGGTGTAGGTGAACAGCAGCGACTCGGCAAACGCGCTCGGAGCCTCGGTGGTGACCTCCGCCAGGCGCACACCCCGCTGGCCCAAGTTCGCCACCAGTGCCTTGAGAAAATCCAGGTTGTAGACATCGTGCACGCACTCACGCATGGTCTCCACCATCACCGGGAATTCCGGGTGCTCCCGGGCAACGTCCAGCAGCTGGGCGGCCCGCTGGCGTTGCTGCCACAGCGGCTGGCGCTTGCCAGGATTGCGGCGCGGCAGGAGCAGAGCCCGGGCCGCGGATTCGCGGAAACGGGCTGCAAACAATGCAGATGAGCCGACCTCCTCCATCACATCCGCCAGTGTCGCCTCCGCACGCTCGGCACCGCTGTACCCCTCGCCCAGCAGCAGCTCCATCCCCGGCGGCTCGTCCGAATACGGCAGGCGGAGCACCATGCCGTCGTCGCCGGCCACGGCCATCGCATCAATCCCCGTCCGGCGGTTCAGCTCCGCCCCCAGCGCCAATGCCCACGGCGCATTCACCCCACGGCCGAAGGGAGTGTGCACCACTACGCGCCAGTCGCCGATGTCGTCGCGGAAGCGCTCGATCAGCACGGTTCTCTCATCCGGGATGATCCCGGCGGTTTCCTTCTGCTCCTGGTAGTAGGCATCCAGGTTGGCGCGGGTGTGGGCGTCCAAAAAATCGGCCGAACGAATATCCGCCAAGGTGCCAGAGCCCCAAGTACGTCGGTTCTCACCGATGGCCTTGCCGAGCTCCACAGGACGGCCCGCAGCGTCGCCCACCCAGAACGGCAGGCGGCCTGTGTGACCCGCAGCAGGGGCAACGATCACCTGATCGCGGTTGATTTCCAGGATGCGCCAGCTGCTCGCGCCTAGGGTGAATACGTCGCCGACACGGGACTCGTAGACCATCTCCTCATCCAGCTCGCCGACCCGCCGGGCGCCGTCGTTTTCCCCGGCTGCCAAAAATACCCCGAACATCCCGCGGTCCGGGATGGTGCCGCCGCTGGTCACGGCAAGGCGTTGCGCACCAGGGCGGGCTTCCAAGGTGCCGGCCACAGGGTCATAGATCGCGCGGGCCTTTAGATCCGCGAAGTCGGTGGACGGGTAGCGGCCGCTGATCATTTCGATCACGCCGTCGAAGGCCTCGCGCGGCAGAGTGGCATAGGGGTGCGCGCGGCGGACGACGCGCCACCACTCCTCGACGTCTAGCGCGCCCGTGCCGTCTGCGCCACTTGTGCCGCCCGCCCCGGCCTGCACAGTCGCCGCCACCGTCTGCTGTGCCAGCACGTCCAGCGCATTATGCACCACGTGCAGTGGCTCCAATTCTCCCTTGAGTAGCCGGTCGACGACCACCACCGCAGCCTCAGCGTCCTGCTTGTGCAATGGGTAGATCGTCGCGTGGCTGGTCGCTCCCACGTTGTGCCCGGCGCGACCACAGCGCTGCACTGCCGCAGCCACTGACGGTGGCGCCCCAACCTGTACCACGTGGTCCACCAATCCCATATCGATGCCGAGTTCCAAGGAACTCGTCGCCACCACGCAGCGCAGCTCGCCAGACTTCAGCGCTGCCTCGATGTCGGCGCGCTCGTCTTTGGAAACCGAACCGTGGTGCGCTCGCGCGACGCCCGCCCCGTCCATCCCCCGCACAGCCCCGGACTGCGCCATCATCTGCGCCGGGTCGCGCCTGGTCGGAGCGGCCAGTGCATCCGGATCGTGCTCCTTGGCCCATTCCTCGTTGAGTGCTCCGGTCAGCCGCTCCGCCGCGCGCCGGGAGTTCACGAACACCAGCGTCGACCGGTTCTCCATCACCTGCCGGTAAATCGCACGCTGCACGTGCGGCCACACGCTCTTCTGCTGCGGCAGTGCAGATTCTTTATCCACCCCGCTCGCCACGCGTGCACCCGACCCGACCTGGGTGCTGCCGCCCACCCCTTCGCCGATGAGGCTAGGGCCGAGCAGTGCTTCGTCTACAGGTGCCCCGTCTACTAGTGCTTCCTCTGTTTCTTTTTCTGACGCCGCCTCAGACTCAGCCACCTCATACTCAGCCAGCGCGACGTCTTCGACCGCTGGAGGATCCTGGAAGTCCTCCACCACGCTGGTCACCTGCACATCCCAAGACTTCGGCTGCTCGGGGTTCACCACCGTCACCGGGCGGTCGCCTCCCAAGAAGCTGGCGACTTTATCCACGGGGTTCACCGTCGCCGACAGGCCGATGCGCTGCACCGCCCGGCCCGTCAGCATCTCCAATCGCTCCAGGGACAGCGCCAGGTGTGTGCCGCGCTTCGTTCCGGCCACCGCGTGTACCTCGTCCACAATGACGGTATCCACATTTGCCAGCGTGGCCGCTGCCTTGCTGGTCAGCATCAAGTACAGCGATTCGGGAGTGGTCACCAGAATCTCCGGCGGATTGCGCAGCAGTTTAGAACGTTCCGACTGTGGGGTGTCTCCACTGCGCACGCCCACCCGCACTGGGGCGGCAGTTTCCCCCATTGCGTCGGCCACCCGAGCAATGCCGGCCAGCGGAGCCGCCAGGTTTCGGCTGACGTCCACGCCCAGTGCTTTCAGCGGGGAGATGTACAACACCTTGGTGGGGCTGGATTTTTCAGGCGTGGGGGCGTCATTAAAAAAAGATCCCCCAGAAAGTCGTGACAGCGACCATAAAAAAGCCGCCAGGGTCTTACCCGACCCCGTCGGTGCCACTACTAAAGCATTCTGACCTGCGGAGATAGCTCTCCACGCCTGAGTTTGTACAATCGTCGGCTCGGCGAAGACATCTCGGAACCACGCTGCAACGGGGGCATAAAAGGAATCCAGCGGGTCAACAGCCATGTGACCATTTAAACAGACCGCTAAAGTAAGAACTATGACGGCTGAACTCAATGATGCGACGCTGGCCCAGAGACTCGCGCAGGGCACAGGAGAGATCCTCAAGGGCGTAAGAAACGTAGGTCTGCTCCGCGGCACCGAGCTAGGCAAGGCCGGCGACGCGCTGGCGCAGGACTGGATCGCCCGTTCCCTCGTACAGCACCGCCCGAACGATGCAATGCTCTCGGAAGAGGCCGAAGACGACCTCTCGCGTCTGGACAACTCGCGCGTGTGGATCATCGACCCGCTCGATGGAACCCGAGAGTACGCCGGTGGCCGCCAGGACTGGGCCGTACACATTGCACTGGTGGAAAACGGCAAGATCATTGAGGCTGCCGTGGGCATGCCGGATCTGGGGCGCGTGTTCAGCAGCTCGGAGGTCCGCGCCGTCGAGGGAGCACGCACAAACCGCCTAGTGATCAGCCAAAACACCACCCCGGCGATCGCCGAGTTCATCGCCGAGGATTTGGGCATGGAGCTGGTAACCATGGGGTCTTGCGGAGCTAAAGCCGTCTCCGTGATCCTGGGCGATAACGATGCCTACGTCCACGCCGGTGGTCAGTACGAGTGGGATAACGCAGCCCCCGTAGGCATTGCCCAGGCAGCCGGCCTGCACACCTCCCGGCTGGACGGCACGGATCTGTGCTACAACTGCGAGTCACCGTACCTGCCGGATCTGGTGATCTCCCGCCCCGATATGGCCGACAAGATCCTAGCCTCTGCCGCGAAGTTCCACGACAAGCACGGCGCCTACTCTCTTTAGCCCTGCACCTAGCACTGCATGCTTCCTTTTTCCTTCTTGACGGCCCGCCCGGCCTCCCGCGCGCGGGCAGAGCTGGATCCGGACGTTCCCGCCACCCTGCAGGGGCGCTACGTTATCGGTGCGCCGGCCAATAATCCACGGAAGGACCTTTCGGAGGAGCACCCCTGCCCCCTGGTGTTTATCCACGGTACGACGGACAACTCTTTCCGCTGGCAAAAAGCCGCAACGTATTTCGCCGCCCGGGGGTATTCCGTGTGGGCTTTCAACTACGGCAAGCCGGAGGAAGGCCGCCCTGCAATCCCCGGTGTATTCGCTGTGAACGACATCGACGAATCCGCCCTAGAGATCGCAGCGACGATTGATTACATCCTGGACGTCACCGGTGCCAGCAAGGTGGATCTGGTGGGCCATTCGCAGGGTGGGCTGCACATCAAGAAGTACATTGCGGAGCACGGCGGGCAGGATACAGTGCGCCGTGCGGTGGGGCTGGCCGCCACTTATCACGGCACGACGATGACCGGGATGTCCTCGATACTGCAGAACTTAGTGGATCGTAACCCGGAGTTCGCGGATCTGGTGGCGGGTACGGCTGCGATTCAGCAGTTGAATAGTTCGGAGTTCATTAGGCGCCTCAACGAGCTGCCAGATACCCATCCGAACGTGATGTACACGAACATCTTTACCTCGAAGGATCTGACGGCCACGCCGAATTCCACGTCGCAGCTGGAATCCATCGGTGGCGCGGACGTGGCCGAGGCAGAGGTCGGCGAGGTCTGCGGGCTGTTGCTTCCACCGGGGCATGCATCGCTACCCGAAAATGATCACATCATTGGCCTGATCGAGTGGGGTTTGACGCGCGATCGGGGTGATCACACGCCCGTGCATTCTGGCTGTAACGGTGGACAGCGCTGGAAGTTAGGCTATCGTTTCTTCCATGAAAACTGACTCTCGCAATTTGGGTCGGGGTCGCCGATCCTTCCTCGCCGGCGCCGCGGCGCTTAGTGTTTCCCTCTCTACCCTCTTTTCTCTAACCCCTTCTGCCCTAGCTGCTGATGCGGAAGCTTCTGGCGCTATTCCGGACGCCGCAGTCCCCGCCGGTCTAGAAGGCAACCATGTGGCCAAGGCACCTGTAAACAATCCCACCTGTCTTCCCTCCCCGGAGCACCCGAACCCTGTCGTATTCCTCCACGGCACGTCCGATAACTCCACGCGTTGGCAGAAGGCCGCCAACGCACTATCCAACCAGGGCTTTTGTACGTGGGCCTTCAACTACGGCAAGCCGACTGACGGCAAGCCGAACCTGCTGGGACACTACGCGATGACGGACATCGACGATTCCGCCAAGGAAATCGCTTCGACCATCGACTACATCCTGTCCGTGACGGGCGCAGAGAAGGTCGATCTGGTGGGGCACTCCCAGGGCGGCTTGCACTTGAAGAAGTACATCGCGGAAAACGGCGGTGGAGATAAGGTCGACCGCGTGGTCGGCGTGGCCCCGACTTACCACGGCACCACTCTGGCCGGTATGGATAAGATGCTGCGCCCGATCATTGAGCGGAACCCGGAGCTTGCAGAGTCCGTCGCAGGTAAGGCTGGCGTGCAGCAGCTGGTCGGTTCGGAACTCATCGATCGCTTGAACAAACTGCCGGATACCGACAAGCGCGTGCAGTACACCAACCTCTACTCTTCCGCTGATACCACCGCCACACCGAACAAGACCTCCATGTTGGAATCGGTTGACGGAGCGGACGTAGCAAACGTGGAGGTAGGCGCTGCTTGCAAGCTTCCGATCGCACCGGCCCACGCAGCGATGCCACAGAACAACCCAACCATTGGGCTGATCCTGTGGGGCCTGACCCGCAAGGCGGGCGACCACACGCCGACCACCGAGCACTGCTCTAGCCCGGCGCGCGGTTCCGCTTCTACGTCCGCTTCCGGTTCCTAGTTGACCCCAGCCAAGAGCTCTTCAGCCCCTTGGGTGCCGCCGCTGCTTAGCCGACGTAGACTATGTGGGACTTTTAAACCTAAGGACCTAAGAGCTTTGAAAGGAAGGCGGCGAGCAGTGGCACCCCAGCAGCAGCCGAGTTCCATCCCCACCCCATACGAGGATCTTCTGCGGGAGATCCTCGAAACGGGCACTCCCAAGGGTGACCGTACTGGCACAGGCACTACCAGCCTTTTTGGCCGTCAGATCCGCTATGATCTCTCCGCCGGTTTCCCACTGATTACCACCAAATCGGTTCACGTGAAGTCCGTGGTGGGTGAACTGCTGTGGTTCCTCCGCGGAGATTCCAACGTGCGTTGGCTACAGGAAAACGGCATTCGCATCTGGAACGAATGGGCCGACGAGAACGGTGACCTGGGCCCGGTCTATGGCGTGCAGTGGCGCAGCTGGCCGACCCCGAATGGTCAGCACATCGACCAGATCGCGGGCGCACTAGAAACTCTGAGGACTAACCCGGACTCGCGCCGCAATATCGTCAGCGCCTGGAACGTCTCGGAGCTGGACAACATGGCCCTTCCACCATGCCACCTGCTGTTCCAGCTGTACGTGGCCGACGGCAAGCTGAGCTGCCAGCTGTACCAGCGCAGCGCCGACATGTTCCTAGGCGTGCCATTCAACATCGCCAGTTACTCACTGCTTACCCACATGTTTGCTCAGCAGTCGGGCCTGGAGGTCGGCGAGTTCATCTGGACCGGTGGCGATTGCCACATCTACGACAATCACGTGGAGCAGGTTCAGCTGCAGCTTTCCCGCGATGCCCGCCCGTATCCGCAGCTGAAGCTGAACAAGGCTGCGGACATGTTTTCTTACGACTTTTCCGATATCGAGTTCACCGGCTACGACCCGCATCCGGTGATTAAGGCAAAGGTGGCCGTGTAAATGACTCCCAACAACCAACCCCACCGCCCGACCGGCTACGAGCCCGGCGACTATCCGGAGCTCACGGCCGCAGCTGTCAGCTACGCCCTGGAGGCCAAGGGGATCTCCCGCGATCAGGTGGAAATCGGCATGATCTGGGCGCAAACCACCGCCGGAGTGATCGGCGATGGCGCGGATATGCCCTGGTACCTGCCAGAGGATCTGAAGCATTTCAAGAACGCCACCACCGGCTACCCCGTCGTCATGGGGCGCACCTCCTGGGAAGCGCTCGACGATGGTTTCCGCCCGCTGCCGGGACGCACGAACTATGTGATCACTAGGCAGGATAATTATGACGCCCCCGGCGGCATCATCGAGCCGTCGATCCCCAGTGCCCTAGCCAATGCCGCGGAGCAGATCCTCAACGAACTGAAGGAAAGCGCCAGCGCTGACGGAGCCGACGGCACTTCAGACGAGCGCACTCCCACCGTATGGGTACTGGGCGGCGGCCAGGTGTACGCGCAGTGCATGCCCGTGGCCGATCGCATCGTCATTACGGAGATCGACATGGAGGCACCCGATCGCTTCCAGGTGTACGCTCCTCTGGTCCCCACCGAAGAGTTCGAAGAGCATGCCGAAGAATGGCAGGAATCGCTAAAGGGCCACCCGGTCGACCAGGAGGCTAATCCCGAGCAGCCCCTGCGCTATCGCTTCTGCACCTGGACGCGCCGCTAGTAGTCCACTAGCAGCTCCGCGCCATAACGCACAGCTAGTTAAACGCTGTAGTACAGCTCGAACTCCTTCGGGCTTGGCCCCTGGCGCAGCGGCTGGATCTCCAGCTCGTACTTCAGGCGAACATAGGCCTGCAGGAAGTCCTCGTCGAAGACTCCCCCTGCGGTCAGGAAGTCGTGGTCTTCCTCCATTGCCGAAAGGGCGGCCTCCAGCGAGTGCGGTACCTTCGGCACCTTCTTCGCCTCTTCGGGCGGCAGTTCGTAGAGGTCCTTATCCGTCGGCTCGCCCGGCTCGATGCGGTTCAGAATGCCGTCCAGTCCCGCCATCAGCTGGGCTGCGAAGCCCAGGTAGGGGTTCGAAGACGGGTCCGGCGCACGGAACTCAATACGCTTGGCCGCAGGGCTATCGCCGGTCAGCGGAATGCGGATGGCCGCCGAGCGGTTGGACTGTGAATAGGCCAAGTTGACGGGTGCCTCGAAACCGGAATATAGGCGTCGATAAGAGTTAACGGTGGGGTTCGTAAAGGCGAGCACCGCCGGGGCGTGGTGCAACAGGCCACCGATGTAATAGCGCGCCATTTCAGACAGACCTGCATAGCCCGTCTCGTCGTAGAAAAGCGGCTTGCCGTCCTTCCACAGCGACTGGTGGGCGTGCATGCCGCAGCCGCCATCGCCGGCCAGGGGCTTCGGCATGAAGGTAGCGGTCTTGCGGTGCTGCTCGGCGGTATTCTTCACCACGTACTTGAAAGTCTGCAGGTCATCTGCGGCGGCCAGCAAGGTATCGAAGCGATAGTTGACCTCCTGGATGCCGCCGGTGGCGACCTCGTGGTGGAAGCGCTCGATCTCGAAGCCGACCTTCTCCAGGTTGTACGCAATGTCGTCGCGTACCGGGATGGTCTTGTCGTACGGGGCGACCGGGAAGTAGCCGTCGTTGATGCGGATCTGGTTACCGCGGTTCGGCGAGCCGTCCATCATCGTCTCCTCACCGGAGCGCCACCACCCCTCGTCCGAATCCACGCGGTGGAAGGACATGTTGGTGTCGGAGGCGTATTGGACGGAATCGAAGACGTAGAACTCCGCCTCCGCACCGATCGAGCAGGTGTCTGCCACGCCCGTTTCTTTCAGGTAGTTCTCCGCCTTGCGCGCAATGGTGCGCGGGTCGCGGCGGTACGGCTGGCGGGTCAGCGGATCCTGCACGAAGAACTGCATGTTCAGCGTGGGGTGGTCGCGGAAGGGATCCACGTAGGCGGTCGTCGGGTCCGGGATCAGCGTCATGTCCGACTTATCCACGGTGGAGAAGCCGGGGATGGAGGAGCCGTCGAAGGCGAAGCCGTCCTCCGCCGCCTTGGGGGTTAGCTCGCGTGCCGGGACAGTCAGCCCATGTTCCAGGCCGAACATGTTGGTGAAGCGAATGTCCAGGTAGCGTATGTTTTCCGACTTAATGAAGTCGATGACCTGGTCGATGTTTTTGAACTCCATGGTTCGTTCAGGCTCCTAGGTTAGCTCCGGGGTCTCCCAGAGATTCAGTTTGGTGCCAATGCCCTTCTCCAGAGCGTTCTCATACACCTCGGTAGCCCAGGAAACATCCTCGACGGGCATGCCGCCGATGGAGTAGAAAAAGATCTGCTCATCGTTCTCGCGGCCCGGGGCCTTACCCGCGGCGATGGCACCGATATTGTGCAGCTTCTCCTTCGGCAGGGTGCCCTCCTCGACCATGTCCCACCAGCGGTTGCCGGGGATGCCCAGCAGGCGCTCGTAGGTGACGTCCGGGCCGTTTTCCTGGAACCATTCCTTGTACAGGCCGTCATAGTCCAGCACCAGGTTGGATTCTTCGGACTTGATGAAGTCGTCATCGAAGCGGGCCGCTGCGGGGCACAGCACCAGCGCGCCGGGCTTGAGCCACTCGCGCTTGAAGTACGGGAAGGCCTGCGGGCCGTCCGGGGAGGTGGAGGTGCCGGCGATCAGGATGTCGCTGCCCTCGATGGCCTCCTGCTCGCTATCGACGACCTGCACGTCCAGGTCCGCGAAGCGGTCGCGGATCCACTGTGCTGCCTTTTCGGTGGAACCGGCGCTGCGGCCCTTGATCTTTACGGTCTTGATGCTGGGTCGTTGGGTGATGGAGGAGGCCAGGATGGTGCGGGACATGACGCCCGGTCCGATGATTCCTACGGTCTCTGCGTTCTCTACGGCGAGGTGCTTGACGCCCACAGCCGGAACCGCACCAGTGCGGTAAGCGGATAGCAGGTTGGCCGACATGATCGCCTTCGGGGCGCCGGTGACGGCATCGTTGAGGACGAACACGTGGATGGAGCGGGGCAGACCTGCGGCGCGGTTCTCGGCGTTCGAGCCGTACCACTTCACGCCGGCGCCCTTGAATCGGCCGCCGAGGTAAGCGGGCATAGCCATGAAGCGACGGTCGGGGCCGTTGGCGGGCATGCCCTCGTGCTCGGGGTTGTCGGGGAAATTGACCTGGGCGCCGTGGGAGTTTCCGGAAGCGCCAGCCATGCGGTAGTCGCCCTTATCCAGAAGGATCAGGGTTTCTTCCATGACGTCGACGCAGCGAGCAGAGTCCGTCACCCCCGCTTCAATCATGTCGGGCTCGGAAAGCCACAGGAAGTCGATGCTGGTGTCGGTGGAGCCGGTGGACTGGGTCATCGGCGAAATCTCTCCTCGAAGAATCTCGATTGGTTGTATCTGAATCTTTCTGGATCAAAAGGCGCTGGGCGCGAGCCGCAAGCGCTGTACGCTCCGGTTTTCGAAAAACCGATACATCTTCAACGATACAATCCTGCGCATATTTTTCTATGAAACAACGTTTTAAACGCGATCGCATAAACCTACGGGTTGGGTAAACCCCCTGGACTTCATATGAAAAATTAAGTAAAAATGCGGCCGATTCTCCACCCCCCGTTACCTTGTGAGTGTCCCTGATAATGGGGATAGTCGCTGGTCCCGGTATGGCTTACTTGCCCTGTAGTTTCCATAATCCGGGGGGTGTTGCCGCCGGGTGCCAGGACTTTCGATGACAGCTGATAGGGACACGGCCAGTTTCAAACTAGGTCTCTTTGTAACGTGGGTGCTTGCAACGAAGGTCATGACGCCAGCGACTGGATCAACGCCATACCCATCTCGTTTTCTAGGAGCTCATCATGTCTCCGGAGCATTCCATCGACATATTCCTCGGCCTAGACGTCGGCAAATCTGAACACCACGCCTGCGCCCTAGACCGTGATGGCAACAAGGTCTTCGACAAACCGTTGCCCCAACTCGAATCCGAACTAGCAGGCGTTTTTCACCAGCTTCAGGAGCTTGGCACCGTGCTCGTGATCGTCGACCAACCCAACACCATCGGCGCACTACCAATTGCTGTAGCCCGGGACTGCGGTTGCGAAGTCGGATACCTGCCAGGTCTTGCGATGCGCAAAGCTGCAGATCTCTATCCGGGGCGTGCAAAAACAGACAAACGCGACGCATTCATCATCGCTGACACCGCCCGCACAATGCCCCACACGCTACGTGCCGTCGACCGCAATGATGAGGTACTTTCCGCCCTAAAGATGCTGTCCGGCTTCGATGATGACATCGCCCGCGATTGCACTCGCACGGTCAATCGACTTCGCAGTATCCTCACCCAGATCTATCCCAGCCTGGAACGAGTTTTTGCTGGTAGCACCCTGACTCGCACGCCGATCCTGGATTTATTGATTCATTACAAGGGACCGCAGGGGCTAAAAAGAGCCGGATACCAACGAGTGTTGAACTGGATGATCAAGCACACACGTAAAGACCCCACCCCGCTGGTAGACGACATTTTTGCAGCACTGAAAGCTCAATCAGTCACCGTGCCTGGAAGCGATGCCGCCGAGTTAGTAATTCCTCAACTGGCTGCAAACATCAAGGCCCTCAAAGAGCAACGAAACACCATCGCTGAACAGGTTGAAGAGATGCTCGCTGATTTCCCTCTTTGTGAGGTCTTGATGAGTATGCCCGGAGTCGGCATCAAGACCGCAGCGCAGATCCTTCTTGCGATCGGTGATGGCTCCGACTTCGATAGTGCTGGCCACTTAGCTGCTTATGCTGGAATAGCGCCCGTCACTAGACGATCAGGTTCGTCGATCAGAGGTGAGTTCCCAGCACGGTCAGGCAATAAACGACTGAAAAATGCCTTGTTCTACTCCGCATTCGCGGTTATCCGGTTGCGTCCCTTAGTGTGGTGTAACGCTTGCTGATGGTGGATCCCGGAAAGTAGTGGGCGGCCACCGCCAGTTAGCCTTTCAACTCAACTACCACATCTCACCGAAAGGCCTATGACGATGACCGCTGCACCGTATTCTATCGACCCGACAACCTATCTGGATGATTTGCTGGCCCAAGCGTCTCCGGATTTGATGCGCCAGATGCTGCAAGGGTTTATCAACCAGATCCTCTCCGCCCAGGCTGACACCGTCTGCGGCGCCGAATACGGGGTTGTATCCACCGAGCGGGTCAACCACCGCAACGGGTATCGCCACCGCGACCTTGACACCCGTGTCGGCACGATCGACGTGGCGGTGCCGAAACTGCGCCACGGCGCGTTCTTCCCAGACTGGCTGTTAGAGCGCCGCTCACGAGCAGAACGAGCCTTATCGACTGTGATCGCCACGTGCTACCTTAAGGGGGTTTCCACCCGCAGGATGAATGATCTGGTGGCTACACTTGGGATTTCCAGCATGTCGAAATCGCAAGTCTCACGCATGTCAGAAGAACTCGACGACATGGTCGCAGACTTCAAAAACCGCCCACTAGACCCCGGCGGGTACGCCTTTTTATCGTGCGATGCGCTCACGATCAAAGTCCGTGAAGGCGGCCGGGTGGTCAAATGCTCAGTGCTGCTTGCCACCGGAGTCAACGCCGACGGGTATCGCGAAATGCTCGGCATGCACGTCGCCACCGCGGAATCCAACGCGTCGTGGAAAGGCTTCTTCCAGGACTTAAAAGCCCGCGGACTTACTGGGGTATTCCTTATCACCAGTGATGCCCACGAAGGCATCCAGCACGCCATTTCCGAAGTGCTGCCCAATGCGTCGTGGCAGCGGTGCCGCACCCATTTCGCGAAGAACCTCTACGAAAAGGTCCCGAAAACACAATGGCCGATGGTCTCTGCGATGTTCCAGACAATCTTCCAGCAACCTGACGCCACATCCACTTGGGCTCAAGCCCGCGAAGTTGTCGACCTACTGGAGCCGAAATTCCCTCACGTCGCGGCGTATTTGGAGGAATCACTCGATGAAGTACTGGCGTTTACCGCAGTGCCGAAACCAGTCTGGACGAAGGTGTGGTCAAACAACCCCACAGAACGGTTAAACCGAGAGATCCGCCGGCGCACCGACGTCGTCGGCATTTTCCCAAACCGTGAATCCATCATCCGGCTTGTCGGTGCGGTCCTAGCCGAGCAACACGACGATTGGATCCAACAAAAACGCTACATGTCACTGACCGCACTCGAACACACCAAGCACCTCATGCACCACCCAGGAGAACATCGTGACGACCACCACCAGCTAACCGCCTAACCAAGCCCCGAACTTCATATCGAGCCGAAAGCACAAACGGCTACACCACTACACCGGACTTGACCGGTTATCCGCAGCCACGAACCGTCACGGCAGTATTACGAACGCAAACGCGCTGAAGGAAAACGCCACAACGCAGCAGTCATCTGCCTGGCACGACGCCGATGCAATGTCATCTACGCGATGCTGAAAAACAAGGAGTTCTTCCGCGAGATCCCGCCACGCCCCGTCGCCGCATAAAGCCCAAAGACGGAGCCGACCAGCACACGCTGGTCGGCTCCTAGGCACGCCTAAGAACCTACTCCCAAGACTGTTCTCGTCAACATCGGCCTAACGCTTGACAAAAACATAGGGACACCCCCCAAGATGGGTAACCTCGCCCCTCCCCTCACTCAGTCATGGTTAGGCATGGACCGCCATTCAACCTCGTCCCGCAACGAACAACGTAAACGCAGACCTATCGCCATAGGCGACATCGATGAAGCCAACCAAAAGGGACATTCAGCAAACTCCCCAACCTTTAGCTCCGCCGCCGCTTACACGGCGGCTTACACGTTTTCCGCCGCTTCCTTGCACACCCCGCAACGCCCACCGACTCCCGCCCCGGGGCTCGTCTCGGTTGCCGTACCGGGCGTGTCGTAGCGGGGCGCGCCGCGGATGTCGCCCGAGGCTCGTCTCGGTGCCCGGTGGGGCTCGCTTCGGGAGCCGCCCCGGTTGCCGTTACGAGTGCGTGTTCACTGCTTCGGAGTCCGACACGTTAGCCGGAGCGGTTGCCGAGACGGGTCGGGGTGCGGGTCGGGGCACTAGAACTGCGGGTTCTTCTTCCGCTGGTAGGCGGCGGTGTCCACCGTTTCGAGCACCGAGCCGGTGGCCGTCACGACGCGCATTTCGGTGACCATTTCGCGCAGGTAGACGGACTGCTTATTCGTCCAGCCGAGCTCCGTGGCGTAGAAGGCGCCAAGCGAGTCGGAGTAGCCCTCGTTCAGTGAGTTCCAGGCGCCCAAGTCAACGAACTTCTCCGGCTCGATGGTCACCGTCAGCACGCCGTCGCTGTAGGCGACGTCGGTGACGACCTTGGCGCGGACAACGCCTGCTTCGGCACGCTCGTTCAGCCAGTCTCGGACAATGGTGTCGGGGGCGGGAAAAGACATTCTGTGCTCCTTGGTTGGGTTGTGTTGAAAGGAGCAACACCGAGGGTAGTGACGGGCTAGACACGGGTACGGAAGTATCGACTATACGTTCTAATCGCTGGCGGTCACCGACCGGGTCGGTATGCCGAAACCCGCCACGGTGAACGTTTCGCTCGCCGTGGCGGGTTTCTTTTCGCCTTCCTACACGGGATAGACCGTGCGAGAAGTTCTACTCAACTGGGCCGGCACCCCTTCGTCCCGGAACGACTGAGTTATGCGACGTGCCTCCTCGAAGTCGTTGCAGCGGGCGAGGAAGTCGATGCTTTCGGCGGTCCAGACTTCCCAGGTGTCCTGGCTAAACATTGCGTCCAGAAGCTCGCGGGGTGCGTCTTCTTTCGGTGCGACGGCGGCTGCCAGCTCTTTCTGGTCGAACTTGTCTGCGTCCACGAGGTTTTCCCGCTCGTAGTACGTCAGGTGACGTGGGTTCGCGTCCGCTTCCAGCGTGAGCATTCCGTTGTCCTGGTCGGAGTATTTGACCAGTGTGGTCAGGAACTTCATGGCCTGGAACACGTCGAGCAGGTGGTGCTCACCGTCAGCGCCAACAACACGAACACTGTCGGAGTGGCGGCGGAGGAACCGGTTCACTGTGACCAGTTCGTCCCGGTTGAAGAACACGTCGAGCGAGAGCAGCACCTCCTTTGGCGTGTGCGGGGTCGTAGTTTTCTTTTCTTCGGTGCAGCGGTGCGGTGTCGCTGCTTTTGCGTTGTGGTGGATCATGGAAAGTAGCCTGCCTTACCTCGAAAAGCCGCCCACTCAACCAGGGGCAGGCAGTTCGGTGCAGGTTAGGACGTCTCTTTGAGCCGCGGGTCGTTCTCGGACTCAATGCGTTCCCAGCGGGCGAGGTACGCAGCGGCCTTCTCACCGCGGGCGAGGTGTTCACCGACCTCCTTGAGCGCTAGCTCTGCCGACCAGTGGACGGACAGCAGTGTGAAGTCTCCGTCCCGCACCTCGACTCGGACCGCGGAGTATGGGTACGTGTCGGAAACCGAGCGCACTTTCTTGGCGTAGAAGGTCTCTGGCGCGGACTCCTGCGACCAAGCCGAACTACGTCCGTCACCGCCGCTTTCATGTCGTTGTGCAGTCATGGACGGGCATTGTGTCGTCGTGCGAGACGAACCGCTACAGCGGGGGTTCGCACCTTGCCTCAATTCGGGACTCCACTGCCACTTCTGACGCAACCCTCCAGGCCAAAGCCCCGCTTCCTTCCAACCCCCCTGACGTCCTCCCGCACCGAACCCCGCCACGACTCCCGCTACGGAACCCAGCCCCCGCGACAGGCCAGCGTCACCACTGACTTTCGTCCTCCGGCAACCGTTGCTCGAACGCCGCAATCAGCCCACGGTTTTCCTGCTCGTCAAATGGGACGTCCACAGGCAAGTCGGTCTCACCCAGAGGGCTCGTCTTGGTCAGCCTTTCCCTGCACCAATTGACCCACTCTTCGGCCCCTGCAACGCCTTCGAGCGCTGCGAGGTACTCCTCAATTGCCTGCCGCTCTTTCCATGCCTCGACGCGCTGGAGAAGCACTTTGTGACGCTCGCTCTCCCGGTGGTGAACACGGGCGAGCTCCGTTGCTTTGTCGAGTCGGCGCTGCCGGCACTCGGCCTCGACGCGGTCGCGCTCTTTTACCACTGCGTACCACTGCTCCCTGCGGTGGACGTCGGCAAAGAAGTCCCCGAGCACGAAGTTCAGCCGCGTCGGCTTGGCAGGGGTGTCGTTTCGCCTGGTGAAACCGACAACGAGAGACACCAGGCCTGTACCTTCTTTGTTGTAGTACTTCGGCATTTCTTTGCCCTTGTTGTACGACCAGCGCAGCGAGTCCTCGTAGGCTTTGACTTCCTTCTTCGTCGGCGGCCGCTCGACGCTGTTTTCGCGCTCGCTGACCCACATCTCATACGAGTGGTAGTCGGTGTCGAGTGTGACTTTCTCCAGTACTTTCTTGCCTTTGTGGTCCTCGGTGTCGTGTGCCGTCACACTCCACCCGCGGGCTTGAGCCTCGGTGATAACGACGTGCAAAAGCAACTTTGCGCGCTGTTTCGTCTCTGCGCTGTACCACTTAGAGTTTCGTAGAAGCCTGTTGATTGCCGGGTGGAATTTGCGGACTTCAACTTCGTCCCGCAGGACCGGTCCCGGGTCTGGTGACACCCACTCGTCCGTGTCAAGCAACGCAGCGGTCACCGTCACGGGAGAGTTGAAATGCCACGAGTCGTAGCTCCAGTCGAGCATGAACTCTTTGCCGTCTGGGACAAGGTCTTTCCGCGGTCCTTTGACCCACTTCTCGACGGGGTCCCAGTCGGCTCTCGCCACGTCGCGGTTTTCTACGTGCCTGACAACCCAACCGCGCTGAGAGGCGACCAAGTCTTCGAGCAGGTCGGTCACGCGCGTGTCGAGTGCCACCTCGCTCGCAGGTGGCGGCTCTGGCGGGGCATAGGCAGCCGCAACGTACACCGTCTCGGGTGCCGCGCCGCGTTTCCGTTTCGGTTTCCGGAGCAGTTCTTTCCCTGCCAGCACCCGCTTGCCGCGCTCAGTGACCGTTGCTTGCCACGTCTTGCCGTGGCCTTTGACCTTGACGAGCTCGTGGCCTTCGAGTGTGCGGGCGGTGGTTTTGTACGTCGAAGGCACTTCTGGGTCGGTGGGGCACCCGTCAACGACCCATTGCAGGACGGTGCGTTGGCGCGGGGTGAGTTCTTTCGCGGCTGGCATGGGTTTATTGTCGCCGGTCGGAACGGGTTGCGCAGCGGTTAGCGGGGCGGGTGTCGTTTCGGGGGGACTACCCCTCAAGACTCATTTTCGGCCCGTGCGTTTCCCTCAAACTCAAAGGCCATGCGAAGGATCATCTGGGTGAACTCGATGGCCTTCAACGC
The DNA here is from genome assembly GCF_028609885.1 of Corynebacterium jeikeium. NCBI lineage: Bacteria > Bacillati > Actinomycetota > Actinomycetes > Mycobacteriales > Corynebacteriaceae > Corynebacterium > Corynebacterium jeikeium. The sequence continues at coordinate 525,103 of NZ_CP063195.1, read as the reverse complement.
GGTAGATTGCCTTACCGATTTCAGCTCGTGAGTGGCTGCATTACCCCAGAGTCGAATGCTGTCAGCCCAACTGTCCTTGATGCGCTGGGTGAGAATTCCCTCATTCACCAAGAAATTCACGCACTCTTCGAAACTCGGTGCCCAGCTCCTGTCGTTCTTCTCTGGTAGACCGCAACGGACAGCAGCAGCGAAAACTATCTTGCGGCACATAAGCACCGCGCTAGTGTAGGCACCAACAGAGTACGTGAGGTTCGCTTCCTCCCACATCTCCGCAACGTCACCAGGTAGGTTGTCGATAGGTTGCTGCTGTGTCCGGGGTGGGTAGATCTCCTCGCCGCCACCTTCCCGATAAATGCTGATTGAAGCGCCGCAGCAGTCCTGGCAGACCATCCAGCGGTACCCGGTTTTAACGAAGTGGCGCCTGTCAGTCGCCCAAGCGATGTTTACCGTTTTTCCTTCTCCGCACACCGGGCAGGTGATAGCTCCCGACTGTGCTCTATCGTCAGTAAACCTAAATCGATGATGTCCTTGGTTAAGGTCCAGTTCAAGCAGGGCAAAATCTCTGTAGCCGAGCATCATTCTCCTTCGAAACGGGAACCGACACGTTAAGCGTAACGGTCGTCGCGACACCGAAACGCGCCAGTCGAACACATGGCCGGTCACACTGGGCGGACGAGACGGGGCAGGTTTACCGGGTGGACGGGTCTGAAAAATTTCTTGGACGCAGAAAGTTTGTTCTGAATCTAGGCGGGAGCGAATATGTGGTTTCAGCCCACCGGTGGGTTAAGGCTCGAAAAGCGTGTCCGGGCGGGGCCGGTTTCTAGCAGTTGAGCTGGGTTAATCTCGAATGTAATTGCTCTGCGGGCGAAAAATCGAAGGTGGTTTGGTTGGTTGACGTGCCAGAATTCGCCATCGGATATACAGACCGGGTCTACGACCACGCCTTCATCACAAGTGCCACTAGCAGATCTACGGGAGTGCTGTCGCGACAGTCACTGTCCAAAATGCCAAGCTGTCCCCATCTAACAACGCTGTGCAAGAACGTCTAGATGCGGCCTAATGCCAGCCGCGCATCGAGAGTGGACAGAAATTGCCTGAAAGCCAGCCAACTCCAACTGTTTTAGTAGCTCTAGTTCTGACCAGTAGTAAGCCTCAGTAACTGCATGCTCGAATGGAGCACCTTGTTCCCCTAAAAACGCTCCAAGAAGAAGAGTTCCACCCGGCCTAAGAGTCCTAGCAAATTCGCTTAGAACCAAGCCCCAGTCATCAGGCCACAAATGAATCAACGAGTACCAGGCAAGTATCCCTCCGAGGCTGGAGGACTTAAGGGGTATCTCCGACAAGTCGCCCAAAACGAAGTTGGTGGAGGGAAATCTATTCTTCGCAATCCCAATGAACTCTGGGACCATATCTAGCCCGACTACTTCACATTTCAAAGTTCGCAATAGGTCCGTCCAGTGTCCGGGACCTGACCCCGCATCCAGCACCGGACTATTAACCACTCTTCCCCATTCAGAAATGAGCGCTACGTCTTGAGGACTCATATCCTTAATTGATCCCAAGGCTTCAACGTATTCGGGAGCGAGCCTTGCATAAGCATCCCTTACGACGTCGTACAACGTGCCTCCTTCAACTCCGTGCCAATCGCCTTGACTATTGGAAAGTCTAACCTAATCCCAACGGTGTGTTTCCGGGTAAACGCATTCGGAAATTAGGAGACTAAAGAACGCAAGCGAGCCCTCTGGCGGCGACACATGTGCAGACACGGAGCCCTCGCGTTAGGACGGGCTGATAGTGAACACTTTCAAAAGAAATCCGGGTTAATAGACAAAAACCGGCCGGCAAAGCCTTTTGAGGCTGAAAACCGGCCGGTTTTCGCGTTGTCGGGGATAGTCTCTGAAAAAGTTACCGAATTTTGAAAACCCGGGTTAACCTGGAAGGAGTTTCCTGAATTGAACGGAAAAGTTAACCGAAAGTCCCACTTCACATGGTGCCCCAGAGAGGAATCGAACCTCCGACACCGGCTTTAGGAGAGCCGTGCTCTATCCACTGAGCTACTAGGGCAGTCGCACGGAAACCGTGCGAGGTACATAATACAAGCCCGTCGACGCTCCCCGTTAACCAGCCCTTTTGGTCACCGCGCCCCAGTCCCCCAGCGCACCGGAACGTGTGGGCGTCCGCACCAAAGAACCCCCACACCCCACCCGCAGCAAGGCTACGATTAAGAAGCATGGGCGATGCAGTATCCAAAGATACCTACACACCGAAACAGCGCACCCGCTTCCGCGAGCGCCTCAACGCCGAACTCGAGGTCTTCGATAAGCACCTGCAGAACGCAGATTTCATCAACCAGGGCACCATCGGCCTGGAGCTAGAGATGAACCTCGTCGGCGACGACATGCAGCCCAAGCGCTGCAACGTAGGCGTGCTGGAGAAGTTGGAGGAAACCCACCCTGGCGAATACCAGTCCGAGATCGGCTCCTTCAACGTGGAGATGAACCATCCCCCTCTGGCCATCACCGGCCGCGGGCTCGAGGAACTGCAGGAAGGCCTCGACGAGCGCCTGCGCGCGGTGCAGAAAGCCGCCAAACAGCTCGGCTCCCACGCCGTCATGATCGGCACCCTTCCGACCCTGACCACCGACTTCCTCAGCGATCCTGCCTGGATCACCGACGAAAACCGCTACAAAGCTCTCAACAACGCCATCCTCGAATCCCGCGGCGAGCTGGTCCGCATCGAACTCGAAGGCGCCCTGCCGGGCCGAGTACTCGGCACCGTCGATTCCTATAGGCACGACTTCGAGGACATCGCGCCGGAATCCGCCTGCACCTCCATGCAGCTGCACCTGCAGGTCGCGCCGAACCTCTTCGCCAACGCCTGGAACGCTTCCCAAGCCATCGCGGGTGTGCAGACGGCGCTCAGCGCCAACTCCCCACTATTTGTCGGCCACAAGCTCTGGCACGAATCACGCATCCCCGTCTTCGAGCAGGCCATCGACACGCGCACGGCAGAGCTCGTCAACCAGGGTGTGCGCCCGCGCGTGTGGTTCGGCGAACGATGGATCACCAGCGTATTCGACCTTTTTGAGGAAAACGGCCGCTACTTCTCCCCACTCCTGCCAGAGGATCGCATGGAAGCCGGCACACCCATCATGTCCGGCGAGAGCCCCGGCCTGCACTATATGAACCTGCACAACGGCACGATTTGGCGCTGGAACCGCCCGATCTACGATCCGAACCTGGAGCTCTCCCACATTCGCGTGGAGAATCGCCTGCTGCCCGCTGGCCCCACCACCGCCGACATTGTCGCGGACGCTGCCTTCTACTACGGGCTCGTCAAGTTCTTGGGCACGCAGAATCGCCCCGTGTGGTCACGGCTTTCCTTTGAGGACGCCCACAGTAACTTCCTCGCCGGCGCCCGCGAAGGGCTCCGCGCCAGCATGCGCTGGCCGCGAGTGGGAACAGTGCCTGTCCGGGAGCTTATTACCGAGCACCTGCTCGACCAGGCCCGCGAAGGACTGGAGCTGCTGGACGTGGATTCCGAACTGATCGAGACCTACCTGGGAATCATCGAAGGCCGCGCCCGCAGCGGACAAAACGGTGCAACGTGGCAGCTGGATGCCCTGAACCGGCTGGCGCCGAATAGCGAGCCGGAGTCCGCAGAGCGCGCCGAGGCGCTGGCCACCATGATGCAGCGTTATATCGCCCACCAGTCCAGCGGCCAGCCAGTGCACACCTGGTCGGTGGAAGGCCGCGACTAGGCGGCGAATGGTCCCTTAACGGCCTCTGAACTGAGGCGCGCGTTTCTCGGCGCGGGCGCGGCGCGCCTCCTGTACGTCCTCGCTGGCCCAGATGTCCACCATCATCTGCTGCAGCTCCGCATCCGCGTGCATGTCGGGGCTGTTGAACACGCGTTTCGAATGCTCCATAGAAAGCGGAGCCTGGCGCGCCACCCGATGCGCTAGGGCGCTGGCGTTGGGGGTGGCGTCATCCAGAACCACAGAAAAGCCCGTCGCCCGAGCTTGTTCGGCACCTACCCGGGCGCCTGCCAAGAACACGTTGCGAGCCAGCGCGCCGCCCATCAACTCGCGGGCGCGGGCGTGGGTCCAAAGGTCCAGCGCGAAACCGTGTTCGGCTACAGGCACCCAACAGGCCCCTTCGTCGGCGAAAACGCGCAGGTCGCAAGCCAACGCGATTTGACAGCCCGCACCGACCGCCGGGCCGTGGATATCGGCGATCACAGGCACCGGGGTGGTCTGGATGGCCGAGAGCATGTCTTCCATAGCGGACCAGAAGTCATCGGCATACACACCGCCGGAAAGGTCTGCTCCGGCGCAGAAAACAGGTCCCTCGCCACGAATCAAAATGGCACGCACCCCGGAGGCAGTGTGGGCGCGGACGGCCTCTGCGACGACTGTGGCGATGGCGGCATTGAGGGCATTGCGCTTCTCTGGGCGGTTGAGGGTGATCACGCCGACCTGTGGGGCGGCGGAATGGCCGAAACCGTCGGCATTGCTCGCTTTGCCTGCCTCGACGGTCTCTAGATGAGTGATGACGTGCCCTGCGCTCATGGCTAGCAATGTACCGCAGGGACGGTGCCATACGCGGGTGTTTCGCGGTAACCCGCGCGGAGTTGCGCTAGCCCTCTAGGCCGGCGTGGAAAGTCAGCGGGTCGCCGCCGATGCGACCGTCCTCCACGTCCAGAGCCTCGATGGCGGAGACCTCGTCAGCGGAAAGCTCAAAACCGAAGACGTCGAAGTTCTGGCGCACGCGCTCCACCTTGGAGGAACGCGGGATAACGACGTCGCCACGCTGGATGTGCCAGCGGATGATGGCCTGCGCCACGCTCACTCCGTGCTCGGCGGCGATCTTCGCGATGGTCGGGTCGGTCAGGTTTTGCCCCTGCCCCAGCGGCGACCACGCCTCGGTGACGATCCCGCGGTCGCGGTTGTCCGAGCGCTGCTCGGCCTGGCTAAAGCCCGGGTGAATCTCGATCTGGTTCACGGCTGGGGTGTGGCCGGCCTGCTTCAGGGCATCCAGCGCCTCGGGGTAGAAGTTGCACACGCCGATGCTGGTCGCGCCGCCGGACTGCTGGATCTCCGCCATAGAGTCGTAGGCCTGCACGAACGAATCGGCCTGCGGGCACGGCCAGTGCAGCAGGTACAGATCCACATAATCCATCCCCAGCTTCTTCTGGGATTCCGCGAATGCTTCCTTACCGCACGCCTGGTCGGCGTTCCACAGCTTGGTGGTGATGAACAGCTCCTCGCGCTGCACATCCCCGGCCTTCACCGCGTCGGCCACAGCGCGCCCCACGGCCTCTTCGTTGCCGTAGATCGCGGCGGTATCGATGTGGCGATAGCCGGTCTCGATCGCCGCACGCACCGAGGTGTATGTGTCCTCGTCGCTCAACTGCCACACGCCCAGCCCCAGCTGCGGAGTGGTCTTACCGTCATTCATCTCAAGAGTCGGTACTGCATTGTTCTTTTCGTTCATGGCCTCCTTTGTACGCCACCGACTTCATTCTCGCGACGGCGCTGGCAGAGGAATCGCAACCACGAACGTACTGCGAAGTCCCAGAAAGCCAGAAAGCATTGCCAGCTCAAATATTTGGCGTATGACACAATAAACAAGATCCTTCTTTTCGTTATAAAACTCCAAGGAATGTATGGAAGCTCTCTATATCAACAACCTCAATAAGAGTTACGGGGACCATCAGGTCCTCCACGACATGACGCTCCAGGTCCAGCCCGGCGAAATGTACGGTTTCGTTGGCTCCAACGGTGCCGGCAAGTCCACCACAATGCGCATCGCGCTGGGAGTACTCGCTGCAGACAGCGGCGAGGTTCGCCTGGGCGATAAGCCGATCGATGATGACCTGCGCCGTCGCATCGGATACATGCCAGAAGAGCGCGGCCTGTACGCGAAAGAAAAGATCGGCGATCAGCTGCGCTTCTTCGCCCGCCTCCACGGCTTGAGCGACGAATCGGCCCGGAAGAACGCGGAAGGCCTGCTGGAGCAGCTCGGCCTGGCCGAGCGCTCGGACGACAAGCTGGAAGAGCTATCGCTGGGTAACCAGCAGCGCGTCCAGCTGGCGGCCTCGCTGATCCACGACCCGGAACTGCTGATCCTGGACGAGCCTTTCTCCGGCCTGGATCCCGTGGCCGTGAATGTGATGAGCGACCTGCTTGTCGAGCGTTGCAATGCGGGCGTTCCAGTCCTGTTCAGCTCCCACCAGCTTGATCTGGTGCAGCGCCTGTGCGACCGCGTGGGCATCATCGCCAAGGGGCGCATGAAGGCCGAGGGAACCGTCGACGAGCTGCGTACCCGCGGCCCCATCGTCTACGAGGTGCGCACTCCGGCGCGCGACTGGTATCCCCAGGGCACGCGCCTGGTTGAGGACTTTGGCGAGGGCGTGCTGCTCGAGGCCGAGACCACGGATCTGGATCAGCAGATCCTGCAGGCTGCGCTAGCTGTCGGCCCGGTCCACTCGTTCTCTCGCCGTATCCCGCACCTTGCAGAGCTCTTCCAGGAGGTCGTCGAATCATGAGTTATTCTTCTCCGAACACCATCGCCACCGTCGCCAAGCGCGAGATCCAGGTGGCTGCCCGCAGCAAGGCGATCATGTTCTCCCTGATTGTGGTCATCGCCGTCATGCTCATCGGCGTGTTCGCCGGCGCATGGTTCGCCAGCAAGGACGACGGCGACGAAACTCCGAAGCTCGGTCTTGTGGGGATTGAGAAGGAGTTTGTTGACGCCGCCTCGGCCTCCGCCGAAGGCGCCCCAGAGGGGACTGAAGTTTCCGGTGGCGTGAAGGCGGAAACTGTGGGCTCCCGCGATGAAGCTTCTTCTAAGGTGTCCGACGAGGACCTCGATGCAGCCCTGGTGAAGACTGATTCCGGCTACGAACTGCTCGCCGAGGGTGAGCCGAATCCCACTATCCTCAGTGTCGTAGGTGCCGCAATTAACGCGCACGCGCAATCTGAAGCGCTAAACAAGGTGGGAGTTTCCCCCGAAGAGTTCGCCAAGGCCACCCCTTCCACGCAGTTGGAGACCGTGGACTTGAAGGCAGATGACGCGACGAAGGCTAACGAACCGCAGTTCTACACGGCCTTGGTCGGCGTAATGCTGATGGCATACTTCATCATCCTCTTCGCCGCGAACGTCGGCGGGCGCATCACCGAGGAGAAGTCCTCTCGTGTGGTGGAGATCATCCTGGCCTCCGCCCGCCCGATGGATTTCTTGGCTGGCAAGATCATCGGCAACACCGTCTTCGGTTTCATCGGCACCGCGATCCTGCTGATCATCGGCGCGGTCGCAGTATCCGTCTCCGGGCTGTTGGGAGACGTGGAGCTCGATTACACGGTGGTGGCTCTGATGCTGTTGGCTTTCTGCATCGGCATGCTTTTCTTCGGCAGTCTGTACGCCGCAGCGGGCTCGCTGGTCTCCCGTACGGAGGATCTACAGTCCACCCAGGCCCCGATCCTGCTGTTCATTATGGGCATGACCTACGCCCCGCTTTTCGGCCTCAGCAACATGGAATCCACGTTCATGCAGGTGCTGGGTTGGGTGCCGCCGTTTAGCCTGACCGTCGCCCCGATGAACATGGCGGCGGGCACGATGAGCCTGCCGCAGGTTCTGCTGAGCTTCCTCATCGCCACCGTTGCGACGGTTCTGGTGATTCTGCTGGTGGCCCGCGTCTACCGCAATTCCATTCTGAACAACGGCAAAAAGATGAGCTGGGCCAAGGCACTGAAGGGCGCCTAACCGCTTTAGTTCACGGCGATTAGGTCAATAATAAAGACCAGCGTACGGCCAGATAGGGGGTGGCCCATACCGGCCGGGCCGTACGCCTTCTCCGGGGGAATAGTCAGCTTGCGGCGACCACCGGCGCGCATGCCCGGGATACCCTCCTGCCAGCCCTCGATCAGGCCGGAAAGGGGGAACTCGATGGACTCGCCGCGATCCCAGGAAGAGTCGAACTCCTCGCCGGTCGCGAAGTCCACTCCCACGTAGTGCACCTCCACCATGCCGCCCGGCACGGCCTCTGCGCCCTCGCCGATCACCAGGTCTTCAATCACCAGGTCCTTCGGTGCGGGGCCGTTCGAGAGGTCGATCTGCGGTTTGCTCATGGGAAGTCTCCTTTGAAAACTGATAGCTTCTCGAACTCCCACCCTAGCAAAACGCGAAACACCCCCTTGGGGGCATACGCAATGCGTAGCCAGCCCAAGGGGGCGTCACCAAAAAGGATTTAGAGCTTGCGCGCACCCTCGCCGGTGTAGATCTGGCGCGGACGGTTGATCTTCGCGGTCGGATCGTTGACCTGCTCCAGGTAGTGAGCGATCCAGCCCGGCAGGCGCCCCATGGCGAACAGGACGGTGAAGAAGTCCGTCGGGAAGCCCATAGCGCGGTAGATCAGGCCGGTGTAGAAGTCCACGTTCGGGTAGAGCTTGCGGGAGATGAAGTAATCATCAGCCAGCGCAATCTCTTCCAGCTTCATAGCCAGATCCAGCAGGTGGTCGCCACCCAGGTGCTCCAGGATCTCGTGTGCGGACTCCTTGACGATGGCCGCACGCGGGTCGTAGTTCTTGTACACGCGGTGACCGAAGCCCATCAGCTTAACGCCCGGCTCCTTGTTCTTCACGCGGTTCATGAACTCGGTAGCGTCGCCACCGTTAGCGTGGATCTCCTCCAGCATCTCCAGAACGGCCTGGTTAGCACCGCCGTGCAGCGGGCCGGACAGAGCGTTGATACCTGCGGCGATGGAGACGAACATGTTGGCCTGGGAAGAACCAACCATGCGGACGGTGGAGGTGGAGCAGTTCTGCTCGTGGTCAGCGTGCAGGATCAGCAGCTTGTCCAGAGCCTTGGTAACCACCGGGTCATCCTCGAAAGGCTCGGTCGGGTAGCCGAACATCTGGCGCAGGAAGTTCTGGCGCGCGTTCATGGAGTTATCCGGGTACATGTACGGCTTACCCTTGGAAGCGCGGTAAGCGTAAGCAGCCAGCATCGGCACCTTCGCCATCAGGCGGTAGGTGTTCAGCTTCTGGTGATCCGGGTTCAGCGGATCCAGGGAGTCCTGGTAATAGGTCGACAGAATGTTCAGGGAGGAAGCCAGAACGCTCATCGGGTGAGCGTCGCGCGGGAACACGCGGAACTGTGCCTTGAAGTCTTCATCCAGCAGGGTGTGGTTGCGGATGTTGGTGTTGAACTCCTCAGCCTGCTCCTTGTTCGGCAGCTCGCCGTTGATCAGCAGGTAGGAAACCTCGTTGAAGGTTGCGTTGTTGGCCAGGTCGGCAATGTCGTAGCCACGGTAACGCAGGATGCCGTTTGCACCGTCGATGTAGGTGATGGCGGACTTGGTGGAACCGGTGTTCACGTAGCCGGGATCCAGGGTGGTCAAGCCGGTTTCTGCCAGCATCTTGCCCAGTGCGACACCGTCGTTACCTTCGGTGGCGCGGACAATGTCCATTTCGTACTCTCCACCTGGGTAGTGGAGAACGGCCTTGTCCTGATTATCAGTAGCCATTGACATCCCTTTCTGAAATGTTCACGTGCCTGCCCGCAGCGAATGTTGTAGCGATTACTTTCTGGTAAAAGCTTGCGCTGGCACCGTTGGAGCGGAACACAGATTCACGGTTTCACTTGTAAATTGTAGCCGCTTGAGGGCTTCCCCGTATGACGATACTTGCATAGCTAAGCCGACGGGGGGATACGGCACACTGTAGTGCCTATGTGACGCAGATGACAGACTAGCAGGCGTAAGCGGGGGTAAATCACGGCCTCACCACCCACAATTCTTATATTTTTGGCACCTTTTGGCCAAGCTGCCGGCGCAAAGGTCTACCCTATAAGGTCAAGCGCAAAAAATACGAGCGATCAGAGGGAAAGATGAACGCACCTGCCAACGACCAGAACACTCTGCCCACTATCCCTGCGGAGTTCATTCCCGCCGACGGCCGCTTCGGCTGTGGACCGTCCAAGGTCCGCCCAGCCCAGCTGCAGGCTATCCAAGACAATGCAGCCATTCTGGGCACCTCCCACCGCCAGGCTGGTGTAAAGGATGTCGTCGGCTCCGTGCGCGAAGGCCTATCCCAGTTGTTCAACCTGCCGGAGGGCTACGAAATCATCCTCTCCCTGGGTGGCGCCACCGCTTTCTGGGATGCCGCTTCCTTCGGCCTTATCCGCAACAAGTCCGCGCACCTGACCTACGGTGAGTTCTCCTCCAAGTTCGCCAGTGTCTCCAAGAAGGCCCCGTGGCTGGACGAGCCCCAGATTGTTGCGGGCGAGCCGGGCACCGCTCCGTCCCCGAGCGAGCTGGATGGTACCGATGCGGATCTGATCGGCTGGGCTCACAACGAAACCTCCACGGGTGCAATGGTTCCAGTAACCCGCCCGAAGGCCGCCTCGGACGACACCCTGGTCGCCATCGACGCAACCTCCGGCGCCGGCGGCCTGCCCGTCGATATGAATGAGGCTGATGTCTACTACTTCAGCCCACAGAAGTGCTTCGCTTCCGATGGTGGCCTGTGGCTAGCCGCCTTCTCCCCCGCCGCACTGGAGCGCGTGGAGGAGATCGCCGCTTCCGACCGCTACATCCCGGCCTTCCTGGATCTGAAGACCGCCGTGGATAACTCCCGCAAGAACCAGACGTACAACACCCCGGCCGTCGCTACCCTGCTCATGCTGGACGATCAGGTGAAGTGGATGAACGCCAACGGTGGCCTGGACGGCATGGTAGCCCGCACCACCGAGTCCTCCCAGGCCCTGTACAGCTGGGCCGACTCCCGCGCAGAAGCCACCCCGTTCGTACAGGACGCAGATGCCCGCTCCCTCGTCGTCGGCACTATCGACTTCGACGAGAACATCGATGCCGCCAAGATCGCCAAGATCCTGCGCGCCAATGGCATTCTGGATACCGAGCCTTACCGCAAGCTGGGCCGTAACCAGCTGCGTATCGGCATGTTCCCGGCCATCGACCCGGAGGACGTCAAGAAGCTGACCGGCGCCATCGACTTCATCCTCGACGGCGGTCACGCTGCCAAGTAGCCCACCTTTGGGCTAGCGTTTCGCCCAGTTGCCCCTGGTTTCGCCTACTTCTAGCGACTGAATTCACTCACCCTCCAGCCGAGCTTTTAGCTAAGGTTGGAGGGTGATGTTAATAACACTGCCGTCATTTGCCGCATCACCCGTCAGGAGGCCACGTTGCAAGAGCTGAAATTTGTCGTCGCCGATAGCGATGCCTCATCGCTCGTGCTGCGCGCCGTTGACCCGGCCGTCGGCGGCCCTATCGCCGAGTACTTTCTGCCCGTCACCGACGAGTTGCGCTCTTTTCTTAGTGACGCCCCCACGGCCAGCGCAGGCAGCGCTTCCGTAGAAGCCGAGGTTGATCCTCGCTCCGTGGCTTCCGAGAGTTCCGACTCAGATGCCACCAGCGCGTCCAGTGCCGCCGGTCCTGCCGATGCCGCCACAGATCCCGCAGAGGCACACCGGGAGGAGGAGCAAGCGGCAACCCGCGCTGAGGAGGAAGCAGTTGAAGCCGAGGTGGCGTCACTGTTCAAGGGGCGCGGACAGAACCGGCCTAACGCGCGTCCGCACCGCACCCGGATTTCGATGTCCCCACGTGTGATTCAGGATCGCATCCGCCACGGCGCTACCGTGGCCGAGCTGGCGGACGAGGCGGACACAGACGAGTCTCGCATTGAGCCCTACGCCTGGCCGATCCTCCAGGAGCGCGCACGCATCGCGGAGCTCGCACACGCGGCGCTGCCGGTAAACGGAGATGGCGTTTCTAACCAGCCACTGTGGGAAGTTCTGGCAACAGCTCTGGCGGCGCACGGGGAATCTCTTTCGGACGCCGAATGGGATGCTTACCAAAATGCCGCCAAGCAGTGGATCGTCACCGTGGCCTGGGAGAAGGACGCGGCTGGGCGTACCAGCACGCACACCGCGGAGTTCATCATCGAACTGCGCGGCTCGGAGAAAGCACTGGCGCACCCGCACAACAGCATCGCAGGCGACCTGGTGAACCCGCGCTATGGGCAACCGGTGCGCAGCGTTTCGCCGGTAACTCCCCTGCTGCATCCAACGCAGGCTCCTGAGGATGAGCACTGGGAGGGCGACCAGGCCGATCTGGATCGCCGGGACGAACGGTCTAACGAGTCCCGCGTAACTGAGGCTCACACCGCACAGGGCACTCCCCCCACCGGCGACGATTCCCCTGCGGAACGGAACGAACGCGGTGATAATGATTTCCTAATGCACCCCGACGCAAAGGCCGCGAAGCCGAAGCGTAAGCGCAAGGCCGTGACCCCACATTGGGAAGACGTCCTGCTCGGTGTGCGCACCAACCCCAAGAAAAAGAACTAGGCGATAGAAGGAGCCACAGCTGTGACCCTGGTGACCCTTTGGTTTGTAAATGCTGCCAACCCCAGCACCGTGGTGAACCAGGAGCATAAGGTCGACCGTGGCTTCGCCCGCAAGTACCTTGCACAACTGAACCCAGCCTGGCCGCTGACGCATATCGGCGACTTCGACATGACACGCAGCGCAACCCCCGGCACCGATGAGTTCTACATCGGCGGCTATCCGGGGTTGTCGGTGGTGCAAACAGTAATCCCCGACCTGCGAAAGCTCTCCGAGTTGCCAGAACGCTACCGCACACTGGTCAGCGCAGCCGACGTGTACGCCTCCTGTGTGGTGGCAGACCCGGAAACCGCAGCTTCGACGAAGCCGGGGGACGGAGGAGATCCGGCTTCCACGGAAGTAGACGAAACCTTCGGTGGCTTCGCCCACTGGTCCGGCGGCCAGCTCAAACGATCCTTCTGCGCCACTCGCGAGACGGTGTTCGAGGACATTGGGCTGCCCGGCGAGTTCGAGGCTGACTACTGGGCAGGCAACACCGAAGCCAGTGGTATCCAATTGCCATTCGTTCCCGCAGAGCTTGCTGCTGCCGCCATTGAGTCCTGGCTAGGCTTTTCAGTCTCCGCCTCCGGCCCGGCACTGCCCATTGCAGCTTTCGCCGTCGACGGCCGGCCGGAGGCGAAATCCTCCGAGTACGACGGTCTGACGCACGGGGGCCCCAAGCCGGACGACATGGTCTCCGTCTACGACGATGAGCAAGGCTATGACGATTACGCCGCCCCGTCCCGTGAGAGCGAACCCAGCGGCGCGGAGGTAGCCAAGAACGTGCTGACCTCCTTGGGAAAGGGGGCACGCAAGGGGCTTTCCGCTGGGCTGAAGGGGCTACGCGGGGCTTCCCAGAAGATCGGCGACGAGGTACGCCGCCGCAGCCGCGGGAAGTAAACCCGCCTAGCGGACTGCTTCGTAGAAGGCGATGGCTGCCGCTGTAGCCACGTTTAGCGAGTCAGTTCCCCGAGCCATCGGGATACTGGCGCGCACATCCGCGGCACGCATGGCGTGCTCCGTCAGTCCGGGCCCTTCGGCGCCGACCATCACCGCTACTTTCCTCCCGCGCATGCGAGCCGCCTCCGTAGCCTCGCGAAGCGTGGTGTCCCCCGCCGGCGTGAGTGCCACGACCTCGTAGCCACGCCGCTGTAGCAACTCCAGATCCCGCTGCCAGGTTGTCGTCGTTCCGGGAAACCTCGCCCACGGAAGGCGCAGCACATGGCCCATGGAAACGCGCACACTGCGTCGGTACAGAGGGTCGGCAGTGGCCGCGCCAAAAAGCACGGCATCAACGTTGAGCCCCGCAGCGTTACGGAAAATGGAGCCGATATTCTCGTGATCCCCCACTCCCTCTAGCACGGCGATCACTCCGCTGGTGTCGGCGGCTTCCTCCAGGTGGTTCAGCACTGCCTCCACGGCACTCGCCCCTGTGCCTACCGGGGCCCCGGTGCTAGCCGTGCTCACAGGGCCCACAGGACCCACAGGGTTCACAGGCAACCGATCCGCCGACGCAACCAGTCCCCTATGCATATCGAAACCCGCGACTTCCTTTAAGACCTCGCGGGAAACCTCGAACACGGAAAAGTTGGCGTCATCACTAGAAAGAGCGCGAGACAGCTCCGCCTCGATCGCCCGCAGCTTCCCCGGGAACCCCACGACCGCGCGGGTCGGATAAGGGCTAGCCAGCAGGCGCGGGACAACCAAGGTGCCCTCGGCGATGATCAGCTGCTCGCCGGACTTCTTGTCGGAGGCGTTGAGGTTCCGAAAGTCGTCCAGGCGCGAGTCACGCGGGTCATCGATCCGGATGGGCGAAAAAATGGCCATTGCTAGCCTCGCAGCAGATCCATCACCGGATCGGCGGCGAAGTAGACAACAAACATCGCAGCCACCAAGTACAACAGCGGGTGGACCTTCTTTGCGCGACCGCCGACTAGTGCCATCACGGCGTAAGTAATGAAGCCCACGCCGATGCCGTTGGCGATGGAATAGGTAAATGGCATGACCACGATGGTCAGGAAGGCCGGCAGGGCAATATCGAAGCGCGCAAAGTCAATGTCCTTAATCTGTGCCATCATCATCGCACCCACGATCACCAGAACCGGGGCGGCAGCCTCGATCGGCACAACCTCGTACAGAGGAGTGAAGAACATCGCCAAGATAAACAGCAGGCCGGTAACCACATTGGCCAAACCCGTGCGGGCGCCGTCGGCAATACCCGCCGCAGAGTCCACAAACACGGTGTTCGACGAGCCAGAGACCGCGCCACCAACAATCGCGCCGCCACCTTCGACGATCAGGGCCGTGCGCAGGTTTGGCAGACGATCTTCCTCATCTACCAGCTGAGCCTGCTTGCCCAGTGCAGTCATGGTTCCCATAGCGTCGAAGAAGTTCGCCAGCACCAGGGTGAAGATCAGCATGCACGCTGCCAGCACGCCCACCCGGCTGAACGCACCGAACAGATCCACAGCGCCGACCAGGGAAAGGTCCGGCATACCGCCCAGAGAGTCCGGGCTCTGCGGCACTGCCAGGTTCCAGCCTGCGGGGTTCGGCTTGCCATCGACGAAGGACGGACCGGTGTGAGTGAGCGCCTCAACGATCATGGCGATGATGGTGTTGGCGACGATGCCGATGAACAGGCCGCCGCGAACCTTGCGGACCACCAGGGTTCCACAGATCAGCAGGCCGATAATGAAGACGAACGTGGGCCAAGAAGCAATGGAGCCGTTGATGCCCAGGCCAACCGGGACGGTGGTGCCCGCGGCATCCGGAATGCGGCGGACGAAGCCGGAGTCCACCAAGCCAATCATTGCAATAAACAGGCCAATACCCACGCCGATGGCCGCCTTCAGCGAGCTCGGGATGGAGTTAAACACAGCCTCGCGGAAGCCCGTGATGGCCAGCAGCACGATGAGGATACCGTCGATGACCACCAGCCCCATGGCTTCCGGCCAGGTCAGCCCCTCCGTGCCGACGAAGGTGACGGCCACCAGGGTATTAATGCCCAGACCGGCAGCGATGCCGAAGGGATAGCGGGCGATGATGCCGAAGGCGATGGTCATCACACCCGCCGCCAGAGCGGTAACCGCAGCCACGCGGGCGGTGCCCAGCTCGTCGCCGTTGAAGTCTGCACTGGTGCCCAGGATCAACGGGTTCAGGATGATGATGTAGGCCATCGCGAAGAACGTGACCACACCACCGCGGACCTCGGTGCCCACCGTCGAGTGGCGCTCCGAAATATGGAAAAAGCGGTCTAGGAAGCCACGGTCCTGCGGTTCCCCAGATTTTGTCTCTGCGGCCTTTGCGGCCTGTGCATCTGCCATGCGGGTTTCTCCCCTACCTGTTCGGACTGTGCTTGGGAGCCACCCTCCAGCAGAACCGTAGGTAGCCACCACAATTTGAAACGACAAGTCATAAGTAACCACCCCGCAGGGCATTTATGCAACTATTAGGTACCCGTCCGGGGCACCCCAACTGCGCTGGAGCCGGCGTCCTACTTATTCGAAGCGCGAGAATCCCTCGTCGACGTACACCCCGTAATTATTGGTGCCCTCCCCAAGCTCCTCGCCGATGGATTCCTCCACTGTCGCCGAGTGCGCGCCACAACCATAATCCCGCTGAACCACGCGCCCGTCGGCGGAATACTCGTTCGTGCACACGCCTACACCGTTTTCCACGTTGTCGATAGGCAGGTAAAACGCACACGTTTCGCACTGCAAATCGGCCTTCTTCGCGAACTCGGAGCGCGGCCCGTATTCCCCTTCGCGCCAGCGCTTGCGGGCCTGTCGCAACCCCTCGTGCGAAAGCGTATTGCCTGCATGCGGGTTGCGCAGGAAGCCATCGCCATCCTGCAGCTTGGCCCACGCGGTCAGCCGCTCGTCGTCGCGGCGCGGCGGGAGCGTATCGCCAGGCCCCAAGTCGCCCGGCTGGACGCGATCCTCATAGGGCACCCACTCGGGGGCCAGGGAGGCGTGCTTGCCTGCCTGCAGGCTGACCTCGTTGATGGTCAGGATCCCACTACCCGGCACAGTCACCAGCACCACAACCCACTCCCAGCCACGATAGCCGGGCACGTGGCTGGCGTAACGGTAAATCCCCAAACCTTCGCCGTCCGTTGCGATACCGAGGGCCTTCCCCACCTCGTCGCCGCCCACTTCTTCCACTGCGGCGCGGGCGGTTTCCTTCGCCTGCGCAGAAAAAAGAATCGGATCTGCCTTTTTCTTCCTACTCACCTGAACCATTATGCCTGCCACCCGTTCACTGTGATGCATGATGGTTGCATGTTCTCTTACCGACGCCACCCTCACGCATCCCGCCCCCAGCTTCGAAACGGGCGGGTTACTTCCCAAATATTCGCAGCTGTAGGAGCCGCAGCTTTGGCGTTTTCGTTATCGGCGTGCGGTGCGGACGACGGGGCGTCACTAATAAAACCAGGGACAACAGCAAAAGAGTATGGCGATGCACCGATGCTCGAGGTCACGGTGGACGAAGTACACTCATGGGACAAATCTGCGTTTACCCAGGGGCTTGAGACGGCCGACGACGGGCGCCTACTGGTCGGCACTGGTCTATACGGCGAATCGAAGATCTATTACACGAACCTGGAGGGCGAAAAATCCGGCGAACAGAGCCTAGACAAGGAGCTGTTCGGCGAGGGGGTTGCGATTCATGGCGATACGGCGTGGCAACTGACATGGAAGGAACACACCGCGATTAAGCGCGACGCACGCACACTCGACGAGGTGGACCGGGCAGACTACGAGACCGAGGGGTGGGGCTTGTGCTCCCAGCAGGATCGACTGGTAATGAGCGACGGCTCGGGCACGCTGACTTTTCGCGACCCCGAAACTTTCGCCAAGACTGGTTCCGTGGAAGTGGAAGGCACCGACCAACTCAACGAATTGGAATGCACTGCCGACGGCAAGGTGTGGGCCAACGTGTGGCAGACCGACACGATCTTGGAGATCGACCCGGAAGACGGGAAGGTCACACACGTTGTGGATACAGCCGGGCTTTTCCCCGCAGCACAGCGCGACGGCGCGGACGTGTTGAATGGCATAGCGGTCGTGCCAGGCAGTTCCCCAGACGACCGGCGCTTCTACCTGACCGGCAAGCTGTGGGACGAGATGTACGAGGTGCGCTTTAAGGAGCCGCAGGGTTAGGCGTGGCTAAAAAGGCGGCTAGGGGTTAGGGCTTGTCCGGCCAGTGAATTAGGATCGGGAGGCGTGAGCGAGCAAGAGAAAACCAGTCCGAAGCCTTCCGCCGCGCCTGCGCCGAAGCTGTCCAAGAAACAGCAGCGCCAGCGAGCCCAACGAAAGCAGCTGATGACGATGGGTGCGATCGTCGCCCTCGTGGTGGTGGTGATCGGCGGCGTGCTGCTTTATAACCGCTGGCAGGACGGGAAAATCGAAACGCTACCGCAGGATCAGCGGATCATTGCCGTGGTCAATGGAGAGGAACACGAGATCGCACCCTACTCCGTGTGCCAATTGGACGATCCGGACTGCAAGCCTTCCCAGCCCTACAAGCTGCACGTGGGTAATGCTAAGAAGGTCACGATTAAGCCACCGGAGGATATCTACAACCACGACTGGTCGCTGCTGCAGATCTTCGACGAACCAGGCGCTAACCAAGACAACTACTACAAGGCCTACGAGCGTGAGGAAGTCACGCTGGACATAGAGTCTTCCATGAAGGCAGATGACGGAGGCACTCCCAAGCTGAAGGTTTTGGAGCTGCACACAATGTTGGTCGGCTTGGACGAC
Organism: Corynebacterium jeikeium; assembly: GCF_028609885.1. Classification (NCBI taxonomy): domain Bacteria; kingdom Bacillati; phylum Actinomycetota; class Actinomycetes; order Mycobacteriales; family Corynebacteriaceae; genus Corynebacterium; species Corynebacterium jeikeium. Next base: position 506,934 of record NZ_CP063195.1, on the reverse strand, counting down.
AACGAAGAGCAAACCCCCTACGCAACCATCTGGTCGATCGAGATCGCCCAGTAGCTCCCTCAAGTTCGAGGGGGTTGCGAGGGGGTTGTTTTAGTGGAGTCCGGGATTCGACTATCGAGGTCTAGCTATCGAGCTCGCGCGCGATGGTACGAAGGATCTCTGCCACCTGGCGAGCCTCCTTATGCTCCGGCCGACGCCCAGACTGCAGTACTGGCAACACGCTGCTATCTAGCAGCGTGATCGTATCCTGCACCATCTGGTGAAGCTGCTCTGGGTTGTACTTGTGCTGTGCACGGCGGGGGCCGTTGTCCAACACCGTCATAGTGTGTACCTGCGGTCCACGGCGACCGGCGATGAACTCGTACTCGATACGCTGGCCCTTGACCAGTTCGGTGACGCCGTCGGGCAGCACCTGGGAACCGACGTAGACGTCCTCGTCCCCAGGGTTGCTGACGAAGCCGTAGCCGCGATCAGCGTCGTACCACTTCACTTTTCCGGTTGGCATGGGATCACCCTATTCTTTGAAGTCAATAGAATGCATTAGGTTAGCGAGAATGCCGAGGTAGGGCAAATCCCGTCAACAAATCACACAGGTCACAGACGTCACACCCCAAATGTGATCTTCGTCACATTACGAAACTATAACGAAATGGATTCATTCCGATAAAATCCAGGTCAATGAGCATTTCAAAAATTCGCCTTAACGCCACATAAGTGTCGGATCTTGCCAAAAACGTGACACAAACGTGACAAACCAGTAGCGTAGCCCATGACCTTAAGGCGAACGAGCAAACGGCTCGACGTCACAGAAGCAAGAAGTTCACTGATTTCAAGGGAACTTGAAGAGATAACGAAACAAAAGGCGCCATCAGCAAGACAGGGCGCCCGAAGGGAAACTCAGCAAATATGGCACGTCACGCAAAGACCAGCTCTTTCACCACCGCAGCCCGCCTGTCCGTCGCAGGCGTTGCAGTAGCAGCAACCTCTGCACTGCTGGCTCCGACCGCTTCCGCAGCTCCGGATTCCGACTGGGATCGCCTGGCACAGTGCGAGTCCGGCGGTAACTGGTCCATCAACACCGGCAACGGCTTCCACGGTGGCCTGCAGTTCAGCCCGTCCACTTGGGCTGGCTACGGCGGTAAGCAGTACGCCCCGTACGCATACCAGGCAACCCGCGAGCAGCAGATCGCCGTTGCAGAGCGCGTTCTGGCTGGCCAGGGCTGGGGCGCATGGCCGGCTTGCTCCGCCAAATTGGGCCTGAACTCCAAGCCGACCCCGCGCAACGCTGCCGCAAAGCCGAAGGCAAAGCCGGCTGCTCCGGCTCCGGTTGTACAAAAGGCCGTTCGCGACCTGTCCCGCAACTCCAACGCTCTGGCTGTAGACAAGTTCTACGATGCACTGGTCAAGCGCATCGAGGAGCTCGGCTACTCCGTGCCGAAGGAAGTCACCGACTACTACAACGCCAACAAGCACTCCCTGAACCACACCTACAAGCAGTACTCCGCTCAGCTGCAGGCCGTGCTGCCTCACTAAGAGCAGATCTAGCTAAAGCCGGGTCAGCACGCCACTGCGTGCTGACCCGGCTTTTTGTAATCACACAGCTTAGGACCTAAAGCACCTACGAGGCACTCGACTAAGCTGCCCCATATATCCGATGGTCCCGAAGGTGGACTCAGGCAAACTCGGGTTAAGTAAAGAAAAGTGTGTCCGCATGCCACCATAACCCCAGACCACACACCACAAATCACCAAAGAATAGCTCCCCGAAAGCTATTACCCACACCATCCCGCACCTCCGGCCACATTTGTGCTAACCGCACACCGGTTGGATTAAAGGATGACCACCAACCGCCCCAGCTGCCCACTATGCGGCAACAACACAAAGAAAAACGGCACCACCAGCAAATCAACCACCCGTTGGCGCTGCACCCACTGCGGACACTCCTTTACCCGCAACACCCAAACCCACAACAAAAATACCGCCACCATGGCTTTGTTCATCCAATGGGCCACCGGCACCCAATCTCTAACCACCTTCGCCGCACACCATGGCGTAACCAGGCAAACCATGCACCACCGATTCCGATGGTGCTGGTGGATCATCCCCACACCCACCATCGACTCATTCCGCATCCATGACCAAATCTTCCTCGACGCGACCTATCTAAAGTCCGGATGCCTCCTGATCGCAGCCAGTAAAACCCACGTCATCAACTGGACCTGGGCCAGACACGAAACCACCGCCGCCTACACCGAACTCCTACGCCCCATTGCCGCACCACTAATCGCAGTCACAGACGGCGGACAAGGTGCCCAATCAGCCATCCACCACTGCTGGCCAACAACACGCATCCAACGCTGCCTCGTCCACGCCCAACGAACAGTCCGCCGCCACACCACCAGCAACCCCCGCACCGATGCCGGCAAAACCCTCTACCGCCTAGCCCTGAAACTCACTCGCATCACCGACCTTGACCAAGCATCCACATGGGTCGCCCACCTGCACGAATTCGACCACACCTACCGGGAATGGATGAACGAGAAAACCACCATCAAAGACCCTGCTACCGGCGCCTACACCAAGGTCTACACCCACCAACGCGTCCGAGCGGCCTATCAATCATTGCTATCTCTGCACCGCAGAGACCTGCTGTTTACCTACCTGCAACCCCCACCAACAACCATCGACCCCGACAACCTTGCAGCAACAACAAACAGCCTCGAAGGTGGCATCAACGCCCCCATAAAAGAACTAGCCCGCAGACACCGCGGACTATCACTACCGCATCAACGCACAGTGATGGATTGGTGGCTGTATCTACATACAGAAGTCCCTGACGATCCGGTCAAGATCGCCAGGGACCAACGATGGGGTCAAGACGCACTTTCCACAGCAACAGACCTGATCACCCACAACACCACAGCCACTACCAATGACATCGGTGCACCAGCAGAATACGACACCGCCATCGACACCAGCTACCAACACAACCTCGGCATCCAAAAAGGCTGGATCAAATAACCGCAACACGCCCGGAAAAGACACACTTTTCTTTACTTAACCCGCAAACTCAGATGTCGTCGCAAGCGAAAGGTGGCGCGCATCCCCCAATGGGGAGGCGCGCCACCTTCATTAGTTTGATAGTTCAGTTACTTGTTAATAACGGTGAACGAGTGCACGTACGGAAGCTCGGAAGCATCGACAGGAAACTCGATGTCACCGTAGGGGCTCAGGGCACCCGCGGTATCAGCCACCAGCTCGGTAACAGCGTGACGGCCCTCAGGAATATCGGTCGGCCAGCCTGCGTCGACATAGCCCTTCTTCTCAACGTTAGCCATAGTTGTATCTTTGCACATCGGAAGGGAAAAGGACACACGAAGTGGCAATTTCTACCCACGCCCCCACCCGTTCTACCGGATTCCTCACGTTCCGAACTGCCGCACTGTCGGCGCTCTGCCGCTGCACTATCGCTGCACAGTCCCCGCTCAACTGCTGCCACGGCAGAAAGTAGTAGAATTTCCAGCTAGAATAGAGCGATTATGCATGACAACTCCGCGAACTCTACCGCCGATGGCAGCTCCCCTGCTTCTCTTCGCAGCGGGTTTCCCTCCTACGGAGAATGGCTGTTCGGGCAGTCGGATGAAGCACTCGCGGACCTGCTCACTCGCTTGCTGGAATCGAACCCCACAACATTCGTGGAAAACCTAACTGGAAGCAGTGCAGCGCTCGATAGCCTTTCCGCTGCTGTTTCCCCCCCCGGCCGCAGCCGCCATTCAGAATTATTCGCGGATTCCCCCGACCCGGCACTACTCCACTTGAATTCCCTCGAGCTCGCCGTCTGCCATGCAGCGTGTGAACTCGATGCGGTGCATCACCCATGCACGGTGGCGGAGCTGATCGACATGCTCGACGAGCTCTTCGATATCGCCGGCACGCCGACTTCGCAACGCCCGAGCGAGGTCGAGGTTCGCATTGCCGTGCAATCCCTCTGCCACTGGGGACTGGTTTTCGGGCCAGACTTCACGCTCCCCTCCACGCAGCTGCCTAGCGCACAAACCCCGCTGAAGATCCCACCCCACCTGCCGCGCATGTTTGAACCCTCCACGGAGCAGCTATGGCGGCTGGTCGATTCCACCCGCTGCCCCATCCCCACCTCCGAGCTTCCCCAGGTCGTGGAAGATCTTCCACCCCGTCAGCGCCGGTTGCTATCCACCTTGGCCAACGGGGGCGGCGTAGGGCACTCCGCCTCGTTGCACGAAGGTGCGGATCCCTCCAAGCCCCTGCCCACCCTGGTGCGCCGGGGTATTTTGGACCAGCTCGACGATACAACTGCGCGCCTAACGGGCCGCGTGCAACAGCTCTTGCATGGCACGCTCATAGCCGATCCGGGTGGGTACTTCGCTGCCCCTCACCAAGCGATCGCTGCGCCCCAGGTCAGCGACACCCCGGGCGATACCGGCCCCGGTACCGGCTCTGGCTCTACCCGAAGCTCTCGCGCAGATGACGTCGGCGCAGCCCAGGCCATCCAGCTAATCCAAGACCTCGGCCACCTCATCGAGGATCTCGGCCGCAACCCGATTGTTCCCCTTTCCTCCGGCGGTATCGGCACCCGCGAGGTGAACAAGGTCGCCCGTCGCCGCGACGAGCCCGCCGAAACCACCCTCCATCTGCTGACATGGCTCGCCCACGCGAACCTCATCGGCCGCGGCCGAGCTACTCCCACCCCGGCCGGCCAGCCCGCGCGCGATTACTGGGCGCCCACGGAGCTCGCCCTCGACTTCCTGGAGGCCTCCCCCGCCACTGCCTGGGCGATCCTGCAAGTCGGCTGGGCCGGCAGCGCCTACGCTCCCTGGCTCGTCGACGAACCGGACGTCCGCCCCTTCGAGGCTGGTACGGCATCACACGCTGCGCGCGGCCTACGCCGAACCTTCCCGTCACTGTTCGCTGATCTTGGCACTTTTGGTAGTGACGCCCCCACGCCCCAATCAGCCGAACTCCAGCAAGAGCTCTGGCGCGTGCGCCCCGGCGAGGCCTGGCGCACCACGCACACCGCCTGGGATGCAGTGTGGGAGGAGGCTAAAGAGGTTGGTGTGTTGGCGTCATTAAGAAGAGACACCGTACCTACCCGGGCGATGGCCGCACTGCGCGACGTACTGGGCGGTAGCACACATCAGTCAGCAAACCCCGTGGCGGATCTGGCCGACGCGCTGGCGGAGATTCTTCCTGCCCCGGTGGAGCAGCTGATTGTGCAGGCAGACCACACGATCATGGCGCCGGGACTGCTGCGCCCGGCCGACCAGGCGATGCTGGCGAAGTTCAGCGATCAAGAATCCGGCGGCATGGCCAGCGTTTGGCGAATGTCCAAGGAGTCCGTGGAACGGGCGCTGCGGGCGGGGCTTGGCGCTGCAGAAATTGAGGAATTCCTGGAGGCCCGCGCGCTGGGCGGGACGGAAAACATTCCGCAGGCCCTGCGCTACATGCTGCACGATGCGGAGCGCAGCCTCTCTCAGGCAACGGCCGGGGTGGCGCAGATGTATCTGAGCGTGACGGAACCCGAGGCACTGGACCGGATCCTGGCGCTGCCGGATATCGACGGACTGCGCTTGAGGAGGATCGCGCCGACAGTGGCGGTTTCCGCAGCACAGCTATCGTTTGTAACCGACCGCTTGGAGGCCATGGGCGTGCAATTGCGCCTGGAGGGTGGGCAGGCACTCGCGGATGCTCCCGTGCTTTCGCGGGTAGCAACCCCCACTCGCGAAGGGCTGCATTCGGAGTCGGGGGCAAGTGATCAGGTCATCGCCAGCGCCATTGAGGGGTTCCGCCGCAGCCACGACAACGCAGATCGGACCGACGCAAGCGCTACAGGCACAGTGGTAGGCGCAGGGGCAGGCCAGCACGAAGGCTCCCGCGTGGTACACACCGCCGAAGAAATGATGGCCGCGATCTCACGGGCGTATTCCGCCGGCACGATCGTGCGGATTAGTTTTGTCAATAACGACGGCAAGCAAACCAGCGACCAAGTTTCAATCGTCATGATCCGACCGTCCACCATCGCAGTGGTCTCCGAAATCAGTGGCGAGAGCTTCACCGTGCAGCCGCACCGCCTCAGCAGCGTGGAATACTAGCGCACCACAGCCGGCTACAGCGGGAGACAACTGCAAGATGACAGTGCAGCTACAGTAGAGGGTTGTCCCAAAAGCAAGACAAAAGCATCCCCTACCCCTTGTGAGGAGCGTCCAGCTAGTGAGCATCGGCACCGGCCCCCTGATCGTCCAGTCGGACAAGACAGTGCTGCTGGAAATCGACCACGAACAGGCGCAAGAGGCGCGCACCGCGCTGGCGCCGTTCGCGGAGCTGGAGCGCGCGCCCGAGCACGTACACACCTACCGCATCACCCCGCTGGCGCTGTGGAACGCCCGTGCCGCCGGGCACGACGCGGAACAGGTCATGGACGTGCTGGAAACCTACTCGCGGTTCCCCGTCCCGCAACCGCTGCTCATCGACATTGCCGACACGATGGATCGCTACGGGCGACTGAAGCTCATCAAGCACCCCGCGCACGGGCTCGTGTTGGAGACGACGGACAGGGCTGTGCTGACGGAGATCCGGCGTCACAAAAAAATAAAGCCCATGTTGGGCGCGGAGATCGACGAGGACTCGGTCGTTGTACACCCTTCCGAGCGCGGCAGGCTCAAGCAGGAACTGCTGAAGGTCGGCTGGCCCGCAGAGGATCTGGCGGGATACGTCGACGGCGAGGCGCACCCCATCGAGCTGTCGCAGGAACACGAAGAATGGCAGCTCCGCGACTACCAGGAGATGGCGGCCGACAGCTTCTGGGAAGGCGGCTCGGGCGTGGTAGTGCTGCCGTGTGGTGCGGGAAAGACGATGGTTGGCGCGGCCTCGATGGCCAAGGCAAAGGCCACCACCCTGATCCTGGTGACGAACACCATCGCGGGCAGGCAGTGGAAGGACGAGCTGGTGCGCCGTACCTCCCTGACCGAGGACGAAATCGGCGAATACTCTGGAGAAAAGAAGGAGATCCGCCCCGTGACCATCGCCACCTACCAGGTGGTTACCCGCAAGTCGAAGGGCGAATACCGGGCGCTGGAGCTGTTCGACTCCCGCGACTGGGGCTTGATCATCTACGACGAGGTGCACCTGCTGCCCGCCCCGGTGTTCCGCATGACCTCCGACCTGCAGTCCCGCCGCCGCCTGGGGCTCACCGCCACCCTGGTGCGCGAGGACGGCCGCGAAGGCGACGTCTTCAGCCTAATCGGGCCGAAGCGCTATGACGCCCCATGGAAGGACATCGAGGCCTTCCTGGATCGCATGTCCCCCGGCGGTCTCTCGTCCGTTCCCCAGTCCCTGCGGTATTTGATTGACGACGCCACCAGGGCATTCCAGCAGGGCTCCGCCACCGAACCCCACTCGGCTCGTGTCCCGTCTCGCGTGGATACTCCCCAGCGCAACATCATGGACATCACTGGGGACTCCACCGAGATCGCCTCGGAGATCGACGGCGCCGTGGAGGGTTTTCGCCGCGCCCACGACCAGGCCATCGCCGTGGACCCGGCGGACGGCACGAAGGCCTCGGACACCCGGACCTTCCGCTCGCCGCGGGAGATCATGTCCGAGCTGCGCCGCGCCTATACCGCGGGCACACAGGTGCGCCTGCACTACGTGGACTATGCGGGTGCCACCAGCCATGACTGGATCTCCATCGTGATGATGACCCCCTCCACCATCTCCGCGGTGCTCGAATCCACCGGGGAGAGCCTCACGATCCAACCCCACCGCATCGCTGCGGTGGACGTGCCGTGCTAGAGGTTATGACGCAAGTTTATTGAATTCCAGAGAATTTCTGAACATCCGGCGAGCGAAGGAAACGCCCGGCCATTTCCACAGCTGGCTGAGAAGAATCTCCTTCGATTACAAGGGACGCAATCGCCAATTCCCCTGTCGTTCCAGCGAACCAGCCATTGGAAAGCTTGCCATCAATTTCTGCTGTACCAGTCTTTCCGCCAAGTGCACTAAGATCACTCAACGACCTAGCTGAACCGTGGTCAATTGTTGATTTCATCATCGTCCGGAGGCTTTGAATAGTTGTATCGCTGACATGCTGGTCTGCCTGTTTATTCACTACTGTCTGTTCGCCTTGAATGAGCTGTGGAGGAACAAGCAAGCCGCCGTTAGCGACAGTCGATTGCATGAGCGCAATCCCAAATGGACTAGCTAGAACCTCGCCCTGTCCAATAGAAGCCTCCACACGAGGAGGTCCAGCCGGTGTCCGCGGCACCGAACCAGTAAGTGTGGTCATCCCTGGTACGTCGAAGTCGGAGCCAATTCCGAGTTCTAAAGCAGTCCGTTGCAGATCATCTTCTCCCAAACGATCCGAAATGACCGCTTGGGTTGTGTTACATGATTGGGCGAAAGCTTCTTCCAGTCGAACGCTACCTAGATCGAAGTCATGATCGTTGGGAATCTTGCGTCCAGCGACGGTGATATTGCTAGGACAAGGTAGTTCCTCATCCATGCTGACTACCCCTGCCTCTAGTGCCGCCGCTGTGGTCACAGTTTTGAACGTCGATCCCGGTGGGAATAGCCCGGTGAGTGCGATTGGCCCTTGGTTATTTGCCTTGTCATTTTGTGCAACGGCAAGGACACCTCCTGTTCTAGGATTGAGCACGACTAGAACTGCGGCACGTTGCTCACTGTCCACTGCTTGTTTTGCTGCGCTTTGCAGTGTGTTATCCAGAGTGGTTGCGATTGGCTGAACTCGGCGAGGCGGCTCAGAGGCTACCGTCGTCATACCTTGTGAACTCTCAGCGCGTATCGACCATCCTGAATTAGCATCGAGCACTGACTCCCAATATTTGTTCAATTCAGCATCCAGCGGAGAGTTAAGAGTTTTGGACACGCTTAAGAGACGCCCCTGCTCCACAGTGGAAATTCCCTCAAAGGTCCTAAGTTGCTCTTGTATCTTCCGGAATTCTTCCTGCCTCAAAGTGAGGAGCACGGTGTCTTCATCCTGAGACTCTCCCAAGGTCTGCTCGATCCACTCCTTAGTCGTTGTGGGAGACACTGGTGCAAAAATCTGGGCCAATTCCTGCGCTCTAGAGGCTATGTCTTTGCGACCTCGTACCTGAATAACTTTCGTCCAGGTCATATATTCATTGCCCAAGCGATCTTTAATTGGAAGATCGTACTGTTTATCTTCAGCAAAAAAGAGTGCGGAATCATCGCTCAACTGAGCTTCGAAGATCGAAGGCAACCATTGAGGCTTACCATCCTGTCCACTAAGGACGAGCCGACCATTGCTCTCCAACTCCACACCATCTTTGGACCAAGTCACATGAGTATTCTGCTTTCCATTGGAAATATCAGATTTTTCGATGTTGACCTTCACACCATGTAGTGACTGCCGAAATTCATGAAGGGCGCGCTCCGGGTCTGGATGATCCAGATACCGTGCAGCCTTGCTGTCATCTCCCGCGTTGAAAGCTTTGAGAAATACGTCTGAGTCTGATTCCCACGGTAGAGCTGAACAGCTGCTCAACATCACTGCGGAGAGCGAACAGAGTGCAATCACCGACTGACGGAAACGATTGTGCTTAGTCATCATGGGAGTGACGTTAAGTGAGACGCATTGGATGCCACCAATATCACATAATGCAATTGTCTCATTTCATTTACATATAGGCGATGGTAGAAGTGTGTATTCAAGTGGCAGAAATTCTAACGAAGAGCGTCCACGAGCAGTCTAGCCACTTCGCCAATAGCACCATCGTGAGTACTCATTGCTTGTTCTGGCACCACCTGTTTCAGCATGATGGACACCACAATGGGCTCCTCGCCCTCAACCTGGATAATCGAAGCTTCACCATGGAGAAGTCCTACAGTGCCCGTTTTTCCATAGATATCAACGCCGCTTGGAGGAAAGCCTGAAGGAACACGGTGACGCCACACCTGCAACCCCAAGAGTTCACACATAGATCGACGTACCGCTGCACTATCGTCTTTCCAAACCTGTTCCAAGTCATTAGTTATTTCCGCCAACGAAGAGACTGCAGAAAACGCTATATCTGTACTTCTCCCCCCTTGGGATTGAACATATTGACGCAATTGTTTCTCCGCCGTCACTAAGCTATTCCGATCTTGCAAGTCATAATGAGGTGGAAACCGTTTAAGAAATGCTTCTCGAGCCCACGCAGGCAGTAGACGCAAAATCTCGTGGGCGGCCACGTTATCTGACACCGATGCGACTTGTTTCATTAAGTCTCGGAGACTCACGTTCACTGCGTCATCAAAGGCAGCGAACCCATACCCTTCGTAAGTTCCTTTGGACGGTGCAACGTCAACACGAAGACGAGGATCCAGATCACCTCGTTGAATCGCTTCCAAAGTGAGGTGGAGGAGCCGGATTTTATATAAGGATGCCACCGTAATTTTCTCGTCTTGTTTGCGTCCGATAGTCACCCCATCGTGCAGTCGCGATGCACACCACCATCCCTCACACCCCGACCGCGTCAACACGTTTTCCAGGGCCATCTCCATCCGTGCAGTCATTGGTTAATCCTTCGACAAATTCTTTCGGCGACCGCCATGGCCTCGGCGCCATTGTCCATCCCACCTCGGCGAACCACTACATCCACGGAAAAATCGAAACGGGAAGGAAGCTCAATAGCATTGTCAAACTGGTGAAAACCGCGAAATACCAAAGACATCCCCTCCCCTCTTCCAATCAATAAGCCCCTACCTAGAGCATCCTCTGAATCATTAATTTCGCAAGACACACCCGACCGAAATAGCTCTCTCGCCAAACCACTGGCTGCACTTGAATTGTCATTCAGGTTCTCCACCAGCAGATTCAATTGAGACAAGGTCTTATCCAACCTTGAATACCCCGGCGGCACCACTAGATCACGTGACAGAGAAAACTGCCTCGCACTGCGGTGAGTACCCAAGGGAACCGGAGCTTGAACAAGCCCCGCATGAATAGCGCCTTCTTCAACACGGGCAAGAATCTCAACAGAAGGCAGTGACGACAAAACTACTCCATCATGCTGCTGTGCCTTTGCTGCAATACGCGATCCTATCTCGCTTGGAAGCGCACTACTGATGGCCAAACGAAACCCGCTTTGCGCACCACTTCGGATACCGTCAATCATCGAATGCATAGTCTGAAGATCGCGATTAATCACCCGGGCATATGGAAGCAAGGTCAACCCTGCCTCGGTTAGTTTCACTTCCCCCGCCCCTCGGATAAATAGCGGTGTACCTACACCAGCTTCTAAGCGCTTAATGGCATTGGAGACAGGCGGCTGACTCACTCCCAGTCGCGCTGCCGCCGCTGTAAAACTACCGGTCTCCGCTAAAGCCACGAAATACTGCCATTGGCGCAGATTTCCCGTCTGAGCAATCATGGGTCTCAGCATAGTGGAGCACGAGTTCGCACCACTGCAGCGTAGAATGATGTCTTTGGCTTGAGCAACACCGTCGCGGTGGCGTCGATAAACAAAAAGGAAGTGACACACAGCGTGGGCATTGGAAACGGACCGCTCATTGTGCAGTCGGACAAGACAGTGCTGCTGGAAATCGACCACGAACAGGCGCAAGAGGCGCGCACCGCGCTGGCGCCGTTCGCGGAGCTGGAGCGCGCACCCGAGCACGTACACACCTACCGCATCACCCCGCTAGCGCTGTGGAACGCCCGTGCCGCCGGGCACGACGCGGAACAGGTCATGGACGTGCTGGAAACCTACTCGCGGTTCCCCGTCCCGCAGCCACTGCTCATCGACATTGCCGACACGATGGATCGCTACGGGCGACTGAAGCTCATCAAGCACCCCGCGCACGGGCTCGTGTTGGAGACGACGGACAGGGCTGTGCTGACGGAGATCCGGCGTCACAAAAAAATAAAGCCCATGTTGGGCGCGGAGATCGACGAGGACTCGGTCGTTGTACACCCTTCCGAGCGCGGCAGGCTCAAGCAGGAACTGCTGAAGGTCGGCTGGCCCGCAGAGGACCTGGCGGGATACGTCGACGGCGAGGCACACCCCATCGAGCTGTCGCAGGAACACGAAGAATGGCAGCTCCGCGACTACCAGGAGATGGCGGCCGACAGCTTCTGGGAAGGCGGCTCGGGTGTGGTCGTCCTGCCGTGTGGTGCCGGCAAGACGATGGTCGGCGCGGCCTCGATGGCCAAGGCAAAGGCCACCACCCTGATCCTGGTGACGAACACCGTCGCGGGCAGACAGTGGAAGGACGAGCTGGTGCGCCGCACCTCCCTGACCGAGGACGAAATCGGCGAATACTCCGGAGAGAAGAAGGAGATCCGCCCCGTAACCATCGCTACTTACCAGGTGGTTACCCGCAAGTCGAAGGGCGAATACCGGGCGCTAGAACTGTTCGACTCCCGCGACTGGGGCTTGATCATCTACGACGAGGTGCACCTGCTGCCCGCCCCGGTGTTCCGCATGACCTCCGACCTGCAGTCCCGCCGCCGCCTGGGGCTCACCGCCACCCTGGTGCGCGAGGACGGCCGCGAAGGCGACGTCTTCAGCCTAATCGGGCCGAAGCGCTATGACGCCCCATGGAAGGACATCGAGGCCTTCCTGGATCGCATGTCCCCCGGCGGTCTCTCGTCCGTTCCCCAGTCCCTGCGGTATTTGATTGACGACGCCACCAGGGCATTCCAGCAGGGCTCCGCCACCGAACCCCACTCGGCTCGTGTCCCGTCTCGCGTGGATACTCCCCAGCGCAACATCATGGACATCACTGGGGACTCCACCGAGATCGCCTCGGAGATCGACGGCGCCGTGGAGGGTTTTCGCCGCGCCCACGACCAGGCCATCGCCGTGGACCCGGCGGACGGCACGAAGGCCTCGGACACCCGGACCTTCCGCTCGCCGCGGGAGATCATGTCCGAGCTGCGCCGCGCCTATACCGCGGGCACACAGGTGCGCCTGCACTACGTGGACTATGCGGGTGCCACCAGCCATGACTGGATCTCCATCGTGATGATGACCCCCTCCACCATCTCCGCGGTGCTCGAATCCACCGGGGAGAGCCTCACGATCCAACCCCACCGCATCGCTGCGGTGGACGTGCCGTGCTAGAGGTTATGACGCAAGTTTATTGAATTCCAGAGAATTTCTGAACATCCGGCGAGCGAAGGAAACGCCCGGCCATTTCCACAGCTGGCTGAGAAGAATCTCCTTCGATTACAAGGGACGCAATCGCCAATTCCCCTGTCGTTCCAGCGAACCAGCCATTGGAAAGCTTGCCATCAATTTCTGCTGTACCAGTCTTTCCGCCAAGTGCACTAAGATCACTCAACGACCTAGCTGAACCGTGGTCAATTGTTGATTTCATCATCGTCCGGAGGCTTTGAATAGTTGTATCGCTGACATGCTGGTCTGCCTGTTTATTCACTACTGTCTGTTCGCCTTGAATGAGCTGTGGAGGAACAAGCAAGCCGCCGTTAGCGACAGTCGATTGCATGAGCGCAATCCCAAATGGACTAGCTAGAACCTCGCCCTGTCCAATAGAAGCCTCCACACGAGGAGGTCCAGCCGGTGTCCGCGGCACCGAACCAGTAAGTGTGGTCATCCCTGGTACGTCGAAGTCGGAGCCAATTCCGAGTTCTAAAGCAGTCCGTTGCAGATCATCTTCTCCCAAACGATCCGAAATGACCGCTTGGGTTGTGTTACATGATTGGGCGAAAGCTTCTTCCAGTCGAACGCTACCTAGATCGAAGTCATGATCGTTGGGAATCTTGCGTCCAGCGACGGTGATATTGCTAGGACAAGGTAGTTCCTCATCCATGCTGACTACCCCTGCCTCTAGTGCCGCCGCTGTGGTCACAGTTTTGAACGTCGATCCCGGTGGGAATAGCCCGGTGAGTGCGATTGGCCCTTGGTTATTTGCCTTGTCATTTTGTGCAACGGCAAGGACACCTCCTGTTCTAGGATTGAGCACGACTAGAACTGCGGCACGTTGCTCACTGTCCACTGCTTGTTTTGCTGCGCTTTGCAGTGTGTTATCCAGAGTGGTTGCGATTGGCTGAACTCGGCGAGGCGGCTCAGAGGCTACCGTCGTCATACCTTGTGAACTCTCAGCGCGTATCGACCATCCTGAATTAGCATCGAGCACTGACTCCCAATATTTGTTCAATTCAGCATCCAGCGGAGAGTTAAGAGTTTTGGACACGCTTAAGAGACGCCCCTGCTCCACAGTGGAAATTCCCTCAAAGGTCCTAAGTTGCTCTTGTATCTTCCGGAATTCTTCCTGCCTCAAAGTGAGGAGCACGGTGTCTTCATCCTGAGACTCTCCCAAGGTCTGCTCGATCCACTCCTTAGTCGTTGTGGGAGACACTGGTGCAAAAATCTGGGCCAATTCCTGCGCTCTAGAGGCTATGTCTTTGCGACCTCGTACCTGAATAACTTTCGTCCAGGTCATATATTCATTGCCCAAGCGATCTTTAATTGGAAGATCGTACTGTTTATCTTCAGCAAAAAAGAGTGCGGAATCATCGCTCAACTGAGCTTCGAAGATCGAAGGCAACCATTGAGGCTTACCATCCTGTCCACTAAGGACGAGCCGACCATTGCTCTCCAACTCCACACCATCTTTGGACCAAGTCACATGAGTATTCTGCTTTCCATTGGAAATATCAGATTTTTCGATGTTGACCTTCACACCATGTAGTGACTGCCGAAATTCATGAAGGGCGCGCTCCGGGTCTGGATGATCCAGATACCGTGCAGCCTTGCTGTCATCTCCCGCGTTGAAAGCTTTGAGAAATACGTCTGAGTCTGATTCCCACGGTAGAGCTGAACAGCTGCTCAACATCACTGCGGAGAGCGAACAGAGTGCAATCACCGACTGACGGAAACGATTGTGCTTAGTCATCATGGGAGTGACGTTAAGTGAGACGCATTGGATGCCACCAATATCACATAATGCAATTGTCTCATTTCATTTACATATAGGCGATGGTAGAAGTGTGTATTCAAGTGGCAGAAATTCTAACGAAGAGCGTCCACGAGCAGTCTAGCCACTTCGCCAATAGCACCATCGTGAGTACTCATTGCTTGTTCTGGCACCACCTGTTTCAGCATGATGGACACCACAATGGGCTCCTCGCCCTCAACCTGGATAATCGAAGCTTCACCATGGAGAAGTCCTACAGTGCCCGTTTTTCCATAGATATCAACGCCGCTTGGAGGAAAGCCTGAAGGAACACGGTGACGCCACACCTGCAACCCCAAGAGTTCACACATAGATCGACGTACCGCTGCACTATCGTCTTTCCAAACCTGTTCCAAGTCATTAGTTATTTCCGCCAACGAAGAGACTGCAGAAAACGCTATATCTGTACTTCTCCCCCCTTGGGATTGAACATATTGACGCAATTGTTTCTCCGCCGTCACTAAGCTATTCCGATCTTGCAAGTCATAATGAGGTGGAAACCGTTTAAGAAATGCTTCTCGAGCCCACGCAGGCAGTAGACGCAAAATCTCGTGGGCGGCCACGTTATCTGACACCGATGCGACTTGTTTCATTAAGTCTCGGAGACTCACGTTCACTGCGTCATCAAAGGCAGCGAACCCATACCCTTCGTAAGTTCCTTTGGACGGTGCAACGTCAACACGAAGACGAGGATCCAGATCACCTCGTTGAATCGCTTCCAAAGTGAGGTGGAGGAGCCGGATTTTATATAAGGATGCCACCGTAATTTTCTCGTCTTGTTTGCGTCCGATAGTCACCCCATCGTGCAGTCGCGATGCACACCACCATCCCTCACACCCCGACCGCGTCAACACGTTTTCCAGGGCCATCTCCATCCGTGCAGTCATTGGTTAATCCTTCGACAAATTCTTTCGGCGACCGCCATGGCCTCGGCGCCATTGTCCATCCCACCTCGGCGAACCACTACATCCACGGAAAAATCGAAACGGGAAGGAAGCTCAATAGCATTGTCAAACTGGTGAAAACCGCGAAATACCAAAGACATCCCCTCCCCTCTTCCAATCAATAAGCCCCTACCTAGAGCATCCTCTGAATCATTAATTTCGCAAGACACACCCGACCGAAATAGCTCTCTCGCCAAACCACTGGCTGCACTTGAATTGTCATTCAGGTTCTCCACCAGCAGATTCAATTGAGACAAGGTCTTATCCAACCTTGAATACCCCGGCGGCACCACTAGATCACGTGACAGAGAAAACTGCCTCGCACTGCGGTGAGTACCCAAGGGAACCGGAGCTTGAACAAGCCCCGCATGAATAGCGCCTTCTTCAACACGGGCAAGAATCTCAACAGAAGGCAGTGACGACAAAACTACTCCATCATGCTGCTGTGCCTTTGCTGCAATACGCGATCCTATCTCGCTTGGAAGCGCACTACTGATGGCCAAACGAAACCCGCTTTGCGCACCACTTCGGATACCGTCAATCATCGAATGCATAGTCTGAAGATCGCGATTAATCACCCGGGCATATGGAAGCAAGGTCAACCCTGCCTCGGTTAGTTTCACTTCCCCCGCCCCTCGGATAAATAGCGGTGTACCTACACCAGCTTCTAAGCGCTTAATGGCATTGGAGACAGGCGGCTGACTCACTCCCAGTCGCGCTGCCGCCGCTGTAAAACTACCGGTCTCCGCTAAAGCCACGAAATACTGCCATTGGCGCAGATTTCCCGTCTGAGCAATCATGGGTCTCAGCATAGTGGAGCACGAGTTCGCACCACTGCAGCGTAGAATGATGTCTTTGGCTTGAGCAACACCGTCGCGGTGGCGTCGATAAACAAAAAGGAAGTGACACACAGCGTGGGCATTGGAAACGGACCGCTCATTGTGCAGTCGGACAAGACAGTGCTGCTGGAAATCGACCACGAACAGGCGCAAGAGGCGCGCACCGCGCTGGCGCCGTTCGCGGAGTTGGAGCGCGCACCCGAGCACGTACACACCTACCGCATCACCCCGCTAGCGCTGTGGAACGCCCGTGCCGCCGGGCACGACGCGGAACAGGTCATGGACGTGCTGGAAACTTACTCGCGGTTCCCCGTCCCGCAGCCACTGCTCATCGACATTGCCGACACGATGGATCGCTACGGGCGACTGAAGCTCATCAAGCACCCCGCGCACGGGCTCGTGTTGGAGACGACGGACAGGGCTGTGCTGACGGAGATCCGGCGTCACAAAAAAATAAAGCCCATGTTGGGCGCGGAGATCGACGAGGACTCGGTCGTTGTACACCCTTCCGAGCGCGGCAGGCTCAAGCAGGAACTGCTGAAGGTCGGCTGGCCCGCAGAGGACCTGGCGGGATACGTCGACGGCGAGGCACACCCCATCGAGCTGTCGCAGGAACACGAAGAATGGCAGCTGCGCGACTACCAGGAGATGGCGGCCGATAGCTTCTGGGAGGGCGGCTCGGGTGTGGTCGTCCTGCCGTGTGGTGCCGGCAAGACGATGGTCGGCGCGGCCTCGATGGCCAAGGCAAAGGCCACCACGCTGATCCTGGTGACGAACACCGTCGCGGGCAGACAGTGGAAGGACGAGCTGGTGCGCCGCACCTCCCTGACGGAGGATGAGATCGGCGAATACTCCGGAGAGAAGAAGGAGATCCGCCCCGTAACCATCGCTACTTACCAGGTGGTTACGCGCAAGTCGAAGGGTGAATACAGGGCGCTAGAACTGTTCGACTCCCGCGACTGGGGCTTGATCATCTACGACGAGGTGCACCTGCTGCCCGCCCCGGTGTTCCGCATGACCTCCGACCTGCAGTCTCGCCGCCGTCTGGGGCTGACTGCCACCCTGGTGCGCGAGGACGGCCGCGAAGGTGACGTCTTCAGCCTGATCGGGCCGAAGCGTTATGACGCCCCGTGGAAGGACATCGAATCGCAGGGCTGGATCGCCCCGGCGGACTGCACCGAGGTGCGCGTGCAGCTGACCGAAGCAGAGCGGATGGTTTATGCAACCGCCGAGCAATCCGACAAATACCGCCTGGCCGCCACCACCCCGACGAAGACGAAGGTGGTACGCAAGATCATGGACATGCACCCGGACGAGCCGACGCTCATCATCGGCGCGTACATCGACCAGCTGGAGGAGATCGCCGAGGAGCTGGATGTGCCCGTCATCGACGGCAAGACTGGCAATGCCAAGCGCGAGAAGCTTTACCAGCAGTTCCGCGATGGTGAGCTGAAGACGCTGGTGGTTTCCAAGGTGGCGAACTTCAGCATCGACCTGCCCGGCGCATCCGTGGCCATCCAGATCTCCGGCACGTTCGGCTCGCGTCAGGAGGAGGCGCAACGCCTGGGCCGCATCCTGCGCCCGAAGCCGGACGGCGGTGGGGCGTTTTTCTACTCCATCGTCGCGCGTGACACACTAGACGCAGATTATGCCGCGCACCGTCAGCGCTTCTTGGCTGAGCAGGGCTACGGCTACCGCATCGTCGATTCCTTCGACCTTTAGAATCTTCTCAGACCGATCCTCTGTTTTAAGGAGCCCCATGTCCGCCGCCCAGCAGCCTATGCAGGTTGACTTCAACTTCGACGTCGATGAGGAGTATGCACGCAAGCACAACGAGTTCCTGCGCGATGCGAAGCGTATGCAGGTTTCGGCAGGCGTGCTGGCCGCCGTTCTGATTGTGATCGTCGCCGTGCTGCTAATCACCGCGGGCTCCCAGTGGTGGGCCTTGGCGATTAGCTTCGCGCTGGGTGTGTTCGCGCTGCTGTGCCTGATCCTGATCCCGGTGCTGCCGCGCAAGATGGGCTCGCCGCAGCAATACTTCGACATGTACCAGCTGGCCCCGGCGATGATCGCGGAGGTCAACGCGCGCGACATGGTGCTGTTGATGCTTGTGGACGCCTCTACCGAGCCAGTGAAAACCGTTCCCGCCCTGGCCTACCGCACCGTGACCTCTGTGCCGGGTGTTCCTCGCGAGGTCGGTGCGCGAGTGCCGTCGATGGCCGTGACCGGCTACCGGCCCACGCGCGGGCCGAAGGTGTACGAGGAGATCTCTCCCATGCCGGTGGCGTGGGGCACTGGGGATGCGAAGGTGTGGAAGCGTGCGGAGCGGGCGATCAGCACGAACCTGTGGAACCGCCTGGAGGGTCTGCTGGACCAGGTGGACAAGGCCAAGCAGGCTAACCGCAGTGTGTACGTTCTGGAAGACGGCAAGGCTGACGCCAAGCCGGCGAGCAACCAAGGCGGGCAGGACAAGCAAGACAAGCAGGACAAGAAAGCCAAAAAGGGTAAAAAATAACGCAGGTCACCGTTGCGACAGGCGGGTGATTGATTTCACAATGGTTGTGTAGGTCACTAAACTGGCACGCACATTGTTGAACAATCCGGCCGGAGGTGCGGCTTTCCCTCACTCCCGGCCACACAAGGAGTCGATCACATGTCCACCACCCGCAGTTCGCTTTCCATCGACCTGAACGCCGACCTCGGAGAAACGACCGGCGGCAACCCCGTCAGCGACGACGCCGCAATGGTGGCCATCGTCTCCAGCGCCAACGTCGCCTGCGGCTTCCACGCCGGCGATGCCCACGCAATCTCCAACACCCTGGCCGCCGCCGCGGAGAACAACGTCACCGTCGGCGCACACGTCGGCTACAACGACCAGGCTGGTTTCGGCCGCCGCTTTATCGACTACTCCCCCGCCGAGCTGGCTGACGAGGTTCTCTACCAGATCGGCGCCCTCGACGCGCTGGCTAAAGCGCGAGGCACGCAGGTGCGCTACGTCAAGCCCCACGGCGCAATGTACAACACGATCGTCCACCACGAGGCCCAGGCCAAGGCGGTCATCGAGGGCATCAAGGCCTTCGGCGCGGACCTGCCCGTGATGCTATTGCCCGGCGCGGTTGCCGCCGACTACGCGGAAAAGGCCGGTCTGCGAGTGATCAACGAGGTCTTCGCCGACCGCGCCTACAACCCGGACGGCACTCTGGTCTCCCGCCGCGAAAACGGCGCCGTTCTGCACGACCCGGAGGTCGTCGCCCGCCGCGTGGTGCGCATGGCCGAGGAAGGCACAATCGAGGCCATCGACGGCTCCACCATCCGCACCACCGCCGATTCCGTGTGCGTCCACGGCGATTCCCCCGGCGCGGTCGCCATGGCAGAGCGCATCGCCGCCGAACTGCAGTCCAACAACATCACCATCGGGAGCTTCCTGTGAGCCACACCGTTTCCCCCGTCGGCACCCGCGCCGTCATCGTAGACCTGCCCGACCTTGCCACCGTGATGGCCTGGCACGCCTCGCTCGTCGCCAGCCCCTTGCCCGGTCAGGTCGAGGCCATCGCCGCGGCGCGCACTGTACTTGTTTGTTTTGACGCCCACTCCTCCGCCATCGCCGGTTTGAATTCCCTGCGGGACTTCCACCCGCAGAGCTCTGCGGAGGCCAACCCGCGGGAGGTCACCATTGACGTCGTCTACGACGGCGAGGATCTGGCGGATGTCGCGGAGCTGATGAGTATCTCCACCGAGGAGCTCATCACCCGCCACACCCAGCAGCAGTGGCTAGCAGCCTTCGGTGGCTTCGCCCCGGGCTTTACCTACTGCGTGCCGGCTGCAGGCGACCAGTCCTACACCTGGGACGTGCCTCGTCGCAGCTCCCCGCGCACCGCCGTTCCGGCGGGCGCGGTCGGCTTGGCCGGACAGTTCTCCGCCGTCTATCCCCGTACCTCTCCCGGCGGCTGGCAACTGCTAGGCCACACCACGCAGCCAATGTGGGATACGAATGCAGAGCAACCTGCGCTGCTGCAGCCTGGCGATACTGTGCGCTATCGCCAGGTACGCGAATCCATCAGCGCTGAGTCTGGCTCCGGACAGGAGACCACGGCCGGCGCAGGCGTGGGGGCGTCACAAAGCAAGAAACCTATCGTCCCAGCGCGACCAAGCCTAGAGGTCCTAGACGCGGGGCTGCAGACCCTGTTCCAGGACACGGGACGCGCAGGCCACGGCGACATCGGCGTGAACGGGTCCGGCGCGGTCGATCGGGCCAGCGCCTGGGCGGCAAACGACGTGGTGGGCAACGCCTCGAGTGCAACGGTGTTGGAGAACATCGGCGGCATCGAACTACAAGCCCTGGTGGATACCGCCGTATGCGTGACAGGTGCACGTGCGAACGTATCGATCGGCCGGCGAACTTTTGAACTAGGTTCTCCGGTGCAGGTGAAGGCTGGGCAGACGCTGAAGGTAGAACCACTCGGCGGGGCGGGCAACGGCCTACGCAACTACGTGGCCGTACGCGGCGGGCTGGTGACGGACGAGGTCCTGGGCTCCAACTCCACCGATATTCTTTCCGGGCTGGGGCCACAGCCCGTGGCCACCGACGACGTATTGAAGGCCGGGCGCCGTACTGCCCGAGCCTCCGTCGGTAGTGCGACCACCAACCCCTTTGATGGCACGAACGTACTGCGTTGTGTGGCCGGGCCGCGCAACGACTGGTTCGGCGAAGCAGAACTGCAACGATTCACGGAGCTCGAATGGATCGTGACGGGCCAGTCGAACCGCGTGGGGCTGCGCCTGGCGCTAGCAGAGGGGAACGAAGCGCCGGAACCCCTACAGCGCGACCGCGACGGCGAACTAGCCAGCGAGGGCATGGTTAGCGGCAGCATTCAGGTTCCGCCGAATGGGTTGCCCGTGGTGTTCCTGGCAGACCACCCGGTGACCGGCGGCTACCCCGTTATCGCCACTGTCATCGACAAGGACCTGGACAAGGCCGGCCAGCTTGGGCCGGGCGATACTGTGCGATTCGAGCTGATCGACTTCACACAGCCGGCAAGCGCTGAGACTGCCTCGCAAGAAGACACGCCTAAAACCCAGGCTAAAACCCAGTAATGCGCCCCGACACAACGCTCAAGACGACAACAACCGCAACGACCGCAACGACAAGGAACGAACCCATGAGCCACGAGACCTTCCCACTACAGACCGTCCTCATCGCCAACCGCGGCGAGATCGCCGTTCGCATCGCCCGCGCAGCCCGGGACCTCGGCATTCGCTCCATCGCCGTCGTTTCCGAGGCAGACGTGGACAACCTGCACGCAAAGATCGCCGACGAGGCTTACACCCTGCCCGGCAATACCGCCGCTGAAACGTACATGAACATCCCAGCCCTACTGGATATCGCCCTGCGTGCTGGCGCAGACTGCGTGCACCCCGGCTACGGCTTCCTTTCGGAGAATGCAGACTTCGCCCGCGCCGTCGCGGAGGCTGGTTTGACCTGGGTCGGCCCCACACCGGAGGCCATTGAGACCCTGGGCAACAAGGTCGCTGCTCGCGCCCTGGCCACCGAGGTTGGCGCCCCGCTGGCGCCCGGCACCCCGGATCCGATCCCGAACTGGGAGCAGGCCCGCGATTTCGCCGACGAGCACGGCATGCCCATCGCCATCAAAGCCGCATTCGGCGGCGGTGGCCGTGGTCTGAAGGTCGTGCACGATTACAACGACATCGAGGCCGCCTTCGAGTCCGCAGGTCGTGAGGCCAAGGCAGCCTTCGGTCGTGGCGAGTGCTACGTGGAGAAATTCCTGACCAAGCCCCGCCACGTGGAGGCGCAGGTGCTGGCCGATACGCACGGCAACGTGCGCGTCGTTGGCACGCGCGATTGCTCTGTGCAGCGCCGCTTCCAGAAGCTCGTCGAGGAGGCCCCGGCGCCGTTCCTGACGGATAAGCAGCGTACCGACATCATCGAGGGCTCCCGCTCCATCTGCCAGGCTGCGAACTACACGGGCGCGGGCACCGTGGAGTTCATCGTCGCCGAGGACGGCACCGTCAGCTTCCTAGAGGTCAACACCCGCGTGCAGGTCGAGCACCCCGTCACCGAGGTCGTGACTGGAGTGGATATCGTCGGCGAGCAGTTCCGCATCGCCGCCGGCCTGCCGCTCAGCTTCGATGAGGATCCGGTCAGCGACGGTCACGCCTTCGAGTTCCGCATCAACGCGGAGGACGCTGCCAATGGCTTCGTCCCCTCTCCCGGCGCCGTCACCCAGTTCGAGGTTCCGACGGGTCCGGGCATCCGCGTAGACGCGGGCGTGCGCGCTGGCTCCACCATCCCGGGATTCTACGATTCCCTGATGGCCAAGCTGATCGTCAAGGGACCGAATCGCGAGATTGCTCTACGCCGCGCCCAGGCTGCTTTGGCTGAGATGCGCATTCAGGGGGTGCGCACCGTACTGCCGTTCCACAAGGACATCGTTACCCACCCCGCGTTCTGCGGTGACGATCTGCACGTCTACACCGACTGGGTGGATAAGGAGTACGAGCCGGGCATCGGCGCGGGTTATGCAGGATCTTCCCCCGAGGACGTCGAGGATGCCTACACCGAGCGCACTACTCTTACCGTGGAGATCGACGGCCGCCTGCACCGCGTGAGCCTTCCTTCTTCCTTCGGCGTTGCTACCGCTGCTTCTTCAGGTGCGGACGCCACCTCGGCCTCCTCCACCACCGGTTCCAGCGCGGCCGATGGTAACTCCGGCGCGGACGCCTCGGCGGGTAGCTCCGCCGGTGGCAGCACCGACGCTAACGCCGTGGTGTGCCCGTACACCGGTGTGCTGGTGAAGTGGCAGGTCGCCGATGGCGATTCCGTGGAGGTCGGCCAGCCGATCGCCACTATCGAGGCCATGAAGATGGAATCCACGGTGGAGGCCAAGTCCGCCGGTACTATCACGCTGGCGCAGCTGAATCCGGGCGACAATGTGTCGAAGGGTGACGCACTGGGGCACATTGCGTAATAAGCTGTACTGCTATGCACTCCCAGTCGGCTATCGCGCATTCAGCTCTTCTTGACGGCATCGCTTCCGGTGCCTATGCACCGGGCGAGAAGCTCAATGAGGTGAACGTGGCCCAGTCGCTGGGAATCTCCCGCAACACTCTGCGGGAAGCTTTCGCCACCCTGGTTTCGGAGGGCCTGCTGGAGCGGATCCCCAACCGGGGTGTTTTTATTGCGGAGCCCACTCGTGAGGACTTGGCTGACATGTACGCTGCCCGCACAGTGCTGGAGCCGGGGGCACTTCTGTGGGGCCAACGGAAAGGCTTGGACAAGTTGGAGGGGATCGTCTCCACCGCCGAAGATCTGCGAGATTCCGTGGGTTCCCATGCCACCGACGAGCATATCCGTGCTATCGCGGATGCGAACCAGGATTTTCACCGCGCGATTGTCGCCAGTGCAGGGTCCGAGGGGCTGAACCAGTCAATGGATCGTATTTTGGCGCAGATGCGCCTGGGGTTTGCCCGCGCCAACCGCCTGAACCACGAGTTCCACGTGGAGTTCATCGCGCAGAACCGCACGGTGACAGATCTAATCGCAGAAGAGCGTTGGCAGGAGGCAGCAAGTCAGCTGGCCAGGTTCCTACAGCGCACGGGCGATAACATCGAGCGTTATTTCGGCTAAGAAACGCGCACGAGGTTTCTCTCTGGGGTGTGTACTCAGGGCACCTGGTACTGCAGGTCGCGCGCATCGGTGATCAACATGTGCCCAGGGGCGTGGCAGATCGCGAATTCGGGCTTGGATTCCATCACCACCGATTGAGGGGTCACGCCACACGCCCAGAAGACAGGGATTGTGCCGGCGGGGATATCCACAGCCTCGCCGAAGTCCGGGTTGTTCAGATCTTGGATGCCGATGGCGGCAGGATCACCCACATGCACCGGAGCGCCGTGTACTGCCGGGTAACGGGAGGTAATGCGTACCGCGTCGGCTACTTGTGCAGCCGGGATGGGGCGCATGGAGACGACCATCGGGCCAGAGAAAGCCCCCGCGGAATTGGTGGGAATGCTCGTGCGATACATGGGCACGTTCTTGCCCTGGGCGATGTGTTCCACCGGCACGCCGTTATCCAGAAGCGCGGTCTCGAATGTGAAAGAACAGCCAATGATAAAGCTGACTAGATCTTCGCGCCATACGTCGCGCACGTCCGGGACCTCGCTGTCCAGCTGGCCTTTGCGGTACACGCGGTACAGAGGAATGTCGCTGCGTATGTCCCCGTCCGCCAGCAGCTCGGAGGAAACCTGTCCGGCCTCCAGCACGCCGAGCAGCGGGCACGGCTTCGGGTTGCGCTGGGCGAACAGCAGGAAGTCGAATGCTTGCTCTTGGGGCAGGGTGATCAGGTTCGCCTGTGCATAGCCCCGCGAGTAGCCCGAGGTGTGAGCCACGGTGCCGGCGCGGAAGATCTGACGCGCCTGTTGTGGCGAGAATGCACCTGGATTCCCCTGATACTCCTGCCCTACGACCTCGTCTGCCATTTCCGTGGCTCCCTTTTCTACCTCTTATGCTCCGATTCTTCTTATGCCCAGATGCCCGGAAGCTTGCTCATGGAGTTCCATCCCAGATAGACCGTCAGCACCCAGGTAATCACGCCCACCACCAACAGCCAGGTTGGGTACTTGTAGTTCTGCAGCAGGTCGCGGCGGCGCCAGGCCACCCACAGAACCACGGCGAAGCCGATCGGCAGGATTAGGCCGTTGAAAGCCCCGGCGAAGATCAACAGCTTCTGCGGAGCCTGGTTCAGGATCAGGTAGATCACAGCGCACACGGCGATGAAAGCCACGACGAGCCAGTTGAAGGTGGACTTCTTCATCGACTGCGGGGTAACGAAGGTCAGGGAGGTGTAGGAAGCCCCCACCACAGAGGTCAGGCCTGCGGCCCACAGCACCACGCCGAAGAAGCGCACGCCGATGTCGCCAGCGGCATGGCGGAACGCGTCTGCGGCCATGTTATCGCCGGCCAGCGTCACGCCCGAAGCGACCACGCCCAGGATCGCCAGGAACAGAAGCGTACGCATCACACCGGTCACGATGATGCCGGAGACCGAAACCTTGGTGATCGTGTTGACGTTCTGTACTCCAGTCTGCCCGGAATCAATCATGCGGTGTGCGCCCGCGAAGGTGATGTATCCACCGACCGTGCCGCCGATAAGGGTGGTGATCACCAGGAAGTCCACCTCGGTCGGCGCCACTGTGTTTCTCAGAGCTTCACCTAGTGGCGGCGCGGAAACTACTGCGACGTAAATCATCAGCAAAATCATGATGGCACCCAGGCCAACAACGATGCGGTCCAGAGCCATACCCGCGCGCTTCGACAGGAAGATGAAGATCGCGATCGCTGCGGACAACCCGCCGCCTAGCAGTGGGTCCCAGCCGAGCATCGCATTGATACCCAAGCCCGTTCCGCCGATATTGCCGATGTTGAAGATCAGCCCGCCGATGAACACGAACGCTGCCATGACCCAGCCGAGCCCCGGCAGAATCTCATTGCCCAACTCGTTGGCGCGCTTGCCGGATACGCCCAGCACGCGCCAAACGTTCAGCTGGATGGCGATGTCCACCAGGATGGAGACGAGGATCGCAAACGCGAACGCCGCGCCCATCTCCACCGTAAACACGGTGGTTTGGGTGATGAATCCCGGGCCGATGGCGCTGGTGGCCATGAGGAACATTGCGCCCATTGACGCGGTGAATGTAGCCGCGCGGGCAGCTTCGGGCTTTCCGCCTGCTGGTTTGCTTTCTGCGGGCGTGCTGCCCTCGTGCTGATCTGTGTTCGACATGTCGGCACCTTTCTATCAGTGATTTGTATCACTTTAGAATGTTGTTCAACAATCCGCAACTGCCTTCTGCAGCCATTCCGCCAGCTCATCCACTCGCTGTCGCCACACCGCGGGAGCCGCAATGATATGTTCACTGTCGTACTCGTAAAACTGCACCTCGGCGCCGCTTTCCTCGAAGTACTTCTTAATGACGCCCCCTGCGGTTCCCCTGCTGTCGAACTTTGCATAGGAGACTGCTGTGGGCACCCCTGCAATATCCACCGCGAATCCTTCCGGAATTCGCGGGCTGAGCGCCGTCAAAAAATCCAGCTTAAAGTCCGGCCCCAGAGCCGAGCTCAGTGCCGATCCCACCACCTGGCCCGCGGCCACCAGTCCACTGCCGAACACCACCAGGCCGAAGGACTTTGGCGCCAGCTCCTCCTTGATCTGCACAACCGCTTCCGCCACGTCCTGCTGAGTAAGGTCCCAGGATCCGTAGCCGGGCAACGGATATGTCAGATCCACAATGGTCACCCCGGAACGCTCCGCAAGAGCGGCGAAGAGGGGAAGCCAGAACTGGTCGTGGCTTGCACCGTCACCGAACCAGCCTGGTCCGCCGTGCAGGCTGACGGCTACGGCCCCGGTGGGATCAGGGGGCGTCAATACCGTTCCAACTACCCCATCCGGCAGTGAAGGATGCTGCGACGTCCATGGTTCGGCCTGCACCTGGGAGGTATAGGCGACGTGCGGCATGCGGTGATCCAACCCCGCGCCCAGCACCAGCAAGCTGCTGTGCGCAAGCAGATCGGGGACTCGCGCCCACATACGCTCCGTCTCGTCCACCAGCTCGGCGGGGACGGGGCAGGACTGCTCCTTGTAAGGGATTCCCTCGTCATTGACAAGGGAATTGAAGATCTCCGGGTAGTTATCCTCAAAGAAGTTGTTTAGCTGGCCCAGCTGCTGTCTAGCATTCAGCGGTTCCACGCCAGCCTGCACGTCACCGCTAGTGCCTGGCAGGTTAACAATGTCGGAGTTCGGGGTCTGCTCGCTCATAGTTAGCCATTGTAGTTTCGACCCCGGACAAGGTCCCTGCTTTAGTCGGCAATCGCTTCCAGCGGGGTGGTCTTCGCCGCCTTGTGCGCCGGCCACAGAGCGGCAAGCACTCCCACTATGCCGGAGCCCACAATCATGCCAGTCAGCAGCTGCCACGGCAGGACCGCGTTGTCCAAGCCCTCAGAAGCTAGCACCTTTACGAAGACCCAGCCCAGGCCCACGCCGATGAGCACACCCACCAGTGCGCCGTAGATGGCGATCTGCACGGCCTCGAGGATGATCATGCGACGCACTTGCTTGCGGAACATGCCCACAGCACGCAACATGCCGATTTCCTGGCGGCGTTCAATCACGTTCAGCGCCAAGGTGTTGATGATGCCCAAGATCGCCACCAGGATCGAGAGCGCCAGCATGGCATTCAGGATCATCAGCATCTGGTCGATGCTGCTGGATACGGTACCCGCGTACTCGGTGGGAGTCAGCACATCTGCCACGATGAACGGCTCCACGGCCTTGCTAACGTTGTCCTTAAGATCCTTCTCGCTGATATTCCCATCGCCGTGGACGAGAATCTGCAAGATGCTTAGATCTTCCGTCTCGTCGAGGGGTTTGCCCTGCCCCACGAAGGGCTTCAGCGCGGCCTCGTTGAGCAGAGTCTGCGACTGCAGCGGCTCGGTGTAGATCCCCAGCAGCTTGATTTTGCCCATTTCGCCCTGACCAACGCGATACATCGGCACCTTGTCGCCGACCTTCCACTTCATGGCCTTGGCCTTGTTCTCGGAAGCATAGAAACCCGGCTCGTCGGACTTCATTTCCTCTCCCAGGGAGCTAAGCCCCATGGACTTACCGAGAGGCCCCTTGAAGTAGAACGCATAATTCCCCGCATAGGTCACATTGCTTTCGGCTAACGGCTTGCCTACGCTAACCGGCGCCACTCCCAGGGTCGAGTGCGAGCCCACGCCATCTGCTTCGTCTACGGCCTTCTCCACACCCTGCGGCAGTGGGAAGCCCTGGTTCTGCGGGCCGCTGACCACCAGGTCGGACTTCACCGTGTCACCAATCATGTCCTCCATGGCGCTCTTCATCGTCGCGCCGACCATTCCAAACGCCGCCACCAGCGCCACGCCCAAGGTCAGGGCGAACGCTGTTGTTGCGGTGCGTCGCGGATTCCTTCGGGAGTTTGTGGACGCCAACTTTCCAACCGTCCCAAATGGAGCGCCCAAGACGCGCCCCAGTGCGGGGACAACTGGAATGGATAGTGCCGGAGAGACCAGGAAGGTGCCAAGAATCACCAACAGGGAACCGACACCCAGAATGCTTGCCCTTGCACCAGTGTCGGCGTCCTTAAGAACAAGAGCGACCACCGCGGCGGCGACACCGAGAAGGAACACGATGGCGCCGGAGATTGTGCGTAGCTTCAGCGGTGATGCGCTGGAGACATCGCCAGAGCGCATCGCCTCGACCGGGTGTACGCGACCGGCACGGCGCGCCGGAGACCATGCGGAAGCCACGGTAATGAGCACGCCGATAATGAGGGGCAACAACACTGCCTGCAGGGTGAGGCTGAGGCCAGTGCTTGGCAGGCCGAACCCGGCCATGTCCATGATTGCGAAGATGCCCTTGGCCAGCCCCATGCCGGCCAGAATGCCCAAGGCCGAACCGACAACACCAACAAGCACGGCTTCGAACACAACCGAAGTTGTCAGCTGGCCACGGGAGGCTCCCAGAGAGCGCAGCAACGCAAACTCCCGTATGCGTTGGGCGACGACCATGGAAAAAGTATTAGCGATGATGAACGCGCCCACCAATAGGCTGACCAGAGCGAAGGCGAGCAGGAAGTAGTTGACGAAGCTAAGTCCGTCCTGAATCTCCTGGGTCGCCTTCTCCACGATCGAGTCGCCAGTGACAACCTCGTATTCAGGAAAATCTTCCTGGACGGATTCCTTTAGTTGCTCCGCGGTCACGCCATCTTTCGCGGACAACCAAAAACCGTCAGGGAAAGTGCCGTTGGTGTAGCGGTCGATATAGACCTGGGTGTCAAGCGCCAGGCCGAGGTAACCGCCTACAGAGAAGTCTGTGTCGTAGATACCGACGATTGTGTACTCGTGACTATCGCGAACGTCGATGGCTTTCAGAGTGTCGCCGATGTGTACGCCGTGCTTCTCGGCGGCATCGGAGTTGATTATCGCCTCCTTCGCCCCCTTGGGCTCGCGCCCGTCGACCACGGTGATGGCGGGACCAGGTGCGTTTTCGCCGGTGTCATTGGGTGCTACTACAGAAGGAGCGCCACCGGTGCTGAGCTGCTTGTTGTCCTTGGCGACCACAACACTCGTCTCAGAGCCCATAGCGACGCCCTTGACGTCTTTGTGCTGCTCTAGCTTCTCCCTGGTCTCCTGAGTGATCGGCTTGGTTGGGTCCTTCTGGGTGACCTCGACATCCACTGAAGAGTAGATGTTGCTGAAGACACCATCGAAGGACTTCTGCATCATGTCCGTAAACATGAGCGATCCCGAAATGAAAGCTGTGCCCAGAACTACCGCAAGAATGGTGAGTAGAAAACGAACCTTGTTCGCCAACACACTGCGGTAGGAGACCTTGGCAACTGCGCGGGCGTGGTTGGTATGAGACTTCCCCGCATCGGTTGGACCACGATGCTTAGCGCTACGAGTGGCGTTGGACATGGCTAGTGGTCCTCCAGTTTGCCCATGACGCCCAGAACGGCGTCCACGTCAGGCTTTTCTAGCTCATCTGCGATTCGTCCGTCGGCTAGGAAAACAACACGGTCTGCGTAGGAGGCAGCCTTCGGATCGTGGGTAACGATGACAACTGTCTGGTTGTCCTTATCAACGGCGTTGCGCAGAATACTGAGTACTTCTGCGGAACTGTTGGAATCGAGGTTGCCAGTTGGCTCGTCACCAAAGATGATCTCCGGTTGAGCAACCAAAGCGCGAGCGCAGGCAACCCGCTGCTGTTGACCACCTGAAAGCTCGGACGGACGGTGATCTAGACGGTCTTTTAGCCCGAGGCGTACGACAACTTCGTCAAACCAGTCTTGGTTGACCTTGCGGCCTGCGATGTCCAGCGGAAGGGTGATGTTTTCCTTTGCGGTCAGGGTGGGGACCAAGTTGAAAGACTGGAAGATAAAGCCCAGGCGGTCACGGCGTAGAGCGGTAATCTGCTTGTCGTTAAGCGTGGAGATGTCGGTATCGCCGATGTATGCCTTACCACTAGAAATGGAATCAAGCCCAGCCATGCAATGCATAAGTGTGGATTTGCCGGAACCGCTAGGCCCCATGATGGCGGTGAACTGCCCGTCGTGGAAGTCGATGGAGATTCCGTCGAGTGCCTTAACCTCAGTTTCTCCGTGACCGTAGATTTTCCTTACATCCACGGCCCGAGCGGCGCTGGGCAATTGCTTGTTCTCTGAGTGGTTCATCAACGATGCTCCAAGCTAGTTCGGTGGCTAATTCCACTAATTGGTGGGCTAAACGAGCAAATAATGCCCGGGGAGGCGAAATTGTTCGACTAAAGCAATTATAAGCGTTTGGAGCAACAGAGGCAGACGCCAAGAACTCGGAAATGGCAAAAAGACCCAGAGCACTTTCCCTCTACTGGGAAAGGCTCTGGGCCTCTCTATATAGTTTTAGTGCCGGCGGTGACTTACTCTCCCACACCCTCCCAGGTGCAGTACCATCAGCGCAGGTAGGCTTAGCTTCCGGGTTCGGAAAGGGACCGGGCGTGACCCCACCGCTAACAACCACCGACAAACCACAACAGAACAAAACACACACCCAACCAAACCCCACAACCGGGGCTTACTGGTGTGTAGTGCCGTTCCAGACACTGCATAACAGACGCGAGCACAATTTAGCGACAATCCGAAATCGTCTCAGCAACAACCACACAACAAAAGTGGCTTTTGTGTTGAACATCGGCTAATTAGTACCGGTCACCTCCATCACTCACATGACTTCCAGATCCGGCCTATCAACCCCATAATCTATAGGGAACCTCAAAAGAAACCTCATCTCAGAACAGGCTTCCCGCTTAGATGCTTTCAGCGGTTATCCCTCCCATACGTAGCCAACCAGCCATGCCACGGGCGTGACAACTGGCCCACCAGAGGTATGTCCGTCCCGGTCCTCTCGTACTAGGGACAGCCTTCTTCAAGTTTCAACGCGCACGGCGGATAGAGACCGAACTGTCTCACGACGTTCTAAACCCAGCTCGCGTGCCGCTTTAATGGGCGAACAGCCCAACCCTTGGGACCTACTCCAGCCCCAGGATGCGACGAGCCGACATCGAGGTGCCAAACCATCCCGTCGATATGGACTCTTGGGGAAGATCAGCCTGTTATCCCCGGGGTACCTTTTATCCGTTGAGCGACACCGCTTCCACAAGCCGGTGCCGGATCACTAGTCCCTACTTTCGTACCTGCTCGACCTGTCAGTCTCACAGTCAAGCTCCCTTGTGCACTTACACTCAACACCTGATTGCCAACCAGGCTGAGGGAACCTTTGGGCGCCTCCGTTACACTTTGGGAGGCAACCGCCCCAGTTAAACTACCCACCAGGCACTGTCCCTAACCCGGATCACGGGCCGAGGTTCAGATGCCCAATCCGATCAGAGTGGTATTTCACCAACGACTCCACAACCACTAGCGTGGCCACTTCACAGTCTCCCACCTATCCTACACAAACCGAACCGAACACCAATACCAAGCTATAGTGAAGGTCCCGGGGTCTTTTCGTCCTGCCGCGCGTAACGAGCATCTTTACTCGTACTGCAATTTCACCGGGCCTGTGGTTGAGACAGCAGGGAAGTCGTTACGCCATTCGTGCAGGTCGGAACTTACCCGACAAGGAATTTCGCTACCTTAGGATGGTTATAGTTACCACCGCCGTTTACTGGGGCTTAAATTCTCCGCTTCGACCACAAGGATCTAACAGGTCCTCTTAACCTTCCAGCACCGGGCAGGCGTCAGTCCGTATACAT
The DNA here is from genome assembly GCF_028609885.1 of Corynebacterium jeikeium. NCBI lineage: Bacteria > Bacillati > Actinomycetota > Actinomycetes > Mycobacteriales > Corynebacteriaceae > Corynebacterium > Corynebacterium jeikeium. The sequence continues at coordinate 474,354 of NZ_CP063195.1, read as the reverse complement.
CGACTTACCGTCTTCGCACGGACCTGTGTTTTTAGTAAACAGTCGCTTCCCTCTATTCTCTGCGACCACCACCAGCTCAACACGTCGTTCACCAGCAGTGGCACCCCTTCTCCCGAAGTTACGGGGCCATTTTGCCGAATTCCTTAACCACAGTTCACCCGAACGCCTTAGTATTCTCTACCTGACCACCTGTGTCGGTTTACGGTACGGGCCGTACATGCACTCACTAGAGGCTTTTCTCGACAGCATAGGATCACCAACATCCCCACAACGGGTACGCATCACGCCTCACCCACATGCAGGACGGATTTACCAATTCCTGCGGGCCACACGCTTACACCACAATCCAATAAGTGGCTTGGCTACCTTCCTGCGTCACCCCATCGCTTGGCTACTACCAGATCAGGTCCCACGCATCCACACACCACACACACAAAGTGTGAGTGGCATCCTTCAGGGCGGTTAGTATCACTGATTCACCATTGGTCGCACACACACGGGTACGGGAATATCAACCCGTTAACCATCGACTACGCCTGTCGGCCTCGCCTTAGGACCCGACTCACCCTGGGAAGATTAGCTTGACCCAGGAACCCTTAGTCATCCGGCGGATACGTTTCACACGCATCATTCGCTACTCATGCCTGCATTCTCACTCGCATAACCTCCACCACACGGTCACCCGGCAGCTTCAACGATCACACGACGCTCCCCTACCAACCCAACCAAAAGATTGAGTTCCGCGGTTTCGGCGGTGTACTTGAGCCCCACTACATTGTCGGCGCAGAACCACTCGACCAGTGAGCTATTACGCACTCTTTCAAGGATGGCTGCTTCTAAGCCAACCTCCTGGCTGTCTTCGCGATCCCACATCCTTTTCCACTTAGCACACTCTTAGGGGCCTTAACCGGCGATCTGGGCTGTTTCCCTCTCGACTAACGAAGCTTATCCCCCGCAGTCTCACTGCCGCGCTCTGACTTACCGGCATTCGGAGTTTGGCTGACGTCGCTAAGATGATAGTCCCGCTCAACCAACCAGTAGCTCTACCTCCGGCAAGAAACACACGACGCTGCACCTAAATGCATTTCGGGGAGAACCAGCTATCACGGAGTTTGATTGGCCTTTCACCCCTACCCACAACTCATCCCCTCAGTTTTCAACCTAAGTGGGTTCGCGCCTCCACAGCCTCTTACAGCTGCTTCACACTGGCCATGGGTAGATCACCCCGCTTCGGGTCCAGGACATGCCACTACAAACACCCTAATTAGGATTCGGTTTCCCTACGGCTACCCCACAACACGGGTTAACCTCGCGACATGCCGCTGACTCGCAGGCTCATTCTTCAAAAGGCACGCCATCACCCTCTAAAGGCTCTGACGGCTTGTAGGCACACGGTTTCAGGTACTATTTCACTCCCCTCCCGGGGTACTTTTCACCATTCCCTCACGGTACTCATACACTATCGGTCACAATAAGTATTCAGGCTTACCGGGCGGTCCCGGCAGATTCACAGCAGATTCCACGAGCCCGCTGCTACTCGGGTAAATCATGTCAACCCCAACACCACATGCTTTCACGTACCGGACTCTCACCGTCTACGGCAGGCCATTCCAAACCACTTCCGCTAACACACAATGCCGGGGCACGGCATGGCAGCACCGCACAACACAACCCCACAACCCCACACACGCAACCCCTGCCAGGTATCACACGCATGCAGTTTAGCCAAAATCCACGTTCGCTCGCCGCTACTAGCAGAATCATTATTATTTTCTTCTCCTGCGGGTACTAAGATGTTTCACTTCCCCGCGTTACCACCACACAGACTATGAATTCATCCATGCAGCGACCACACACAACTGTGGCCAGGTTTCCCCATTCGGACACCCTCGAATCAACGCTCGATTGACAACTCCCCGAGGACTATCGCGGCCTTCCACGTCCTTCATCGGCTTATCATGCCCAAGGCATCCACCGTGCGCCCTTCACAGACAACACACAATACTAAGACACCCACACACCAACCACACAAACAAAACATTCATGTAATCAGCGCGTGAACAAAAATGATTTCAAACAAAAAATCACAAAAAGAAGATACTCGCGTCCACTATACAGTTCTCAAACAACACTGAACACCCACAACACACCAACGAAACACTCCGTCAGCCCATCGAAAGCATCCACAATCAGGAACAACAGATTGTCCCAGACACCCAACAACATGACAAACCAAACAACAACTCTGCCAACCCCAACACTGTGCCAACCCCAACACACAACATCCACACTTCAACAAAAAGCGACCTGAACAAAAACAGTACCCAACAACCACCACCAACCGATGGTTGAACCGGCTACCTATTCACCCAGAAACAAAACAAAAATAATAAATACTCCTTAGAAAGGAGGTGATCCAGCCGCACCTTCCGGTACGGCTACCTTGTTACGACTTCGTCCCAATCGCCAATCCCACCTTCGACAGCTCCCTAACAAGTTTGGGCCACTGGCTTCGGGTGTTACCAACTTTCATGACGCGACGGGCGGTGTGTACAAGGCCCGGGAACGTATTCACCGCAGCGTTGCTGATCTGCGATTACTAGCGACTCCGACTTCATGGAGTCGAGTTGCAGACTCCAATCCGAACTGAGACCGGCTTTAAGGGATTAGCTCCACCTCACGGTATCGCAACCCACTGTACCGACCATTGTAGCATGTGTGAAGCCCTGGACATAAGGGGCATGATGATTTGACGTCATCCCCACCTTCCTCCGAGTTAACCCCGGCAGTCTCTCGCGAGTCCCCACCATAACGTGCTGGCAACACAAGACAAGGGTTGCGCTCGTTGCGGGACTTAACCCAACATCTCACGACACGAGCTGACGACAACCATGCACCACCTGTACACCAGCCACAAGGGAAACTACATCTCTGCAGCGATCCGGTGTATGTCAAGCCCAGGTAAGGTTCTTCGCGTTGCATCGAATTAATCCACATGCTCCGCCGCTTGTGCGGGCCCCCGTCAATTCCTTTGAGTTTTAGCCTTGCGGCCGTACTCCCCAGGCGGGGCGCTTAATGCGTTAGCTACGGCACGGGAATCGTAAATAAAACCCCCACACCTAGCGCCCACCGTTTACGGCATGGACTACCAGGGTATCTAATCCTGTTCGCTACCCATGCTTTCGCTCCTCAGCGTCAGTAACTGCCCAGAGACCTGCCTTCGCCATCGGTGTTCCTCCTGATATCTGCGCATTTCACCGCTACACCAGGAATTCCAGTCTCCCCTACAGCACTCTAGTTATGCCCGTATCGCCTGCACGCCCGAAGTTAAGCCCCGGGATTTCACAGACGACGCGACAAACCACCTACGAGCTCTTTACGCCCAGTAATTCCGGACAACGCTCGCACCCTACGTATTACCGCGGCTGCTGGCACGTAGTTAGCCGGTGCTTCTTATCCAGGTACCGTCACCACACAGTGGCTTCTTCCCTAGCGAAAGGAGTTTACAACCCGAAGGCCGTCATCCCCCACGCGGCGTCGCTGCATCAGGCTTGCGCCCATTGTGCAATATTCCCCACTGCTGCCTCCCGTAGGAGTCTGGGCCGTGTCTCAGTCCCAATGTGGCCGTACACCCTCTCAGGCCGGCTACCCGTCGTCGCCTTGGTAGGCCATTACCCCACCAACAAGCTGATAGGCCGCGGGCTCATCTTGCACCGAAAAAACTTTCCACCACACACACTAAAGCATGGTCCTATCCGGTATTAGACCCAGTTTCCCAGGCTTATCCCGAAGTGCAAGGCAGATCACCCACGTGTTACTCACCCGTTCGCCACTCGAGTACCCCTTGCAAGCAAGGAGCCTTTCCGTTCGACTTGCATGTGTTAAGCACGCCGCCAGCGTTCGTCCTGAGCCAGGATCAAACTCTCCATAAAAACTGTCATCAGACACATGGTGAGCCTGAAAACCAGGCAAACAAAAAATTACTGACAAAAGAATTGAAAAAAGGATAAATAAATCACATCAACCAACACCAACAACACTCAAACAGTCTCGCCGGCTATTGATCAGACACAACATACATCCACAACTTTCCAAAACTATTTATCAGCCCAACAAGCACCCGTAAGAAAAAGGCACCTCTCGTTGGGATACGCACATTACATATCGTGGAGACGTTAAAACCACGCTGGCGTAACCACCACCAACCCACAATCCATAGGGGCCAGTGGAGCACTGAAACAAGTCACAAAAAAGTGAACAGACATACAATGCATCAGAATCAACACAAAGGTTGGTCAACAAAGTATCTAAACTTGGTTCATCACGCTATTGAGTTCTCAAACAACCTACGCACACAACAAACACACCACACAGTGGCAGCCACGTTGCGACGGATTACGAGTGTAAAGCAACCGTGAAAATAGAGCAAATTCCCGGTAAACAACCCGCTGCACTCGCACACACGAACTGTTTTTACAGCTTCAAAATGATTAGCCAGACGCTTATGACCTCCAGCGTTCCGAGAGTGTGTAACTCGCGGCGCCGTGTCGCGCTGACTTGGATTAATGTACACACACCCCACAACAAACACAAACCCGCAGGCCAGAGGTGGTTTTTATAAAGTGTCGGCAACACACTTGAGGGGCGTTCCAGGCGTCCGAGAGGCTTAGCCCCTCGCTTACAGCCTTCTAGCGCTGCACGCGCTCCACTTCCGCCCCGAGCGAGCGCAGCTGTTCCGGGAACTCCGGGTAACCGCGATCGATGTGGTACACGTCGTGCACTTCAGTCTTTCCATCCGCTACCAGGCCGGCTAGTACTAGGCCTGCGCCCGCACGAATGTCGGAGCTCCACACTGGCGCAGAGGAAAGCTGCTCTCTGCCCCGAATAACTACGTGGTGGCCGTCGATGCTGGCATCTGCACCCAAGCGCATCATCTCGTCAACAAATCGGAAACGGGACTCAAAGATATTCTCCGTGATCACGCTCATCCCCTCGCTGACCGTGCACAGTGCAATCGCCATCGGCTGCAGATCAGTTGGGAATCCGGGGAAAGGTAGCGTTTGGTAGTCCACCGCCTTGGGGCGTTCGTTCTGCACCACCCTAAAGCCAGTCGGATAAGTCTCAACCTGGGCGCCGGCGAGCTTTAGCTTCTCCAGGACCAGGTGCAAGTGCTGTGGATCGATACCGCCGACTGTAATGTCTCCTCGCGTCATCGCGGCCGCATACGCCCAAGTGCCAGCGACAATTCGATCGCCGACAACCTCGTGATCCACCGGGTTCAGCCGGTCCACACCTTCCACGGTGATGGTGTTGGAACCGGCACCGTCGATCTTGGCGCCCATCGCTACCAGCATGTTGCACAGATCCACGATCTCCGGCTCCCGAGCCGCATTGTCCAGCGTGGTTGTGCCCTCCGCCAGCACCGCGGCGGTCAGAATGTTTTCTGTTGCACCCACCGACGGGAAGTCCAGCTTGATTTGTGCACCACGAAGTTCTTCAGCCTCGGCGACCAGGCAACCGTGTTCGATCTTGGTGGTTGCACCCAGCAGCTCTAGACCAGATTGGTGCATATCGAGGGGACGGGAACCGATGGCGTCACCACCGGGAAGAGCAACCCGCGCCTTGTGGCATCGCGAGGTTAGCGGCCCCAGCACAGCAACGGAGGCACGGAACTGACGCACGGCCTCAAAGTCTGCGTTGTACTCGATACTCTCCGGGGTCGTGATGCGCACGACGTCGCCATCGAGCTCCACCTCACAACCCAGGCCACGCAGAACTTCTGCCATGTAGGGCACGTCGGCGATTTCGGGGCAATTGGTCAACGTGGTGGTTCCGGGTGCTAAAAGCGCCGCCGACATTAGCTTAAGCACGCTGTTCTTGGCGCCGGATACCTTGATGGCGCCCTGCAGTCTGGTTCCACCTGTCACTACGAAGCTGTCTTTCACGCCACCCAGCCTATAAAAAAATCGCCCCGCGCAAAGCGGAGCGATTGTTTAGAGCTGCTTGAAGCTACTCGAGGGCCTCGCAGAATTGATATCAGGGCAATGCGCCGATACGTCGCGCGGCGTTTACCGCTTCGTAGCGAGTGTGCGCACCGAGCTTGCGCATCACGGAGCGTAGGTAGCTCTTCACGGTCTCCGCGCCGATACCCATCTCGGCTGCAGCCTCCACGTTCGTGTGGCCCAGCGCCACGCAGGCCAGTACGTCGAGCTCGCGCGCTGAAAGCTTGGTGGTCTGCTTCACGCGCACTGGGGAAACCATCTGGTCGCACAGCACTTCGAGGTCGCGACGCAGGTCATCGTCATCTACGCGGTTGGCGAGCATGCGCAGCTTGCTGTGCGTAGCGCGCACCTGCTCCCATTCCGCACCGGACATCGATCGCACCTGCTTGTTCGCAGACGCTCCCGCGGCCGCACCCCGCCCAGCATCATTAGTGCGCAGCGCCTCATTGACCGCAATATCTTGTTCCAGGCAGCGAGCAGTCATGGTTACTTCTTCGAGCACCTTGTCGCCCATGCGAGCCCGCGAGTGAACACCAGCGTAGAGAACTCCCCTAACCTCCCGCTTCACAATCACAGGCACTGCAACAACGGAGTGCAGACCCTCGTCGCGGATGTGGCGATCGAAGTCGTGGCTGATGGCCTTCGCACGGGTGTAATCGGACACGCCCACGGGGCGGCGGGTAGTCACTACGCGCCCGCCAACACCAGCACCCGGCGCGATCTCCAGGTTGTGTAGTGCCGGCGTGCGCAGACCCACCCATTTGGAGATCCGGAGTTTTCCGTCAGCCGAGCTCGTGGCATACATGGTTACCGGGATCCCGGTCGCGTTCTTTAGAGAATTCAGCGCAGAAATGATGACATCGTCGTCATCGCGTTGCCGCTGCTGGTCCACCTGGTTCACTCCTCAAACTTGACCCGTGGCGCCTGCCCTCGAAGAGCTAAGACGTCGTGTGAGAGGGAGTATAGTTCACCCCCTTGCTACCCCCAAAACTGCCCCCATGCTCGTATTCGCAAAAAGGGATGGGAATCCGAGCGGCCTTATCGGGGCTATCAAGGGACAAAACTCAGAGAAACTTAAGCGCTGGCTAGGTTTTTGATGCGCGCCAAACTGTTATCCACCGTCTTGTCGGCAGCCTTCAATAGGTGCTTCTCGAGCTTTCCTGCGATCAATGGCACAGACACGTCTGCGGTCAAGATCGCCTCAACCACGGTCTGCGTGGGACCCGTTTGCACTGCGTCCTCTGGCACACCATCCACGACGGGAGCGTAGACAAAATGGGTATCCATAGTCCCCATCTTCATCGGCAAATCCATCGTGGATTTCATCTCGAAAGCGCCAGTCTCATCCGGACGCGATACATAGGTCTCTTGATAGGCAATGGGCGCCTGACCGTCTTTGGAGAGCTCTTCTAGCTCTTTTTGTGACGCCCTCACGCCAACCCGCGCCCATACCCGACCATCGGGTAGAACCTCCCGCTCGGCTTCGATGATCTGGGACTCCGTTTGCTCCACCATTCCCTCGACGGTCAGCAGGAAAGTCTCGCCGGAAACGACTTCGTAAACGTCGCGAATGGACAGGTCAATGGTGCGGTTGACTTGCTTCGAATGTGACATAGTCGCAATTGTGCCAGGAATGATGCCTGGCGGCGCGGTTAGCGGTGCTGCCACTCCGGCTTGCGCTTCTCCACGAAAGCGGCCATGCCTTCCTTCTGGTCGGCGGTGCCAAAGAGGCGCCAGAACTGCTGGCGCTCCGCCTCCACGCCCTCCTCGAGAGTGGAGCGGTAGGCCTCGTCCACCATCTCCGTCGCGGCAGCCGTTGCAACATGGGACATGCTTGCCACCTTGGCTGCTACCTTCTGCACCTCCTCAGCGAACCCCTCTGCCGGGAGCACACGGGATACTAGGCCGCTGCGCTCAGCCTCCTCGGCATCCATCATGCGGCCTGTGAGGATCAGGTCCATCGCTTTGTACTTCCCCACTGCGCGGGTCAGGCGTTGGGTACCACCCATTCCCGGGATGATGCCCAGTGTGATCTCCGGCTGGCCAAACTTTGCAGACTCACTGGCCAACAGAATATCGCCGAGCATCGCCAGCTCGCAGCCGCCACCCAAGGCAAAACCGGATACAGCGGTGATCAGCGGGGTCTTCAGTTGCGCCAGTTTCTCCCAATCGCCGAACAGACGCTTTTCTGCCACCTCTGGGTAGGTTTCATCCTTCATTTCCTTGATATCCGCGCCAGCGGCGAAAGCCTTTTCACTGCCGGTAATGACGATGGCACCGACCTGAGGATCCGCATCCAACGCCTCCGCTGCCGGAATAATCTCAGAAAGGACTGCGCTGTTCAGTGCGTTAAGAGCCTTCGGACGGTCCAGGGTGATGGTCGCAACGGCACCTTGAACAGCCACCTTGATGTTTTCATAAGTCTGGTTTTCGGTAGTCATGCTTGCCATTGAACCAAATCCCCTGCTGCCGTGCCTGAGAATCTGGCGAAGCTCGGGGCGTAAGGGCGTCTTTAAGAATCAAAACGCGCCTGCAAACAGCGAGTTCAAACTAACGGAGTAAATGGACAGTGGTATCCAGCGCCACAGAGGTGTAGACTTCCCGGTATAGACCGATCAGTCTAGAATGAAAGGATCACCCCAATGGCGAAAACTTACAACAACATCACCGACCTCATCGGCGGAACCCCGCTAGTCAAGCTAGGCGCATACGGCGAAGGCCTGAAAGCCAACGTGCTGCTGAAGCTAGAGGCTTTTAACCCGGCTAACTCCGTGAAGGACCGCATCGGTAAGGCCATCATTGAAGCAGCCGAGAAGGACGGCACCCTCAAGCCAGGCGGCACCATCGTTGAGGCAACCTCCGGAAACACCGGTATCGCGCTGGCTATGGTCGGCGCTGCAAAGGGTTACAAGGTCGTCTTGACCATGCCGGAAACCATGTCCAACGAGCGTCGCATCATGCTGCGTGCTCTGGGCGCTGAGCTCGTCCTGACCCCGGGGTCTGCCGGCATGCAGGGCGCGGTCGACAAGGCCAACGAGATCGTCGAGAACACCGACAACGCAATCCTGGCTCGCCAGTTCGCCAACCCGGCGAACCCGGAGATTCACTACAACACCACCGGCCCGGAAATCTGGGAGGACACCGACGGTGAAGTAGACATCTTCGTTGCCGGCGTAGGCACCGGCGGCACCATCTCCGGTGCAGCTAAGTACCTGAAGGAGAAGAACGACAAGATCGAGATCGTCGGCGTGGAACCGGCGGACTCCCCGCTACTGACCGAAGGCCGCTTCGGCCCGCACAAGATCCAGGGTCTGGGCACCAACTTCTTCCCGGAGAACCTGAACAAGGACATCCTGGATCGCGTAGTGGACGCTCCGCTGGAGAACGCAACCAAGACCGCCCGCGAGCTGGCTGTCTCCGAGGGCATCCTGTCCGGCATCTCCTCCGGTGCAGCCGTATGGGCAGCCGTGCAGGAAGCTCAGAAGGAAGAGAACGAAGGCAAGACCATCGTCGTCATCGTTCCCGACTTCGGCGAGCGCTACGTCTCCACCCTGCTGTTCGACGACCTGCGTGACTAATTCAGCTCTGGCAGTCGGCCGCACTCAAGTGGCGGCTGCCCAGCAGCTAGTAGCTGCAGGCAAGTAGGCGCTACCACCTTTCCACCCAGCGGTGGAATAGGGGGCAGCGCCTTCTCGTTATAGTGGCTGCAAAAGCTTTCTAGCCGATACCCAACCAACCGAAAGACCACACCGTTGAGCATTCTTGGACGCATCCGCGAAGATCTGGCCAATGCCCGCGAACACGACCCGGCAGCACGCGGAGACGTAGAAAACGCCATTGTGTACTCCGGGCTGCACGCCATCTGGGCACACCGCGTATCCCACGCACTGTGGAAGCGCGGGCACCGTGGCATCGCGCGCATCATTAGCCAAGCGACCCGCGGGTTTACTGGCATCGAAATCCACCCGGGCGCCACCATCGGCCGCAGATTCTTTATCGACCACGGAATGGGTGTGGTCATCGGCGAGACCGCAGAGATCGGCGATGACGTCATGCTCTACCACGGCGTAACGCTCGGAGGCTCCGAACTGGTACAGCGCAAGCGCCACCCCACCATCGGCAACGGAGTGATGATCGGCGCAGGTGCGAAGGTACTGGGGCCCATCACTATCGGCGAGGGCTCCGCGATCGGCGCCAACGCTGTGGTGACCAAAGATGCTCCCCCGAATTCCATCTTGACGGGCATCCCGGCGAAGATCCGCCCCCGCAAGCCCGACCAGAACACCCCGCTCGTCGACGCCGTGAAGTGGGTCGACGACATGCAGAACAATATCTAAGCGCGCAGCCGACTAGGCCAGCAGCTCCTTAAAGTCCGGGTTCTTCTCCACGAAGGCCTTAACAGCGGAGCAGCTGGCCTTAATCTCTAGCCCCTCCTCCTTGGTCTCCAGCAGAGCCTCGCTGATAAGCGGCTTGGACAGTCCCTGGCCGCGGAACTCCGGATCCACGACGGTGTGGTTGAAATCGCGGACGGTGCCCTCCTGGACGTACTCGGCGAAGCCTGCCTCCTGATCATCCACGTAGATGACGAAGCGGCTCTGCGCTTGATCGTGAACGATGCTCTTGGTGCCTGACATAGTGCTGGAGCTCCCTTCCTCTTGCCACTACTGCATTTTGCTTCTAAACCCAGTGTACTTACGGCAAAACCCCGGTAGCTTTCCGCTACCGGGGTTGAGTGTGGCCAGAGCCGGGATCGAACCGGCGACCTTTCACTTTTCAGGCGAACGCTCTACCAACTGAGCTATCTGGCCTTCGTTGCCCGACCGCTTCCGATTCGAACATCGAAGCGACCCTGACGGGACTTGAACCCGCGACCTCCGCCGTGACAGGGCGGCGCGCTAACCAACTGCGCCACAGGGCCAATCTTGCCTGCGCAACTAAATAAAACGACCAGACAACAACTTGTCTAAGCCGTCCGTTGCACGAGAATAGACTCTACACAGTCTCAAAGTTCTTAAGCAAATCAGCTGTTCAAACCCTGTTTCCAGCAGACCTTCACACCCTTGCTGAAATGCTCAACACGCGGGTTAAGTAGCAAAAAGTGTGTCCGCTCGGCGTGTTGCGGGGCGGGCACACCGTTTGTTACTTCATGGGGCCTTTTCTGATTCCTATCGAGTGTTCGTACTCGGTTGGGATAGCGTTGTCGTAGAAGGCTGGTCGGCCTGTTTCCTGGTCGGCTTTGTTGTGGTCTTCTTCGACAAGATCGTTGACTTTGGCGAGTTGATCTTGGCCGAAATTGCACTGCCTGGCGATCTTTAATGGGTCGTCAGGCAGTTGCGTTTTCGAGTGCAGGTACCACTCGAGCATTCTGCGTTGGCGTTCCCCGGACCTGCCGCGATGCGCGTCGGCGATGCGTTTGAGCTGGGCGTTGATGCCGCCTTCCAGACTGTTTGTCGTTGAAGCCCAGCGTTGAGGCTCAAGCGCATTCGGTGGTGGCTGCAGGTAGGTAAACAGCCATCCTTTCCGTGAGAGGTGCAGCAGGGAGTTGTATGCCTTGCGAACTCGCAGATGGGCCCATTCCCACTGGTTGTTGAGTGTGCGGCGCTCTTTTGGCACGGGCGTTTTCTCGTTGAGGAATGCTTTGAATACCTGTCCGAAGTCGTGCAGACGCAGCGTCCACTCCCGTGCCTGGTCGAGTGTGGTGATACGGGTCAGTTTCAACGCCAGGGCGTAGATGGCTTTGCCGGCGTCGGTGCGTGGTCGTGATGTGGTGTAGCGGCGGATGACGCGTTGCGCATGGACGAGGCATCGTTGGATCATCGCGTTCGGCCAGCAGGCTTTAATCGCAGTAAGTGCGCCTTGTCCGCCGTCGAGGACGACGCAGAGCGGCTCAGCGATTTTGCGGAGTAGCTGCGTGTAGGCGTGGGCGGTTTCGTGTTTGGTCCAGTGCCATGCGATGACGTGGTCGTGGCTGGCTGCGACGAGCAAGCATCCGGCGGCGGTGTAGGTGCCGTCGATGAAGATCTGGTCGTAGACGCGCTGTGGGTCACCGTCGTTGGGGATGTCGATGAGCCAGAACGGTTTGAATCGGCGGTCAAGTGTCCAACGGCTTACCCCTTGTTGCTGAGCGAGTTCAGACAACGTTGCTGTGGAGGTGACATAAGAGACGAAGGCTTTAAAGTCGCGGGCCTGCGTGCGGTCGGTGCGGGTTCGTGTCGTGGAACTGCAGCAGTTCGGGTCCTTGCATCGCCACCTGGTTGTGCCTTTAGAAGTGGTTCCGTTTTTCTTCATTTGCCCAGCGCATATCGGGCATCGTGGTCTGTTTTTACTCACCCGGAAAGCACACCAACCCCCGATTAGCACATGCGGGTGCCATTCCGGTGGATTGAACACTAATCGGGCGGATATAAGGTCTTGATGCTTATATCCGCCCGATTTACCCGTTCTGATCAGTAATAATGCTGAAAGTCAGACACACTTTTTGCTACTTAACCCCAACACGCCAACTGAGGGCGTCACAAAGAAGAACAAAAAGAAAAGAGCCTCCCTGGCGCGATAAGCACCAGAAAGGCTCTCTATTAAGTCTTCTATGGCGACCCTGACGGGACTTGAACCCGCGACCTCCGCCGTGACAGGGCGGCGCGCTAACCAACTGCGCCACAGGGCCGTACTCCCAACGGGATTCGAACCCGTGTTACCGCCGTGAAAGGGCGGGGTCCTAGGCCTCTAGACGATGGGAGCTCGTTCAAAACGCATCTGCGCCTCAAACAGCTCGCTTAGTCTATCTTGCTTCCCGCGCAACAACCAAATTGTCCCGTGACGAGCAACTTTGGCCCCCTTGGGACGCAACCCTACGCCTCACAAGATTTGTTGCTCCAGCCATTCAGCAACCTCCGGCCACAGATCCTGGTGCTTCGAGCGGTAGAAACCCATGTGCCCGACCGGCCAATCGCCGCCATTGCAGCATCACTCCCAGCGGGATGGTCTTACCCACACCCGGCTGCGCGAACTCGCCCGCGCCTCGCAGGTCGTAGATCAGCGCGGCCCAGCCTCGACTGGCGAGGAATGCGGCGAACTTGCGGTAAAGGTTCATATCCACGCCCGTGGCCGGGTGCAGCACAACCGCCTTGCTCACTGGGTTCACCGAATTCTCCGGCTCTTCCCCGTCGGGCAGCACCTACTGCCCGGCCAGCACAGTCCCACCTGCACACTGAATGCGCGCGGGCTCCCACGCGAGGTTCTCGGTCTCTTCACTTCGAGGATCCATCATGGCCCTCATCCTAGGGATCAGCAGACCTCGTTTTCTCGCAAAAGCAAAACCCCCGCCGTAGTGCGACCATGATCTCCATGGAAGCACCGCGACGGGGTAGTTCGTGGGCCCTGTGGGGCTCGAACCCACGACCTGCGGATTAAAAGTCCGTAGCTCTACCAACTGAGCTAAAGGCCCAACGGGAGCATTCTATCTAAAGCCTCACCGAAGCGGAAAATTGCCCCCTAGTACCGGCGCCGGCAATGTGCCGGCACCAGAACTTGCGCCAGCGCTAGCCCTTCATTGAGCCCTTTTCCGCCAGGTTGATGTGGAAGCTGAAGGCGGTCTTCAGATCGTGCGGGGTCTGCAGGTGGTTGCCCTCGGCGCAGGCACGCTCGTAGTACTCCTCCAGCAGCGGACGGTAGTCCGGGTGCGCAACGGAGATAATCTTCGGCACGCGATCACGCGGCGCCAGACCACGCAGGTCTGCGTAGCCGTACTCCGTGATGATGACCATCACGTCGTGCTCTGTGTGGTCAATATGGGAGGCAAAGGGCACGATGGCGGAAATGGCGCCGTCCTTGGCCGTTGACGGGGAGATGAAGGTCGATAGGAAGGCGTTGCGCGTGAAATCACCGGAGCCGCCGATGCCATTCATGATGCGCGAACCAGACACGTTCGTGGAGTTCACGTTGCCGTAGATATCACAGCCGATCATGCCGTTGGAGGCGATCAGGCCCGTGCGACGGATGACCTCCGGGTGGTTGGAGATCTGCTGTGGGCGCAGGACGATGTGCTCGCGGTAGCGCTTCGCCTCATCGTTCATCTTCTTTGCGTATTCCGGGGACAACGCGAAGGAGGTTGCGGAGGCAACGGTCATCTTGCCGTTGTCGATGAGGTCCAGCATGCCGTCCTGGATCACCTCAGTGTAGGCCTGGATGTTCTCGAACTTGGAGTCCAGAAGCCCCGCCATCACAGCATTCGGCACGTTGCCCACGCCAGACTGCATGATGTAGCCGTCGTAGGTCAGGCGACCAGCCTCGACCTCGCCCTCCAGAAGATCCAGGAAGTGCCCGGCAATCTTTTCGGAGACCTCATCGGTCGGCTTGAACGGCGCGTTGCGGTCTTCGGCGTTGGTCTTCACCACGGCCACGACCTTATTCTGATCCACCGGAATGTACGGCGTGCCGATGCGGTCGCCGGGGCGGTTGATCGGGATCGGGGTGCGGTTCGGCAGGTCCTGGATCTTGTAGATGTCGTGCATGCCCTCCAGGTCGAGGGACTGCCATTCATTGACCTCGATGATGATCTTGCGGGCGGAGTTGAGGTACTCCACGTTATTGCCGACTGCCGAGGACGGGATGATGTTGCCCGCCTCATCGATGCGCACAGCTTCCACGACAGCTACATCCAGCTGGCCGAAGAAGCCTTCCTCGACCTGCTGGCCGAGGTGGGAGAGGTGGATATCTTGGTACTTAATCTCGCCGGCATTGATCTTCTTGCGCATCACCGGGTCGGAAGCGTAGGGGGTACGGTAGCGCACAGCATCAGCCTCGGCCAGCACGCCGTCGCAGTCAGGTGCGGTGGAGGCGCCAGTGAAGAGGTCAATCTGGAAGTTCTCACCACGACCGTGCAGTTCCTTAGCCTTCTCTGCGATGGCGGTGGGTAGGGCCTTAGGATAGCCTGCACCCGTAAAGCCGGACATGCCAATCTTGTCGCCGTGGTTGATGAACTGCGCCGCCTCGTCGGCGGACATAACCTTGGACCTGTAGAACTCGTTAGCGATGCGCTCAGACATCGGTTCCTCCTCCATAGCTGTTTAGCGGTTTCTCCGCTTCTTTCTTCAGCCTACATAAATGTGACGTAGATCGCCCTCGCCCTCCAGCCTATTGTTGAACAATCTTTGTCGCTACTTTGGCTCCATCTATTCATTTATTGACGCCCTTTGGTATTCCTCCCTCCCCAGTGTGACAATGGTGCCCGTGACTACATCGACCGCAACCCCCACCTCCACCACGCTGCGAAATTCAAATCATCCAGCTAACTCGCCTGACAATGCGCCCCCGACCAACCAACAATTTCAGGGGCTGAAGATCGGCAAGATGGAGCTCGACTCCCCCGTCGTGCTCGCCCCGATGGCAGGCGTAACGAACGTAGCCTTCCGCAGCCTGTGTCGCGAACAGGAGCGTGAACGCATGGGCTCCGTCGCCGGTCTGTACGTCTGCGAAATGGTGACGGCCCGCGCGCTGGTCGAACGTAACCCGAAGACCCTTCATATGACGACCTTCGCACCGGACGAAGACCCCCGCAGCCTGCAGCTGTACACCACCGACCCGGAGTACACCTACAAGGCTGCCAAGATGATCGTCGACGAAAACCTCGCCGACCACATCGACATGAACTTCGGCTGCCCCGTGCCCAAGGTCACCCGGCGCGGTGGAGGCTCCGCCCTGCCCTACAAGCGCAAGCTTTTCGGCAACATCGTGGCCGCTGCGGTCAAGGCTACGGAGGGCACGGACATTCCCGTCACCGTGAAGATGCGCGTGGGGATCGATGACGAGCACCACACGCACCTGGATGCTGGCCGCATCGCCGTGGAAGAGGGCGCGGCCGCCGTGGCTCTGCACGGCCGCACCGCCGCACAGCGCTACTCTGGCCACGCGGATTGGAACGAGATCGCGCGCCTCAAGGAACACCTGGCCCACACCGGCATCCCCGTGCTGGGAAACGGCGATATCTTCAAGGCCACAGACGCCCGCGCCATGATGGAGCAAACCGGCTGCGACGGCGTAGTCGTGGGGCGCGGCTGCCTGGGCCGACCGTGGCTCTTCGCGGAGCTCTCCGCCGAGTTACGCGGATTGCCAATCCCCAGCGAACCCACCCTGGGCGAAGTAGCGCGCATCATTTTGCGCCACGCGGAACTGCTTGCTGCCCACGACGGTGAGCAAAAAGCCTGCCGCGACCTACGCAAGCACATGACGTGGTACCTGCGGGGCTTCCCCGCCGGCGGAGAATTGCGACGGAGCCTCTCCCGAGTGAGCAGCCTGGATGAGCTAAAGTCCGCGCTCGCCGAAGTGTGGGACTCTCCCGCGCTGGCCGAGGACGCTGACGGCGCCCGCGGCCGGCAGGGCTCCCCAGCCAAGGTAGCCTTGCCGGAAGGCTGGCTAGACGACCCGGAGGACGAAACTGTCCCAGATGGTGCCGATATTGAAAACAGCGGTGGCTGATAGTTTTCGGAGTAACGGAATCTCGGGGTTATACAGCGGGGCTAAAATACAGCGCCACCACCCCCAAAAGGCTATAGTTTTTTCACATGCGTAGGGTGTACCGAAATCAACTCCGGGAATTTAAACACGACATTTCGCTGATGGCGGACTTCGTGCGCACCGCACTCAATTCCGCTGCCCGTTCTTTGCTTGAAACCGACCTGGACCTTGCTGAAAAGGTTCTAAGTAGCGTAGATACGCTCGAAGACCTGCGAGATACCGCAGTCAAGGATGCTTTCCAACTACTAGCCCTGGAAGCCCCCGTAGCTCGCGACTTGCGCATCGTCGTTGCGGGCCAGCACATTGTCGAGGATTTCACCCGCATGGGCGCGCTTGCGGTGCACGTGGCAAAGGTGGCGCGGCGGCGTCACCCAGAACGTGCGGTACCCGAACCCATCCGCCCCTATATCGAGGAGATGGCTCGACAGTGCGATAATTCGGCGGCGAAGGTCCAGGCTCTGCTGCGAGAGCTCGACGTCAACACCGCCCTCGAGCTCGTCGAGGACGACGACGCGGTCGACGATATCCACCGCCACATCTTCCAGCTCACTACCCAGCGCGAATGGTCGCACACCGTGCGTGAGGCCGTGGATGTCACGCTGCTCTCGCGCTACTTCGAGCGCTATTCGGACCATGCGGTGGAAATCGCCAACCGCATCGTCTTCATCATCACCGGCCTCACCCCGGATGAGTACCACCGAAAGCAGGAAGACGAGGAGCTGCAGAAGCGCTTCCGCGAGCAATTCGACGAGCTGCGGTACCGCTACGACACGAACTTCGATTACTAGCGCTGGCCTGCTAGCGCGCGTATGCCTTCTTCGCGAACATCGCGGCGTTCAGCGCATCGTCGAGCAGCTGTTCCAGAGTACGGCTAACATCCAGCTGGATGCCCTTCTCCCCTGGCGTGAGGCGCTGCAGATCCTCCAGCTGCGCGGTCAGCAGTTCGCGTGGCATGTCCGCGTCTCCTACACGGTTCTTCATCCGCTCCGCGAGGACATCCTCGGTACCGTACAGGTGCACGTAGAACACGGTCGCGTTCTCGCCCGCGTCATTGAGAATCTCGCGGTGGTCGATGCGCAGTGCGGTACAAGCGGTAACAGTGTTGTTGCCCTGGGCTGCCTCATCCGCAATCCAATCGCGGACAATCCTTAGCCACGTTCGGCGCCCCTCCTCCGGCGGGAGCTTGCCGTCTTGCAGGATCTCCAGCGCACCCTCAGGGTGCAGATCGTCGGCTTCCTGCAACTGCCAGCCGGTCTTCTCGGCAAAAGCGCGCGCCAGGGTGGTCTTGCCGCTGCCGCTGACCCCCATCACGACAACGTGTAGGGTGGCCGGAGTCTCTTGGCTAGACATGTGGCTCCTTTCTTCCTTGCGGTACCCGTTATTCCCCTCCAGTATGCCGTTTATTTTTATTATTGACGCCAAAAGCGGGGTTCCGGTTAATACCGGAACCCCGCTAGTGGGTGGCAGGCTCAGCAGGAACCTGCCGAAGACACTTTTCGTATAATCCTGTACCCGCTTAATAGACGGGTAGAAGTTCTATCCGAAGCGACCGGAGATGTAGTCCTCGGTCTCCTTCTTCGTCGGGTTTTCGAAGATCTGCTTGGTCGGTCCAACCTCGACCAGCTGGCCTGGCTTGCCCGTTGCTTCCAGGGAGTAGAAAGCGGTCTGATCGGACACACGGGCTGCCTGCTGCATATTGTGCGTCACGATGACGATGGTGAAGTCTTCCTTCAGCTCGTGGATCAGATCCTCTACCGCCAGGGTGGAGATCGGGTCCAGTGCGGAGCAAGGCTCGTCCATCAACAGAACTTCCGGCTCAACGGCGATGGCGCGGGCGATGCAGAGGCGCTGCTGCTGGCCGCCGGACAGGCCGCCGCCCGGCTTGTCGAGACGGTCCTTGACTTCGTCCCACAGGTTGGCGCCGCGCAGTGCGCGCTCTGCAACCTCACGGAGCTTCTTCTTGTTCTTTTCGCCGGACAGCTTCAAGCCAGCAACCACGTTCTCTTCGATGGACATCGTCGGGAACGGGTTGGCCTTCTGGAAGACCATGCCGATGGTGTTTCGGACTGCCACCGGGTCGATCTTCGGACCATAAATATCCTCGCCGTCGAGCAAAATCTCGCCCTTGACGTATGCACCGGGGATAACTTCGTGCATGCGGTTCAGGGTGCGCAGCACGGTGGACTTACCACAACCGGACGGGCCGATGAAGGCTGTCACGGCCTTCGGCGGAATGTGCAGGTTGACGTCCTGTACAGCGTGGAAATCGCCGTAGTAGATGTTGACGTCGTTGAGGTCTAGGCGCTTAGCCATTGTGTTGTTCTCCTAGAAAAAGGCTTTGTTTGGGGTTTGTTCCCGGTGGGGGTCAAAGACTTGGGGTTAGCCTTAGACCTTCACCGAATAGCGCTTCGAGATCAGGCGGGCGCCAATCATCAGGATTGCCACGAGCAGCACCAGGGTCAGTGCGGAGCCCCACAGGCGTTCCAGCACGAACTCGTTACTACCCGCGCCGTACAGGTCGACCATGTACAACGGCAGGGACTGCTGGCCGCCTTCGAACGGGTTCCAGTTGATCTTGGTAGTGGAGCCGACCAGGATCAGCACCGGCGCGGACTCGCCCATCACGCGGGCGACGGCCAGCATGATGCCGGTGACGATACCGGATAGAGCGGTTGGCAGGACGATCTTCACGATGGTCTTCCACTTCGGCACGCCCAGTGCGTAAGAAGCCTCACGCAGGTCCATTGGAACCACGCGCAACATTTCTTCCGCGTTACGCACGATGATCGGAACCATCAGCAACACCAGCGCCAGCGACACGGCAAAGCCGGAGCGCTCAAAGCCAAACATGGTGATCCACATTGCGTAGACGAACAGAGCGGCGACGATGGAAGGGACACCGGTCAGAATGTCAACCATGAAGGTAGTGATTCGGCCGAGGAATCCACCGCGGGAGTACTCCACCAGGTAGATAGCAGTGAACACGCCGATCGGGATGGAGAGTGCGGAGGTAACCAGAACCTGCATCAAGGTACCGATGATGGCGTGGACTGCACCGCCTCCGGCCTTGTTACGAGGCTGGCCGACCATGTCAAACATCCACCAGTCGGGGTTAAGAACCGCAGGCAGACCTTCGCTGAGGACCTTGAACAGGACCCATAGCAGTGGAACCAGAGCCAGAGCCATAGCGAAGTAGATGATGACGGTGGCGAACTTGTCGACCGCCTTGCGCTTACCAGAGATCTGGGTAAACAGCTCGGAGGACGAAGAGGACTTCTTGTTTTCTACAGTTGCTGCATCAGTCATTGTTCTCTTCTCCTACTTCTTCGCCACAACGGCGCGGGCGGCAGCGTTGACCAGGAAGGTCAACAGGAACAGGACGAGGCCGGCGGAGATGTAGGCCCCCGCCTTCAGCTCGTCGTTGAACTCCGGCGCGGCTGCAGCGATAGCGGTTGCGAAGGTCGTACCACCGTCCATCAGGGAGCCGCGGAAGTCCGGCGCACTAGCGATGACCATGTACAGGGCCATGGTCTCACCCAGTGCGCGGCCGAGACCCAGCATTGCACCGGAAATGTAGCCGGACAGGCCAAAGGGCAGCACGGTCATGCGGACAACTTCCCAGCGGGTTGCGCCCAAAGCCAGCGCGGCCTCGACATGGCCCTTCGGGGTCTGCACAAACACCTCTCGGGTGGTGGCTGCGATGACCGGCAGAATCATAATTGCCAGAACGATGCCACCGGTGAAGATGTTTCGAGAAGTGGAGAACGGCGGAGAACTACCCTGCTGGTGGTTGAACAGGAAGAAACCACCGGCCCAGCCAGACAGCCACTCGAAGAAGTCTCCCAGCGCCGGGCCGAGAACATAAGCGCCCCAGATACCGAACACGATAGAAGGCACTGCTGCCAGCAGGTCGATCATGAAGCCCAGGGGCTTGATGAAGCGCTTTGGGCAGTAGTTGGACAGGAAGATCGCAATGCCCAGCGCAACCGGCATGGCCAGCAGAAGGGCGACGATCGAAACTAGGACGGTAGTAAAGAACAGGTTCGGGATGCCGAACTGCATCCACCCGCCGTCGTTGTTGGTGTAGTCGGTGTTCCAGCGCTCACCATAGGTGAAGAAGCTGAAGATGCCGTCGCGCAGGCGGCTCAGTGCCGGCACTGCCTGCATGATCAGGAACAAACCGATCAGACCGATGATCACGGTGATCAGGATTGAGGAGGTCTTCGCTAGCGTTTCGAAAACAACATCACCAGGGCGCTTAACGCTGCCACCGCCGGAGCGCTGGCTATCTTGCACCAGCTGGTGATCCTGCTTCGGCTGAGGAGTGTCGCCCTCTGCCTTTGCGGACTTGGCGACCTCAACCTTATTGGCGTTTGCCATGAGGGATCCTTAGAAGGTCGTTATTCAGTACCATTCGGTACCGGAATAAAAATGAAAAGTGTTTCGCGTCACTCTAGTTGCCGTATTCAGACTGTAACCCCCGGTCGAAGAACGAGCGGGGGTTACATTGCTGTCTGAATGCCAGCGTTTGATTACTTCAGAGCGTCGACAGACTTCTCCAGCTTGGACTTGAACTCGCCGTCCACCGGAATGTAGCCCTGGTCAGCCAGCTCATCGTTCTGGTTGTTCAGGATGGTGTTCAGGAAGTTCTTGACCAGCTTCGAGGTGTTGTCGTCGTAACCAGCGGAGCAGACGATCTCGTAGGTGGTCAGAACCAGCGGGTACTCGCCCTCGCCGTTCATGCTGTACAGCTTCTCAGAGTCAACGACCAGGTCGTTACCCTCGCCCTTGAACTCAGCCTCAGCCAGAGCCTTGTTCACGTTCTCCTTGTTCAGCTCAACCGGGCCGGAACCGAAGTCGATCTTGGCGATGTTGACTGCGTCGAGCTCCTCAGCAAAGCCGGACTCAACGTAGGTGATTGCACCGTTGGTAGCTGCAACCTGGTCAGCAACACCCTTGGACTTCGGAGCACCGGTGCCAACCTTGGTCGGGAAGCTCTTACCCTCAGAGTCCCACTCGCCGCTGGAAGCAGCCAGGAACTTCTGGAAGTTGTCGGAGGTGCCGGACTCGTCAGAGCGGTACACAACCTCGATCGGGTCGGACGGCAGGTCAACGCCCTCGTTCTCAGCCTTGATGGCCTCGTCGTCCCACTTCTTGATCTCGCCCTTGAAGATCTTGGCAACGGTCTTGGTGGACAGGTTCAGTTCGTCCACGCCCTCCAGGTGGTAAGCGATTGCAACCGGGCCGATAACCATCGGCAGGTGCCATGCGTCGTTTCCATCGCAACGCTTCTTAGCGTCCGCGATCTGGTCATCCTTCAGCGGAGAGTCGGAACCCGCAAAATCGGCCTGGCCAGCGATGAACTTCTTCTGGCCGTCACCGGAACCAGACGCGTTGTAAGCCAGGGTTGCGCCAGTCTCAGAGAACGCCGGACCGAAGATGTTCTGGATTGCGTTGTCCTGCGAGGAAGCGCCTTCGCCACGCAGTTCGCCGGTAGCCTCCTCCATCGGGCGAGAGCCTTCGCTGCTGCTGCCGCCGCCTTCGTTGTTGTCAGCATTGGAGCAGCCGGTCAGAATCAGGGAACCAGCGAACAGAGTCGCAGCTGCAGCGCTGGCGCGCTTCATGGTGAACTTCACGAGGATTTCCTCCGAAAATGTGTCAGAAGTACAGAAAGTGTCTTACAGGAGAAGCTCGCAGTTGTAGAGCCACTCTTGCGTCACCCCAAAAATTAATCCCCGCTTATGGATTTAAAGAGTGCTGTAAGTGAACACCAGGTGAACAACAGCATTTATGCAGCACAACAAACTTTCTCGGTACAGAAAGACGCTCCAAGATACCCTCAACACCACACCTAACCACTACCCCCGTGTGGCGTGAGGTGACCTGATTTAACCTAAAGTTCACCAATCGCGAAGCAGAACGCTCTTCGCAATTAGTGACGCCTAGCTAGCCACATCAGGTCTTCTCAGGAGATTTTGGAGAAACATTAAGACTGTCTGCTCAAGAGCAGCGTAACTCCAACGCTTTCCCCTAGAGCCCCCTCAGAGGCCATCAGTGCCTGACCAAAGCCTGGCCAAAGCCCGACCAAAGCCCCCCATTAGAGACAGCCGCGATAGACCACATCGGTGTGCACAACTTCGAACCCGAGGTGTTTATAGGTAGAGACCGCAGGTGCATTATCGCCCTCCACATAAAGCTCAATGCGCCCACAACCGTTTTCCAACAACGACCTCATGCCCAATTGAGTGATCGCCTGCCCTAGCCCTCTTCCACGAGCATCGTCAGCTAGGCACACGACATATACTTCGCCTGCCCGCTCACCGGCATCCTTTTCCTTTTCCGCCAGCGGAATCTTCGTCCAGTGGAAACCCACCAGGCGGAAGACATCGTCATTGCCAGCACCACCGTTTGCCGCGCAGGGAATCCCCACTCGCTCGGCAGCGGAATTCTCGTCCCGCACCCACATCATGAGCACCCCATCCGGGTCGAACCAATTGGTATCGCGGGCGGAACACAAATGGTCCGTGTTCCAGCCACCCTGCTCCGGGTGCCACGCGAAGGCCTCGTTGTTTACGCGCACCCACTCGGCGTCCACGGAATCCGCATCGAAGCGCGCCACGGATTCGGCATAGGACAAGACTTCAATATCCTGTTCCTGACAGCGCTTCTCCGCTTCCGCTCCGCCAGCCTCAATAGCCTTGGCAGCCTTGGTTGCCGGAGGACAATCCACGGACATCTTCAGCAGCTCGCGGGTTCGACGGGCATCCAACGACTCCACAAAGCGCTGCGCGCCCGCGGAATCCCCGTGCGCCCAGACGTCAATTGCCCCGCTTACGCCCAACTGATCGCGTAGAGCCTCAAACAAGGCAATCCCCACCCCGCTATGGCGAACCTCTGGGGCAACGGCCAGCTCAATCACGCGGTCCGGGTCGATCGCCAGCACACCGACCACACGGTCGCCATTCATTGCCACCACATGCTTATGTCCACGATCTTCGTCAATGCCACGTAAGAAAGCTTCACTAATGGCAGGGACGCCATCCACCTCAGCGACTTCGCTCAGTACCTCGTGAACCCCCTCCAACACCTCAGAGTGCTCCCACAGGTCTTCATATGTGTCGTAGGTAATAGCCATGCCCTCGATTGTCCCTTAAATCTTCCCGTCGTGGGGAAGATTTAAAGGGTTTCTTGACGCTTCGCTGAGTTTGAAGCGGCGGAAGCGTGGCGTCAATAAGAAGAAACAGGAACACCTAGTAACCTGAAGAAAACAGGAAAACGCTCGAGAAGGGGGCCAGCCAAGTGAAGAAGATCGCGATTCGCGGTGCGCTTACCCTTGTGCTGGTATTACTCGTGGCGATGCTCGTCGATAACGTGATTGCGGCACGAGCCGAGCACAAGATTTCCGAGGCACTGTACGCGGATTCGAACCTGGCCAATCCGCCGAAGGTGCAGGTAGCCGGCTTCCCTTACACCGGCGCAGCACTAAGCCATGAGTTGCAGGCGGTCACCGTCGTCGCCAATGACGTGGACGTACCGGGCTTCGGGCTGATGAGCGTTCAAACTTCGGCGCAGTACATTACGGTCTCCGCCGACGATGTCTTCAACGGCACCATCGAAAACGCCCCCGCTCGCAAGGTCTTCACCCGTCTACAGCTGGACGGCGTGTTGCTGGGCAACCGCATGGATATCGAGGCCTTGCAGATCCAGAATCTCGACGACATCTCGCCCCGCGGCGGCTGGGAGACCGAAGCGATCTTCGAAGGCAAGCCAAAGGGCTTCGCCAAACCTGCAAAAGTTGAGGTTAAGCTGCGCATCGTCGCCGGAACCATGAAGATCACTCCACTTAAGATCCTTTCCGCACCGGACGGGCTGGACATCAAAGCCAAGGATGTCACAGACGAATCCGCGTTGGATGGGGCCATCGCGGATCGTATTATTGACGCCTTTAGCCTCAGCATCCCAGGCAAGGAACTACCCATGCGGGGCGACCCGGAACGAGTCTACGTATCCGGCGGCTCGTTATTCGTCGAAACCTCGAAGGTGTATACGAAGATCAGCCTGTCCGATCTGGCTCCGCGATCCCGACCCTTGAGTGAAGAAGAACTCCCCAGCCTATAGGCTTAGGAGTATGGCTGAAGAAGAAAAGAAGAAGTTCAAGGTCGACGCGAACGAAGCGGTAAACCTGGCCGCCGAGCAGTCCAAGTCCACCAGTGACAAGAACCTGCCGGAGTTCGGCGACATGCCCATCCCAGATGACACAGCCAACCTGCGCAAGGGGCCCAACCTGCACGATGGGCTGCTAGCCCTGCTGCCACTGATCGGCGTATGGCGCGGCCAAGGACAGGCGGCGCATCCCGGCGAGGAAGAGTTCACCTTCGGCCAGCAAGTCGTCTTCGCCCACGACGGCGAGAACCGCATTAGCTACGATTCCCGCACCTGGCGCATGGATGAAGACGGGCAGCCGACCGAGACTCCTGGTCGCCGCGAGTCCGGCTTCCTGCGTATCAACGATGATGATGAGATCGAGATGATCCTCACTCACTCCGATGGCATGGTGGAGATCCTGTACGGTAGCCCACTAAACGAGCGCGCCTGGCAGCTAGAAAGCGCCTCGACGATGGCGACGGCCACCGGCCCGACGAACCTGGGCCCCGGCAAGCGCCTCTACGGTCTGATGCCGAACAACGACCTCGGCTGGGTCGACGAGCGCCTCATCGACGGCGAGATGGTGCCCTGGCAGTCCGCGCAACTGTCCCGCGTGGTCGGCTAGCCGGTCACAGCCTCCCAGGCCATTTTTTCTACCTCGTCGGCAATGTCCGGACGGGGCAACTGCCTACCGTCCAGTTCGGTCACCCGCGACTGCACGCGCACCGAGGAGACTAGCCACACACCGGCGGCAGCGGTGAGGTCTTCGATTCGCAACACCCGCTCCTCCGCCGCCCATCCGCGCTGCTCGGCCAGCTTAAAGAGTGCAGCCTGCGAGGTTCCCTTCAGAATTCCTACATGCGCCGGCGGGGTAACGAGCTTATTCTCCCCCGTCGTCGGATCCACTTCTGCGACGACTACGGTCGAGGTCGGCCCCTCCAGTACAAGCCCTTCGTCGGAGAGGAAGATTACATCGTCCACCCCGCGGGCTTTCGCACTGCGCAGGGCAGCCATATTCGCCGCGTAGGACAGCGTCTTCGCTCCAATGAGCGCCCACGGGGACCGCTCCGATAGGTCGATGCGGAACCCCCGCTCGGCCGTCATCACCCGTACGCCGCGCTCCCGGTCGTGCAACACGTGCGAGCTAACCGGCGCTACTGTAACCCAGCCCGTCGGCTGGCCCGTGGATTCTCGCCCGCGCGAATAAACCCAGCGCAGCGCGGCCTCCTGCCCCGCCCCGTTCTTCGCCTCGAAGGCGGCTACAGCAATGTCGGTGGCACGGAACCAGCGCTCCAGATCCGGCTCCGGCAGGTCCAGCATCGCGGAACTATTGAGGAAGCGAGTGGCGTGGCGCTCGCGGTTACGAACGTTGCCACCGCGCAGCATGAAGGTCTCGAAAACCCCGTCGCCGCGCACGGCAGCCAGGTCGTCTGCGTAGATCATCGGCACGGTCGCGTCCCGGACCTGCGGTTCTTGGGCGGTGGCTGCCGTACCGCCCTCCCCCAAGACGTCCACGACTACGAACTTTGCTTCCTGATTGCTCATGCTTCCCATTCTATTCCCGAACTAATCCCGCAGGTTCTTCAAGCCCAATAGAGCGCCGCTATTGGCACGCCAAGCCCACCCCGTCCTACGATGGGTTGTGTGTTTGATCTGACTCACAGCCCGATCCTCGACCACGCACCTAGCGCCAGCGCGCTGTCTGGCCGCGAGGCCACCGAAGCTCAGAGCACCGCCACCGCCTGGCACTACGGCAACCCTCTCACCGAACAATCCAGGGTCGGCGATGGCAAGCCCGGCCTTGTGGACTTCTGGGATCGAGTGGCAATCCGCGTTTCGGGGCCGGAGCGCCGCGATTGGCTCAACAACCTGATCTCCCAGAAAGTCAACGCGATCGAGCCCGGCCAGGCTACCTTCGGGCTGATCCTCGACGTTAAGGGCCACGTTGAGCACTTCTTCGGCATCCTCGCCACCGAGGACGCGCTGATCCTCGACACACCAGCCACCCACGCCGATGCACTCGAGGATTATCTGAGCAAGATGGTTTTCTGGTCGCAGGTCTCCGTCGAGCGCCTGCCGTGGGCGCGGCTCACGGTGATTGGCACGGACCTCGCCACGGATTCTTCGCTCTTTACCTATGACGCCACCTCCTCCGCCGCCCTGCCCGCTCAGTTGAAGATCAACGTGCCAGAAAATATAGATCTGCAACTATGGAGGACCGGAACTATCGGCGAACTCCAGGCTCTCGACCTGTGGGTTTCCCGCGAGGGTTTCACCCGCTCCTGGGACGAGCTAAACAACATCGCCCAGCCCACCGGGCGCATGGCCTACGACGCATTCCGCGTGCAGGCACGCCAGCCAGTGCTGGGTGTGGATACCGACGATCGTGCTATCCCCCACGAGATTCCCGCCTTCATTGGCAGGGGAATCAGCGGCGCCACCCAACTAGACGATGTCTCCGCGGGCCCCACCGAGGCCGCCGTGCACTTGAACAAAGGTTGCTACCGAGGGCAGGAGACGGTATCCAGAGTGCATAATCTGGGCAAATCTCCACGCGTGTTGGTAATGCTGCAGCTGGACGGGTCCGCCAACCGACTGCCCGAAGTAGGTGCCGAACTTACTGCAGGGGGTCGCGCAATCGGCCGCGTCGGGTCCAGCGTGCACGACTGCGACTACGGACCGATCGCGCTGGCTTTGGTGAAGCGCAATGTGGTGGAGAAGTTGGCGTCCAAAAATAGCGACGTCCCCCCGCTACTCGCTGATGGGATCGACGCATCGATTGATCCCAGCGACCTTGCCAATGCGGATCAAGACGACGCGATCCGACCGGGTCGCGCCGCGATCAACCGCCTGCGCGGGAAAAATTAGAAAACCTCACTTTGGCTCAACCCCCTTCTCATAGCCTTAACAGCGCAGGTCATAGGGGAATTCAATGTGAAAGCTCCCGCGCCTGCGAACCCTGTGGGAGGGGGCTTTTGGGAAAAAATGATTGGTACCCGCTATGGTGTAGGGCAGGAAGAAACTTAACTTGTAAACGAAAAGGGTGGCCGAACTCCCGCGCCACTCGAGGACACCGCAAGGGGGTCAGGCCATGGGTCGCGGCCGTGCCAAGGCAAAGCAAGCCAAGGTTGCTCGTCAGTTGAAGTACAACGCTCCGGAGATGGATCTGGAGAGGCTACAGAGGGAACTCTCTGGCCAGTCGCAGAACCGGGGGTCCGGTTCCCGCGGCGATACCGAGTACGACGACTACGAGGATGACTACAGCGATTACGCTGCAGATTACGACGACTACAGCGACGATTACGCCGACGACTACGAGGACAAATACTCTAACGGGTCGCGGTAAAAGCCAACCTATTCAGTAGAAAAACTCCCGCAGCTAGTGCTTTTGAAAAGCACAGCTGCGGGAGTTTTTCTTAACCTGAGCCCGTTTTAGTTCACCGGGCTGCGGTACTCGCCATCCAGGACCGCGCCGGACTGTCCATCCTGTGCTGGGCGGACCTCGCCCAGACGCCAGGCATCGATGTGGCGGGCGGTCAGCATCGCGAGTGCGCGCTCGGCATCGTCCTCAGCGACGACGGCGACCATGCCTACGCCCATGTTGAAGGTTTTCTCCATCTCCTCCTGCGAGACCTGACCTTCCTCCTGAATCAGACGGAAGATCGGGCCGGGGGTCCAGGAGGAACGCTCTAGCTCTGCGACCAGTCCGTCCGGGATCACGCGCCCCAGGTTGGCGGCCAGGCCACCGCCGGTGATGTGGGCGAAGGTGTGAACGTCACACTCGCTGGCTAGCTTCAGGCAATCGAGGGCGTAGATACGGGTCGGCTCCAGCAGCTCCTCCCCCAGTGTGCGACCGAGGGAGTCGATGTGGCCGTCCAGCGGCAGTTGCTTGGTATCCAGCAGCACGTGGCGCGCCAGAGAGTAACCGTTGGAGTGCAGGCCGGAAGAAGCCATGGCGATCACCACGTCACCCGGGCGCACGCGATCCGGCCCCAGCAAGTTCGCCTCTTCGACCACGCCGACGGAAGTGGCGGAGACGTCGTACTCGTGAGGCTCCATCACGCCGGGGTGCTCGGCAGTCTCGCCTCCCAGCAGCGCACAACCGGCTTCCTCGCAGCCCGCGGCGATGCCGGCGACGATGCTGGCAACGTGCTCGGGCACAACCTTGCCGATAGCGATGTAATCCTGCAGGAATAGCGGCTCGGCACCGCAAACCACCAGGTCATCCACGCACATCGCAACCAGATCGCGGCCGATCGTGTCGTGCTTATCCATCGCCTGGGCGACCGCCAGCTTGGTACCCACACCGTCGGAGGACGCAGCCAACAACGGCTTCTCATAATCACCCAGTGCGAACAGGCCGGCGAAGCCACCGAGCCCGCCGCGCACCTCGGGGCGGGTGGCCTTCTTGGCCAGGGGCGCGAAAAGCTCTACCGCGCGATCGCCGGCCTCAATGTCTACACCGGCAGCGGCGTACGATGCGCCCTCTGCCTGCTTCGGGGAGTTATCGGGGTGCTCACTCATGGCTTGTCCTTGCTTTCTAAGCTTTCTTAATTCTTCGCCTGCTGCTTCAGCATCGTTTCTACCAACGCCGCGTTCGGGTCGTCGCTCGGCATGCCCAGCGGGAACACACCGTCGAAGCACGCCGCGCACAGCTCCTCGCTGCTTTGTTGTGACGCCTCTACCATCGCCTCGGTCGAGACGAATGCTAGGGAGTCCGCGTCGATCTCCCGGCGAATGCCCTCCACCGGGTCCGAGGGATCAACATTATTCGCAATCAGCTCGGTGGGCGAGGCGAAGTCGATGCCGTAGAAACACGGCCACTTTACGGGTGGCGAGGCGATGCGGACGTGCACTTCCTTCGCCCCGGCCTCGCGCAGCATCTTAATCAGCGCACGCTGGGTGTTGCCGCGGACAATAGAATCATCCACCACCACCAGGCGCTTGCCCTCAATGACCTCGCGCAGCGGGTTCAACTTCAACCGGATACCCAGCTGGCGAATAGTCTGCGACGGCTGGATGAAGGTACGCCCCACGTAGGCGTTCTTCATCAACCCCTGACCGAAGGGAATGCGCGAAGCCTGGGCATAGCCCACGGCTGCAGGCGTGCCGGACTCCGGCACGGGAATCACCAGGTCGCCCTCAGCCGGGGCCTCCTCGGCTAGCTTTCGGCCAATCTCCAGGCGGGTGCCATTCACCGACCGACCACGAATCACTGAATCGGGACGGGCCAAGTAGACGTACTCGAATACGCAACCCTTGTGCTTGGTCTCTGCGAATCGGCGAGAACGCACACCATCACCGTCGATGGCCACCAGCTCGCCCGGCTCCACGTCACGGACGAAGCGGGCGCCCACGATATCCAAGGCCGCGGTTTCGGAAGCGACAACCCAGCCGCCACCGGCCAGCTGACCGATAGACAACGGACGCACACCCTGCGGGTCACGGACAGCGTACAGTGCGTCACCGTCGGTAAACAGCACGCAGAAAGCACCCTTGACCTTCGGGAATAGCTCCATGGCTGCTTCCTCTACGCCATGACCTTCACGGGTCTCGGCGGCCAGTAGGGCGCACATGACCAGCGAATCTGAGGGGTTTTCCTTCGGGTCAACCAGACCCAACCGAGCGGCCTCTTGAGTGAGCTCCCGGTGGTTCACCAGGTTGCCGTTGTGGCCCAGAGCCACGTCGGTTCCATCGGGAGCCATGCGGAACATGGGTTGCGCATTCTCCCAGCTATTACCGCCGGCAGTGGTGTAGCGGTTGTGTCCCATGCCAATGTGCCCCTTGAGGGCTTCGAGCGACTGCTCGTCGAACACCTGGCTGACCAAACCCAGATCCTTAAACACGACGATCTGGTCGCCGTCGCCCACTGCGATACCCGCGGCCTCCTGGCCGCGGTGCTGCAGTGCGTACAGGCCGTAGTACGTCAGCTTGGAAACGTCCTCCCCCGGTGCCCATACCCCGAATACGCCACATTCCTCCCGGGGCTCGGTCTCACCCCGGTCGTCGAACGGGCTCAGCAACGGTTCTGTCTCTGTTTGTTTTCTCTGGCCTTGAATGTTTGCCACTATGCCGACTCTACTAGCCCATCCGCACTAACCCAAAGGGGTGCCCTTTCGCTGACTAAGCGAGCTCAAATTTTAAACAGTGGAAGGTGCTCAGCGACGGCGGAAGCGCGGGTTCCGGAGGTGTCGGCGTCCGAACCCAAAAGATCCTCGGCCCCCACAACCAGGCGCAGCCACGTAATCGGCGAACACTGCACCACATTCGGCGGGGTGCCACGACGATGCTCCAGACCAGCGATGCACTGGATCGCCGTGAAGGGGGGAACCCGCACCTCAACGGAATGGCCAGGAGCCAGTTCCTCCAAGACAGCCGCAGACAGGCGAACCGCCGCAGCTACTTCGGCGCGCGGGGGACGGGGCTGCCCTGTGGGATGCTTTACCCAGGGCAACACCGCTTCAACTGCGCTGCGAGCAGCGGCTGACAGTTCCGGGCCGTGTAAACGCTTCATGCCTGAAAACTGTACTGCTGAAATAGTAGTGCTATATCGAACACCGAAGTGTAGGGCGCGTTAGTATTGGGAAGTTGAACACTAAAGAAGTACAGGGACTCTAGTACAGGGAATTTAAGGAAGGCAGCGACCCGTGGCGGACAGCGCAGAAAACACCACCCCCAGCGAGCACAATGCATCTGACGACACGGCGAAGGCTCCCCCAGAGCGCAGCCCAAAGGTGACGCTGCGCTTCCTCGCCGCACCGACGGACGTGCTGATGGCCGGAGCGATGGGCGTGCACGGTGGCCGTGTACTGGAGTGGATCGATAAGGCCGCCTATGCCTGTGCCGTCGGCTGGGCCCAGTCTTATTGTGTGACCGCTTACGTGGGCCACATCCACTTCACTCGCCCAATCCCCTCGGGCCACATGGTGGAGGTCCGCAGCCGCATTGCATACACCGGCCGCAGCTCCATGCACATCGTCAACGAGGTGCTATCCGCAGATCCGCGCGAGGGCGTGTTCACCCGTGCCTGCGACTGCCTGGTGATCTTCGTTGCCTTGGACGAAAACGGTAAGTCCAAGCAAATCCCCTCCTACGTTCCGACGACCGACGAGGAAAAGCGCGTAGAAGATGCCGCGCTTTCCCGCATTCAGCTGCGCAAGGCCATCGAAGAGGAGATGCTGCGCCAGACCTACACTGACAAGTCCACCGCTCCGGAGCTGGTGAACCGCTTCCTGGCGAAGCCAACGGACGTGAACTGGGGTGGCAACGTCCACGGCGGAACCGCCATGGAATGGATCGACGAGGCGGCCACCGCTTGCACGATGCAGTGGACCGGCGAGCGCACCACTGCGGTGTACGCCGGTGGTATTCGCTTCTACCGTCCGGTGCACATCGGCGACCTCGTGGAGGTGGACGCACGCCTGGTGCGCACCGACGAGCGTTCGATGACAGTGATGGTGCACCTGCGCGCTGGCGACCCGCGCGAGGGCAAGGGCAACCTGCCGGTAGCTATTCACGCGTCCATGACGTACATCGCCATCGACCTGGATGGTAACCCGCTGCAAGCCCGCAAGTACACGCCGGTGACCAGCGAAGATAAGCGTCTGGAGGAGCACGCCTCCACGCTGCGTAACCTGCGCAAGGAGTTCCTGCCGCGGCCGTTGGTTAGCCCCAGCAACCGCGATTTCCGCTTCGTAGAGTAAAGCCTGCCGCTGCGTTTAAGCACAGCAAAAGGGGCTCGCGACCATCCCGGTCGCGGGACCCTTTCTCCGTTCTAGCTCTTCAGTGCCTTACTCTTCGGCACCTTAGATGACGGAGTTATTCCCTGCCGCGTGGCTGAACAGCGCAGGCAGCGTGGACTTCCACGCATTCTCGGCTGCTTCCAGGGCAATGACGACGTCGAAGTCTTCATCGTGTTCCTTGGCCGGGTCGAGCTCGACCTCCCCGCCGAAAGGAAGCGCCGGGTATACGCCGGAGCCGAAGCGAATGACCGGCTGATCTGCCGCGTCGTTAACGCCGGTCAGGCCGATCCAGCCACCGGTCAGGCCGGTCTCGGCCAGAGCGCGCATCAGGTCGCCGTAGTCCTCGCTGCTTACGGCCAGCAGCACGCGAGAAGCGGTCTCGGAGAACAGCCCCACCGCTGCCTGCTGTGCCAGCGTGCGGCCTTCCACTACGGCGGACTCGTGCTGACTGAGCATCGGATTGATGGCTACTCCGCGGCCGGACTGGATTGCCAGCTCCACGACGGCCTGCGACAGGCCGCCCTCGGAAAGGTCGTGGGCTGCGACGATCTTGTCGCGCTGATCGGTGATGAAAGCACCCAGGCGCTGCTCCACGGACAGATCCACCTGCGGCGGCATGCCGGCCAGTTCGTCGTGAACGACCTGCTGCCAAATGGAGCCGCCGAGCTCCTCGCGGGTCTCCGCACCCACCAGAACCAGGTGGTACTCCTCCTGCTTCTCCCCCTCGGCAGCTGGCTTCGGCAGCTGCTGTGGGATTCGGTGGGCGCAGTCGTCGATGGTGCCCAGCACTGCGATGACTGGGGTCGGCAGAATAGCGGTATCGCCGGTCTGGTTGTAGAAGGAGACGTTACCGCCGGTAACCGGGATGCCCATCTCCTTACAGCCATCGGCGAGGCCATGCACGGCCTCACGGAACTGCCACATCACGCCCGGGTCTTCCGGGGAACCGAAGTTCAGGCAATTGGAGACTGCCACAGGGGTGGAGCCCGTGATGGAGACGTTGCGGTAGGCCTCAGCCAGCGCCAGCTGTGCGCCAGTGCGGGGATCCAAGCGGGTGTAACGGCCAGAGGCGTCGGTAGAAACGGCGATGCCGCGACCGGTCTCCTCGTCGATGCGTAGCACGCCCGCGTCCGCGTCCTTGGCCGCGACGGTGTTGCCGCGCACGTAACGGTCGTACTGCTCGGTGATGAACTCGCGGGAGCACAGCGCCGGGGAGGCCGCCAGGTCCAGGATCTGTTGACGGACCTCCTGGGAGGTCTCCGGCAACTCCACGCCGCGGGGCTCGTTCAGCTCGTCCTGCTCCGCCGGGCGCTCGTAGGGGCGCTCGTAGACCGGGCCTTCTTCGGCCATGGTGTGTGCCGAAGCGTCCACCACAATCTCGCCGCAGTGCTCGATGACGAGGTGCTCGCCATCGGTTACGCAGCCGATGTCGGAGGCCAGCACGTCCCACTTGCGGCAGATTTCCATGAACGCATCCACGTTCTCCGGCTCCACCACGGCGCACATGCGCTCCTGCGACTCGGAGGACAAGATCTCCGCGGCGGTCATGCCCTCAGCGCGCAGGTGCACATTGTCCAGGTTGATGTGCATGCCGCCGTCACCGGCGGAAGCCAGCTCTGCAGTGGCGCAGGAAAGACCAGCGCCACCGAGGTCCTGAATGCCGACGACCACGCCAGCGCGGTACAGGTCCAGGCAGCACTCAATCAGTACCTTCTCCGCGAAGGGGT
Source organism: Corynebacterium jeikeium (assembly GCF_028609885.1). NCBI lineage: Bacteria > Bacillati > Actinomycetota > Actinomycetes > Mycobacteriales > Corynebacteriaceae > Corynebacterium > Corynebacterium jeikeium. The sequence goes on along the minus strand of NZ_CP063195.1, from coordinate 440,226 downwards.
CGCCCACCTGCACGGCGGGCAGCTTGCGCTCCGCGCCTTCCTCGAAGGTGTCGGAGGCCAGCACGGATACGCCACCGATGCCATCCAGGCCCGTGCGGGAGCCGAAAAGGATCACTCGGTTGCCCTTGCCAGAGGCGAAGGCCAGCTTCAGATCTTCGGTCTTCAAAGTGCCCACGCACAGTGCATTGACCAGCGGGTTACCCGCGTAGGTGGCGTCAAAAACAGTCTCACCGCCGATGTTCGGCAGCCCCAGAGAGTTGCCGTAACCACCCACACCCGCGACCACACCGGGCAGCACGCGCTGAGTATCCGGCAGGTCGGCCGGGCCGAAGCGCAGCTGATCCATCACCGCCACCGGGCGCGCGCCCATTGCCATGATGTCGCGGACGATGCCGCCCACGCCGGTCGCTGCGCCTTGGTAGGGCTCCACGTAGGACGGGTGGTTGTGGGATTCGACCTTGAAGGTCACGGCGTGGCCATCGCCGATGTCGATCACGCCGGCGTTCTCGCCGATACCGGCGAGCATCTTGGACTTCATCTCGTCCGTCGTGGTCTCGCCGAAGTAGCGCAGGTGCGTCTTCGAGGACTTGTACGAGCAGTGCTCAGACCACATCACGGAATACATCGCCAGTTCCGCATCGGTAGGGCGACGGCCCAGGAGTTCCTTGATGCGTGCGTACTCGTCGTCCTTCAGGCCCAGCTCGTGGTACGGCTGCTCCAGATCCGGGTTGGCCTTAGCGTCGGCGACCGTGTCGTTGTGAATCATGGGGATCGGGTGCTCCTTGTAAGAAGAAAAATTTAGGAAACGAGCGTGGACAGGACCGACTGGAACAGACCCAGTCCGTCAAGGGACGGGCCCGTCAGCGTTTCCACTGCGTGCTCTGGGTGTGGCATCAGGCCAACTACGCGGCCGTTTTCGCTGCACACACCGGCGATCGAGTTGCGGGATCCGTTGTGGTTCACGGCGTAGCGGAACACTACGCGACCTTCGCCTTCGAGGCGCTCCAGGGTCTCCTCGCTGGCCTGGAAGCGCCCCTCGCCGTGCTTAGACGGCACCAGGATCTTGGATCCCTCGGCGAACTGGTTGGTCCACGCGGTGGAAGTGTTTTCGACCTCTAGGTAAACATCGCGGCACACAAAGTGCAGGCCCTCGTTACGAGTCAGGGCGCCGGGCAGCAGGCCGGCTTCCTGCAGAATCTGGAAGCCATTGCAGATGCCCAGCACGGGGGTGCCCCGCTCCGCGGCAGCCACTACGGACTTCATGGCCGGGGCGATGGAAGCGATGGCGCCGGCCCGCAGGTAGTCGCCGTAGGAAAAACCGCCGGGCACAACCACAGCGTCAACGTTCTTCAGATCTTCGTCAGCGTGCCACAACTCCACCGGCTCCGCCCCCGCCAGGCGCACGGCGCGCACGGCATCGACGTCATCCAAGGTGCCGGGGAAGGTGATTACTCCGATGCGGCTGGTCACTTACTTTGCCTCCACATCCGCGCCGCCTGCCACGGCTTCTGCACCCTCTACGACTACCTCGTAGTCCTCGATCACGGTGTTGGCCAGCAAGTCGGAGGCGATCTTTTCCAGGTCTTCGCGCGAGACACCCTCGCCGACCTCCAGTTCAAAGCGCTTCCCCTGGCGCACGTCCTCTACCCCACTGATACCGATGCGACCCAGCGCACGGACAACGGCCTGACCCTGCGGGTCGAGGATTTCCTTCTTGGGCATGACGTTGACGACTACACGAGCCATGGCTTCTATATTCTCCCAGCTTTGCGGTATTTTTCGGAAGGTATTTACCGCCCCATGGTAACACTGCGAAGTGGCAGGTTTTTAAGCCACAGATACCTGCTGGCGATCGACGTAGTCGCAGTAGTTCGCTGGCTGGTAGCCACTGTCCCGCAGCAGCTCGAGAATGCGCAGCATATCGCCTGCCACGTCGTCTTTACTAGCCTTCGCCGCGCTGATGGAAAGGCGGATGTCTTTGCCCTTCGCGGCGCTGCGGCGCGCGCTGTTGAGGACGTTGCGACGCCACCATTTCACCGACCCAAACCCATCGCCGAACGCGAGCACACGCACCGGATGGCGCTTGTCATTAGCGAGGTCAGTGAGGTCTCGGATGGTGTACGCATCCGCTGCGACTGCGAACCCCACCTCACTGGCGGCTTGTAGAGCGTCCTCCGACGCCAGCCAACGGGTCGGGGCGAATGCCTTCGGGCTCAACCCGAGAGCATCCAGCTGGCGGGTGGCGGCGGAGAGCCGCAGTGTTGCCTCGTGACGGCCGAGCCGGTGGAACTCCCCCTTGCCGTGCGCCCCGCCCAGCGGCCCCAGCCCGCCGAGCAGCAGCTCGTGGCCGCGGGCAGCAGAATCGTGGATCAGTTCCAGCGCCGCGTGGTCATCCTTCAGCCGCCAGTTCGGCCCCTGCACTGTCAGCACCAAACCGGCGTGCAGGTCCAGCGCCCGCGCTGCATCCCGCATTTTTTCAGCCGCGGTTACTGTGTCTTGACGCAGTCCTGTGATGGTCAACAAAACGCGGGGGGCACGCTGGGCGCTGGGGACGGTCTGTGCGGGGCTCATAGATACTTAGCCTGCACAACATAGGTGAACGGGAGGTAACGCCCGCCCTACATCTGTGCATCGAATTGTTGAAAGCTCTTAGTCCCTGCTAGCCCTTCTCGACCCCACCAGTCACCAGCAGCTCGGTGGCACCCATCTTCTCCAGCTCCCAGGCAGTCTCGAAGGCCGCCTGGCGCCACTTGGCATAGCGACCGGAAACGCCGCCGTGGCCGGCCTCCATGTCGATGCGCAGCAGCGTGTTCTCGGCGCCCACCTCGCGCAACTTGGCCACCCACTTCGCGGGCTCCACATACAGCACGCGGGTATCGTTCAGGCTGGTCACCGCCAGAATCGGCGGGTAGGTCAGGTCGGCCGAGACATTCTCATAAGGCGCGTAGCCCGCCATATAGTCGTAGACCTGCGGGTCGTGGAAGGGATCACCCCACTCGTCCCACTCCGTCACGGTCAGCGGCAGCTCCGGCATGAGCATGCTGGTCAGCGGGTCCACGAAAGGAACAACCGCCTCAATGCCCGCGAAGCGATCCCCCACCATGTTGGCCACCGCACCCATCAACATGCCGCCGGCCGAGCCGCCCTCGGCCACCATCTGTTCGCGGGTGGTCATGCCTTCGCGTAGCAGGTGGTCGGCGACGGCCACAAAGTCCGTGAACGTGTTGCGCTTTTCTAGCCCCTTACCGTGGTCGTACCACAACCGCCCCATCTCTCCGCCCCCGCGAACGTGCGCGATAGCGTAGACCACGCCGCGGTCCAGCATGGACAGCCGGAACAGGGAGAATCCCGGGTCGATGCAGTTCTCGTAGGAACCATAGCCGTACAACAAAACCGGGTTCGCTTGAGTGATGTCCACATCCGTGCGGTGAATCAGAGATACCGGAATGCGCGCGCCATCCTCGGCCTTCACCCACAGCCGCTGCGAGGTGTACTGCGTGGGGTCGAACTCCCGGCCGTCCGGGTCGGCCAGCACCTGCTGCTCCTTGCGCAGGATCTTCTCCCCCGTCGCCAAGTCGATGTCGTAGATCCGCGGCGGTGTCGTGAAGGCAGTGTAGGCCACGCGTAACACTGGGCTCTCCCACTCGCTGTTGCCCACGGCCCCAACCCCGCAGAGTTCCCCGGGGAATTCGATCCGCTCAAACTCGCCGAAGGCCGGGGCGGAAGAGTCGCCGGTCGAGGTGTCGGCGTCACCAAGCTTCATGATGTAGCTGGTCTCCAGCGCATTTTCCCGAGCTTCGAGGACAATGTGGTCGCTGAAGACATCCACGCCCTCCAAGCGCGCATCCTCGCGGTGCGGCACAAGCGCTTGCACGTCGTCCCAGGTGGCAATCTGGCCGGTCGGGTGGTAGCCGAGCTCGCTATTAGCACCGGTCTTGTTATGCAACACCAGCCACAGGTCTTGGCCACCCACAACCGCGTGATCCACCCCGTATTCCACATTGGCCTCGCGCGGGATTACACAGGTCAGCTCGGCATTCGGATTCTCCAGGTCGAGGTACCATACCTCGCTGGTCACCTTTGAACCCGTGTGTACCAGCAGATAGCGCTCGGAGCGGGTGGTTGCCACGCCCGTCCAAAAACGTTCGTCGCCTTCGCGGTACACCAGCTCGTCTTTATCGACGCCCTCACCGATTGTGTGGCGCCAGATCTCGTGCGGTCGCCATGCTTCATCCACGCGCTGGTAGTACACGGTATCCCTGCCTACCCAGGTGGCGCCGTAGAAGACATCCTCGATCTCGTCTTCCAGGTCCTCCCCCGTGGTGAGGTCGCGGATGCGCAGGGTGAAGCGCTCGGAGCCGGTCTCATCCACCGAGTAGGCCAGACGCGTGCCGTCCTTGGTCACGCTAGCAGCGCCCAGGCTGAAGAATTCTTTGCCTTCGGCTAGGGCGTTGCAATCCAGGAAAGCTTCCTCGCCCGGCGCGGGAACTCCCGGTTCGATGGTCGGTGGGGTCCAGTCGTCTTGATCGGCGATGGGAACTCGGCACATGGTGCCATAGCTTTTGCCCTCCTCGGTGCGGGAGAAATACCACCAGCCCTCGGAACGCACGGGTAGGGACATATCCGTCTCCTGCACCCGGGCCTTAACCTCCTCGAACAGGCGGTCTTCCAACGGCTTGAGGTGGGCGGTCTGCTGAGCAGTCCAGGCGTTCTCCGCCTCTAAGTGCTGGCGGACCTCCGCGTTGTCCTTGTCGCGCAGCCACTCGTAGTTATCCACGAACTCGCGGCCGTGGAAGGTGCGAGTGTGGGGTACCTGCTTGGCGACCGGCGGAGCCGCGATTGGGTTGCTAGCTGTCTGAGGCGCGTCGTTATTAGGCATACGCGCCATGCTACTCAGACAGAATTAGTAAGGGGTTGGTAAGGGGTTGGCGAGAGTCGCAGCCCATTACGTTGTTGGCAGTTCCGCTTGAAGGAACTCAGGATTCGTACTCCTAGCCCCATGCTGGGGCAGGTTATGTTTGTCTGCGTTCCTTCTGCCTTGGGGCAGTGGAACTAGTCGCTGGCTTCGGTATGGCTTGTTTTCGTCCCTGTCTGAAAATGATCCGGGGGGTGATGCCGCCGAAGGCAGTGGCATACTCCAGACTGCTAATAGGAACCTGACCCGCACAGAATGTGCGAGGTCTCAAAGTAATGTGGATGCCAGCGTGAAGTATGTCCGACCACCAGCGATGAAATAAGTCCCATACTCATTCAATTCGCTAGGAGGTCTGGCATGACCTACGACTATGTCATCGGCATGGACGTCGGTAAATACTTTCACCACGCTTGCGTCTTAGATATCGACGGCACCCATGTGCTATCTAAGCGCATCAACCAAAACGAAAAATCCCTGCGCGCACTGTTTTCAGCGTTCAGCGCACACGACCACAAGGTCCTTGTCGTCGTGGACCAGCCCAATAACATTGGTCGACTAACTGTCGCGGTTGCTCAAGAACTCGGGATCGACGTGCGCTACCTTCCCGGTTTGGCTATGCGTCAACTCTCGCGCATCCACGCTGGCAATGCCAAAACTGATATCCGGGACGCCTATATCATCGCCCACGCTGCAAAGAACCTTCCGGAATCCCTCCGCAGCGTCGACCGCGTCGAAGAAGCCTTCCTCCAGTTGAAGGTCCTCAACGGTATCGACGAAGATTTAGCGCGCTCCTACACCAGGCTCATCAATCAGATTCGAAGTGCACTAGTAGGCTGCTACCCGCAATTCGAACAGGCCCTTCGCGGTCAGATAATTCACCGCAAGTGGGTTCTGCACCTACTTGCACGCTACGGCGGACCGACCAAGATAAAACGCCTCGGAAAGGCCAAGGCAACTGCCTTCGCTCGACGCTATAAGGCACGCAATCCTGAACCTGTCCTCGATGCCATTTTCGCTGCCATCTCTGAGCAAACAGTTGCCATTGCTGGTGCACACTATGCCGAAATGGGCGTAGCAATGTCGGCGAAGGACGCGCTTTTAAAGCTCGAGCACCGCACACAAATCGAGCAGGAAGTCATCGAGCTCATCAACGACATCCCCCACACTCAAATCCTGCTATCCATGCCAGGAATCGGACCAAAGACGGCAGCACAAATTCTCATGACCGCGGGCGACATGACCGACTTCCCGACAGCTGGGCACCTAGCCTCTTACGCTGGCTTATCACCTCGGACAAACCAGTCCGGGACCTCGATCATGTCGAACTCACTGAACCGAGCCGGCAATAAAAAATTAAAGAACGCCCTATGGCAATCATCTTTTGCATCCATCAGATTCCACGAGCGTTCCCGGCAATTCTATGAACGAAAGCGCCGTGAAGGCAAAAGACACAACGCCGCAGTAGTAGCACTAGCCCGCAGACGACTCAACGTCCTCTACGCCATGATGCGCAACCACGAGCACTACCACGATCCCGCACCATCACAGGAAGACCTAGCAGCCTAGACACTAAGAGTAAAGATAGCCGACCGGGTAAAATCCCAGTCGGCTAGCAGCCATGCCCGAAAACAACACGACCAAACAACCCCGCAGAGAGAATCCGCCCCCAATTTCTCCACCCGCTAGGTTGACAACCTATATAGGAACACCCGTTACCTTGTGAGTGTCCCTGATAATGGGGATAGTCGCTGGTCCCGGTATGGCTTACTTGCCCTGTAGTTTCCATAATCCGGGGGGTGTTGCCGCCGGGTGCCAGGACTTTCGATGACAGCTGATAGGGACACGGCCAGTTTCAAACTAGGTCTCTTTGTAACGTGGGTGCTTGCAACGAAGGTCATGACGCCAGCGACTGGATCAACGCCATACCCATCTCGTTTTCTAGGAGCTCATCATGTCTCCGGAGCATTCCATCGACATATTCCTCGGCCTAGACGTCGGCAAATCTGAACACCACGCCTGCGCCCTAGACCGTGATGGCAACAAGGTCTTCGACAAACCGTTGCCCCAACTCGAATCCGAACTAGCAGGCGTTTTTCACCAGCTTCAGGAGCTTGGCACCGTGCTCGTGATCGTCGACCAACCCAACACCATCGGCGCACTACCAATTGCTGTAGCCCGGGACTGCGGTTGCGAAGTCGGATACCTGCCAGGTCTTGCGATGCGCAAAGCTGCAGATCTCTATCCGGGGCGTGCAAAAACAGACAAACGCGACGCATTCATCATCGCTGACACCGCCCGCACAATGCCCCACACGCTACGTGCCGTCGACCGCAATGATGAGGTACTTTCCGCCCTAAAGATGCTGTCCGGCTTCGATGATGACATCGCCCGCGATTGCACTCGCACTGTCAATCGACTTCGCAGTATCCTCACCCAGATCTATCCCAGCCTGGAACGAGTTTTTGCTGGTAGCACCCTGACTCGCACGCCGATCCTGGATTTATTGATTCATTACAAGGGACCGCAGGGGCTAAAAAGAGCCGGATACCAACGAGTGTTGAACTGGATGATCAAGCACACACGTAAAGACCCCACCCCGCTGGTAGACGACATTTTTGCAGCACTGAAAGCTCAATCAGTCACCGTGCCTGGAAGCGATGCCGCCGAGTTAGTAATTCCTCAACTGGCTGCAAACATCAAGGCCCTCAAAGAGCAACGAAACACCATCGCTGAACAGGTTGAAGAGATGCTCGCTGATTTCCCTCTTTGTGAGGTCTTGATGAGTATGCCCGGAGTCGGCATCAAGACCGCAGCGCAGATCCTTCTTGCGATCGGTGATGGCTCCGACTTCGATAGTGCTGGCCACTTAGCTGCTTATGCTGGAATAGCGCCCGTCACTAGACGATCAGGTTCGTCGATCAGAGGTGAGTTCCCAGCACGGTCAGGCAATAAACGACTGAAAAATGCCTTGTTCTACTCCGCATTCGCGGTTATCCGCAGCCACGAACCGTCACGGCGGTATTACGAACGCAAACGCGCTGAAGGAAAACGCCACAACGCAGCAGTCATCTGCCTGGCACGACGCCGATGCAATGTCATCTACGCGATGCTGAAAAACAAGGAGTTCTTCCGCGAGATCCCGCCACGCCCCGTCGCCGCATAAAGCCCAAAGACGGAGCCGACCAGCACACGCTGGTCGGCTCCTAGGCACGCCTAAGAACCTACTCCCAAGACTGTTCTCGTCAACATCGGCCTAACGCTTGACAAAAACATAGGGACACCCCCCTAGACGCACTGGCCGATCCAGTCGGAGAAGCGTTTGCCGGATAGCTTCTCGTAGGCCTCAATGTAGCGGGAACGGGTGGCCTCCACCACGGAACCCGGCAGCGGCGGCGGGGGCGTGCCCTCGGACTTGTCCCAGCCGGACTTCGGGCCGGTCAGCCAGTTGCGCACGTACTGCTTGTCGAAGCTGGGCTGAACCTTGCCCTCCTCGTAGCCCTCGGCGGGCCAGTAGCGGGAGGAGTCCGGAGTCAGCACTTCATCGGCCAGCACCAGGGTGCCGTCGGCGTCCAGGCCGAACTCGAACTTGGTATCGGCCAGGATCAGGCCACGCTCCTCGGCGATGGCGGCGGCCTTCTTGTAGATCGAGAGGGTGGCCTCGCGCAGCTCGTTGGCGCGCTCCTCCCCCAAAGCTTCGACAACCACATCGAAGCTCACATTCTCGTCGTGGTCACCCAGCTCGGCCTTGGTGGCCGGGGTGAAGATCGGCTCCGGCAGGCGGGAGGCCTCCACCAGCCCCTCGGGCAGCTCCACACCGCACACGCTGCCGGTCTCCTGGTACTCCTTCAGGCCAGAGCCGGTTAGGTAACCACGGGCCACGCATTCGAAGGGGATCATATCCAGCTTCTTACACAACATGGCGCGGCCGAGGACGTACTCGGGGATCCGCTCGTCATCCAACGCGCCGGCAAGGTGGTTGGGGAAATCAATCTCGTCAAAGAAAAAGGCGCTCACGGCAGTGAGCACCCGGCCCTTGTCTGGGATCTCGGTTTCAAGGACGTAGTCGTAGGCACTGATCCGGTCACTGACAACCATCAGCAGGTTGTCTTCGTCGACCTCGTAGATCTCCCGCACTTTACCTGCGGAATGGTGCTCGTACTCGCACAGTTCTGGACGCATGAGTAGACAGTGTAGCCCTGTGCCAGGCATTTGACTATTTGTGGCCGGAACAGTGCGAAACTTCGGCGTTTGCGCAGCTAAAAGAGCACTGGTAGCTGCGCCAGTACACAGCTACAGAATCTCGCCCGGGGTGTACGTTGCGGCCTCCGGGTGGCGGTTCTTAACTTCCTCGATGCGCGCAAGCACGCGGGAAACCTGAGATTCGGCCGCGCCAATGAACGCGTGGCGGTCCGCCAGTGCCTCCTCCAGCTGCGACTCGTCCAGCGGGAAGCGGTCGTCTCCGGCGAGGCGCTGCACCAGATCCTGGTCGCCACCGTTCTCGCGCATGTTCAGCGCCACCGCCACGGCGTGCTCCTTGATCAACTCGTGGGCCGTCTCGCGGCCTACCCCGGCGCGCACGGCTGCCATCAGGATGCGCGTGGTGGCCAGGAACGGCAGGTAGCGCTCGAGCTCGCGGTCGATCATCGCCGGGAAGACTCCGAACTCGTCCAGGACGGTCAGGAAGGTCTCACACATACCGTCGAAGGTGAAGAAGGCGTCTGGAAGGGCAACGCGACGAACCACAGAGCAGAACACGTCGCCCTCGTTCCACTGCGCACCGGCCAGGTCGGTGGCCATGGTCAGGTAGCCGCGCAGCAGCACCTGCATGCCACCCACGCGCTCGCAGGAGCGGGCATTCATCTTGTGCGGCATGGCGGAGGAACCGACCTGCCCCTCCTTGAAGCCCTCCGTGACTGTCTCGTTGCCCGCCATCAGGCGAATCGTCATCGACAGCGAGGACAGGGCGGCGCCGATCTGCGCCAGGGCGCTCAGCGCGTCCATGTCCAGGCTGCGCGGGTAAACCTGACCGACGGAGTCGAAAACGCGGGAGAAGCCCAGGTTCTCGGCGATGGTGCTTTCCAGTGTCGCCAGCTTGGACTCGTCGCCGCCCACCAGGTCCAGCATGTCCTGGCTGGTTCCCATCGGCCCCTTAATGCCACGCAGCGGGTAGCGGCTCAGCAGGTCTTCAATGCGCTCGAGCCCCACCAGCAGCTCATCGGCCGCGGAGGCGAAGCGCTTGCCCAGCGTCGTGGCCTGGGCAGCCACATTGTGCGAGCGTCCGGCCATCACCAGCGACTGGTTCTCCGCCGCACGGCGGCCAATGCGCGCGAGCACGGCGACAGCCTTGTCGCGGGCCAACTGCAGGGAACTAAAGATCTGCAGCTGCTCCACATTCTCAGTCAAGTCGCGGGAGGTCATGCCCTTGTGGATGTGCTCCTGGCCGGCCAGCGCGTTGAATTCCTCAATGCGGGCCTTAACGTCGTGGCGGGTGACCTTCTCGCGCTCGGCAATGGAAGCTAGGTCTACGTTGTCGATGACCTTTTCATAGGCCTCGATAGCCTCGGCCGGGACATCTACCCCGAGGTCGGCTTGGGCCTTCATCACAGAGATCCAGAGCTTGCGCTCCATGATGATCTTGTCCTCCGGAGACCAAATGGCAGTCATCTCCGGAGAGGCGTAACGGTTGGCAAGGACGTTGGAAATATTTTTCTTAGCAGGCACGTCCCTGAGTTTATGCGTCCCGCTGACTTTTAGGAATCTGCGAACTTATCCAGGTCCTTAATGCGCCCCGCGGCAATCACCAAGTCACCGGAGCGGATCACATATCCCGCAGGCGGCGTAGAAAAATGCCCATCTGCCGAACGCACAGCGACGATGGCGATCCCCTGCGGAGTCTCCTCCACCTTGCGGCCGTGCATGTGTAGCGGGGGTGCCAGCTTAGCCATCGCAAAATCGCGGTCGAACTCAATGTATTCCTGCACGTGGCCTGCGATGAGGTGTGCCACACGCCGCCCGGTATCTCTTTCGGGCCTCACCACGTGGTGCACACCGATCTGCGTCAGGATCTTCGCATGTTGCTGGTTGTCTGCCTTCGCCCAGACGTTAGGCACCCCGAGGTCCATCACGGCGGAAGCTGTAAGTAGTGACGCCCCCATGTCTGAACCGATGCCGATTACAACGCGGTGGGCGTCCTGCACCCCGAGCTGGCGCAACGCATCCTGGTCGGTGGTCTCGGCGATGACCGCGTGCGTCAACAGTGGAGCGGCCTTTGTCACTACCGCTTCGTCCACGTCGATACCCAACACCTCCACACCGGACTGCACGAGTTCTTCACCAAGGGCCATGCCGAAGCGGCCCAGACCGATGATGACGACGGGAGGGTTGGTCGGGCGAGATAAGAATTTAGCCAATGAACGGCCTTTCTACTGGGTAGGAATATAGGCGCTGATTAGTACGAGCGGCCAGGGCTGCCACCACGGTGATGGGGCCAATGCGGCCAAGGTACATAAGTACGACCAGCCATATGCGGGCAAAGTCCGGCAGCTCAGGGGTAATGCCCGTGGTCAATCCCACGGTGGCGAAAGCGGAAACGGTTTCGAAGGTGATCTGCTGGGAATCGTACTGCGGCAACAAAAGCTGCAGCGCCATAATTGATCCGCCGACCAGCAGGAAGGCCATCATGAACACCGCCATCGCCTGGCGGACGATGCGCCCCGGAATGCGCCGCCCGGCGACCAGGAGCTGCTCGTCGCCCCGTACCTCGGCGATCAACACCGCCACCAACACTGCGGCGGTCGTCACCTTTACGCCACCCGCAGTGCCGCCCGAACCGCCGCCGATAAACATCAGGAAGTCCGTCAGCATCAGCGAGGACGGGTGCAGTTCCGTCAGGTCCACCGAGTTAAAGCCGGCCGTACGAGAGGAGACGGAGTGGAAGAACGCCGCCTGCAGCGCCGAAAGCGGCGTGAGGCCACGCAGGGCGCCGGTCCACTCCATCAAGGCGAAGCCGACAGTACCTACTACCAGCAGAATCGCGGTACCAGCGAGAGTGAAGATCAAGGTCAGCGACGGTGGACGCTTCACCTTCGAGCGCCGCCGCGCCCGCAGTTCCAGCAGCACGGGGAAGCCCAGACCACCGATGACGATGCCTGCGGCGATGGGCAGGATAATGCCAGCGTCGTTGACGTAGGGAACTAGGTTGTCGGAGCGCAGGCCGAAGCCTGCGTTGTTGAACGCGGAGATCGCGTGAAAGACACCCTCCCATACCGCGGGAAAGAAGCTATAGCCGTAGCCGAAAGCGAAGCGCAGGGTCAGCACAACAGCTATCACCAGTTCGATTCCCAGGGAAAAGCCGATGGTGCCGAGGATGACGGTGCGGATTTCGCCCAGGTCCCTTCCGCGTTGTTCCGCGGCGGCGCGCAGGCGGCCTTTGACGCCCATCTGTCCGGCCAAAACGTAACTCACCACCGTGGCGAGCGTCATGATGCCGAGGCCACCGACCTGAATCAGCAGCATGATTATGACCTGCCCGAAATGGGACCAGTAGGTCGCGGTATCCACGACGGTGAGGCCGGTCAGGCAGGTGGCCGAGGTGGCGGTGAACAGGGCGGTGGTGAACTCCGGGCTCTCCGGCCCACTGCGGGATACGGGCAACAGCAATAGCGCTGTGCCTGCGAGGATAAGCAGCAGGAAACTCACAGAGACCAGCTGCGCGGGGCTGAAACCTTGCCAGCTCCGCTGGCGACGTTCGCCTGGTTGTGCAATCACAAATGGTTACATTAAACCTATTGCCCCAGGCGCGAAACCCTTATGCAATCTTTACACCCAAATGCTGCCAAAACAGCGTTCGGGCGCTAGATGGAAATGCGCCCCTCAACTGCGGGAAGAGCGATGTCGGAGCGGTAGTGCGAACCTTCCAGCTGGATGCCCTGCAGGGTCTCATAGGCCTGCTTGCGTGCCTCCGCCAGGGTGGCGCCAGTGCCGATGACATTCAGCACCCGGCCACCGGCGCTCACCAGCTGGCCGTCCTGCTCTGCCACCCCTGCGGCCAGAATGCCGCGAGACTCGTTGCCCGGCTCCGCACCGGTGATCGGCTTGCCGGTGACCGGGCTGGCCGGGTAGTTCTCGGCGGCCAGCACGACCGTCAGTGCGTAGCCGTCCTCCCACTCCAACGGCGGCAGCTGGTCCAAGGTGCCGGTCGCCACAGCATTCAGCACTCCCCCCAGCGGGGTCTTCAGCAGGCGCAGCACGGGCTGGGTCTCCGGATCACCGAAACGGCAGTTGAACTCCACTACGGCCGGACCTTCGCTGCCCCACGCCAGGCCTGCGTACAGCAGGCCGTTGAAGGGCACACCCTCGGCGACCATCTGCTTGGCCACCGGCTCTACAACCTCGGTCACGATGCGCTGCACGCCATCTTCCGGCAGCCACGGCAGCGGGGTGTAGGCGCCCATGCCGCCGGTGTTCGGGCCTTCGTCATTATCCCCCACTCGCTTGAAATCCTGTGCGGGTAGCAGCGGCACCACGGTCTCGCCATCCACCAGGCAGAACAGGGAAACCTCAGGGCCATCCAGGAAGCTTTCCAGCAGCACTGGGTTGCCGCCGGCGTGAACGGCGTGGATGTGCTCCAGAGCCTCCGCGCGATCGGCCGTAACCACGACACCCTTGCCGCCAGCCAGGCCATCGTCCTTGACAACGTAAGTTGGGCCGAATTTGTCTAGGGTAGCGTCAATAAAAGAATCGCTAGACCCGACAGGAACAGAAACGGCATCGGCGGTACGGACCTGCGCCTTGGCCATAATGTCCTTCGCAAAGGCCTTCGAACCTTCGATCTGTGCGGCGGCGGCCGACGGACCGAATACGGCAAAGCCCGCCGCGCGCAGCTCGTCGGCCACTCCGGCGACCAGCGGGATCTCAGGGCCGATTACAACCAGGTCTGCTTCGATCTCGCGGGCCAGAGCCACCGGATCGCCGTCCGGGTGCAGGGTGGCCACGGCCGTCATGCCGGCGTTACCCGGGCTAACGTGGACCTGTTCGACGGAGGGATCCAGGGACAGAGAATAAGCCAGTGCGTGCTCGCGGGCACCGCTGCCGATAACAAGAATGCGCATGGCTCCCAGTCTAGCGAAGCTAACCCCCACCACCAGATACGCTCAACGCGCTAACATCGGCAGCATGGCTACGGTATTCACGAAAATCCTGAACGGCGAGATCCCCGGTCGCATCGTCTACCGCGACGAAACCGCGGCAGCCTTCCTGACCATCGAACCCGCGGCATACGGCCACACGCTGGTCGTACCTATCGAAGAGGTCGATCGCTGGACTGATTTGGATGCGGCGACGTGGACTCACTGTAACGAGGTCGCGCAGCTGGTGGGCAAGGCCATTGTCGAGGTTTTTGACGCCCCCCGCGCCGGTTATCTGATCGCTGGATTTGAGGTGCCACACGCCCACATCCATATTTTCCCGGCTTCCGACATGTCCGGCTACAGCCTGCAGAACGTGATGCGTATGGACGAGACGGATCCGGAGAAGATGGATGAGGCGGCCGCCAAGATTCGCCAAGCGCTGCAAGCTCAGGGTGTAGACAAGGCGAAGATCCCTTCCGTTTAAAGGCCTGAAGGTTTAGAAGTCAGTCCCTTTCTTCCCTTTTTTCTTTCTCTCTCGTTACATTTGCATTGCCGACCCTGCCGGCCCTGCCGACCTTGCCGACATTGCCATTGCGGTGGATAACCAGTGGAAAACGACAAAGCTAAAGACAAGGCCAACGACAACGACGCGGTTGACCCAGAACTCGACCTAGAGGAACTATCCGAGGTCGACCTCCCGGCAAGTACAGCCGTGGCGGAGAACCTCAAGAGCCCCGAAAGCCTCGACGGATACGACCCCGCCAACGCGGGCGACGTTATCGGCACTGACTCCGACGTCCGCAGCTGGCTAAGCCGTCTCGGCAGCGGCATGGCCAGCGGCATTTCGAGCACCGGGCGCTTCCTCTGGGACATCCCGGGACGTATGGCCCGCCCACAGCTACCACAGCTGCGCGGCGCCATCCCCGACCCGCCGCTGGGCGCCCGCCAGGTTTCCCCCGGCTACGCCGATGATCTCTGGCAGGCGCGCCCCACCATCGACCGCCCATACCCGGTGATTCTGATTCACGGGACGATCAGCTCAAAAAATGTGTGGCAGAACTTGGTTCTGCGCCTGCGGGACGATGACTTTGTGGTGTTCAGTCCAGACTATGGCGTCCATGGCACGCAGGACATTCCGACCTCCGCCCAGGACATCGGCGCCTACATCGAACAAGTGCTGGCCGCCACTGGTGCGGAGGCCGTGGATATCGTAGGGCATTCCCAGGGCGGGCTGCTGGCACGCTATTGGATCAACGAGCTCGGCGGTGAGGATTATGTCCACCACCTCATCACACTCGGCGCCCCACACCAGGGCACTACGCTCATGGGCATGTTGGGCGGAATGTTCACAACGGATATGAGCCAGCGGGTAGCGGCAGCTACCATTCGCCGGGTCTTTGGCGCAGCGGGTATGCAGCAGGTCATCGGTTCGCCGCTGATGGAAACCCTGGCAGCCTCCCCCGAAACCCGCAATCACATTCGCTATACCTGCTACGCCACACGAAACGATGCCACTGTAGTGCCACACGAGAATGCTTTTCTGGGCGACCGGCAGCCCATGATTCCCAGCGAACACACCTCGTTCCAGCTGGAAGACGGCCATTCGAATGACACGGGCGAGGCCATCATCACGAACTACTTCCTGCAGGACCTGGGTGTGTCCAAGTGCAAGCACGAGGAGCTGCCAACCAACCCGGACGTGCAGGACATCGTTCACCTGGCATTGCTCGACGGCTTGGAGGAAGGCGATACGGAGGCCTAAGCCCCTCTCCCCTCCCCCCCTCGCATACCCCACGGAGTGTTATTCCGCTTCGGGGGCCTCGGGCAGATCGATCCGGAAGCGCGTGCCCTGGCCTTCTTCACTGTCCACGGAGACCGTGCCGCCGTGGGCCTCCACCAGCCCCTTGACGATCGACAGCCCCAGCCCCGAGCCGCCCGAAGCGCGGGAGCGCGAAACGTCCGGGCGGTAGAACCTTTCAAACAGGTGCGGCACATCTTCAGCCGGAATTCCCCGGCCGTTGTCCTCCACGTCCACGATCACGTGGCCATCTCGCTTGTCCAGGCGCAGCTTCACCTCAGCGTCTTCACCCGCGTGCCGCAGCGCATTGGTCACCAAGTTGCCCAGCACCTGATGCAGGCGGTTTACGTCGCCGATGACGATCGGCACGTCCCCGGTTTCGTTGACGACCTGCACCGTGCGGTTCGGGAAGCCTGCCCGCGCCGACTCCGCAGTTTCCAGCACCAGTTCCAGCATGTCTACGCGGTTCTTCGCCAGCGGTCGCCCCTCGTCCATGCGGACCAGCGCGAGGAGGTCTTCGACCAGCAGACTCATGCGGCCAGCCTCTTCAGAAATCCGGTCAATGACCATGGGGGCGTCATCCGTAGCACCCGATTGGTACAGCTCCGCGTAGCCGCGCACCGACGTCAACGGCGTGCGCAGCTCGTGCGAAGCATCCCCGATAAAGCGGCGCATCGATGCCTCGGAGCGGCGAGCCTGCCTTTCCGAAGCACCAATGGCGACGAACGCCGTTTGGATCTGCGCGAGCATCTTATTGAGCGCCTGCGAAAGCCGCCCGACCTCTGTGTTGGGCCGCCAGTTCGGCACGCGCTGCCCGAGGTCGCCGTTCGAAATTTTTGACGCCGTCAGCTCCACTTCGTTCAGTGGTCGCAAAGCGCGGCGCACCAGATACATCGATGCCAGGATGACGAAGGCGACAACAGTCAGGCCAATGACTGCCTGCAGCAGCACAAGACGGGAGATAATGTGCTCTTCTTCCGCCAAAGGCAAAGCGACGATGGTGATGGTGCCGTCGTCATTGCGGAAACTTGTGGCGCGCCAGCTAATATGCGGCTCGGAATCCTCGCGTGAACCGACAGTCACTGGCATGGTGGGATTTCCCAGTCCGCGGATCTCGGGGCGGGCCTTCAATGGAGAGTTGAAGTACTCATAGGAGACCTGGTCATCGACGACCAGAATGTAGAAGTCGCTAGGTGGGCGGGTAACACCGGTGACGGGATTCGGCGGCTGCTGGAGGTTCAGCACACCGAAGCCTTCCAGCCCCAGAGCGGTGCTATCGCTCCCGCTCTGCGCATTCTGGTCTTCTGAATTACCTTCGGCGAGGCCGGACCGGTGAGCCCAACCATTTGTCGCCTGATCCAGCTGTTCATCAACCCTTTGAATGAGGAAGCGCTGCAGGGTAGTCGTCACGGAAACACCGGAAACTGTTAGCCCCATGGCGACCAGCACCGCGATCACCACCACCAGGGAGATGCGCAGCGGATAGTGAGACAGAAAATGCCCTGGATGGCCGGAACGAACAGGAGCGGCGGAGCCTGCATCAGCCATAGCAGAATCAGGCGCACTAGAGTTTTGCGCGTTGGACATAGGAATCAGGTCTTAAGCGCGGGGCTTACGCAATACGTACCCCACGCCACGAACCGTCTGAATGAGGTGAGGCTCTTCCTTGTCGATCTTGCGCCGCAGGTAGGAGACATAAGACTCGACGACGTTGCCGTCGCCGCCAAAGTCGTAGTTCCACACGTGGTCCAGGATCTTCGCCTTGCTCAGCACAACTTCGGCGTTGACCAGTAGGTAGCGCAGCAGCTTGAACTCCGTGGGCGATAGTTCGACGATCTCGCCAGCCTTCGTGACCTCGTGCATGTCGTCATCCAGAGTGATGTCCTCGTAGGTGATCAGGCTGGATTCCTGCTCATCTTCGGAGGACACCCGGCGCAGGATCACGCGCAGTCGGGTAATGACCTCTTCTAGGCTGAATGGCTTGGTCACATAATCATCGGCGCCGATAGTAAGGCCGTGGATTCGATCCTCCACGCCGTCCTTGGCGGTAAGGAACAGTGCCGGGGCATCGTGGCCTGCGGCGCGGAGCTTATTGAGGAGGGTGAAGCCATCCATGCCGGGCATCATGACGTCCAGAATGAAGGCGTCGGGCTTGTAGGTTGCCGCCAGCGCCAGCGCGTCCTGGCCATTGTCGGCCGTTTCCACGTCGAATCCCTGAAACTTCAGGCTTACTTTAAGGAGGTCCGAGATATTAGCCTCGTCGTCGACGACGAGGACCTTCACCGGCTGGGCGTTTGGCATTGTCATGAACCTTATTGTGCTGCAGAGAATTAGCGTCTAACTGCATGATAGCTGGATGCTTGCTGTGAACCTTCTAGTAGCTTCCCCATCTCGTCCTTCCCCTACGAAATCCCCTCGAGAAGCGCTTCCTGCCTACAAACGCCAACTCAACTGTCTTCGAAAGCAGCAAGGGTGCTGGAGAGAAACTTAGAATTAACCCGTGATTCAGTGCACAAATTCCCGATAAGACCCGATAAGCTAGCCCCATGACGAAATCCAACTCTCGCTCTCTCCGCCGCGGCCTCGCTGCTGCAGGTCTCGCAACCATGATGGCTGCCTCCCTGGGCACCGGCGCCGCATCCGCAGCTCCTCTGGGCTCCTCCCAGCAGGACATCAACAACATCGTGGTGGGCGCCCGCGACAACGTCCACAACAGCACCCGTGGTCTTCCAGAGCCCGTCCGTGGCCAGATCAACCGTGCAGCCGACGATGCAGCTAACTTTTTCGCTCCCGGCGCCCTGGCCGCCCGCGAGCGCGCGAACAAGCCCGCACCGCGTCCAGCTCCGAAGCACCGTCCCGCACCAGCGCCGCGCAACAATCCTTGCCCGGCCCAGGCTCGCGGCTGTGTTGACCTGCGCAACCAGACCGCTTGGCTGCAGCGCGGTGGCAAGACCAGCTACGGCCCGGTGAAGATCTCCAGCGGCAAGCGTGGCTACGAGACCCCGAAGGGCTGGCACGTGATCACCCGCAAGGTGAAGAACGAGGTTTCTCGCACCTACGGCAACGCCCCGATGCCCTACTCCGTGTACTTCACCAATAACGGCCACGCCTTCCACCAGGGCTCCCCGAACGTGATGTCCCACGGCTGCATCCACCTGGCTGCCCCACACGCCCAGAACTTCTTCAATGCACTGAACGTCGGCGACCGGATCTACATCTACTAGGACGACGACACAAGGGTTCAACACCCCGTTCACCCCGACCCCCAGGGCAAGCACCTCACTCGAGCTGCTTGCCCTGGGGGTTGCTTTCGCTACGCTTATTCTTATGACTTCTTACAAAGATGCCCCTGAACAGTTCACCTTCCGTCGCGCGGTCGAAGCCGACCGTCCATTCATCTACAAGATGAACGCTGAGACTGATACCTGGGGCGATCCGAACAGGGAATACTCGGACACCTTCGACGAGGACACGGTCTTCTACGTGGATGGCTGGACAGAGGGACAAGGTGGCGTCATCGTCGAAGAAAACGGCGAGTCCATCGGCGCAGCATGGCTGCTCGACTCCACAGAAGAAAACCACGGCTACGGCTACGTTTCCGCCGAATACCCGGAGGTGGCGATCGCCATGGCGCCCGGCAACACGGGCAAGGGGCTGGGCACGAAGCTGATGCAAGCGGTGCTGGATCAGGCGAAGGCTGACGGCAAGCCGGGCGTAAGCCTGTGCGTCGTTTTCGGCAACGACCGCGCGAAGCACGTCTACGAGAAGATCGGATACGTCGACAAGGGTGTGGACGAGGCCGAGCACGCGCACGTCATGCTGTACACGTTCGACGGCTAGCCCCCCACTAACCACCGGGATAAAAAACTTGAGCCGGCGACGAGAATCGAACTCGCACTCTCAGCTTGGGAAGCTGATGTTCTACCACTAAACTACGCCGGCAGTTCCAGCACACAGGTTGCATAGGTACAGTCCCTAGCGTGCTGTCGAATACTCTAGCACCAGGGGTTCCGCCGCCACGATAAGCGGGCGAACTCCCTGGGCATGAGGTGAGCTGGAGACGAGACTTGAACTCGCAACCTACGGTTTACAAGACCGTTGCGCTACCGATTGCGCCACTCCAGCACCGATCCACCTTCCAACGCGAGCATTAGCAACCGGCGACGACCGGAGCTCACCCACAGGCGATGGACTTTCCAAGCCTAGCAAGCCACACCTGCGAACAGTAAAACTTCCCCGCAGCACCCCATCCCACCTGGGGGAACAGGCTCTTGTGAAATCTCCCTAGCCCCGATGTACGGTGTGGGAGTGTCTAGTTTCATGTCGAAGGCATTGAGGAAGGGCTCTGACCTGCTGTTTTCCGGCAACAGGGCAACGATCGATGCTATCCGCTTAGCGCCGCCGCCATCTCCTTTGGCGCCGGTGGATCTTTCCGATCCTGTGAAGATCCACGCAGTGATGGACCTGGCCAGCCGCATCGGCGACCAGCTCCTCACCGCGGGCACCAGCAATTCGGATGCGAAGGCGCAGATCCGAAGCATCATGAGTGCCTACGGCCTGAACAATACGCACGTCGACATCACGTTGAACACGATCTACGTCTACTCGCGCTTCAACGAAAACACCCCGCCGACGAACATGTTCCGGGTAGTGCGGCAGCTGTCGACGGATTTTTCCCGCATCACTGAGGTCGACCGGCTCATCCGTTCGATCGTCGCAGGCGCCACCCCCCTGGAGATGGCGCAGAAGATCCTCTTCGACATTGAAACTTCCCTACTGCCCTACCGCAACCGCTACGCGCTGGCCAGCTGGGGTGGGTTCGCCGCTGCCGTCGCCCTGCTTCTCGGCGGCGGTTGGGCCGTGGCGATTGTTGCTGGCATCACCACGATCTTCACCATGTTTGCCAACGCCTGGCTGGCCTCGAAGTCCCTGCCGCTGTTCTTCCAGAACGTCCTCGGCGGATTCGCGGCGGTGATCCCGGCGGCGGTGACGTATTCGATTGCGGATCGGATCGATTTCTACCTGCCGCCCTCGTTGATTATTGGTTCTTCTATTGTCGCCCTGCTTGCGGGGTTGACCCTGGTCCAGGCGCTACAGGACGGCATAACGGGCGCCCCGGTCACCTCCGCTGCACGTTTCTATGAGACGGTTCTGCAGACCGGCGGCATCATTACCGGCATTGCTGCCGGTATTCAGACGATGGCCGTCATGGGCATTACCCTGCCACCGCTGGATACGACTCATACCTCGGGCGTGCTGGGGTCGGTGACCATTCAGATCATCTCGGGCGCTGTGGCCACGGCATTCTTCTGCAGCGCCTGCTTCTGCGAGCGACGCGCCACCGTGGTCGCCAGCCTGACGGCCTTAATCGCCTCGCTGGCGCTGTTCAGTGTGACGAACGTGCTCAACTGGCCCGGCACCTTCGGCACCGCAATGGCCGCCCTGGTCGTCGGCCTGGCCGGTGGTCTGCTTTCCCGTCGCTACATGATTCCCCCGCAGATCACCGCTGCCGCGGGCATCACCCCGTTCCTGCCCGGCCTGGCACTGTACCGGGGCATGAGCTCCGTCCTCAACGACCAATTCGTCGTCGGTATGTCCAACCTGGGCCTCGCGCTGACAACCGCGACCGCGCTGGCTGCGGGCGTGGTACTGGGCGAGTGGATCGCCCGCCGCATTCGCCGCCCCCGCATCCTGCACCGTTACCAGCAGTTGCGGCGCCCCCGCGTGGATCCCCGACGGACGAACCAGAACAAGCCCCGGATGGGCGCCGACGGACGGGTGCGCCAGCCCCTGCACTGGCGTAGGCGCCGCAAGAGCGCGTCGAAGAGTACGTGGCAGCTGGATAGCGAGATGCGCGCGGCGGAGGGCGAAGAACAGTCCGAAGACCACCCAGCGGGCACGAGCGAACACTAAATCGCGTAAAATATTTAAAGTTGAGACTTAAAGTTCCGTACGTCGACTTTGTAGAAATGGGGTCAGGCTCGTGCCTCCGAAGGTCACCGACAACCGTTCCGCCAACAATGAATCCCTGCACGCGGTAGAAGCGGAAACCGCACAGGCAGCGCAGCGCATCGTCGCGACCTTCTCCGAGGACTTCCTCGACGCTGCAACGCTGATGTGCATGCTGGGCGTGGAGCCGGAGGGTCTGATCCACCGCCGCGTGGTTGCCGAGCTCGAGGAGGCGGAGCAGGAGGCCAAGAAGTCCACCCGCAAGACCACCAAGAAGGCCGCAAAGAAGACTGCCAAGAAGTCGACGAAGAAGACCACCAAGAAGGCCGCGAAAAAGACGACCAAGAAGACCACAAAAAAGGCCGCCAAGAAGACCACTAAAAAGACGGCAAAGAAGGCCACTAAGGCTAGCGAGTAGCACGTAGCGAATAACCGCCTAACTGCACCGACACGGGTGATACACATGCAGTCCGATTTTCTGGTTGTCGCCAATCGCCTTCCCGTCGACCGCAACGTGGATAGCTCCACCGGGGAGGTCACGTGGGTTCCTTCTCCGGGTGGGCTGGTCACCGCGCTGAAGCCGGTGCTGGAATCCAACCGCGGCGCGTGGATCGGCTGGCCGGGGGCAACGGACGAGGTCGCGGCTGAAGACATGCCCGCACCGGAGGAAGCCGGCATCCAGATGGTTCCAGTGAACCTGGACGCACAGGATTTCGCGCAGTTCTACGAGGGTTTTTCCAATGCCACCCTGTGGCCCCTGTACCACGACCTGATCGTGCATCCCACCTACGATAAGCGCTGGTGGGAGCGCTATCAGCAGGTTAATCAGCGCTTTGCCCAGGCGGCGGCGGATACGGCCGCGCAGAACGCAACCGTCTGGGTGCAGGATTATCAGCTACACCTGGTTCCCGGGCAGCTGCGCGAACTACGCGACGATGTCTGCATCGGCTTCTTCCTGCACATCCCCTTCCCCGCCCCGGAGCTTTTCCGTCAGCTGCCGTGGCGCCGCCAGGTGTTGGACGGCACGTTAGGTGCGGACGTGGTGGGCTTCCACACCCAGGATTCCGCGCGGAACTTCATGGTGGCGCTGCGGGCCATGGATTACGCGGTGCAGATTATGGACGATTCCGAGTCTGCGAACTTCCTGCGCGGTGCCCGCCTACCGGAGGAGGCGCAGGTGGTCGGCACCGTCACGCTGGATTCTGGCCGTCAGGTCAAGGTGGGAGTTTTCCCCATTTCCATCGACTCTGCGAAGGTAAACGCGCAGGCCAACCAGCCGGATATCCTGGCTCAGGCCAGCGACCTGCGAGCCCGGCTGGGCAACCCGAAGGTACTGATCGCGGGCGTGGATCGGCTGGACTACACCAAGGGCATCCAGCACCGCCTAGAGGCCATCGAGTTTCTGTTGGACTCCGGCCGCCTGGCCCCGGAAGACGTGGCCATGGTGCAGGTTGCCACCCCGTCGCGCGAGCGTCTGGACGATTATCAGCGTACCCGCCAGCAGGTGGAGGCCATCGTTTCCCGTATTAACGGCAACCATGGCAGCCTGGGTCGTTCGCTGATTCATTACATGCATTCTGGCCTACCGTTCGAGCAGATCGTGGCGCTATACACCGCGGCGGACGTCATGCTGATCACCCCGCTAAAGGATGGGATGAACCTGGTGGCTAAGGAGTATGTGGCCTGCCACTCGGACGGTTCGGGTGCGCTAGTGCTCTCTGAGTTCGCGGGCGCGGCTACGCAGCTGGTGCAGGCGTATTTGTGCAACCCGCACGATGTCGATTCGATCGCCGACGCACTGCAGTTGGCCATCGAGGATGACCCAGCGGACAAGGTTCGCCGCATGCGCCAAATGTGGGAGCACCTGCAGGATCACGACGTTAACCGTTGGGCCGATGCGTTTTTGCAGCAGCTCCGGGAGGTTGAATAATGCGTCGCGCGGCTACGTTCTTCGCACTCGGTTTAAGTGCCGCGGCTATGGCTGGCCTATCGGCTTGCTCCGATCCGGCGGCTCCCCTGGGTAACTCCCAGTGGCAGGTCTCGGCGATCTACGATTCAGACGTGCGCGGCGGCCTATTGCCGGAAGCCCAGCAGGGCCGCAGTTATTTGATTTTCGGTGAAGATTCACTGAACGGCGCTAGTGGCTGTGTCCACTTGACTGGCCACGTGGAGTGGAAGGACGAGGCCATGCGCATCACCAACTTCGCCTCCTCCCGCATCGACGGCGCCCAGTGTCTGCCGGGCGACGAGGACACTGCCGACCGTCTGAAGTCCGTCCTTAATGACCAAGACCTCACTTATACCCGCCCTTCCGATAATGCGCTGAAGCTGCAGCAGCCCGCACCGGAGGACAAGCAGGATTGGCAGTCCGTCCCGGCGGTTGAGTTCATTAGCGGTCCGCAGGAGGGTTAGGCGCATGGATGGTTCGTTACTGCCTCTTCTTTCTGACGCCGACCTCTCCGGCCTGGCTGCCACCCCAGACTTACTGGTAGCAATGGATTTCGATGGCACCCTGGCCCACTTCTCGGACGAGCCCACGGGAGTGCACGCCGTCCCCGGCGCAATGGAGGCTCTGGAAGGGCTGGCGGCGCTGCCGAACACGGAGGCAATGGTGATCTCCGGGCGCAACCTGGAGCAGCTTGCGCATGCGACGATGCTGCCTGCGCACGGCCCTGTGCGCCTGGTCGGTAGCCACGGGGCGGAACCCGCTGACGGTGGCGCGGCGGATTTGAGCCCGGAGCAGCGGTCCTGGCTGGGCGAGCTGCGTTCCCAAGCGGAGTCCATCGCCACCGAGCACGAGGGCGCGTGGGTGGAGGTCAAGCCTCTGGCAGTGGGGTTGCACACCCGCCTAGTGCCGGATAAGCAGCTGGCCGAGCAATTGAACAAGCGCCTGGCGGATTTCGCCGCCACCAGCGAATTATCCCAGGTGACGTGGGGTAAGGACATCTTGGAGGTTGCGGTGGATATGACCACCAAGGGCGCCTACATCGAGGATTTCCGCCGCGCCTACGCACGCCAGCACGGCCGGGAGCTGCGAGTGCTGTTCGCAGGGGATGACACGACGGACGAGTCGGTGCTCTCCACGCTGTGTTACTCCCCTGCCACCCCACCGATCACCCCGCCGGCCACCGCGCCCGCCCCGGACATCGGCATCCGCGTCGGCGGTGGGGAGACTGGCGCCACACACCGCTTGGATACCCCGGAGGACGTCCGGGACTTCCTGCAGGATTTACTGCGGCGCCGCGACGGACGTTCCGCGGATTAGCTCAGTCTCCAGCAGCACGCTTGGCGCCGCTGCCCGGCGGGCAGGCTTGGCCGGGTTTTCACTCAACCGCTGTTCGATGAGTTCGGCAAGCATATTGCCGCTCTCCAGTCCCTTGTCTTTGCTGGGTTGGCGGACGGTTGTGATGTGGGCGTCAATAGCTTCGGGGATACCGTCGAACCCCGTAACAGAGAGCTGGCCCGGCACGTCGATTCCCTGCTCCGCTGCGTAACGCATCACTCCTAGAGCCTGCGAGTCGGTGGTGCAGGCGACGGCGGTGAGCTCCGGGTGGTTGGTCAGCAGCTCCTGGGCGGCTTCGAAGGCGGTCTGGGGGTTGTTGATGTGACGCTCGACGATAGGTGTCTGCGAGATCCCGGCCTCCTCGAGCACGTCCAAGACTCCCAGCACTCGCGAGCGCTGTACGTGCATATGCGCGCCCTGGATGCGTTCGTCGCTTACTGGGCCATTGTTCGGGGTGCGGTCCAGGCGGATGCACAGCACGCCGATGTGGCGGTGACCTGCGTCCACGAGCTCGCGAATGGCGGGCTTGATGGCTTCGCGGTCGTCGATGCCCACGAAGGGGTCGCCCACTCCGGCGGGTTGGTCGCACACCACGGTCGGCAGCCCACGGTTGCGGACGGCCGCGAGGTACGGGTCATCGGCCGCCACGGAGTAGACGATAAATCCGTCCACGCTGGCCTGATTCACCAGTTGTGCGGGGCGGTCGGCGGTAGGATTATCGTCCACGCCCGCCGGGATCAGCAGCATGGAGGCGTCCATCGCCCCGCAGCTCACCGACACACCGGAGACGAACTCCAGCGAGGCCTGATCCTCGAACGCATAGGGCAGCTCTTCAGTCAACAGCACGCCGATCGCCCCTGCCCGGCGCGTGCGCAGCGAGCGTGCCATCGGGTCCGGCCCTGGGTAGCCGACCTTCGCCGCGACGTGCAGGATCTTGTCGCGCAGCTCGGGCGAAAGCTGGTCCGGGCGGTTGTACGCATTGGACACCGTGGTGCGCGAAACGCCCAGTTCGGCCGCAATGGAGGCCAAGGTGCCGCGCCGTGCTGGTCTGTTCATTCTTTTTAGGGTAGTCGCCAGCTCTTCCTTCTTGGGGGTTGACGCCACCTTCCCCGGCCTGCCGTGGAGTTTCGTAGATGGTTCAACCTCATTTTGATTCATATTGACGATCGTTTTCGTGCCCACTAACCTCGGGAGAATGAAGAAAATGGTTGCCAATTTCGCAGCAGTGTTCAGTATCGCAACGTTGGCGTTGGGCGTGACCGCCTGCGCCGGCGGTTCGGAAGATTCCGCCGCCGATGGGGACAAGATCAAGCTCGTCGCCTCCACATCCATCTGGGGCAGCATCGCGGAAGACGTCACTGAAGGTCGCGATGACGTTGAGGTGACCACCATCCTCAGCAGCAAGGACGACGACCCGCACGAGTACGAGGCCACTGCCCGCGACATCGCGGCAGTCAAGGACGCAGACATCGTAGTCGCCAACGGCGCGGGCTATGACAACTGGCTGACCGACAACGTGGAAGAGGGCACCCCGCTGGTTACGGCCCAGCCACTGGCTGAGGCACACCACCACGGTGACGACCATGGTGAGGAGGGGCACGAGCACAGCCATGACCACGGGCACGGTGAAGAGTCCGGTCACGATGAGCACGAGAGTCATGACCACGAGCACGGTGACGATCATGAAGGTCACGACCACGAGCACGGTGAGGAGGGACATGATCACGAGCACGGTCACGATCATGAGGGTCACGACCACGGTGGAGCCAACCCCCACGTCTGGTTCGACCTAGACGTCGTCTCCGAGTTCGAAAAGAACCTCTCCGCCGAGCTGCACAAGCTGAACTCCGACATCCCGGAGTCCGACGAGGACGTATCCAAGAAGACTGACGAGCTGAAGCAGCGCATCGAGAAGCTGAGCGGCAAGAACGTCATCCTCACCGAATCCGTCGCCGCTGAGCTGGTAGACGATTCCGAGCTGAAGGACATCACCCCGGAGGGCTTTGCCCACTCGGTGAATAACGAGTCCGAGCCCTCCGCCGCCGACCTGGCTGCCACCCGCCAGCTGATCACGGACAAGAAGGCCGACATCCTCATCACTAACGAGCAGTCGGAAACCCCGGCAGCCGAGCAGCTGACCAACGCAGCCAAGGAAGCTGGCATTAAGGTAGTCAATGTCAACGAAACCCCCGATGAGGGTCAAGACTACTTCGAGTACGCCGACGCCCTGATCAAGCAATTGGAGGATGCAACCAAGTAATGGTTCTCGCTCTCCGCGACGCGGCAGTAGAACCCCTCTGGCGCGACCTCGACCTCGAGGTCGCGCCGGGGGAGTTTTTGGCTATTTTGGGCCCCAACGGAGTGGGAAAATCCACTCTCCTGAACGTCGCGCTCGGGACCCGTAAACTCAGCCGTGGCAGCGTCAAGGTGACCGACAAGCTGGGCTACATCCCCCAACAGAGGATGTTCGACCCGACCATTCCGCTGCGCGCAAGAGATCTGGTTGGCCTCGCACTCGCAGCGGGCGTCATAAAGAATCGACGTCCAAAGAAAGCCCAGATCGACGCGGCGCTGGAGGAAGTAGGCGCGACCGGCCTGGCCAATCGACGGGTCGGCGAGTTATCCGGCGGACAGCAACAGCTCATCCGGCAGGCGCAAGCGATGGCGCAGGATCCGGAGCTGCTGCTGTGCGACGAGCCGCTGCTCTCCCTGGACCTGCGCGCGCAGAAGAAGACCGTGGAGCTGCTGGATCGCAGGCGGCGGGAGCACGACACGGCAATCGTGTTCGTCACCCACGGCATCAACCCGATCCTAAACGTGACGGACCGGGTGCTATACCTCGCACCGCACGGCCACACGATCGGCACGGTGGATGAGGTCATGAACAGCGAGACGCTCTCCCGCCTGTACCAAACGGACGTGAATGTAGTGAACGTAGACGGAAAGCTGGTGGTCGTATGAGCAGCCAATTCCACACCGGCGACTGGTGGGAAGACACCCTCGCGCTACTTTCGGTGGACTTCGTGCAGAACGCACTGCTGGCAGCGCTGCTGCTGGGTATCGTCTCGGGCGCGATCGCACCGCTGATCGTGATGCGGAAGATGAGCTTCGCCGCGCACTCCACCGGCGAGCTGGCACTGATGGGTGCCGCCGCCGCGCTACTGTTCGGCTTTAGCGTGAGCTGGGGCGCGCTGATCGGCGCTGTGCTGGCTGCCGTGGCGCTGACGGCGTTGGGGCAAAGGGAGCAGGACGCCATCGTGGCGGTGATCTTGAGCTTCGGCATGGGCCTTTCTGTTCTGTTTATCTACCTCTACCCCGGCAGGTCTTCCGCGGCTTTTAGCCTGTTGACGGGCCAGATTGTGGGCGTGAGCTCTGCCTCGCTGGGCATCCTGGCGGCGCTGGCGGTGCTGGTGGTGGTGACGATGGCGCTGCTGTGGCGGCCACTGCTGTTCGCCACAGTGGATCCGGTGCTGGCCGCGGCCTCGGGCGTGAAGGTGCGCGTGCTGGCGCTAGTGTTCGCCGCGCTGATCGGTGTAGTGGCCAGCCAGGGCGTGCAGATCGTTGGCGCCCTGCTGCTGATTGCGCTGCTGATTACGCCCGGCGCGGCGGCTGTGAAGGTGACCAGCAACCCGGTGTTGGCCGTAGTACTGTCGGGTATTTTCTCCGTGGTGTCGGCGGTCGGCGGGCTGGTGGCATCGCTGGCGCCGGGGCTGCCGGTTTCGGTATTCGTGACCACCTTGAGCTTTGTGATCTACCTGGTCTGCCGTGGAATCGCCTGGATGCGTTCCCGACACGTGCAGGCGGATGCGGTGCGGGCGCGGGAGTATTCGGCTGCTGGCGAGTCGATCTCAAAACAGACCAGCAACGAGGCTGCAGGCCACGCACACCACGCCTAAACAGGCCGTGCGCGTAAAGCGCATAAAAATATAGCCACCGCCCCCGGAAGAGGGACACCAGCGGCGCAGCTCGTTAAGGTAGCACTTGTGATTACCGAGACGACAGCCAACACACAACCCACCAACCCCTGGATCGTCCGTACCACCACCGGACTGGTCAAAGGCCACGCGGAAACCGGTGTGACCGCCTTCCGCGGAATCCCCTACGCCGAAAAGCCCATCGGAACCCGCCGCTTCCGCCGTGCCGAACCCATCGCCCCGTGGGAAGGCGTGTTCAACGCCGCCACCTCCGGCGATGCGTGCTCGCAGTACCGCCCGGCGCGCAAGTCCGCCGGCAATTGGGAGGGCACGGAGGACTGCCTCTGGCTAAACGTGGTGGTCCCCCGCCCGGCGGACTCACCTACCCCCGCAATCGACCCGGAAGCCGGCCGTCCGGTGGTGGTCTACTTCCACGGCGGATCGAACATCCACGGCTCCGCGAACAAGCCTTTGCTGTCCGGCGAGTACTTCGCCCAGGCCATCGATTGCGTGTACGTGGCCGTGAACTACCGCGTGGGCATCTTTGGCCAGTTAGCTCTGGGCGAGGGCACGCACACGCCGGAGGGCATGGATAGCAACGCGGGTCACTCCGACCTGCTGACGGCTCTGCGCTGGATCCACGACAACGCCCGTGCCTTCGGCGGCGATCCCGACCGCGTGACCATCATGGGCGAATCCAGCGGTGGGGCCATGGTCACCGCCCTGATGGCCACCCCGTCCGCGAAGGAGCTGTTCAGCGCGGCCATCGCGCAATCCCCCGCCCCGATGATCGTCCACACCCGCGCGAATGCAAAGTATTGGACGGACTTCGCCGCCCGCTGGCTGCACCGCATGCGCGCGGAAGAATCCCTGCCGCTGGACCAGCGCACCCCGGTCCGCCAGGCGCCGCCGGAGCTCAGCGACGAGGAGCTTGCAGCCGCCACCGAAGACCTCCTTACCGCCGAGCACACGATCCTGGGCCGCCTCTCGGACGAGATTGTGCGCTTCCACGCGGACAATCCGATCTCCAAGGCCGGCCCGTTCGCCCCGGTGATCGATGGCGACCTGTTGCCGGAACACCCGCTTTCCCCCGGCGCGATGATGGACGTGCCCCTGCTGATCGGCACGAACCGCAACGAATACGACATGATGCACCTGGAGCCAAAGCGTAGCTCCATGCAGTACACGCGCACGCGCACGTTCGCCCACGCGATTTCCGGCACCGATGCCCAGGCCACCAACATTCTGGAGCAGCACTATGGTGGCCCGAAATCCCGCAAACTCAAGGGGCGTTTCTTCGGCGACGCGCTGTTCACCGGCCCTTCCTGGTACCTGGCACAGAATCACCCGAGCGACCGGGCGTGGGTTTACCGACTGGATACCACTACCCCGTTCCTGCGCTATTCCGGCATGGGCGCGATGCACGCCCTGGATCTGCCGATCCTCTTCCAGCGCTATGACCAGGACAAGGGGCGCATTGCCGTGCTACTCGGTGGCCGTGACGAGATGCGCGCCACCACCGTCGCTATGCAGTCGCGGTGGAGGCAGTTCGTGCACTCTCACGACCCCGGTTTTGATCCTTATTCGCTGGGCTTCGCCACGCAGGTTTTTGACGCCCACTTCCCCACCGGCGAGGAAACCATCTACGACCCACAGCCCGAGTTGCGGGAGGCGTGGGCGCAGGTTCAGTGGGATAAGCAGGAGGAAATGTTCGGCTAGCGCGAATTATTGGCTAGCGCTGGAGCCGGCTACGGCTGGGACGAAGGGGGCGTCACTTAGTAGCGCGACGCTTCCGCCACGAAGCCAGAGCGACCATGCCCACGCCGAACGCGACCCAGCAGAACAAAACAACCACCGCGTGGGTAATGCCGTGGCCATCGAAGTAGGCGACAGAGCGCACGGCCGTTCCTGCTGCGCCGATGGGTAGGTACTGGCCGAACCAGCCCCAGGGGCTAGGCAGCCACTGCCAGCCTGTCGCTATGCCGGACAGCGGGTTGGAAACAAACAGAGTGATGATCGCGCCGATGCCCAGACCTGCGCCGCCGAGCAGGGATTCCATGCCGAGTACGAACATCGAGGTACCGGCGATACCCAGCGCGAGGATTCCCGCCAGTTCAAGATAGTTTCCGTCGAACAGGTCATATCCGAACTGCATGATCGCACCGAGCACCAGACCGGCCAGAATGGAGAACACGGCTGCGCCGACCACCCGGCCCCAACGACGCCCCTTGAGCCCGAAGGTCAGCAGCGCGGCCGAGGCCATGCCTCCGAAAGCCAGCGGCAGGGCAAGGGTATTCAGGCCGATTCCGTTCGGGTCGCCTTCGGGTAGCGGGGCGACGTCCTCCACGGTGACCTTCTGTCCCTGCTGCTTCATACCATCGGCAAGGCCGGTCATGATCTGTTTGAATGTGGAACCGGCGCCGCTAGCGATGGTGACGACGGTGCCATCCTTGCCGATAGTGATGCCGCCGATCGCTTCGCGTTCCAGGACCTTCGTTTTTACCTCGTCTGGATTGTCGTAGGCGGTGACGTCGAAGGCGCCGGGCTGCTTCTGCTCGAGCATTCCCTCAACCTTCTGGACTGCAGGCGCAGGGCCAGAAACCGCAAGAGGCAAATCTTCCGGACCGGAGTTCATGCTCGGGGTGAGGAACGCCAACAGCATCAGAGTGATAATTCCCGTGAGGGCAACGACGATGGCGGCGAGGCGACCGTTGCCACTGCGCTCAGAAGCCGGAGGCGCTTGGGTTGGTGGATTCTTCTGTGCATCTACAGCGTTGGACATTGGGTTTCCCCTTTCTGAGACCCATAAAGCGGAACGTTGTGTTCCGTTTTAACAAAATGGATCATAACGTTCCGTTTAGATAAAATGCAAGCGATAGAGCAACAAATTGCGAAAGGTTGGCTATGCGCGCGGACACACACGAGAACAGGCAGGCAATACTCATTGCAGCTTGGAGGATGTTTTCCACCGTCGGG
Source organism: Corynebacterium jeikeium (assembly GCF_028609885.1). Lineage (NCBI taxonomy): Bacteria > Bacillati > Actinomycetota > Actinomycetes > Mycobacteriales > Corynebacteriaceae > Corynebacterium > Corynebacterium jeikeium. The sequence continues at coordinate 408,263 of NZ_CP063195.1, read as the reverse complement.
ATCGACGTTTCAATGCGCACTATTGCCAGCGAAGCCGGCGTGGGCATCGGCACCCTCTACCGCCACTTCCCCACCAAGCAGGACTTGCTGACGGGGCTTTTCGACTACGGGCGCGAGCGCCTCATCGACATCATCGACCGCCACACGGCGGGATGGGAGAACGCTCAACAAGCCACCGAAGCGTGGAGCAGTTTCGTCCATAGCGTCGCAGAGCTCCAGCTGGGAGCCATCGCCACGCAGGTAGTGCCGACCATTGTGGAAAACTTGGATTTTGAGGCAGACCTCGTCCCTCGAATGAACGAACTGATGGAACAGTTAGAAAGGGTGCTTCACCGTGCACGCCGCTGGAACCTCCTCAGAGAGGACGTGGACGCATTACATTTCCACCTCGGCCTGGCGGCAATCACCCGCCCGCTGCCAGACACAGCTCAACAGTTCGTACCCGATTACCAGCCCTGGCTCGTGGAGACATACATTCGAGGACTTAAGCCTTAGAAACTAGAAGCCCCTGCTGAGGAATCCGCAGAGGCGAAGACGAGGGGGCGTCACTTAGCAGCGCGACGCTGGCGGGCGAACTCGCTGAGCACCACGCCCGCAGCGACCGACGCATTGAGGGATTCCACCCACTTGGCCATGGGGATCGACATGATCGTGTCGCAGGTCTCCGAAACCAGGCGGGACAGCCCCTTGCCCTCCGAGCCGACGACGATGACGGTCGGGGTAGTGCCGTCGTAGGTATCGAGGGTGTGGTCGCCGCCGGCGTCCAGGCCCACGACCTGGTAGCCGGCCTGCTGGAGCTGCTTCAGGGAACGCACCATGTTGGTGGCCTTTGCCACGGGCAGGCGCGCGGCCGTGCCAGCGGAGGTGCGCCAAGCAACGGCGGTAACTGAGGCGCTGCGGCGCTCCGGGATGATCACGCCGTGGCCGCCGAATGCCGCTACGGAGCGGATAACCGCACCGAGGTTGCGCGGGTCGGTGATGTTATCCAGCGCGACGACCAGACCGGGCTGGGGTGCAGAGGCAGCCTGCTGAATCAGGTCTTCTACCTGCGTGTACTGGTAGGGCGGGATCTGCAGGCCAATCCCCTGGTGCATACCGTTGCCGGTCATGCGATCCAGCTCGGCGCGGGAAACCTCCAGCACAGAAATGCCTCGGTCGGCGCAGGTGTGGACGGCCTCGGCCAGGCGCTCGTCGTTCTTGGTGCCCTCCGCGACGTACAGCGCGGTGGCGGGGACCTTGGCGTGCAGGCACTCGATCACCGGGTTGCGGCCGACCACCAGCTCCACCTGGTTATCGTCCTTTGCGAAGCGGTCGTGTGCGCCGGAAGCCCGGCGCTTGGCAGCCTGCTTGCGCTTGTATGCGGCGTGGTAGACGCGATCCTCCGCCTTCGGCGTGGCCCCCTTGCCCCGCAGGCTGCGGCGCCCCTGGCCGCCGGAGCCCTTGGTTGCGCCCTTCTTGTTCTTCTTGCGCACGCCTCCGCTGCGCTGGGTGTTGCCCGCCACTGTGATTGCCCCTCTTACCTGGTCGACTACGTGCGTTTGTGTATGTTACTTCCCGGCACGCGAAACTGGAACCAGGCTCACGAGTACATGGACAGCAAAGCACCCCACCTGCTGTGAATTTGTTACTTCCACTGCCAATCCTGTCGGCAGCAGCTGGAACGACCAACAATTCTTCGCAGATGGGGTGGTGTGGTGCTTTACCTCTAGACGTTGATGCCGAAGTTCTTTAAAACTCCGCGCCAATCCACGTGCCCGGAGGCCAGTGCCCCTACCCCAATCACTGCCGCAATGGCGGCGATCACACCGGCCGCGATGCCAAGGGGCGAGCTTTTGGAACTGCCACTAGAAGAACCGGAGAATCCGCTTGCACTTCCCTGCAGTTCCTGCGGGGTTACATCTTCTATCTGCTTGCCATCGTCATAGTCCAGCAGCAGGTCAACGTCCGCGCCCTCCAGCTGCTCGCCCTCGTTGTAGCGGAGTAGAGATCTCTGCAATCCGATACCGGCCGTTGTGGGACGGTTCTGGGCAACGAGATCCTTACCCGGATCAATCGGGGCTTCCAGGGTGAAGGTCACGATTACTTCATCGTCGCCGCGCTTGTCTAGCTGTGTAGGATCGTTCGCCGTGTTACCGGAAAGGGAGTAGTCCCCAATAAGCGATACCGCCTGACCTGTGACATTCAACTTCAAGTCGAAGTAAGAGACATCCAAAGCTGGCCCGCCGTTCTTACCAAGACCTTTGTATGCGGTCACATGTGCGCTGCCGTCCAGGGCAATCGTGCCATTCCCCTGCGGGTCCAGCTTTGTTTCTTGGGTATTTACTGGGAACACAAACTGGTTTCCCTTAAACTCCGCGCCTCCATCGCCGATGACGGTTCCCCTGGCGATCGGCCCCTGCACATGCTTAAGGAAAGAGGTTTTGATCGGCCAGGCAAAAGCACCGGCTCCTAACACTGGGGCGGACACTTCCTCTGCCTGTGCTACAGGAACCGCCATGCCGCTTAACGCGACGGAACTGACCAGGGCGCTGGCAACGAAGTGGCGGGAATTGGACTTGGACAAGAATGGTGTATTCACGCGCAGACTCCGTAAAGATCTGTGAACAGGGAAAAATTCATACCAAAAGCATCGATGGCTTCCTCAATCAATGCGGAACGCTGCTGTGCTGTGAGTGGCAGGCTATCGAGGCGCTGACGGTAGCTGGTTCGGTACGGAGGGATCTTGCCAATAGCGGAGAAGTCATAGAACTTCAATGCCTCAGGAGCGACATTGTAGAGGTCTGCTACACGTACAGCGATGACCTGACCGCCGGAAATATCCCCGAGGTAGCGGACATAGTGATGAGCGATCACTCGTACAACGTCTTGTTCTCCGAAAGAGTCGAGGCGATCTACATACCGCCGGGTGGCGGGCAGTAGTTCAAGTTGTTCGCGCCAATCGGAGCCGAGGCAATACGTCAGATCGTGTTCCAACGCAGCGCAACGTTGCAGGCGCGGATCGGCAATAACCGACCCGATGGGAGTGCCGGAGACTCTTTCTACAGCGTTCTCTAGAGCGCTGTAGACAAACCAGAGTTGTCCCGAAAGCGCATACACCGCTTGAGCGTCAAGCTCGCCTTTGAAAAGGGTGCTCATGAACTCGGATCCTTCTGCGCGCCCGTGCGCCTCCGCAGTGGCATTGCGCAGTGCCTGAGAGATCGGCTCGGCTGTGTTAAAGCTTGTGTTTGAAAGTGTGGAGGTCGAAGCCATCACGTTATTCCTTTCGAAAGAGTTTCAAGATCCGCGTGGAATCTGGAATTTGTCGCTGAACGAGAAAAGGGAACTCGTTATTAGCGCAAGTTGTGGTGGCGTAGGAATTCATCAATCTTCTTGTGAATGCCATCGAGAGCGCCAGACACGTTGATCGCGTGGCCAATGATCGCCAGCATGCCTAGGATTCCGACCGTGCCAAGAATGTAGTTCCACACCTTTCCGAACTTGCCCAGCGAACCTTGGCCTTGCCCCTGGTCATCCGGGTTGTCTGGGTTGCTCGGGTTGTCCGGGCCAGGACCACCTTCATCATCCGGAGTCGGCTCCCCTGGCGTTGCACATTTCTTCTCGGTGGTCAGAGAAACATTGATGTCATCCAGCTCTGGCTTGTAGTCCGCCGAGTAAATGCCCATGAATAGGACGTCTACACCCTCCACAATGTTCTTGTCCCCATCCGTTCCTGGCTTAGGAACGTAGGTCATGCTGCTTGCATCAAGCGTGACAGTGTCCCCGTCAACCTTCCAGTTTCCGTGCCCCTTCGAGAACACGTCCCTGCCGGAAACCTTGTTCTCTTCGATACGGTCCTCAGGCGTATACTCAGTCATGTGCTTGCCAGGCACGTAGTATCCCTCATAGCTAGCGCCGCCCTGAATACTAGCCCCCTCGGCCGTGATGTAAGGGGACTTGAAGTTCGAGTACAAAGCACCATGATGGCCTTCAAAAACGACATCGGACGGCTTGGTGCCGATCTCTGCCTTGGTTACGTTGCCCTCGGAATCGACCTCAATGCTAGATACACTTGGGTCTACCTGGAATTGGAATTGGAAGTCCTTGGATTTCTTGTTGGCAGGATCAGATTCCTTAACCTCACCCTTCGTTTCCCAGCTTCCCTGAGCGATTCTCCCCAGGATGTAGCTGCGGAAGCTCTCCTTCAATCCCCAGTTGAAGGTACCGCCAGTGATAACAGTTTTGCATTCAGGTTTAGCCTGAGATGCGCCATCCTGTGCCGATGCAACGGGTACGGAAAGTGCAGCAGTGCCCAGGGCGAAAGTCATCACAGTGCCGAGCATGACATTTCGAGTTGACTTAATAGACATGAGAATTACTCCTGATGAATGGATCCTAGGGACTTAGCCCTAGTGAATGGAATGGATTGATATGCAGAAAGCAGTCGAGCTACTGCAGCTGGCGGATCCCTCCGCCGCGGACGAACAGAGACGTCATTATCCGCACTGCGGACAACTTCGATGGGCCAGTCATAAACGCTGGAGAGAATCTCGTCGGTATAGACCGAATCAACCGATCCAGCGGCGGCAATTCGCCCATTCGATAGACAGACGATGTGATCGCAATACGCCGCAGCTGCGTCGAGGTCATGCAACACAATCACCACCGCAGTTCCAACTCTGTGAGCGATCTGCTGCATCAAGCTCAAGACTTGTTCCTGATGACGGATATCCATCGCCGCGGTCGGCTCGTCTAACAACACCACCGGTGTTTGCTGGGCCAAAACTCGGGACAACGCAACCCGAGCACGTTCGCCACCGGAAAGAGTGACGATGTCACGAACTGCCAACGCAGTGGAACCGGTGGCGTCCAGAGCAGCGTCAACAATGAGCTCATCCACACTGCTATCGACTGTCCCTCGCCACGGTCGCCGTCCCATCGCCACAACATCTCGAACAAGAAACTCAAACGCGACTTGGACATCCTGAAGCAACACCGCACGGCGCTGCGCCATTGCCCTTGCATCGGCCCGAGAGGGGTCTAATCCGGCGACGGAAACCACACCCTCAGTAGGTTTAATATCCCCAGACAGCGCGGCGAGCAGCGTCGACTTACCAGCACCATTCGGCCCAATGAGCCCTGTGACCTCGCCGGCACGAGCGACAAAACTAATGTCACTGAGCAACCGCTTGGCACCAACGTCGACGGCGAGGCCAGATACCTCAATGGCCTTATCGCCGATAGCCATACTGTTAGTAGTCGCATCGCTACCGTGAGCACTCATGCGTGCATCCCCTTTCGCATCATTCGGCGCAGCAGAACGAAGAAAGTCGGGCCGCCGACAAGGGCAGTGAAGATGCCAATCGGCAAATCTGCGAATTCAATCAACGTGCGGGCAGCCACATCGGCCAGACCAATCAAGACCGCCCCGCCAAGCGCAGAAGCAGGGATGAGGAGATAATTCTCCGGCCCCATGACCGTTCGCAACAGGTGCGGGATAATCAGCCCTACGAAGCCGATGAGCCCAGCAAAGGCAACTGCACCTGCAGTGAGTACGGTCGCAGCGATGATCACAATCGCTCTCAATTGACTTACATTGATCCCTGTGTGACCAGCGGCTTTCTCACCCAAAGCAAGCACGTCTAGTGCCCCACCCATCCGTAGGGCTACGGCAATTCCAACCATCGTGATCGGCAAAACCGCCCAAACGTGCTTCCACTGGGCACCATTTAGGGATCCCATCTGCCAAAAGATGATCTCTTCCCGACTGGCGGTCGGAGCCAAATAGACCATGAAGGAGATAATTGCTCCACACACGGCATTGACCGCGATACCTGTGAGAACCAGATTGATAACCACAACTCGGCCTTGACTTCGTGCTAGCTGGTAAATCAGGCCAGCGGCAACCAATGCGGAAAGAAAGGCGAAGAACGGAACGGTGAACGTGCCGAAGAAAGCAAGGTTAAAGACGATTGCCAACGCCGCACCAACCCCGGCGCCCGAGGTCACGCCAATAATCGATGGCTCGGCCAGAGGGTTGGCAAACACCGCCTGCATCAATGTTCCAGCCACACCCAAACATGCGCCGACTAGGAACCCCAGCAGGATGCGCGGCAAGCGAATATCCCACACTACGCTGGAGGCCAGACCTGAATGATGGTCTTTCCCCAGCAAGATTGAACCTAAATCCTGCAGTGGCACGTAGTACTGTCCAAGCACGATCGATAGCACCGCAGCAACAAGCATTAGCACCACCAGTGCACCGAAAATCCCTACCCATCGGCGCGTTCGCGCCCGGAGAAACTCGTTCGTATTAACCGTGTGGGTCATATAACGCCTTCGCTGTCCGCAAAAGTGTTTGCCCAGTCATAGGGCCGAACGCCAACGATTGACCATCTGGAATCGTGATTACGCGCCGCTTCTGTCCTGCCGTGGTTTGAGCTATGCCGGGGCGTTTGAGCAGGCCTTCGATCCCTCCGGTGGATTCCAACCCGCCGGTCATCATGATGAACGCATCTGGGTTTAACCTAGCTAGCGACTCCGCATTGGCTGGTTCGATGTAGGAAAGGTTGTTCTCCGTCCCCACGTCAACCGCACCAACGCCCTCGATCAGGTCTTTTGCTCCGGTCCCTTCGCCCATGATGAAGAACACTCCACCATTTCCACGGGCATAAAGGAATGCCACCCGCATCGGTGTAGAGGGCACCATCTTCTTGATGGTCTCTTTATCCAGATTTATTTCCTCGACTGTGCGATCCGCAAGCTTTTCCGCATCCTCCGGGAGGCCCACGACAGCACCGAGCGTGGTGATGTCCTCGGCTACCGAATCGATCGTGCGGGTCGGTTCCATGACCACAGTGGTCACGCCCGCCTGACGAATCTGATCGATAGCGTCCCGTGGCCCGATGGAGTGGTCCACGATGACGATATCCGGCTCCAACGACAACACGGCTTCCACGTTGATGTTGTGCCCACCTTGAGTGACCACTGGCCTGTCGGCCAAGATGTTTTCAGTAGAAGAGACCGTGCGGCCTACAATCCGATCGGCAAGACCCAGGCCAGTAAGGGTTTTAGTGTAAGTACCGTACAGGTCAAGAGCCAGAATCCGATCGAGCTTATTAACCTTGACATCGTGGCCGTCTGCGTCGGTCAGCTCCACCGGCAGCTTCGGGGATGGATTCTTGGTCACAGGCTCCACATCCGTGAAGTCCTTGACCTCCGAAACGCCCTCAAAGCTACGAGGATCCTGCAGATCAGCAGCATTCTTGATGTCGTTTCGCAGAGCAGCATCAGCTTCGGATTCATAGGCGCCCTTAACGCCACACGCAGCGATGCTAGCCGTGCAGATAAACAACACACAGGTGCGGAACGCTAACCGCACAGTTCGATTAAGAACAATGGACATTAAAACGTGCTTTCTAACTGAGCAGTGTCTTGCCACCTAGTAGGCGGATTAAGACGGATTACTTACAACCAGTCGACCGATGCTTCCACCTGCGACGATGACTCCTACGATCAATCCGAGAAGGTAAGTAGCCGGGTTCTCATCCTGACCCTCAGCCGCAGCAGGCTTAACCTTGAATTTGCTCGATCCGTTTTCGTACCCCGCCGATGAAGAATCGCCGTCGACGCCATTGCCGGAACCGTCCTTATTGCCGGCGAGCTTCGCGGCGGCAGCATTGTGCGCAGCAGAAGAACCACCGCCCGATCCACCCGCACTCGATCCAGATGCTGTCGTACCGCCCACTGCGTCGCAGTCACCCTGGCCACCTAGCTGGGCGCTGAAAGATATGGGCGCTAGTTGAGTTCCCGGATCGTAAAATTCGGCGAAAGCCACAGAGCCATCCTGGGTCAGCGATACACTCGCCTCTCCGCTTACTGAGTTATCCGAGATATCAAGGGAACTAAAGCTCAGGTCTCCCAGCACTGTGCGCCCGAAGTCTCGCTTCTCCCCTTCCATGTTTGAAGAACGAACATCGGCAACAAGCCTTCCTGTTCCACCGTTGAACTGGATCTCCGGATTCGCAATGTTCAGGTCGAGAATTCCGTTGTGACCGGTGAATTGCATCGCGCCACCATAGGAAATCGTTCCCTGTTGAGAAGACGTATCGACGTTGCCGCCGTTGCCGGTGAACTGATACTTGCCGCCGCTGTATCCGACCCCGCTCAAATCCCACTTGCCCTTAGCGATAGAGCCGGTGATGTACGACTGGAAGGATTCCTTCAGAGCCCACGATGCCTTGGCGCTTTCGACTGCCTTGACCGACTCGCAGTGCAGGTCTCCACCGCCACCAGCTGCTCTACCTGCTGTGGCACCGCCCCGGGTTGTTCCGCCTCCGCTGGCGGCCGACCCGCCGCCTGTTCCGCCGTTTCGCGCACCACTGTTCCCTGCTCCAAGCGATGTTCCGCCAGAGGCCGATCCACCACCAGAACCGGAGTTGGAGTTAGAGTTCGTTCCGGAGGTAGAGCTAGTTCCGGAGTCGCTTCCGCTAGAAGATCCGTTCTTTACGCTCCCGCGATTGACGAAAGATTCATACTCGTCCAAGAAGGCTTGGGAGTTACCCATGAAAGTGGTCAGGGCGTTCATCGTGTCGTTCGTCTCAGACAGAATTCCCATAGCTTCCTTGTTAAAGCCGGTGAAGTTGCCATCGATCGTGGTCAGCGTGCGCTTTTCGCCCGATCCCGAGCCACTGCCCGAATCTGATCCACAGCTGCCGTCCAAAGCCACTGAGCCACTGGTTGGATCCATCGAGGTTCCCGCATTGTAAGCGAGAAACAGCCGGCTGCCACCTTGAGTAAGTGTCGTAGAACCAGAAAGGTTCACGCTCCCTGAGCCAGGGGTCACCGGGGTGGACAGGTTCACCTTGGCGATGACTTCATCGTCGCCAGTGATTTTGGCTCCTCGCTTGCTCTTATTGACCATGTCCGACTCATAGGAGACATAGTCCACCAGGATCTCGGCGGTTTTTCCCTTTGCGCGCACCTTCCAATCGGAGAGCGTCATATCTAACAGGTCATCACCGCCATAGTTGTGGCCGTTGAAACGGAGAACTCCGTTGAGCGGAACCGTCACCGTATCACCGTTTACCTGGGGCTTTTGGGGGCGGAACTGGAAGGCTCCATTCGGGCCGGTCTTATCGCCATTAAAGCCGATACCGTCGCCACCCCATCCGCCTTTAGCGACAGGGCCTTGGATATAGGCACGGTAGCTCTGCTTGATACCCCAATTGAATTCACAGGTTCCTGCCGCTGAGGCAACGGGGGTAGCGACCGTGGTAAATGCTACGGGAGCGAAGGCAAGTACGGAGGTGGCAGCCACAGCCGTGGATGCGCGGACGAACAACCGTCGCGAGGAGCCTCGACGTGATCCAAACGGTGAAAGATGCATGCTGATCCTACTCAAAACTGAAACATCAAAAGATTTGCGCCGCCTTACCTCTACCTAGGTTCTACCCATTAGATTAGGATAGTGTTACCTTAATTAGGTAAGGCTCGACTTAGCTGAAAGTATCATGAGTCAGCCTAAGAGACGAAAGCATCTTGTGTTTAGTTTCGTCCCCCACCCCCACCTCTCACCCCCGAGAAAGGACGCGAAGAATGACCGCATACACCCCGGCCCCTCTGGCCAACCTCTACCCTGAAGTAGACCCCCACCAGGCAATTCCGCTTTCCGCGACCGAACGCTTTGCCCTAACCGTATCGATCGGCGTGATGGCATACGGCGCAGTAGTCGGCGACTTCATTATCGCCGGAGTCGGGCTGGCACTAGTCGCCATCGCATGCGTCGTATGTTCTCAGAAAACGCAGCGCCGAATCCGCTCCCAAGCCCGCGGCCGCTTCCCCAGCGAGGACTGGGTCGAATACAGAACCGCAAACAGGTTGAATCTGAACCTCTTCCTCCCCCTATGTATCGGCTCCATCGGCGCCCTGATCGTGGCCGGTTTTTGGTACATCCCGCCGGAGCACGCAACACTGGGCGGCATCATCATTGCCATCGTTTCTGCCGCCACCATTTGGTTCTTGCCAGGCCTGAACCCCATGTGGTCGAAAGACGAAGAATACTTCGTACCCGAAGAAATATATGACGACGAGGTCAAGCTTCCAGGATCAGAGTTACAGCCCGACGAGTACGTCTATGGGACTACCCCTTCAACGACCACTTCGCGCCATCGGCTGTATCCGTAACCTCAATGCCGGCCTCGGCCAGGCGATCGCGCACCTCGTCGGCGGTGGCCCAGTCCTTGGCCGCACGAGCCTCGGCTCGGCGCTCCAGCTCGGCCTTGACCAGCACATCCAGGGCTCCCATCGCCACATCGGAGCCACCGGCGGCGGCCTTGGTGGATTCCAGCCACGTCTCGCTCAGCGGATCCACGCCCAGCACGGCAGCCATCGCACGAACCTGTCCAGCGATCTGCTTGACCTGCTGCTTTACCTCGTCCGTGGGCTTAGCCTCCAGTAGCTTGTTGCCCTCGCGAACAATATCGTGGATCACGGCCAGCGACTGCGGTACGGCCAGGTCGTCGTCCATCTTCTCCGCGAACTGCGCCGGCACTTCCCCGACCGGCAGCGCCTGCGGATCCACCGCAGTCTCGCCGGTGACGTACTCGATGGCGCGCATCAGGAACTTCTCGATGCGACGGTAACCCGCAGCGGCCTCACCCAGCGCAGCCTCGGAGTACTCCAGCATCGAGCGGTAGTGCGCGCTGCCCAGGTAGTAGCGCAGCTCAACCGGCCGCACCAGCTTCAGCACATTCGGGATAGAAAGCACGTTGCCCAGGGACTTCGACATCTTCTCACCGGACATCGTCACCCAGCCGTTGTGCATCCAATAGCGCGCAAACCCATCCCCCGCTGCCGTCGCTTGCGCAGCCTCGTTCTCGTGGTGCGGGAACTGCAAGTCCAAGCCCCCGCAGTGAATGTCGAACTCACTGCCCAGGTACGTCGTCGCCATCGCGGAGCACTCGATGTGCCAGCCCGGGCGGCCACGGCCCCACGGGGTATCCCAGGCCGGCTCGCCCGGCTTGGCTGCCTTCCACATGGTGAAGTCGCGCGGGTCGCGCTTACCGGTGCCCGCAGATTCACCCTGATCCATCTCGTCCAGCTTCTGGCCGGAAAGGAAGCCGTAGTTATCGATCGTCGCGGGCTGAGCGTAAACATTGCCGTCTGCGGCGTAGCCGTGGCCGTTGTCGATGATGCGCTGCATGTACTCGATCATCTGCGGTACGTGCCCTGTAGCGCGGGGCTCGATGGAAGGTGGGGTGACGCCCAACTGGTCATAAGCCCAGTTAAACGCACGCTCGTGCGTGGCGGCCCACTCCCACCACGGGCGGTTGTTCTCCGCGGCCTTGGTCAGGATCTTGTCGTCAATGTCAGTGACGTTCCTTACGAAAGCAACATCCAACCCCTTGGCCTCCAGCCAGTTGCGCAGAATGTCGAAAGCGACTCCGCTACGCACATGTCCGATGTGCGGGATCGACTGCACGGTCGCTCCGCACAGGTAGATCGAGGCATGGCCTTCACGGATAGGCTCAAAGTCGCGGAGCTGGCGGGCGGCAGTGTCGTAAATTCGCAAAGTCACACCACACAGTATAGGCATGCGCATCTGGCCTCTTTTCCCATGCGTGTCAGTATCGTGGAGTACATGAGCACTCAAAACACCCCGAGATTCGCCACCATCCGCCTCAACGATCGGGGTGCATGGCGCCCAATTGCAGTCACCTCCTTCTCTGAGGAAGGTGGCGAGGGCAAGCTCCTCGCCGAATTCCCCTACAAGGAGCAGGTCAGCAGCACGGAGCTGGATTCCCTCCCCACCGTTTCCTTCACCGCCGACCAGCTGGGGCCGGTCGTGCCTAATCCCGGGAAAATTTTTTGTGTCGGCCTTAACTATCGGGAACACATCGCAGAAATGGGGCACCCGATCCCAGACCACCCCACTCTGTTCGTGAAGTACGCCTCCGCTTTGGCGGGCCCGTTCGACGAAGTCGTTGTTCCCCCAGAGCTCTCCGCGCAGGCGGACTACGAGGGCGAGCTTGCTGTCATTATGGGCGAGTTCGGTCAGATCGCGGGCTACGCCGTGATGAATGATTTCTCCCAGCGCGATTGGCAGTACCGCACCCAGCAGTGGCTGCAGGGCAAGAACCTGGATCGCTCCAGCGGTTTCGGTCCATGGATGGTGCCGGTCGAACACTTCGATCCGATTGCGGAAGGGGCGGTGTTACGCACCTGGGTCAACGGCGAACTCCGCCAGGAGCACAGCGTTGCCGACCTGGTATTTAAGCCACAGGATCTGGTGGATTACATCAGCAACTTCGCCTCGTTGGCACCTGGCGACGTCATCGTGACGGGCACACCAGAGGGCGTCGGTCACGGCATGACCCCACCGCAGTACCTGGCCGATGGCGACGAGGTGCGTATCGCCATCGACGGCATCGGGGAAATCTGCAACCGCATTAACTGCTGAGCTGAGCCAAACGCGGCTCGGCCTTCTTGATGGCGCTCCGCACTGCCGCGAAAAGTGACAGGCAGATGGGAAGCGCAATTACAATCACACTGATCCTGGACGACCAGAACAATGGCAGGTATCTACTAGGCAATACCGATATGAGCAGGCACTGGGCGGCAGTTAGTAGCAGCAGTCCATAGAAGCTCTTTCGCAGGTTCACTACAAGGCATGCGCCGAAAATCACCGACAGTGCAATGAGCGTGTACTGCAACATGCCTGGGTTGCCCAGGAGCGCGACAACGCCACATTCGCCCAGGCAAAGCCCGAGGAAAAGCCAGTCGCAGGCCGCCCACGTGCGAACAGTTAGTTCTTCCAGCTGGGAAAGCCGGTTATCCCAGAACATCACCGCAGAGCTAACGATAGCGATGGAAAACACGAAGTTAAACGGGATAACTCCGGACGAACTCCACGAAGCCCAAGGAATGGGAATAGTAGTCGTGCCGAACAGTACGGCGCCCACGACGCCGAATATCTGAAGCATCACCGCGTAGGTCGCGGAATGTCCACGCCAATATATCTGTGCTCGATGCTGAGCAGACACTATCCCTCCCTACACTCGGAGTTCGCCCGATTCAGGATGAACTTCACGTCCACTCCCTCATTCGTTCCATGCACCCCGCGCCATTGTCCGGAAGGCGTCAAGGTCGCTCGTTCCAGCTCTTCTTCCGTCAGATCGGGAAGAGACTCCGCTACGGATACGGGTTCCTGCGGAGTTCCCCAACACGATGGGGCCCCCTTAAGTGCAGGTTCGTTGCTGAGGAGCTCGACCAGGAGCGCGCGCTTTACTTCCTGTTGCTGATTCGAGTGAGCGAGCCAGATGTCGCCGTCCCGTTGCGGTTCGGCGTCAATCAGCCTATAGGTAGTGACGCCCAGAGATTCCCACACCTTGCGGTTAGCATCTACCTGTTCAGATGGGGTTTCGCGCCAGTAACACACCGCTCCCTCGCAGATCATATGCTCTTGGGGGCGGGGCACCGCGGAGCTATAGTTTCCACCTTGGGCGATTCCGTAACCTAATCCACAGCTCACGCAGAGTAGAACAATGGCTGCCAAGCGGAGTGGCCACGCAGGCAACCCCGGAAGCCAGTTTCCATGAAAAGCCGCGATCAACAGCAACGAGCAAACGCATATGGCTCCCAGCACCAGCGCCGAAGCCTTCCACAGAATCGGGTCCACGCTCTGTGATACTTGGCAACAAGAGCTAAACGGCTGCCCGAACATTTGCCGCCACGCCACGTTTGAGAGCGACACCGGGTAAGCGACCAGGATATAAGGAAGAAGCAAGCCGACGGCGATCGCCACAATTGCTGGTAGGTACAGCCCTAAAGTTGCTCCCAAGCTCAGCCATGCCACGCCGTGAAGAGCAATAAAGACCAACCCTGTTGCAAGGAACCGTCCGGACTCTACGTAGCCGATATTCGCTAACTGCACTGCGAGGTACGCCAGCACCACTACCACCGCAAGTAATAGTGGCAGCGCCAAGGATCTGAGCCAGACTTTAAAAACATCCCGCACAGACCCGCGGGACTTAAAAAAGGAACGGAAGCGTGCCATCTCTTTGGCACCGACAAAGCCCAGGATTGGCCCCAGCGAATAGTAGAGGGCCAAACTGTTGGAGACTGCGTTGTCCTGCGTAGGCACCGGGTTGGCATTGAGTGCAATGCTCAGCAAACCAAGCGCAGAAGCGGCGAGTACCAGAGCAACGTTGAGAGCATTAATCCTCGTCATGGCCGCCGTTCCTGGAAAATGCTTCCGCAAGTTTTCTCACAGTGTCGGAATAGCGAAGTAACTTTTCTGGCTCTAGTGATTCACGCCCGATTCGTAGAAAATCGCCCATGGGTCCCTGGAATTCGACTTTGCCTTCATGCAACACGAGTACATGCTCGAACGGTTTCTCCACTTCCAAGGGCTGATGGCTAGAAACCCAAAGGCCAACGCCCGATTCCGCGATGGATCGATAGAGCACTTGAAGTTCCCGTTTCGCCAGCGGGTCGAGTGCAGCGCTAGGTTCGTCTAGCAGAATGTGCTCCGCGTTAGAGTTCAGGGCTGTAGCGATTTGCACGCGGGCTTGCTGCCCGCCAGACAGCTTGCTGCATTGCTTATGTGCATGTGTTTTAAGTCCGACAAATTCAATCCAATAGGCTGCGGTCCTCTTACTCTCCGCCCAACCGGCACCATTTAGCCAAGCGACGTAGGAAACATAGTCGACCACACGCGCCCCATTGATGCTTTCGAAATGCTGCGGGACGTACACCGCTCGGCCCAACTTCGGCACAGCGCCCTTGGACGGTTTTAGCTGCCCGGCAAGCAACTTCATAAGCGTGGTCTTACCGGCACCATTGACACCCAAAATCACCGTCGGGCTAGCGGGAACCTCGAGGGAGCGGACCTCGATCCCTTCATCAGAGCGCGGGTAGCTAAAAGAAAATGAGTAGCTATTCGACAAGGAAGTTCCAGACCTTTAGTGCGCGGAGATTCTGTTTGATGGAACAAACCTACGAAGACATAAAAGGATTGTCAATAACTAATTCTGCGCCTGCCACACAACCGCCGTCGCCACAGCCGCCACACCCTCACCGCGGCCGGTGAAGCCCATGTGGTCGGTCGTGGTGGCGGAGACAGAGACAGGGGCGCCGATGAGCTCCCCCATCACCTTTTCGGCCTCTTCGCGCCGGGTTCCCATTTTCGGGCGGTTGCCCACCATTTGCACCGCTGCGTTCCCGATCACGAAGCCTTTGGATTCCAGCAGTTCACGGCACTCACGCAGTAGGCGTTCGCCGGAGACGTTGTCGTACTCTTTGCGCCCCACACCGACGAAACTACCCAGATCTCCCAGCCCTGCGGCAGACAGCAGAGCATCCACCACTGCGTGCGCCACCACGTCACCGTCGGAATGTCCTTCGCAGCCGTCCTGCCCCTCCCACAGCAGGCAGGCCATCCAGCAGTCTTTACCTGGTTGCACCTGGTGAGCGTCAGTTGCAATACCTACGCGGGGAATGATGTGTGGGGTGTTCAATACGGTCTGCCTCTCGCCTCTGCTTGCGTTCTACTTGTCTGGAGCGGGTTGTTAGCCTTCGCTGCCATCCAGAATCATCTGCGCCACGCGGTAATCCTGGGGTGTGGTGATTTTCATCGCCAGCGGATCCGCGTCCACCGCCACCACCGGGAAACCTGCCATTTCCATCAGCGAGGCATCGTCCGTTACCAGCGGTAACGGCGAGGCGCCCACTCGATCCACCGCATGTGCAGAACTTATCTCCGTGGTGCGCAGGTACTGCTCGTTGGCCTCGATCAGCTTCTCCAAGTCGAATACCTGCGGAGTAGCAGCCGCCCGCAGGCTAGCGCGGTCTGGGGTCTGCTCCACGACCGTCTGACCTGCGCGCGGGCCGGAGGTGGGGGCGTCAATAACCTTAATAGTGTCTACCACCGGCAACACCGGGATCGCCCCATACCAGGAACCTTCTGCGACGCCACGGCGCGCGCGGTCGACGACCTCAGCGATCATGGCAGGTGGGGTGAGGCAACGCGCGGCATCGTGAACGGCGACGAAGCGCCCCGCAGTGGCCTCGCCCGCGGCACTGAGCCGCCGTTGGATCGCCACAAGACCCGCGTGCACGGAATCGAAACGTTCCCCTCCCCCGAGCTCCACGCTGACGGTCATGGGCGCCCATTCTGCGGCGTTGAGGGGATCGCCGACGATGCGCTCGGCGCGGTCGCGCATGTTCTCGCTAACCAGCACGATGGCATGGTCGATGCTTTGGGACGCCGCGAGGCCGTCCAACGATCGTTCCAGCAACGACCGACCGTGGAGCTCTACGAAAGCTTTCGGGGTGTCAAACCCCAGGCGGGTGCCGCTACCGGCAGCGGCGACAAGTGCATAGACGTTCGCTGTCACGGCGTTAGCTCGGCTTAGTCTTCGCCGTCCAGCTCGTCGTCCAGATCGATGGAGCCACCGGACTTGGAATCCTCGTCCACGCCTGCCGCACGGGCAGCAGCGGCGGCCTCACGGTGGCGCTTAATAGCGGCCTGCATGTCAGCCAGCAGCGCATCAGTCTTCTTGTCGTCCACACCCTCGGCTAGAGCGAGCTCGCCTACGAGGATCTGGCGGGCCTTGGCCAGCATGCGCTTCTCACCTGCAGACAGGCCGCGGTCCTGATCGCGGCGCCACAGGTCGCGCACAACCTCGGCCACCTTGTTCACATCGCCACTGGTCAGGCGCTCCTGGTTGGCCTTGTATCGGCGGGACCAGTTTCCAGCCTCTTCGACATCGGTCTCGCGCAGCACGGAGAAGACCTTACGCAGGCCTTCCTCGCCCACCACGTCACGCACACCAACCTTTTCGGCGTTTGCCGCCGGCACGCGAACGGACAGGTCGCCTTGGTTAATACGCAGCACCAAGTAGTCGACGGTTTCCCCCTTGAACTCCCGCTGCTCGATGCCCTCGATAACGGCGGCGCCGTGGTGCGGGTAAACGACCGTATCTCCGACTGCGAACTCCATAAGTATTCCTCTAACGTCCTTCCGAAAGGCTGTGACAGGTTGTGCCGGGCACTGACAGGCACTGCGTAAATACCCGAGTAAATACCCGATAGATTCTACCGCAATCAGCCACGCTACCCGCATTTGGGGCATAGAATCCCCTGCAAGCGCGCACTAGGGGGCACTAATTGGCCCTAAAGCCCTCCTTGGCTAGGTGTACCGGCCCCCTTCAAGCTAGGCTGGGTGCAGACGTTTTTATTCAACTGCTTTTAAGACATGCCTCAGATGGAGGAACGCATCGTGAAGACCCTCAAGGCCCAGCCGCTGAAGACGACCTTTGCCCGTGGTGCGCTGGCGCTGGTCGCAGCAGGTTCCGCACTCGCCCTGTCCGCGTGTGGTGCAGGTCAGATTTCCCAGACTTCCAGCCAGGTTGCCGCAGTCAACGGTGCTAGCGGCACCGCTGAGCACGCTGCCGTACAGGACGTTAACGTGGTTGTCGGCCCGGACAACTCCCTGGCGCTGAAGTTCACCATCACCAACGAGGACAACCACGGAAAGCCCGTCAAGGTTGAGTCCGTGAAGGTGGAGGGCAAGGAGATCTCCGGCCTGAGCGGCAAGGAGATTCCGGCTGGCGGATCTCTGGTTGCCGACGGCAAGTTCGCCATGGAAGACCTGGAGGCCAAGAACCAGAAGCAGCTGCAGTACGCTGCTACCTCCATCAAGGGACTGGATGACGTTTACGTCGGCGGCCACAAGAAGGTCACCTTCAAGCTTAACGTCGGCGAAGTCGAACTGAGCGCACCGGTTTCCGCATACGTTCCAGAGGCTGGCAAGCTGCACCGCGACGAGGATGGCAGCCTGACCGACAAGTAGGCCCAAGAGCAAGCTTCAGCGTAGGCTTCCTCAAAATCGAACAAACGCCGCCGCCGGACATTGGTTGTCCGGGGCGGCGTTTATTGTTGTGAGCATGGCAAGTAAGTCGAGCAAAGCAAGCCGGGTTTTCGTCTGCACCTCCTGCGACCACCAGCTGTCGAAATGGATGGGCCGCTGTCCACAGTGTGGGGAATGGGGATCGCTGGAGGAGCGGGACACGCGCTCTTTGGGTGCACTGGGGCTCGCCGGTGTTGCGGGCGCTGGCGGTGGCGTGGGGCGCCGCGGTGGGAGCCGCGGGGCCGCCGGACTGGTTCCTGGGGCCAGCGCCCAACCGGTCACCCAGGTGGATCCGACAATCGCCAAACACCGCCCCACGGGCATCGGGGAGCTAGACCGCGTACTGGGCGGCGGCATCGTCCCAGGCAGCGCGGTTCTGCTGGCGGGTGAACCGGGTGTGGGCAAATCCACCTTGCTATTGGAGGTTGCTGCGGCGTGGGCCAAGAAGGGGCATACGGTTCTGATCCTCACCGCGGAGGAATCCGTAGGTCAGGTGCGCCACCGCGCGGAGCGCACCGGCGCGCTGCACGACAAGCTCTATCTGGCCAGCGAAAACGACCTGGAGAATGGTCTGGCGCAGGTCGATGCACTTAATCCGGAGCTAATCATCGTGGACTCCCTACAGACAATGCAGGCCACTGGGGTGGAAGGCGTGGCCGGTGGCGTGGCCCAAACCCGCGCGGTCACCAGCACACTGACGACCCTGGCGAAGATGTCTGGCACGCCTGTCATCGCAGTGGGTCACGTAACGAAGGAGGGCACAGTCGCCGGCCCCCGTACTATCGAGCACCTGGTGGATGTGGTGTTGAACTTCGAGGGCGACAAACACTCCTCTATGCGCTTTCTACGCGGCATCAAGAATCGATTTGGCGCCACGGACGAGGTCGGCTGCTTCGAGCAGACCGCCCACGGCATCCAGGAGGTTGCGGACCCCAGCGGACTGTTCTTGCATCACCGCACGGAATCCGTGACCGGCACCGCAGTCACCGTCGTGATGGACGGGCGCCGCGCCATGGTCGGTGAGCTGCAAACTTTGGCTCTAAACAGTGAATTTAAAAACCCGAAACGCTACATGACGGGCATGGATGCCTCGCGCGTGTCGATGGTGCTAGCTGTCCTGTCCGAACGCTGCGGATTGCCACTGGCAGATAAGGAAGTCTACGCCGCCACGGTCGGCGGGATGAAAATTCTGGAGCCTTCCGCAGACCTCGCGACCGGGCTTGCGTTGGCTTCTACCGCGAAACGTACTCCGCTTCCCCTAGGCTTGGTCGCCCTCGGTGAGGTGGGCTTGGGTGGAGAGGTGCGCCGCATTCCGCAACTTACTCAAAGGCTCGCAGAGGCGCACCGTCTGGGCTTCCACACCGCACTGGTGCCGAAGAACTGCCACTACGAAGCTCCGAAGGAAATGAAGGTAAAGGAGGTCTCCACGCTCTGCCAGGCGGTGAACTTCTGCCTAACTACTGCAGGTTAAACGAGGCCGGCTGGGAAGTATTGTCGCCCACGTGGGCGTACAGCAGGTAGCTGCCCGGATCGACCGGCTTGCGGTCCTCGCACTTACCCGGAGCGGAGGTGGTACGGGACCAGGCGGCCATCTCGTAGTTCACGGACTCGCCGGCCTTGATCTTCGTATCGCCTACGACCTCCGGCTCGTTGCAGTCAATGTCGCCCCACACGCGCTCATAGTTGCCCATGGTGAAGACCTCGAACTTCAACGGGGAATCATCGAAGTTAATGTCGCAATCCGCGTTCGTCGGGTTCTCGATCTTCACGAAGAAGTTCGGCTGCTGCTCCGCGTTAAAAGTCGGAGCACCCGGTCGAGCGGTGACCTGCAGGTCGGCGAGCGAGCAAGAGTCCTTCTTCTCTTCCTTGTTCTCGTCGTCTGTGTCTTTATCTTTGTCTTTATCTTCGGACGCCTTCTCGTCCTTCGCCTCGCTTGGTTCCGTACCCTTCGGCGGCTCCGGCGAGCTGGTCATATCCTGCTGTTCGGAGGTAGTGATGGCAGACTCGGTGGACGCCGTGTTCTCGGAGTCCCCTCCCCCACTGACCAGGCTGATCAAAGCCCAGATCACACCGATCACAACGACCAAGATCACCACCGCAGCGATGCGGCGGCGGACATAAACTTCGCGTGGCAACGGGCGCCGGTTGTCTTCATCAGTCACGCAACCAATGCTAGAGGCTGCCCGCTAAAAGACGGCGCATAGACACGGGGTGGACGTCGCAAAACTCCTAGTGAACGCGCTGCGCACCCTCAATATCCAGGCCGTAACTGACCAGTGGCTCAGCCAGCCCATCGGACAGGCGGTAGCGCAGACCCACAACGGCACACCGGTTGTCGGCCAGACGCGCCTGAATCTCCGGCGAACGATCCACGATATGGTCGGCGATCTCTGCCACGTGGTTGCGTTCGAAGGCGTCACTACTTTCCATGCCGTGCTTCTTCGCGGACAGCAACGAGGGAGTGACCTTCTCCACGAGCACGCGTTGGAAGCCCGCAGGCATGTCGCCCCCGTGCAACGCCTGGGAGGCCGCAGCAACCGCGCCGCACTTCTCATGCCCCAGCACCACAACCAGCGGTACTTCCAGGGAGTCCACCGCGAACTCCAGAGAGGCCAGAACAGACAAATCGGTGATCTCGCCGGCAGTCCGGATAACGAAGACATCGCCGAGCCCCTGGTCAAAGAGGATCTCCACAGGCGCGCGGGAATCGGAACACGCCAACACCACAGCCTGGGGCTTCTGTCCCTCTTGCAGGGAAATACGACGGCTCAGGTCCTGGTGGGGGTGGTCGGAATCGCCGCGCATGAAACGTTGGTTGCCTTCGCGCAAGCTATCCCAAGCCTGCTGCGGGGTCAGATGATGGCTGGAAGTCATGGTTCCATTGTGCACCGCGCTACAGTGATTCGTGCAATGAACTCCCCTTCCGTCGATTCTCCAGACCTACCCGCCAAGCTGAATGCCTGGTACGCACGCAACGCCCGCGACCTGCCGTGGCGCCACCCAGATACCACCCCGTGGGCGATTCTGCTAAGCGAAGTCATGAGCCAGCAAACGCCCGTCGCCCGCGTGATCCCCCTGTGGCGAGCGTGGCTGGAACGCTGGCCTACCCCGGCTGACCTGGCCGCGGCACCTCGTTCCGAGATCTTAAGAATGTGGGCCAACCTGGGATATCCCCGGCGCGCGCTGCGGCTAAAGGAATGCGCGATCGCCTGCGTGGAGCGTCACGACGGTGCGGTACCCCACGACATTGCCGAGCTCGAGGCGCTACCGGGGATTGGCCACTACACGGCCCGCGCCGTCGCGGCCTTCGCCTTTGGTCAGGCCGTGCCGGTTGTGGATACGAATGTGCGCCGCGTCTACCGCCGTCTCGTCGACGGTCGCTACTTGCAGGGGCCCGCTCGTGCGCGCGATCTGGCGGATGTGGCCTCGTTGCTGCCTCACGTCGATCCGGACCCTCGTTTGGATGGACGCCAACTGCTTCCACCGCCTCAACCCCAGCCCACTGACACGGGCACTGGCACGGATAGTTGCGCAGGTGGGAGCACCGCTACCGCAAGAGACGCAGATAGAGACGCCGCGAACCTGATGTGCGCCGCACTCATGGAACTCGGCGCTTTGATCTGCACCGCGAAAAGCCCAGCGTGCGACCAGTGCCCCGTAATCGACGACTGCGCGTGGGTGCAGGCGGGCAAGCCGCAACCGACGGAGGCGGAGGCACAGGCCGCAGCCCAGCGCGTACAGAAGTTCGTGGGAACCGACCGCCAGGTCCGCGGAAAGATTATGGGGCTACTGCGGGAAGCGGGAGAAGGTGGCGTCACAAAGAAAGAGATAGACCTGCTTTGGCCGGCAACCGAGCAGCTTGAGCGAGCCCTGCAATCGCTGCTAGACGACGGGCTAGTGGCCCGCGACGGTGCGAAGTACCAGCTACCGCACTAAAAAACTTCGAAAAACCACCGCGAAAACCCCGCAAAATCTCCGCCCGAATTAGGGGCACAACGCAAGTAGTTTTGTTCGGCTTAGGCTTTACGGGGATGTGTGCATTAGAGTGATAAACGTTACCCAGATCACATTAGGAATGATTTATGTCGACCTCACCCTCCTCGACCGCTAAGCAGCCAAACACAACCACCACCGTGGCGGCTGTTGGCCTCATGCTTTTCTCTATGTTCTTCGGCGCCGGCAACCTCATTTTCCCGCCCATGCTCGGCGTGGAATCCGGTGATAATTTCTCCCCCGCCATGATCGGCTTCCTCCTAACCGGAGTGCTCATGCCGGTGTTGACGGTCATCGCCATCGCAATTTCCGGTAATGGTGTACGCGACCTCGCCTCCCGCGCGGGAGCACTGTTCGGCCTGGTCTTTGCTATCGTTGCCTACCTTTCCATCGGCGCGCTCTACGCCGTGCCTCGCGCCGCAGCGATCGGCTACGAGCTGGGCATCGAATCCACCTTTGACCTCTCCGGCGGCTGGTGGCGCCTGGCGGGCACGTTCGCCTTCTTCCTGGTGTGCTACCTACTGACACTCTGGCCCGGCAAGGTCGTAGATACCCTAGGCAAGGCCCTCACCCCAGTACTGCTGATCCTGCTGGGCGTGCTGGCTATCGTCGGCCTTCAAAAGTTGAACTCCCCCAGCATTCCCGCCACTGAGGAGTACACCTCCAACCCGCTGGTTAGCGGCATTTCCCAGGGCTACTTCACGATGGACTCCATTGGCGCGCTGGCCTTCGCGTTGATCGTCGTGAGCGCTTTCAGCCAGAAGGGCGAGACCGACCACAAGCGCATCGTCAAACTCTCCGGAGTTGCCGCCTTCACCGCAGGTTTCTTCCTGATGCTGGTCTACCTCGGGCTCGGCCTGGTGGGCGCCCGCATGCCGGACAAGGAAAGCTACAGCGACGGCGCGGCAATCCTGAGCTCCGCTGCGTACCTGACTATGGGCAACGCAGGCGAGATCGTGTTCTCGCTGATCGTGCTGTTGGCCTGCATCACCACCGTCGTTGGCCTGACCGCAGCGTCATCCACGTTCTTCCACGAGTTGGTTCCGGACATCAGCTACCGCTGGTGGGCCACTATTCTGACGCTCGTGGGCCTTGCTATCGCCAACCTGGGCTTGGAGAAGATTCTGAGCGTCTCTGGCCCGGTTATCGGCCTGATCTACCCGCCGGCGATCGTGCTCATCACACTTTCCTACGTGCACCTTCTGTGCCGCCAGCACAAGCTGGTGTTCTCCTACCGCATCGGCGTGGCCGTGGCCTTCCTGTTCTCCTTCATCGACTTCCTGGCCGCCCTTAACGTGCCGGTCGACTCGCTGCAGAATGCCCTGAGCTGGATTCCGCTGATGGATGCAGGCATGGGCTGGCTGCTACCCACCATCATCCTCACCGCCATTGGCCTGGTCATCGACCTGACCCGCAAGGTACCGAATGACGAGGACAAGGAAGTCGACCTGGAGGCGTTGGATCCGTTCACAGCAAATGTGGACGCCGAAGGCACAAAAGACAGCGCCGAAGCAGGCACCGATAGCGCTACCAATGCCCCCGTTTCGCAGAGCTAAGTAGCAATACCTAATACTTCCAGCGGAGAAAACGCTTAGTATTCCCCTATGACGTTTTCTCGTAGAAGTTCTAATCACTCCCCCTCTAATCGTTTTCGACCCCTCGGTGCCCTCCGCTCCCGCACCCTAACCGCCACCTGCGCAGTGCTGCTGCCCGCAGCCATTGCCACTTCCGGAATTACTTCAGCCGCCGCTGCACCCGGCGGCTTCTATGGTTCTGTCGAGGGATCCGCTTCTAAGGCTGCCGCCACTGGCAGCGGTAAGTCCGTAGTGGGGTCCCTGCCCAACTACGACCCGGATGGCTTTTACTCCTCCCTGCCTTTGCAGGTGAAGGGCAAGCCCGGCGAAATCATCAAGACTGCCCCCAGCAACTTTGCCCTTGGGATCCCCTTCGTCGATTGGACGAACAGCGAGGCTCAGCGCGTAGCCTACGTTTCCACCAATTCTCGCGGCGAGACCGTGCCCGTCACCGGCACTGTACTGGTGCCCCGTGCTCCCTACACCGGCGGCGGAGAGCGTCCGCTGCTGGTCGTAGCTCCGGGCACCCAGGGCAGCGGCGATGCGTGCGCCCCGGGCAAGTTACTGCCCATGGGCTTGGAGTACGAGGCAGCGCCCGTCGCCGCTGCCCTGTCGCGCGGCTGGGCTGTCGCGCTGACCGACCTAAACGGCCTGGGCACCCCGGCGCAGCACACGTACATGAACCGTGTGGATCAGGGTAACGCCACCCTGGATATGGCCCGCGCGGCGAAAAACATGCCCCGGGTTCCGAAGGCCGCGCCGGTTGCGGTGTGGGGTTATTCGCAGGGCGGCGGTTCCTCCGCTGCAGCTCTGGAGCTGGCTCACACCTACGCCCCTGAAATCAACCTGAAGGCGGGCTATGCAGGCGGAGTGCCGGCAGATTTGGCTATGACTTCCACCGCCATCGACAACGGCCCGCTGGCAGCCGCCCTGGGCTACACCCTGAATGGTTTCCTCGTCTCCAACCCGGAGATCCGTGGCGCAGTGGAGGCGAAGATGAACGACAAAGGCAAGGAGTTTGTCCGCCAAACCGCCAGCGAGTGCATCCCCGAATCGCTCGCACGGCACGCCTACACAGATTCGCGCACTCTGACGAAGAACGGGGAGTCACTCACGGAGCTGCTTGAGCAGGAGCCGTTCAAGAAGCTTGTTGACGCCCAACGCATCGGCAGCCGCCCACCCCAGGTCCCTGTGTACGTCGGCCACGGCACGAACGATGACACGATCCCAGTAGAGCAGAGCCGCCGCATGGCCCGTCAGTGGGCGGAGGGCGGCACCAAGGTGAACTACGCAGAGCACAATATCCCGCGCACGTTCCCACTGGGCGATCACATGGTGCCGATGATGACGCACCTGCTGCCTGCACTGGACTGGGTGGACAATGTGATCCACGATCGCCCAGTGCAGTTCAACAAGGCCTAAACAACAAGGCCCAGCCAAAAAGGCTTAATTAGCCTTTCTGGTTCCAGTCATCGCTGGAGTCTGCGGCGTCGAAGTCCTTATCCTCCGGCACGTTGCCCTCGGCGGCGACAGACACCGCCTCCTGGGCCTCGTCGGCGGCGAAGTCATCCGCACCAACCTCCGGCAGAGGCTTGGGCTTGGTGCCGAAGACGAACTTCGCATCGTCGCCCTTGGACTCGCCATCCCAGTTCTCGACGTCGACGGTGACGATCTCGCCGGCGCCGATCTCGCCGAACAGGATCTTCTCGGACAGCTGATCCTCGATCTCGCGCTGGATCGTGCGGCGTAGCGGGCGGGCGCCCAGCACCGGGTCGAAACCACGCTTGGCCAGCAGGGACTTCGCCTGCTCGGTGAGCTCCAGATCCATGTCCTTCGCCTGCAGCGCGGTACGCACGCGGCCCAGCAGCAAGTCCACCATCTGCACGATCTGCTCGCGGGTCAGCTGGTGGAAGACCACAATGTCATCGATACGGTTCAGGAACTCTGGGCGGAAGTGCTTCTTCAGCTCATCGTCGACCTTCTGCTTCATCCGCTCGTACTGGGTCTCCTCGTCGGCCTCACCGGAGGAGCTAAAGCCCATGCCCACAGCCTTGGAGATATCCCTGGTGCCCAGGTTAGAGGTGAAGATCAACACGGTGTTCTTGAAGTCCACCATGCGACCCTGACCATCGGTGAGACGACCATCTTCCAGCACCTGCAGCAGCGTGTTGTAGATCTCCGTGTGGGCCTTTTCGATCTCGTCGAACAGAACCACAGAGAACGGCTTGCGGCGAACCTTCTCGGTCAGCTGGCCGCCCTCGTCGTAACCGACGTATCCCGGAGGCGCACCGAACAGGCGGGATGCCGTGAACTTGTCATGGAACTCGCCCATGTCGATCTGGATCAGTGCGTCATCATCGCCGAATAGGAACTCGGCCAGCGCCTTCGACAGCTCGGTCTTACCCACACCGGACGGACCGGCGAAGATGAACGAACCGGACGGGCGCTTCGGGTCCTTCAGCCCAGCACGGGTACGGCGGATGGCGCGGGAGACAGCCTTGACGGCATCGTCCTGGCCGATGATGCGCTTGTGCAGCTCGTCTTCCATGTGCAGCAGGCGGGTGGACTCTTCCTCAGTGAGCTTGAACACGGGGATGCCGGTCCAGTTGCCCATAACCTCGGCGATCTGCTCCTCGCCCACCTCGGCGACCTCGTCCAGCTCGCCGGCGCGCCAGGCCTTTTCCTTCTCCGCGCGCTCTTCACCTAGCTTGCGCTCGTCGTCACGCAGAGATGCTGCCTTCTCGAAGTCCTGTTCATCGATGGCGGCCTCCTTCTTACGGCGCACCTCAGCGATCTTGTCGTCGATGTCCTGGATAGCCTTCGGGGCGGTCATACGCTTGATGCGCATGCGGGCGCCAGCCTCGTCGATCAGGTCCACGGCCTTATCCGGCAGGAAGCGGTCGTTGATGTAGCGGTCCGCTAGCTGGGCTGCGGCTTTCAGCGCACCGTCGGTGATGGATACGCGGTGGTGTGCCTCGTAGCGGTCGCGCAGGCCCTTCAGGATCTCCACGGTCAGCTCCACGGAGGGCTCCGGAACCTGTACAGGCTGGAAGCGGCGCTCCAGCGCGGCATCCTTCTCGATGTGCTTGCGGTACTCGTCCAGGGTGGTTGCACCGATGGTCTGCAGCTCGCCGCGGGCCAGCTTCGGCTTCAGAATGCTAGCAGCGTCGATCGCCCCCTCGGCGGCACCTGCGCCGACCAAAGTGTGGATCTCGTCGATGAACAGGATGATGTCACCGCGCTGGTTGATCTCCTTCAGCACCTTCTTCAGACGTTCCTCGAAATCACCGCGGTAGCGGGATCCTGCCACCAGGGAGCCCAGGTCCAGGGAGTACAGCTGCTTGTCCTTCAGCGTCTCCGGCACCTTGCCGTTGACGATGTCCAGAGCCAGTCCCTCGACCACGGCGGTTTTACCCACACCGGGCTCGCCGATCAGAACCGGGTTGTTCTTGGTACGGCGGGACAGCACCTGCATGACGCGCTCGATCTCGTTCTCGCGCCCCACGACTGGGTCTAGCTTGCCATCCTTGGCTGCCTGGGTGAGGTTGCGGCCGAACTGGTCCAGAACCAGAGAGTTGGACTTCTGGCCAGGGCGGCTCGGTGCGCCTTCTGGACTGCTACCCACGCCGGCAGTAGCGGGCTCGCCACCAGCACTTTCTTCCTCGTTACCCTCGTAACCACTGAGCAGCTGGATTACCTGCTGGCGAACGCGGGACAGATCCGCGCCGAGCTTAACCAGCACCTGCGCTGCCACGCCTTCACCCTCGCGGATGAGGCCCAGCAGGATGTGCTCGGTGCCGATGTACTTGTGGCCCAGCTGCAGCGCTTCGCGCAACGCCAGCTCCAGCACCTTCTTGGCGCGCGGGGTGAACGGGATGTAGCCACTCGGTGGGTGCCCACCGGTACCGATGATGTCCTTAACCTCAGTGCGCACGGCATCCAAGGAGATGCCCATGGATTCCAGGGCCTTTGCTGCGACACCTTCGCCCTCTTGGATCAGGCCGAGCAGGATGTGCTCAGTGCCGATGTAGTTGTGATTCAGCGCGCGTGCTTCCTCCTGCGCCAACACAACGACGCGGCGCGCGCGATCCGTGAACCTCTCGAACATGGTGTGCTCCCTTTTTCAAAAGATGTAGCTTGCGTATTCGCCAATGTTGCCCACCTTAGCCGTGAGTGTGGACAACTCATATCGCCTTTCACACAACACCGTGTTGTTGCTGCCTTATTCCGACGCCACCTCAGCCCCAATAACCCACATATCAGCAGGTCAACACGCATTACTAACTCACTTCTACCCGCTGTACGCCGTCAGCGAACGCTCCCTTAAAGCCCCTATTTCCCGACTCCCCCACAACCTGCCCCTTCATAGTTATTTTTTTCAAACCGAGAACTTTTTCATTCGGAAACATTAAGGTGATGTAGGCCACTAAAACTCAGAGCAACCAGACCAGAGAAACCAGCTCCGAGAGACCAGCCCAAGGAGAGTCACCCAGAAATGAACGCCGCAGCAGCCCAGTTGCCCAAGCCCTCCCTCACCGAGCAGATCGGGACCGCCGGCACACTTCTTAAAGGCACACTGCCTTTGTTTAAATCGGGTGTTCTCGGCTCCATGGGTCCCGTTGCTGCCGGTAAATCCCTCAAAGGAATCATCCAGTGGAGCTTCCTGCCCGCCGGCCTGCTAGCCATCGGTGCCGCGCGGGACCCCTACCACACGGCCATCATCGACGACGCCGGCTCGATGACTTACCAAGAACTCCACGAACAGTCCACCGCCCTAGCACAAGCTCTATTCCGCACTGGCGTCCGCGAACGTGACCGCATCGGCGTACTGTGCCGTAACCACCGCGGATTCATCCTCGCCCTGTGCGCACACGGCCGGCTGGGCACGGACATTGTGCTATTCAACACTGGGGCGTCAGCAAAGCAGACCCAGGCCGTACTGCATGAACAAAAGATCGACATCCTGTTCATTGACGAGGAGTTCCTGCCGTTGCTGCCGAAGGATTTCGACGCCTGCCCCGTCGTTGTCGCTTGGGAAAACGGCGACACACTGGGTCTCACCCGCGAGGCCGAAGAAGCGCTGAAGCGGGCTTCCAATGTCCGAGATGCCATCGATAGCGGCGACTACGCTACCCGCAGCGAAGATTGGCCCTCCCTGCACGAAGTGCTGAGCACCACCCCGGAGAATCTCTCCATCCCCGCCCGTCCGCGTCAAGGGCGTACGATCATCCTGACCTCCGGAACCACAGGAACCCCAAAGGGTGCGCGCCGACCGGAGCCGAAGACGTACATGCCGGCGTCTTCCATCATGAGCCGCATCCCGATGCGCCACCACCGGCCTTCGTTCCTCTCCGCACCAATGTTCCACACCTGGGGCTTCGCGCAGATCCAGCTTGCGCTAGCGCTGCGCAACACAATGATCATGCAGCGCCGCTTCTCCCCCGAAGCCGCGGTGAAGCTAATTGAGAAGAACCGTCCATACACCATCGCAATGGTGCCAACGATGCTCCGCCGCATGCTGGAGGTTGTGCCAGAGAACTTCAACTCGGGCACGAAGATCATCGCCACCTCCGGCGAAGCACTGCCGCCGAAGGTAGTGCGCGAGACGCAGGAGAAGTTCGGCGATGTGCTGTACAACCTCTACGGTTCTACGGAGGTCAGCTGGGCTTCCATCGCCACCCCGCAGGATCTGCGCAAGCACATCAACACTGCCGGTAAGCCGCCGATGGCAACGACGCTGAAGGTCCTGGACGACAATGGCAAGGAGCTGCCGAACGGCGAAATCGGACGCATCTTCGTTAAGAACGACATGCTGTTCGAGGGCTACACGCGCCCCGGCTCCGACAAGGAGATCATCGACGGCATGGTCGCCACTGGAGACCTGGGCTACTACAACGACGAAGGCCTGCTGTTCATCTCTGGCCGTAGCGACGACATGATCGTCTCCGGCGGTGAGAACGTCTTCCCGCAGGAGACCGAGGACGTGATCAACTCCATGGACTGCGTCGCCGAGTCCGCCGTGCGTGGCGTAGAGGATCCGGAGTTTGGGCAGGCACTGTGCGTATGGGTCGTGCCGGAGGGCAAGAGCGCTGCCGAACTGACTGACGAGGAGAAGGCGGAGTTTGAGCAGAAGGCAAAGACGGAGGTCAAGGCTCACCTAGCCCGCCACAGCGTGCCGCGCCACTTCGTCTACCTCGACAAGCTCCCCCGCAACGCCGTGGGCAAGGTGGTTCCGCGCGAACTGCCGCAGCCTTAGCCAGTAGTCCGCTCGTAGTCGCCCATCCCGTAGAGGGCATCCCAGCTGAACTAAATGTCGGAAAAGTTGCAAAACGTTATTGGGCACAATTTTCGCTAATGGAAAAGCCCCGGTCAGAAGGGTGCGCAACAAGGGCTGAAAGTAGCAAGTTTGCAGTTTTGCAACTTTTCCGACATTTAGCACCGTGCAAAGCCAACCAGGGCGGCGGGCACAAGCAGATGCGCCATAATGAGGGGCATGACCAACAACAGTCCCGACAACAGCTCCAACAACTCGGCCGCCCCAGCCAGCCCCAGCAACACAAACCCCGGCAGCCCCAGCCCCCTCCGCCCGCGCGTGCTGTCCATCGCCGGCACCGACCCGACAGGCGGGGCGGGCGCACAGGCAGATCTGAAGTCCATCATGGCAGCGGGCGGCTACGGCATGTCCGTCATTACCGCGCTGGTCGCGCAGAACACGCAGGGTGTGCGCGAGATCCACACTCCCCCGCTGGACTTCCTCCGAGCACAGCTGGACTCCGTGTTCGACGACGTCACCGTCGATGCCGTAAAGATCGGCATGCTCGGCGACACGGAGACCATCCAGACCGTCCGCGAATACCTGCAGAATCACCAGGTCACGACGGTGCTGGACCCGGTGGCGGTGGCTTCCTCGGGAGACCGGCTGCTCACTGCGAACGCAGAGGACGCACTGCGGGACTTCGCTGCTTCTTCTTCGGTTGTGACGCCGAATCTCCCCGAACTAGCACTCCTGACCAAGACCGAACTGGCCACCAGCGAGCAGCAGGCAGTGGACATTGCCGCGAAGTGGGCGCAGGAAACCGACACCACCGTGATCGTGAAACTGGGGCACCTGGCCGGGCTGGAAGCCGGCAACATTGCAGTATCCCCTGCCGGGAAGACGCATAAGGTCAGCTCCCCGCGCGTGGAAACAAAAAACACCCACGGCACGGGGTGTTCTTTGTCTTCTGCGCTGGCCACTCGGCTGGGCGCGGGTGATTCGCTGGAGGATGCGCTGGATTGGTCTACTAAATGGCTCAACGAGGCCATCGCCAATGCCGACCGTTTGCTAGTCGGTAAAGGCCATGGCCCCGTTGATCACTCGGTGCGCCTGTTCTAGGCAGCTAAGCGCGGGTGCAAGCGCGCTGCTCGACGCTAGGCAGCTAGGCGCAGGCACGAGCGGCGGCTAGCAAAGTAGCCGCTGCCCGCGCTCTCGCGCAGCCAGCTACTACTTGAGCTCCTTGGAGGAAAGACCCAGCTCGCGGCGGGCAACAACCAGCTGCTGAATCTGCTGGGTGCCCTCGAAGATGTCCAGGATCTTGGAGTCACGAGCCCACTTCTCCAGCAGGTCACGCTCGGAGTAGCCATAAGCGCCGGCGATCTCAACCGCACGCAGGGTCAGGTCAGTAGCCATGCGGCCGGCCTTCGCCTTGCACTCGGAGGCTTCCTTGCTGTTCGGCTGCTTGTTGTCGGCCATCCAACCTGCGCGCAGGGTCATCAGGTATGCAGCTTCCCAGTCGCTCTCCAGGCGAATGTACTCGCTGGCAGCTGCGGGCTGGTTCCACGCGGGGGCGTCATAATCGATCTCTACACCTGCGTCGGTGAGGATCTCGCGCAGCTTCTCCAGGGAAGCGCGGGCGACACCAACGGCCATGGCGGCAACCATCGGGCGAGTGTTGTCGAAGGTGGCCATCACGCCACCGAAGCCCTTCTTGGTGTCCACCTCCGGGGAACCCAGCAGGTTCTCCTTCGGGATGCGGACGTTGTCCAGGATGAAGTGCGCGGTGTCGGAGGAGCGGATACCCAGCTTGTGCTCCAGGCGGACCAGCTCGAAGCCCGGGGTGTCGCGCGGGACGACGAAGGACTTGATGGCTGCACGGCCAGCGGACTTGTCGACGGATGCCCAGACGACAACGTGGGTGCAGCGCTCGCCGGCGGTGACGAAGATCTTCTCACCGTTCAGCACGTACTCGTCGCCATCCAGCTTGGCGGTGGCGGCGACGGCTGCGGAGTCGGAGCCGAACTGCGGCTCGGTGATGGCCATGGCGGCCCAGATCTTGCCGAAGCGCTCGAGCTGCTCGTCGTCGGCGACGGCTGCTACGGCTGCGTTGCCCAGACCCTGGTAGGGGATGGACAGGGTGAGTCCCACGTCGCCCCAGCAGGTCTCGAGGACGTTGAGGATGGAGGCCATGTTGCCGCCATTCTTGACGCCCTCAGTCTTCTTCTTGTCATCGCCGCGGCCACCGGAGGCGCCAGCCATTGCCTGGCCGGCGTCTGCCATGCCTTCGACCAGGCTGGCCATGGTGTCCAGCTCGACGGGGCGCTCGTGCTCCGCGAGGTCGTACTTGCGGGAGATGGGGCGGAAGATTTCGGCGGCGGCCTGGTGCGCTTGGTTCTGGCCCGCCTTCAAACGCTTGGGGAGTTCCAGATTAATCATGATGTGGTTCCTTGAAGTTCCTTGTGCTTATTCGATATGGATTCGAATTGTGGCGGGGTTAGACGACGACTACGCCCTCGGCGATGCCGATGGCGCGCATGTCGCGGTACCAGCGCTCGACCGGGTGCTCCTTGGTGAAGCCGTGGCCACCGAGCAGCTGCACGCCGTCGAGGCCCATAACCATGCCCTTGTCGGATGCGTAGCGGCGGGCAAGGCCAGCTTCGCGGTTGAAGGACAGGCCCTGATCCAGGCGGGAAACACCGCGCAGCAGGATCAGGCGCAGGCCATCGAGCTCGATGCGCAGGTTGGCGACCATGAAGGCCACTGCCTGGCGGTGCGAGATCGGCTCGCCGAATGCTTCGCGCTCGTTGACGTACTTCTTGGTGTACTCGAGGATTGCCTCGCCGGTGCCGGCTGCCAGTGCGGCCCAGCCCAGGCGGGAGCGGCGGATGATCTCCGCGTAGTTTTCCTTGCGCTCGTCGGCGGGTAGGTCCTTGCCACCCAGCAGCTGGCTGGCCGGGACGCGGACGTCCTTCAGCAGGACGCGACCCAGAGCAGCGGCGCGCAGCCCCATGGACGGGTCAGCCTCGACGACCAAGCCCTCGGTGTCGGACTCGACGATAA
The DNA here is from genome assembly GCF_028609885.1 of Corynebacterium jeikeium. Taxonomy (NCBI): domain Bacteria; kingdom Bacillati; phylum Actinomycetota; class Actinomycetes; order Mycobacteriales; family Corynebacteriaceae; genus Corynebacterium; species Corynebacterium jeikeium. The sequence goes on along the minus strand of NZ_CP063195.1, from coordinate 375,493 downwards.
CGAAGGTGTTTTCGCCGTCGAGGTTTACTGCAATGACGAACAGCTCAGCCTTGCCTGCGTTCGGAACCATGGTCTTCACGCCGTTGATGACGATGTCGTCGCCCTCGCGGACGGCGGTGGTCTGCAGGGTGAACGGGTCGAACAGCGGGCGGGACTCGGAGACGACCACTGCGGAAGCCGGGACGGACTCGCCCGCGAACTCCGGCAGGTAGGTCTTCTGCTGGGAGTCGTCACCGTAGTTGGTGATGACGTTGGCCACACCGGCCGGTGCCAGGATGGCGACGGCCTGGCCCATGTCGCCGAATGCCAGGGCCTCGGCGATCAGAGCGTTGGTGGTAGCGCCGGAGGCGGAGGCAATGCCCTCGTACTCTTCCGGCAGGTTGATCAGGGCAACGCCCAGCTCGGCGGCAGCTTCCAGCAGGCCTTCTGCCGGCTCGGATGCCTCGTTCTGGTCGTGGCCGGTCGGGCGCAGGCGCTCTTCAGCGAACTCGCGCACGGCGGCGACGATCATTTCCTGATCCTCGGTCGGGGTCAGGTCGAACGGTGCCTTGCCCGGTGCCGGTGCTTCGGTCGGGACGGGCTGGTTGTTCTCGTCGGTGGTCTGGTTGGCCAGGCGTACCGGCTTGCCGGAGCCCTTGATCTTCTTGAACTGGCGGTTCACGGCACCGAGGGTGCGCATGCCGGTCTTGGTGGACTGGTAGGCAACGCGGTCCACCTTCTTGCTCAGACCGTACTTCTCTGCCAGGTCGGAGCCGGTGAACTTCGTCAGGACTCCCATGACGGTACCGATTGCGTCTCGCTTGATGTTGTTCAGGCCAGGAGTTGAATCGGCACGCTTGCTTCGGTCGCTCATTTCGTGCGGCCACCTTTCACTGGTTGTCAGCGCAAATCTCATATCTGCATGTGCGGATAATTATGTACGTAGCATAAACCAGGATAATGGCGCGCATCACACTTTGGGCCAAAATATAGATTGAATTACACCCACACGGGCGAGCTGCACGCCAGCTACTCCCCTAGTTTTCGAGCTGCCTGCGCCCGCTTTTCGCAGGCGCGCAGCCGTCTACTCCTGCGCCCCTACTCCTGCGCCCCTCCCCCTCGTGGCCAGTCGGCCAGCCCTCGTGGCCAGTCGACTGTCGGTGTTTGGCCGCTAGTTCTCGCGCTCCGGCTTCACGATCGGGAACAGCACGGTCTCGCGGATGCCCAGGCCGGTCAGGGCCATCAGCAGTCGGTCGATGCCCATGCCGGTGCCAGCTGTCGGTGGCATGCCCTGCTCCATGGCAGCCAGGAAGTCCTCGTCCAGGCGCATGGCTTCATCGTCGCCATTGGCCGCCAGGCGTGCCTGATCCTCGAAGCGCTCGCGCTGAATAACCGGGTCGACTAGCTCAGAGTAGCCGGTGGCCAGCTCGAAGCCGCGAACGTACAGATCCCACTTCTCTGTCACACCCGGCTTGCTGCGGTGCTGGCGGGTCAGCGGGGAGGTCTCCACGGGGAAGTTACGCACGAAGATGGGGCCTTCCAGCTGATCCTCGCACAGGACCTCCCAGATCTCCTCCACCAGCTTGCCGTGACCCCAGCCGCCCTTCGCGGGAACGTCCAGGCCGATGACCTTGGCGATTTTCTGCAGTTCCTCAACGGTGGAGTCGATCGTCACCTCTGGCTGGCCGGGGTACTTGCGCGCAAGCGCCTCGTTCAGCGAGGGGTACATCTCGATTTCCTTCCACTCCCCGCCGAAGTCGAACTCGGTGCCGTCGGCGAGGCGCACCTTGCCGGTGCCCTCCAGGTCGGTGCCCTTGGTCAGCTGGTCCACGATGTACTGGATGGATTCGCGAGTGGTGCGGGCGCAGTCGTCGTAGTCGCCCCATGCAGCGTAGGTCTCCAGCATTGCGAACTCCGGGGAGTGGGACTTGTCCACGCCCTCGTTACGGAAGTTGCGGTTGATCTCGAAGACGCGGTCGATGCCGCCCACCACGGCGCGCTTCAGGAACAGCTCCGGCGCGATTCGCAGGTACAGGTCGATGTCCAGCGCGTTGGAGTGCGTGACGAACGGTCGAGCCGCCGCGCCACCGTGCAGAGTCTGCAGCATTGGGGTTTCGATCTCTACGAAGCCCTCGCCCTCCATGTAGTCGCGCAGCGCGCGGATGACCTTCACGCGCGTCATTGCATTCTTGCGGGCCTCCTCGCGCACGATCAGGTCGTTGTAGCGCTGACGCACGCGGGTTTCTTCGTTCATTTCTGCGAACGCCACGGGCAGCGGGCGCAGGGCCTTGGCAGCCATGACCCACTCGCTGGCCATGACGGATAGCTCGCCGCGGCGGGAAGCGATCACGCGACCGGTCACACCGATGAAGTCGCCGAGATCCACGTCGGCCTTCCAGGCCGCGAGTGCGTCCTCGCCGACCTCCGCCAGAGAAAGCATGGCCTGCAGCTGCGTCCCGTCGCCATCCTGCAGGGTGGCGAAGCACAGCTTGCCGGTGTTGCGCATGAAGATCAGGCGCCCGGTCACGCTCACTACGTCCTGGGTTTCGTCGCCTGCGGCGAGGTAAGTGACGCCCTCTGCCTCAACCGGCTGCTCTTCAGCTTCACCGTCAGTCTTCTTCACTGCCCACTTTGCGCGCACCTCGGCCAGGGAGTGGGTGCGTGGCACCTCTACCGGGTAAGCGTCCTTGCCGGATTCGAGGATGCGCTGCCGCTTTTCACGGCGGATGCGTAGCTGTTCGGGCAGGTCTTGTGCGGGGGTATTTGCTGCGTCAGTCACGCTTACAAAGCCTAGCGCATGGGGCGGACAGGTAATCGATTGAGGCATGCAGGTCGCCCGAGGGTGTTAGCTTTAGGGAACATAAGACGTTTTGTTCCCCTTACTCCTAGGTAACTTCTACCAGTCAATTAGTTTCACCAGCCATAACCGGAAATAGTCACAACCAGAAAATAAAGGAAGCACTCGACATGTCTTCTTCACGCCCCACTACCCGCAGCCATGCTCGTGCTTACGCCCGCGCTCTGACAGCCTGTCTAGCTGCGGGAGCTTTGACTTTCACCGCCAGCTGCTCTGCTTTCCAGCGCCCGGAGGGCGCCAGTGAAGAGATCTCCTACGGGGGCCAGAACGGCGACTCCGGTGGCGACAAGGGTCAACCAGCTCCGAGCAGCTACTCGGAGGTTTCCACGGAGATCAGCGACGACCAGCTGCGAGAGATCTTCGCCGATGGCAAGTTCAGCGACTGCAAGCTGGACCAGAAGTTTTACGACAGCGCCTACGTGGATGGCGCGAAGATGATTCCGCTAGATTCGGCCGATGTTTACGTCAACGAGGAGACTTGTTCTGGTTATGTAATGCCACAGGTAAGCGGCGACCAGCCAGAAGAGCTCAAAGATACGTCGATTTATGCCGGACTATCCGCCACTAAGCACGGCTCCAACCTCGACAACATGGCCCCCAACGATGCCGAATGGAACGATCTATCCGATGAGGGCCTTAAGGGGTGGCAATCCATCGAGATGCAAGATATGTGCGTGCTTGCCGGCCCGGAGGGCACTCCACTGGAATACGCGGAGGTTATCTCCACCTTCACCTGTGATTCCGTCAAACCCCTGCTGCGTTCATTGACAAACCTGGCAAACCGCTACCAGGAGCTCGAAGGCAAGGAAGCGAACATCGGCGAAGCTGACGGTCCGCTGGAGATCGGTGATCGCGTCGAGATGGATCTCGTGGACGATAGCTTCCGCGAAGCCCGCGACAAGGCCAAGGGCAAGGACGAGTCGACCACTGAAGAGGTGGGAATCGGCAAGGTGGAGATGAAACTGAAGGACTCTGAGATCCTCATCGACAATCCGCGGGACTACAGCAAGCTCTGTGTCGAGGTGGAGTATGACTACGAGGACAGGGCACCGATCATTCCGCCGACCGAGATCGGCGTACAGGCTCCCAACGGTGAGTTCGAGGTGTTGAGGGCGGAAGGCACTCTGCAAGCCTTGTCCGATGAAGGCAAAGGCAGCCAGCGTTACTGCTCGGAGGTTGGCCTACGATTCGGCAACACCGACTTCGTAGTTACCGGTCTGAAGACGCTCTCGGCGACTAAAGAAGCTCTAAAGAAAGAAGGAATCCCGCTATGGCGCATCCACGTAGAGCGCAACGACGACGGGAACTACGAGATCAGCTAGGCCTCCGGGTGGCGCGGGTTCTTTAGCCCCGAGCCGTCCGGCACGTGGGCCGGATCTCCGCCGAGCTCCACCTGCTTGTTGTTTTCGTCCACGAAGACCACGCGCGAGGCGTAGTTCTTCAGGTCTTCCTCGCTGTACTGGGCGTAGCCGATGATGATGACGAGGTCGCCGGGGCTGATCAGACGCGCGGCGGCACCGTTGATGCCGATCACGCCGGTGCCCCGGTCGCCGGTGATGGCGTAGGTCGTCAGGCGATTGCCGTTATCAATATCGACGATATCGATCTGCTCGCCTTCGAGGATGTCGGCAGCTTCCATCAGATCAGCGTCGATGGTGCACGAGCCGACGTAGTGCAGGTCGGCCTGAGTGACCGTTGCACGGTGGATCTTTGATTTCAGCATGGTTCGCAACACGGGTGAACACCTTACTCGGGGCTAACCAAATAAGCTATTTAGCTGTTACTTTGCTCGGCGCCCAGGCAGCGCGCAAGCGTTGCTCAAAGTTAGCCGCTTAAGCGTTCCGGTGCGCGCCGTCGCTCGGCAGGGCGACCACGAACTCGGGCTCGTTGAATCCCTTCTCCGCGAAGGCCCTGGCCACCGCTGCGGCCGTGGCCTCCACCTGATCCTCGCGCAGCAGCGCAATCGCGGAGCCGCCGAAGCCGCCACCGGTCATGCGGGCACCCAGCGCGCCCTCGGCCATCGCAACGTCCACAGCAGTATCCAGCTCCGGAACGGTGACCTCGTAGTCATCGCGCAGGGAGGCGTGGCTGCCCTGCATCGACCGTCCGAAGGCCTCCATGTCCCCGGCACTGACCTGGCGGATCGCCTCGGCCGTGCGGTCGATCTCGCTGACCACGTGGCGCACGCGGGCGGCCACCACCACCGGATCCATGTCGTTGGACTTGGCCCAGCCCACGGAGGCGTCCTCGGCCTCCTCGGCGAAGCGCAGGCTGCTGACGCCCAGGTCGGCGGTCACCCCGTCGATCACGGCGCGCCGCGCAGCGTATTGCCCATCGTTCAGCTGGTGCGGGGCATTCGTATTCATGATGAGGATCGCCAGCCCCCGCGCCGCGATGTCGAAAGGCACCTGGGTGGCACTGTCTTCGGCGAAGTCGATGGCCAGCGCGTGGCCAGCCTGGCCGAACAGCGAAATACGCTGGTCAAGCCCGCCCGTCGAGGCGCCGACTACCTCGTTCTCTGCTCTTATGGACGCCCCCATGAGCCCGTTGCGAGCCGCATCATCGAGGTGCGCGCCGCCGTATAGGTCGAAGGCCGCGAGGGCCGCCGAGCATTCCAGTGCAGCGGAACTGGAGAGCCCCGCGCCGACGGGAACGTCGGACTCGATGGCGAGGTCCAGTCCTCCGGCGGGCATCAGACCAGCCTCGGTAGCGGCCCAGATGGCGCCGACGGCGTACCCCGCCCAGTTGGCGGGGTTACCGGGGCCGACCTCGGCGACGGGAATCTCAAAGTGGACAACCTCCGCGGGGTCGCCGAAGCGGGAGGCCACGCGGTACACGCCATCGTCGTTCTTGGCGGCTGCCACGTAGGTGCGCTGGGAAAGCGCGAAGGGCAGGCTGATGCCATCGGCGTAGTCGACGTGTTCGCCGATCAGGTTCACGCGCCCCGGCGCGGACCACACGCCCGCCGGTTCGTAGCCGTAGACCTGCTGGAACAGGGACTGTGCGTCGGCAGTGCCCTGCTCCTCGGAGCGGGTCTGCAGCCAGTGTCGAGTAGCGGCGTTTTGTGCTGCGTTGGTTTGGTTAGTTGGGGTTTCGTTAGTTGGCATTGTCGGCGACCTCCCGGAAGCGCTCCGCGATCCTCTCCGGGGTGGTGTCGGAGATCCAGGCCTCCTGGCCCGACTCGCTACCGGCCAAGAACTTCATGCGGCCTGGGGAGCGCATCATCGAATACAGCTGCAAGTACAGGCGACCGTTCTCCCGGTCCTCCCCCACCGGCGCCTGGTTCCAGGCGGCGATGTAGGGGGTGCGCTCCACGCCCTCGAAGAAGCGATCCATGCGGCCCAGCAGATCTAGGTAGAAGCGGGTCAGCTCGTCCTTCTCCTCGTCACTCAGCGCCGCGAAATCCGGGACCGCCCGGTTAGCCATGAGGATGACCTCCACCGGCCACTTCGCTGCCGCCGGAACATAGGCCGTGAAGTGCTCACCGGCCAAGAGTACGCGGGTGCCGGATGCCTTTTCGGCGGACAAGGTGGCGTCAAAAAGATCCTTTCCGGTTTGCTCCCTAAACGCCCGAGCGCGTGCAGCCACCTCGGCGGCGCGCGGTGGGACGAAAGGATAAGAGTAGATCTGGCCGTGCGGGTGCTGCAGGGTCACGCCGATCTCCTTACCGCGGTTTTCGAAGGGGAAAACGTAGCGAATGCCCTCAATGGCGGAAAGCTCGGCGGTGCGGTGCGCCCAGGCCTCAACGACCGTGCGGGCGCGTTCGTATGGCAGATCCCTAAACGAGGAGTTCACGTCCGGGGTGAAGCACACGACCTCGCAGCGGCCGATGGCGGGCTTGCGGGGAAATAGCTCCTGGCCGTCGACGTTGGTGGCGAAGTCCTCCGACACCTCCATGTGGACCGACAGGGACGGGAAGCGGTTCTCGAAGACCACCACGTCGTAGTCGTCGGCGGGCACCTCGGTGGGCAGCTCGCCGGGCTTGGTGGGAGCCAGTGGGTTCTCGTTGGCCGGGGGCATGAACGTGCGGTTCATGCGGTGCGCAGCGTAGACGTACCACTGGCCCGTCAGGGGATCCTGGCGCATCTCGGATTCCGTGGTGGCCTGCGGCAGGTCGCGGGAATCGTGCAGCTCGCGCTGTTTCTCCCCCACAACATAAGCCGGTTCGTCGTCGAAGTACAGCAGCTCGCGGCCGTCCGCCAGCGTGGTTCGGGTTACTTTAAATTCGTGCTGCACAGCGTGGATCACTTCCTAAAAGGTCCTTGGGTGGGGATGGTGCTTAGTTTAAAAATGCCCGCCTCCAGGTGGGGCGGGCAAGTGTGGTTACTTAGATTGCGAGGCCGGTGAGTCGGCGGAGTCGGCGGGATCTGCAGACTCGGCAGTTTCAACTGTTTCGTCAATCTTGATCGGATCCAGCTTGGTCCACAGGAAGAAGACCGCCGCCACGACGACCATGGCAAGCCCGCAGACCAGGTTATACGTTTCGTTCTTCGGCTCGCCGGTGGTCACATCCATGCCCGGGTCCAGCAGGAAGTAACTGATCAAAAGCACAAGTCCGTACAGCCCCATGAGGGAGCCGATGACGTTGCGGATGTCGAAAGCACCGGCCATGTGGGAACGCTTGGTTTTCTTAGCCGTGTTCTTAGCCGTGTTGTTAGCCATTGTGTCCGTTCACTCCTTTCTGAAAGTTTAAGCGCTCTTAGGCGAACACGATGTTGAGGACGAGCACCATTGCCAGACAGAGGATGCCCAGCGGGACGGTGCGGCGGTACCACGGCAGGGTGGCCTCGGCGGCGTCCGTGAGGTTTTCCTTCGGGGTGACGGACTTGACGAAGCCCACCAGCTCCTCGTCCGGCTTCGGCTCGGTGACCAGGGAGACCAGGACGGAGACGATGATGTCCGTGACGAACGCCAGGGAGGCGGCAACGAAGGCCGTACCCTGACCCGGCAGGTTGAAGAAGGTTGCGTCGGTGCTGCCGAAGGTGGCCACAGCCCAGTAGACGATTGCCACACCCGTACCGGAAACGAGGCCCACCCAACCTGCGGTGGGCGTCATGCGCTTCCAGAACATACCCAGGATGAAGGTGGCGAACAGCGGCGCGTTGAAGAAGCCGAACAGCGTCTGCAGGTAGTCCATGATGTTGCCGAAGTTGGAGGCCAGCAGGGCGGTGAACACGGCAATGACGGTGGCGCCGACGGTCGCGATACGGCCGACCTTGAGGTAGTACTCGTCGTCGCGATCCTTGACGATGTAGGACTCCCAAATGTCGTAGGAGAACACGGTGTTGAAGGCGGAAATGTTAGCCGCCATGCCGGCCATGAACGCGGCCAGCAGACCTGCGATAGCCACGCCCAGCAGGCCGTTCGGCAGCAGGTCACGCATCAGGTACAAGATCGCGTCGTTCGGCTCGGCAGAACCATCCATGATCGGGGTGACGGTTGCACCTGCAACCATGCCCGGGATGACCACCAGGAACGGGATGAACATCTTCGGGAACGCACCGATGATCGGGGTCTTGCGTGCAGACGACAGCGAATCGGCTGCCATGGAGCGCTGCACCTCCACGAAGTTGGTGGTCCAGTAACCGAAGGACAGCACGAAGCCCAGGCCGAAGACCAGGCCGATGGCGGAGACGATCGGATTGTCGAAGCCCGAGATTTCAGTACCCGGCCAGGTGTGGAAGTGCGACGGGTCCGCGACCTTCTCCTGCAGGCCGGACCAGCCGCCGACTTGGTGCAGGCCAATCATCGTCAGCGGCAGCAGGGCCGCGATGATCACGAAGAACTGCAGCACCTCGTTGTAAATGGCGGCGGAAAGGCCACCGAGGGTGATGTACGACAGCACGATTGCCGCGGCCACCACCAGCGTGACCCACAGCGGCCAGCCGAGCAGGGAGTTAACCACCTTGGCCAACAGCAGCAGGTTCACGCCGGCAATCAGCAGCTGGGCTACGGCGAAGGAGAGGCCGTTGACCAGGTGTGCGCCCTTGCCGAAGCGGCGGAGCATGAACTCCGGCACGGAACGCACCTTAGAACCGTAGTAGAAGGGCATCATCACGATGCCGAGGAACACCATTGCTGGGATCGCGCCGATCCAGAAATAGTGCATGGTTTCGAAGCCATACTGCACGCCGTTGGCCGAGTGGCCCACGATTTCTACGGCGCCCAGGTTGGCGGAGATGAAGGCCAGGCCCGTCACCCATGCGGGTAGCGAGCGGCCGGAGAGGAAGAAGTCGATTGAGCTGGACACTTTGGACTTTGCGGCCCAACCGATGCCCAGGACGAACGCGAAGTATAGGGCGACCAGCGCGTAGTCTACCCAGCTTGCGTCCAGGCGTAGTCCTTCAGCTGTCATAGCTGCGAACCTCCAGGAACGTCATGTTCCCGTCCCAGGTGCCAATCGTCTTATTTTTCAACTACCAGCGACGAGAACTATTGGCTTTTAATGCGTTTCAATTCTAACGCCGCGGCGTGCACTAACGGAAATTTTTTTCTATTCTCAGACGTACTTCTTCTAAGTTGTGACGCCCTCACTCGAAGCAAGAGAAATTCCACACTCGAAGCTGCGCTCTTCACCCGCATTCAGGCGAATGAGGTCCCTACCGGAGCGTAGAGCATCCGGCGGGCACGTCATCGGCTCGACGGCTAGGGCCCGCCCCACGCCGGGGTAGCCCTCGCGGCGGGCCGGGTCGGCAGTGAACACCTGGAACCAATTGAAGCCCTCGCCTACCCATAGACGCACGCCCTCGCCGTCAGGGTTTAACAGTCGCGCCTCCGCCAGCGTCTCCTCCTGCGCGCTGATCTCACCAAAGCAGTGATCCAGCCACACCCCGGCCATGCGCTGGCCGACTTCTACATCTGGTAGCACCCGGCGAGCTGGGAACTCCGGGCCGGCGGGCAGGTTACGCACGGAATCCAGAGGCAAGTTCGTGCCGACAGGCAGGTGCAACACGCAATCATCAAGCGGGGCTCCCAGGGCGCTCAGGTATGGGTGCCAGCCCAGTCCGAAGGGGCAGGAAGCATCGGCCTCGTTGCGGACGTCGAAGGAGGCACGCAATCCTTCCTTCGCGTCGAGGGACCACGTCACCCGCATGCGTAGCGGCCACGGCCACCCCTGACGCAGGCCTGTGGATAGCTCCAGCGCCACGAAATCCTCGGCTTTGTCAGCGACGTGCCAGGCCATCTGGCCCACAAACCCGTGGATCGCGGTGGCGCGGGCCGGCTCGGTAATGTCCAGGCGGTGCAGCACACCATCGTGGGCGAAGACCCCGTCGGCGGTTCGGTTCGGCCACGGTGCCAAGATGATGCCGGAGGACAGCGGCGGGTAGGCGCCCTCAGGGTAAGAAACCACCAGCGGCTTGCCGGAGTATTCCAGGCTGCGCAGCCCGCCGCCGAAGGTGGAGATGCTGGCGCGGTACTCCCCTGCGGAGATGTCCACGAAGGGGTGCGAGTGTCGCTTCAGGTTGTCTAGCTCGTCGCTCATTGTTCTACTCACCTGCGTTTTCGGCGGGTGCACTGCCTTCGCCGCCTTCGTCCAGACCTTTAAAGCCTGTCCCCAGCGGCACGCCCACATTGTCGATCAGGCGCGTGGTCCCAACGCGCGCCGCCACCAGCAGGCGGGCTTCGCCGTCCTCCGGGGTATCGGAAAGGTCCGTACCGCGCAGCTCAAGATAGTCGACTTCCACGCCCGAGGCGGCGTCCAAAATAGATCCGGCAGTCTGCAGAACCGCCGCAGGCCCCTGCTCGGCCACGAAAGCGCCGGCGGTTAGGGCGGCGGACAGGGTGAGGGCGAGCTCGCGCTCTTCGTCGGAGAGGTAAACGTTGCGGGAGGATTTCGCCAGGCCATCGGCCTCGCGCACGATCGGCACGCCGTGGACCTGCACCTCCATATTCAGATCCGTGACCATCTGCTGGATCAGCAACAGCTGCTGGTAATCCTTTTCACCGAAGAAGGCATGGTCGCAATGCGTGATGGTGAAGAGCTTGTTCACGACCGTCAGCACGCCCGCGAAGTGGGTCGGGCGGTGGGCTCCCTCCAGGATCCGTCCGGCCTCGCCCGGGTGGATCGTCGTGCGCGGCCCGTTGGGGTACATCTCGCGGGGGCTGGGGGCGAATACCGCGTCCACGCCCGCGGCCTTTAGCTTCGCGACGTCCTCGTCGAGGGTGCGGGGGTAGGCATCCAGGTCCTCCCCCTCGGCGAACTGCAGGGGGTTCACGAAAATGCTGACCACAACCAGTGCGCCCGGTATCTGCTGGGCGGCCTGCACCAGTGAGAGGTGCCCCTCGTGCAGCGCGCCCATCGTGGGCACCAGCGCCACGGGGCGGCCTGCCTTGCGCATGGCGCGGGTGAGCTGCCCGATCTTCTCGATTTCGGTGAAAACCTCTGCTTGGCCAGGTGTGAACGTCATGGCTCTTACTCTAGATCCAGCAGTCTTTCGACCTCAATAGCCCCCGCTTTAAGTGCGGTGCGGCGAGCCATCGCGGTGTAGGCGGCCTCGGCTGGACCTTCCTCGGCTGAATCTGTCCCGTCCCCCAGCTCCCGCAGCGCTGCGCGATGGCGCATCACGGCCTCTGCGTCGTCACGGGCCACCGGACCGGTCAGCCCGTCCATCCGCTTTTCCAGCGCGTTATCCACCGCGGCGTGGGCGATGCGGCGCAGCAGCAGGGCACTGTCGGGGCTCTCCCCTGGCGCTTCCATCACGCGGTCCAGGATCTCTTGGGCGTCCGTAAGAAGGGTCACCAGGTGGTTGGCCGCGTGCGCCATCGCCGCGTGATAGGCCGCCCGGTGGTGTTCGGGGATGGCAACGGGGACCCCTCCCAGGCTGGCCACGAGTGTTTGCGCGACCACATCACCGACCTCGGAATCGCTGGTCACCCCCCATGCGCAGCCGTCAAGCCGCTCGCTATCGACGGGGGTTCCGGTGAAGGTCATCGCCGGGTGCAGGGCCAGCGGCAGCGCGCCGGTATCAGTGATCGGCTGCAGGATCTCACAACCAAACGCCCCGGAGACGTGCGCCACGATCTGCCCATCGCGCGTGTGCTGCGCAACTTCTTCTACGACTTCGGGAAGCTTCGGATCCGGCACCGCCAGCACCACGAGCGCGGCATGGGCGGTGCTGTCTAGGTTGATGCGGGGGATGTTCGGGATTCTTTGGGACGCCAACTCTTCCGAACGTGCCGAATGTGCATAGATGCCATGCACGTGGTGACCGGCGCGTGCGAAGGCCTCCGCCAGAGCCACGCCTACTTTCCCGGCGGAGATGATGCCGACAGAGAGGCGTGGCTGTTGAATGTCCGAGTTAGTTTCCGGGCCTGTCACAGGTGGTTGTTACTTCTCTCGATTCTTGAAGCGCTGCATCAGCTCTGCGACCGTGAGGCCGTTTTCTACCTCGTCTGCGCGACGGCGACCGTGGGTGGTTCCCGTCGACCCAGCCTGCTCCTTTGCCTGCTCAGCCTGCTTCGCGTCAGCTTCCTGGGCGCCAGCTTCCTGGGCGGCGCCGGCACGGGCACGGCCGGGGCGAACGGCCTCCGCGCTCGGCATCTGGGCGCGGCGCTTCTGCGCGGGCTTCGGCTGGGCAACCTTGGACCCTGCGGCCTTAGCGCGCTTGGCCTCGTCCATCGCGGTGGTGTCCACGACCAGCGGCAGCTGGGAGGTCTCCTCGGAATCCTGGCCGGTCCAGTTCACCGCAGCGAAAGTGCCGGTGTTGAACTTCGGCTTACTGCGGTGCTGTGCCTTGTGCGGCTGCGCCTCCTGCTGGCCCGCCGGGCGTCCTGCGGCTTGAGGCGTTTGCTCGCCGGTGCTGTGCCCCAACTCGCGAACTCGCTCTGCGGTCGCGCGCACCGCACGCTGCTCGCCCTCGTCGAAGTCCTCGCCGGTCAGCTCCGAGAGCTGCTTACGCATGTGAGCCAGCTCCGCACGCAGCTCCGCCAGGTGCTTATCCCGCTGGTCCTGGGACTTCTTGGCCTCCGCCGCGTACTTTGCCTGCGTCGCAGCCTCGCGCTTTTCCAGCTGTGCGCGCTCGTGCTCCAACTGCGACTGGAAGTAGCTCTCCTGGTTCTCGGCCTGCTCGCGCGCCAGCTTCAAAGCACCCGAGTATCGCAGCACCAACACCACGCCGAAGAAGGCAGCCCAGAGGGCAGCAATAAGGGCCACCTTCAACCAGCCATCGGAATCCATGAACAGCATCAGCACGCTGGCCAGCAGCGCCAGGACCACCAGGCCAAACATCAGGAAGCGAGAGAGTCCCGAAGGCTCGTTGGAAACCACAGAAGATCCCTGGAAGTCGGAGCCCTGGAAGTTGGAGCCCTGACGGGCGGAGTCGTCATCGTATCCCAGGGATTCCGGGGACTGGTGCCCATCGAAGGGCTGCGACTGCGGCTGGTGAGACTGTTGTGGCTTAGGAGACTGCTGGAAGCTCATGGACAACACACTACCCAACGTCGAGCCCGTTGGGCGTTAATGGCGCATCCGGCGGTGGCGCTTCGCAGCTGCGTTCCAGCCAAACCCCGGCCACTACGGCTGCCAAAGCCCCCAGAGCCCCGGCGATCACGCCCGGCACATCGGCCTCCGCGGCCATAAGATGCCCCGCGTTCGGCAGAACATAAAGTCCCACCCCGACGAACACTCCCAGGAACACCGACCCGGCCCACGCCGTGGCCTGGCCGAGCGCCAGCCACTGAACCACCGTCGTCGGCTGCATCTGTGTGCGATCCATCCCCACCCCGCTGCTGCTGCCGATGCGCTTGCGGATCATCCAGCCCGCCACGGCGCACACGATTGCGAAGATCCACAGCAGCACGGAGCCGGTGGTCTTAATTGGCGGGAAGCTTCCATAGAAACTCAGCGTGCTGACCCAGGCGATGAGGGCGCACACGATCGCCACGACAGCCAGCGTGGAGATCTTCGTGCGCTTCAGCGGGCTCATGTGCTGCCTCTTTATCCCTCGTCTTTAGTTCTCGCCAGGGTCCGATAGTTCGGATCGATCCGCCGGGACGATAGCCTCCCGCTCGGCCGGATCAACATCTTCCAACCACTCCAGGATGCCTCGCCCGCCCAAGGTACACCAGGGTTCCCGGGCCAGCTGCAGGTCACTCAGCGGTACCAGCACAAACGCCCGCTCGTGGGCGTAGGGGTGCGGAATAACCAGCTCAAACCCCCACTTTCCCTGGGACTGCAGGGGCTGGGACTGGGCGTCAAAACAAAAAAGAATGTCCACATCGACGGTGCGCGGGCCCCACCGGACCTCGCGCTCCCGCCCCGCGACGGCCTCGGCAAATTGGCAGTGGTGCAGCAGCGCGAGCGGGTCCAGCGACGTGCGCACGGCCACCACGGAGTTGCGGAACTCCTGCTGCTCCACCCCACCCCACGGCGGGGTGACGAAGATCCGCGACTTCTCCACAATCTCGATGTCCGGGTGCATCGCCAGCAGCTCGTAGGCGCGTTCGATCTGCGCGGTGGGGCTACCCACGTCGCCGGGCATGTTCGAGCCGATCCCCAAGAAGGCGGTGATCATCGCTTGGACCTCCGCGCCACCACCCGCACGTCGGCGAACGGGTGGGCGATCGGCGCTTGCGGCTTATGCACCGTGACCTCCACCGCGTACACCCCGCCCAGCTCCGCAATCTGATCGGCGATGTTCGAGGCCAGGGTTTCGATCAGGTCGTGGCCCTCCTGCACCTCGACCGCGTTCACCGCGATGTCGGCCAGCTGCACGTAGTTGATCGTGTCTTCCACCGAGTCCGAATCCGCCGCGGCGCGGAAGTCCGTCCACACCACCATGTCCACGATAAACTTTTGGCCGGTGTTCTTTTCGTCCGAAAACACGCCGTGGTGGCCGAAAGCCTCCACGCCAATGAGCTCGATGCGGTCAGCCACGTCGCGCCCTCCATTGCTCGTCGATGTCGGGGCCGCATCCGGTGGCCATTGCGTGTGCGACGTCCACTGCAGCCCGTGTCGGGGCTACTTTATGCACCCGGACGGCCCATGCGCCAACTGCCGCCGCCAGCGCGGAGGTGGCCGCCGTCGCATCGTCCGCCGATTCCGGGGTGCCGGGGTTGCCGTCGCTCGCGGGGCGCAGCGCGGTGAGGAAGCGCTTGCGCGAGGCCCCCACCAGCACCGGATATCCCATCTGCACCAGCCGTTCGGTCGCTCCGAGGAGCTGCCAGTTTTCCTGCGGAGTCTTCGCGAACCCGATGCCGGGGTCCAGGTAGATCTGTTTCTTTGTGACGCCTACCGCCTCCGCCGCTTCGATCCTCTGCTCGAGCCAACCGATGACGTGGCCGACGATGTCCTCGCCGTGGTCGTGGTAGCCCTCAGCTCCGGCGAAGTCCGCGGCGTTTCCCTTGTTCCAGTGCATCAGAATGATCGGCAGGCCGGATTCCGCGGCCAGCGGAAGCATGTCGGGGTCCGCCAGGCCGCCGGAGACGTCGTTGAGGTAGGTGACGCCCGCTTTCCAGGCGGCCCGCGCCGTGGATGCCCGCATCGTGTCGATGCTGGTGGCGATTCCCCGGCGGGATAGCTCCTCGATGACGGGGGTGACGCGGGCGGCCTCGACCTCCGGGGCAACGCGAGTGGCGCCCGGGCTGGTGGAATCCCCGCCGACGTCGATGATGTCCGCACCGTCAGCGACCATCGCCTCGGCGTGTGCCAGCGCGGCCGCGGTGTCTGGGTAATCCCCGCCGTCGGAGAAGGAATCCTCGGTGACGTTGAGGATGCCCATCACGAGGGTGCGCTGGGGGTCGTTCGCGTTGGTGCCAGTCACAGCAGAGCCCATCACGGCCGAATCAGCGCCATTGCCTCTGCGCGGGAGGCCGCGTTCTTCTGGAATCCGCCGCGGACCGCGGAGGTCACCGTGTTGGCACCGGGCTTGCGGATACCGCGCATGGCCATGCACAGGTGCTCGGCCTCCAGAACAACGATCACTGCGGAGGGGTCCAGCTTCTCGACTAACGCATCGGCAACCTGCGAAGTCAGGCGTTCCTGGACCTGCGGGCGCTTCGCGAGACCGTCGATCAGGCGGGCCAGCTTGGACAGTCCTGTGACCTTGCCGGATTCGCCGGGGATGTATCCAATGTGCGCCTTGCCGAAGAAGGGCACCAGGTGGTGCTCACACATGGAGTAGAAGGTGATGTCACGCACGAGCACCAGCTCGCGGTGATCCTCGCTGAAGGTCTTGTTGAGAACCTCCGTCGGGTCCTCGTATAGCCCGGCGCACGTCTCACGGTAGGCGCGGGCCACGCGGGCCGGAGTTTCCTGCAGACCCTCGCGGTCGGGGTCCTCGCCAATGGCGAAAAGGAGTTCGCGGATGGCCGCCTCTGCGCGCTCCTGGTCGAAGGAACCAGGGTCGAGCGGCTGCTGTGGGTTATTCACTAGTTGTCTTCCTGCCTGTGCTGGCCACCGGACTCATTGCCGTTGTAGCCACCATTGTGCTTATCCCAAGGGAACGTCTGCTCCGGCATCTCGCCGCGACGGTAACTCACCTGCGATTCCTGTGAGTCTTGCGGACGCTGCTGCTCGGGCTGCACAGCTTGCTTCTGCTGCGCGGGCTTCTCCGGCTGGTGATCCGGCTGCTCATTGTCTGGCAGGCGGAAGCCACGCTCCTCTTCCGGCGGCACCGGACGGGCAGTGCCCTGCCCCATTGGACCCTGCTGACCGTGCTGGGTCTGCTGGGTCTGCTGTGTCTGCTGGGTCTGCTGGGTCTGCGGGAACTGCTGCTGTCCCTGCTGCAAGCGCTCGGCCTGACGCTGCTCGTTTTGCGCCTTGCGCTTTTCCATGCGTGCACGACGAGCAGCGGAGAAGAAGTTGGTCTTCTCCGGCGGCTCCTCTCCACGCTCGCGGGCCAACTCGACTGGCGTCTTCACCGGCTCGCGGTGGTCGCACGGACGGTCCAGATCCTGCATCGGGAAGATGTCCGAGACCTCGCGGGTATCGATGCCCTCGAAGATGGCCTCCAGGTCCGGGCGGCGCAGAGTCTCCTTCTCCAACAGCTTGGAAGCCAGGGTATCCAGGTAGTCCCGGTTCTCGCGCAGCACATCGTAGGCCACCTGCTGGGCCTTGTTCATCAGCATGCGCACCTGCTCGTCGATCTGGTTAGCCACGTTCTGGGACGGCTGGTTGCCGCCCTGGCCGCCGCGCCCGACAAACGGGTCGCCGTCGTCCTGGCCGTACTTCACGGCACCCACAACAGGGCTCATTCCGTATTCCACCACCATCGCGCGGGCGATGTTCGTGGCCATCTCAATATCCGCAGAAGCGCCGGTGGTCGGGTTGCCGAAAACAAGCTCCTCCGCTGCACGGCCACCCATGGCAAAGACCAGGCGGGCGAACAGCTCGGAACGGTTGTACATGCCCTTGTCGTCCTCGGGTGCGGTCATGGCGTGGCCACCGGTGCGGCCGCGAGCCAGGATCGTCACCTTGTAGACGCGGTCGATGTCCTTCATCGCCCAGGCAGCCAGCGTGTGGCCGCCCTCGTGGTAGGCAGTGACCTTCTTCTCGTGCTCGGAAATGATCTTCGAGCTGCGGCGCGGTCCACCCACCACGCGGTCGGTGGCTTCTTCCAGCGCGTCGGCGGTAATCACGTTGCCGTCCACGCGAGCGGTCAGCAAGGCGGCCTCGTTGAGAACGTTCTCCAGGTCCGCACCGGACATGCCCGCGGTTCGCTTGGCCAACGACTTCAGGTCCACGTCCTTGGCCAACGGCTTGTTCTTCGCGTGTACATTCAGGATCTGCTCACGGCCCGCAAGGTCCGGGTTGGTCACCGGGATCTGGCGGTCGAAGCGGCCCGGGCGTAGCAGCGCCGGGTCCAGGATGTCCGGACGGTTGGTGGCGGCCATCAGGATCACTCCGTCGCGGTCGCCGAAGCCGTCCATTTCCACCAGCAGCTGGTTCAGGGTCTGCTCACGCTCGTCGTGGCCGCCGCCCATGCCGGCGCCACGCTGACGGCCGACCGCGTCGATCTCGTCGACGAAGATGATGCACGGCGAATTCTCCTTCGCCTGCTTAAACAGGTCGCGCACGCGAGACGCACCCACACCGACGAACATCTCTACGAAGTCGGAACCGGAGATGGTGAAGAAGGGCACGCCTGCCTCGCCGGCCACTGCGCGCGCCAGCAGCGTCTTACCCGTACCGGGCGGGCCGTACAGCAGCACGCCGCGCGGGATCTTCGCCCCCAGCGCCTCGTAGCGGCTCGGGTCGGTCAGGAAGTCGCGGATCTCGTCCAGCTCCTCCACAGCCTCGTCGGCACCGGCGACGTCGTCGAAGGTCGTGTCCGGGTTGTCCTTATTCAGCTGCTTGGCAGTGGACTTACCAAAGCCGAAGGCGCCCATGCCGCTGCCGCCCTGCATACGGGACAGCATGAACATCAGCAGGCCGAAGATCAGCAGCATCGGCAGCAGCATCACCAGCAGGCTGCCCAGGAAGCTATCCTCGGTGACCTTGGTGTTGTACTTCTCCGCCTCGGATTTCTTTACCGCGTCGAAGATCTCTGGCGCCGCCCGGCCGGGGTACTTCGCGATGACCTGCTCGATGCCCTCCTTGCCTTCGACCTCGATAGAGTCCTTCAGCTTCAGCTGGACTTGCTGCTCACGATCGTTGATCTGAGCTTCCTTGACGTTCTTGTCTTCCAGCTGCTTCAGGGCTACCGAAGTCTCGACCTCGTCGTAGCCGCGGGCGTCATCAGTTAAAACACCGAACGCATAGATCGCGATGAGGATCACAGCGACAATGCCCGCGATCCTCAGTACCTTCTTCTTTTCCATATTTCCTAGAGTGTTGTTGGTTCTAAATGCCGTGCGAACAGCGCTGCCATTTGGAGCTTATTGGATTGGGGCCAGCGCTTTACTGGTAAACGCGCGGGTGCAGGGTGCCCACATAGGGCAGGTCGCGGTAGCGTTCGGCAAAGTCCAGGCCATAGCCCACAACGAACTCGTTGGGGATGTCAAAGCCGACCTCGGCCAGATCAATCTGCACCTTCTGTGCCTCCGGCTTGCGCAACAGCGTAACGACGGACAGGGACTTAGGGTTGCGGTTGCGCAGGTTCTTCAGCAGCCAAGAAAGGGTCAGGCCGGAGTCGATGATGTCCTCGACGATTACCACATTGCGGCCCTCAATGTCGCGGTCCAGGTCCTTCAAGATGCGCACCACACCGGAAGAGCTGGTGGAGTTTCCATAGGAGCTCACGGCCATGAACTCCAGCTGCGTCGGGATGTCGATCGCCCGTGCGAAGTCGGTGATAAAGAACACCGCGCCCTTCAGCACGCAGATCAAGATGAGGTCGTCTTCCTCGTCGCGGAATCGATCAGCGGTGGCCTTGGCCAGCTCGTTGATGCGGGCGTGCAGCGTTTCCTCGTCGATGAGGATACTTTCCAGATCGTCGCCATAAGGGTTCTCCGGGACATTGAAGTTCTTCTCGCTGTGCATCGCAGACCTCGTTTTCCTCGTTTGTTTCGCAGTTTTGGCTTCACCGTTTTAATGCCTGCCTGGCATTCTAGCGCGCAGCTGCTACCTGGGAACAGTCGCTAACTGTAGGTACCCATCGCGGCGTTGCACGACGAGCCTGTGGGTGCGCCGTTGCTGGCCGGGTGTAGGTGGACTCTGTGGCCACGGAACCGCCGCCCCTCCCTGCCCCTTCCATGCGATGACCAGCGCGTCTATCGCATTGAGGTGCGCGCTCGTGAGCGGTCCGGTTTTGTCTGCCAGCCATTGTTTGAAAACCCTGCGCCGAAGTGCAGCTGGCTGTTGTTGTAATTCGGTGCAGTTTAATGACGCCCCCTCCTCCGCCGCCTGGAGTTCCCGTCTAGCGAGCTCGTCGAGTAGCTCGACGTCTTCACGGAGCATCCGTGCCGTGCGAGCCATGTTCGCACCGATGTGCTCCCCGAGTGCATCCTGTAGATAAGGCAGCACGCGGGTGCGGATGCGACTACGCAGGTAGGCATCGCTGGAGTTGTGCGGATCCTCCCACCAGTTAAGGCCAGCAGCGCGGCATTCGGCCTCCGTCTCCGCGCGGGTGCAGTTCAGCAGCGGGCGGCCGAGCCACGCGGCCCCTGCGTCCACGGCCGCGTGGTCAGTGTGAACGGACCGCATCCCGGCGATGGCTTCCGCCCCGGAGCCTCGGACCAGCCCGATGAGCAACCCTTCCGCATCGTCATCCGCTGTGTGGGCTACCAGGAGGGGCCGCCCGGCGGCTGCCGTACCCAGGGCTTGGTAGCGCGCCTGGCGCGCCGGCCCCTCCCCCAGGCCTTCCACTTCGACGGTGCGGATCTCCGCGCTCGCCCCGAGGGACATCGCGGTTTCGGCGGCCTGCCGCGCCACCTGCGCGGAGGCCTCCTGTAGCTGATGGTCCACCACTACCGCATGCACTTTCACCCCGCAGCGCAATAGGCCGTGCACCAACGCCAGAGAATCCGCCCCGCCGGAGAGCCCCACTGCCACCCCGGCGCGAACCTGTTCCGCGCGTGTGGTAGCCGCTCGGCGGTTTTCGCCAGTTCGGCTAGTTCCGGTGGCTTCCCCGGTTTCCAGCTCTCGCAGCCAGGCCCGGATCTGGGACTGCACACTCATGGCTTACTTGGCTGAGCGCACCGCGTTCGCCAGCCTGTCCAGCGCCGGACGGGCGGAGTTGGGGTCGGACTCATTGGAGAGGAACGCAAACGTCAGCGCCCGCCCCGAATCCGTCATAACCGTCCCGGCCAGGGCATTCACACCGGAGAGGGTGCCGGTCTTGGCGCGCACCCAACCGGCGGAGTCTTCCGAACCAGAGCCGGAACCATAGCGCGCCTCCAGCGTGCCCTCCACGCTGGCGACCGGCAGCATATCCAGGATGTCGCGCACCTCCTTGTTGGAGAGCACCCCGTCTAGTTCGTGGGCAGTTAGGCGGTTCTTCTCGCTCATGCCGGAGTTATCAAAGAGCGTTGCGTCCTTGGTATCGATCCCGTGCTCCTTCAGCACGTCGAGGGTCGCGCTCGTGGCGCCCTCGAAGGTATGCGGCTCGCCCTGGGACTTCGCAATCTCTCGGCCAATGGCCTCGGCCATGATGTTGTCGCTGTGCACCAGCATGTCGCGCAGGCGCACGTTCAGCGGCGCAGATTGGACACTTGCGATGGGATCTTGGTCGCTGAGACTGGGCGTCACTTCCTTAGCAACAGTGACCTCCGCATCCGCGCCGAGCGCATCAGCGAGAGCGCGCCCCACATCCTCGCCGGGGTTGTGAGAGCGGGCGGAATCGGACTTATAAGGGTTGAGGCGACCGGCGTCGAGCATGACAGCATCCAGGTTGGCGACGTTGCCACCGTCGATGTCTGCACTATCCCAGGTCTTGTTAAAAAGATCTCCGGAGCGGACCGAGTTATCCACAACGATGGAGGTGACCGCCTGGCCGCCCAGCTTCTTCTTCGCTTTCGCAGCGAGCTCAGCCACCGAGGCAGCATCGGTAAAGAAGCCATCGCCATCGCGGGACAGCGAAACATCGCCATCGCTACGCAGGATCAACCGACCTGGATCGTCGGGATCCTGCAATAGATCCGTAGACCAACGGCTATCTTCGTCCAGCGCCAGGATCGCGGCGGCGGCCGTGTACAGCTTGGTGGAAGAGGCCGGGGTGAGCTTCCGGTTCTCATCCTTCGCCCACAGCACCTCGCCAGTCTCGACATCGGTGACGGAGGCAGACAGCACGCCCAATGCCGGATCCGCTGCTGCGCGCTGAACTGCGGCCTGCACGTCCGGCACGTCCCCTTCGGGCGGAAGCATCACCGGGGAGGGTTCCGCCAACGGCTCTGCGGCTTGCACCTCATAGCGTCCGTTTAGCGACCACATCACAGCAGCCCCCACCACGACCGCAACAACGACCACGAAGGCGAGGATGCTCCACAGCCATACTTTCAGGGACTTCTGCTCACTCACTCGTTTCACCCTAGCCGAAAAAAAGGCACTCAGTTAGAATGGTGCCCATGAGCAAAAAAATCGAAGTAACCATTGAAATCCCGAAGGGCTCCCGCAACAAGTACGAGGTCGACCACGAGACTGGCAAGGTCTACCTCGACCGCTACCTGTTCACTCCGATGGCGTACCCCGCCGACTACGGCTTCATCGACCACACCCTGGGCGAAGACGGCGACCCGCTGGACGCACTGGTGATCCTGCCGGAGCCGGTTTTCCCCGGCGTGGTTGTTAAGGCCCGCCCGGTTGGCGTGTTCAAGATGACCGACGAGGCTGGCGGCGACGACAAGCTGCTGTGCGTGCTGGACGACGTTCGTTTCGAGCAGTTCCAGGACATCGAGGACATCGACCAGTTCACCAAGAACGAGATTGAACACTTCTTCGTCCACTACAAGGACCTGGAGCCAGGCAAGGAAGTCAACGGCTCCGGTTGGGGTAACGCCGAGGAAGCTGTGAAGATCCTCGACGAGGCCATCGAGCGCTACAAGGGCTAGCGCCCACTAGCTCCGGCGAGCTAGGGCTAGCGCACAGCCGCTTGCCGACGGGCGGCGACCTGGTGCGCAACCTCAATGAGCACAGCCCCGCCCGCACCCACGGCCAACCCTGTAAGCATCAGCTTGAGGTTGCCCGTCTGCAGAATCAACAATTCGCGTAGCGGCGGCGCCAGGAAGATCACCAGGTAGCCGCCCACGCAGCCGGCCAGCAGAATTACCTTCCACCAATTCAGCGGTCGCGCCACAATACCCAGCACCCACAAACCCATGACGATCAGCGCCAGCAGCACGGCAGTACCAGCCTGTTGCCGCTGAATTTCCGGCACCTCCGCACCGGGGTAAATGACGATCCACAACGTCACGCAGATGCCACCGATAAGCACGCCGGAGGGAATTGCCAACGACAGCACGCGCCTGACAAAACCGTCCCGCGGTCGTTCCGTGTTCGGGGCCAGCGAAAGTATGAACGCTGGAATGCCGATAGTGAACCAGCCGGTGATCGTCACGTGAATCGGCTGGAAGGGGAAAGAGATCCCCAGCACCGCCACCACCAACGCCAGCACCACCGAGTACACCGTCTTCGTCAGGAATAGATGCGCCACGCGCTCGATGTTGCCGATCACCCGGCGCCCCTCAGCTACCACACGCGGCAGCGCAGAGAACTTATTCGTCAGCAGCACTAGCTGCGCCACGCTGCGCGTTGCGGGTGCGCCCGACCCCATGGCCACGCCAATGTCCGCCTTTTTCAGCGCCAACACGTCGTTGACCCCGTCGCCGGTCATAGCCACCGTGCGGTGTTGGCGGTGCAGAGATTCCACCATCTGCTGTTTCTGTTCAGGACTGACGCGCCCGAACACGTTTCCGCGTTTGATCTCGGCATCGAATGCGTCGTCGTCCAGGCCGCTGAGCGTGCGGGCGTCCACCGCCACGAGCTCCCGGTCGGTCGCCTTGCGCGCGACCGCCGCCACGGAATCCGAGTTATCGCCGGAGATTACCTTGATGTCTACGTTCTGCTCGTCGAAGTATGCAAGCGTTTCCCGGGCATCAGTGCGCAGTTGCTGGCGGAGCACCACCAGCACCGGCTCGGTCAGTTGCGGGGCGGAATCCATGCTGAGATCCTCCGTGTTGGACCAGGCCTCCCCGTCGGTGCCTTCGAGCTTGCCGAACACGAGGATGCGCAGTCCCTGATCGCCCAGCTGTTTGGCCGTTTCTGCGGCGCGGCCGCCTTCCCGCAGAAGTACGTCGGGGGCGCCCATGATCCAGGCCGTGGCGTCAGAGCAGGCGAACCCGGAGAACTTGTAGCGCGAGTTAAAGGGAATCTCGTGGCCCTGCCACTGGTCGGGTTCCACGCCGCGCTCGCGCAGTCCGGCCACGATGGAACGGGCGGTGTCGTTCAGGTTGTCCTGGGCGTTCAGCATGGAGGCGAGGTTGCGTGCCCAGGTTTCGTTAGCATCTCGACCGTCGGCGGGGCTACCGTCAGCAGGGCTGCCGTCGGCAGCAACGATGGAATCCAGCTCCATCTCATTGGTGGTGAGGGTGCCGGTCTTGTCGGTACACACCGTATCCACGCGAGCGAGCCCTTCGATGGCGACAAGCTCGTTGACCAGGGCTTTGTACTTGCCGAGGCGGATCACGCCCGCGGCGAAGGCGATGGAGGTCATGAGTACCAGCCCCTCCGGCACCATCGGGACGATCGCCGCGGCCATGGAAAGGATGGATTCCCGCAGACCCGTATCGGAGCGGACCAGCTGGGTCCAGATCGTAAGAATGCCGGTCGGGATAAGAAGCCAGGTGATGACCTTGAGGATGCTGTTGATTCCGTTCATAAGCACGGAGTCGGTCAGCGAGAACTCGCTGGCCTGCGAGGCCAGACGTGCGGCATAGGCCTCGTCGCCGACCTTGTCTGCGCGGAAGACTGCGGAGCCTTCATTGACGAAGGCCCCAGAGAGGATCTCGTCGCCCTCGCCCTTGCTCACGGCATCGGCCTCACCGGTCAGCTGAGACTCATCGACGCGCAGCGAGCCAGCCACCACCGTGCCATCCACCACAACCTCGTCCCCGCTACGCAGCTTAATGATGTCCCCGAGGACAACCTCGTGCTGCGGGATGGTTCTTTCTTCGCCATCGCGGATGACGCTGGGTTCCGATTCGCCGACGATGCGCAGCTTGTCGAGGGTCTTCTTCGCGCGCAGCTCCTGGATCACACCGACTGCGGAGTTGGCAATGATGAGCAAGCCGAAGGCTGCGTTGATCACCGAACCGGTAGACAGAACGATCGCGCACAGCACGCCGAGGATGGCATTGACACGGGTGAAGATGTTGGCGCGCAGAATCTGCGCCACGCTCCGGCCGGTTCCCCGGCGCTGCACGTTCACCTCGCCACGCTGCGTGCGCTCCTCTACTTCGGCAGCCGTGAGACCCCGCGAAAGGTCTGCCTGCTCTTCGGCGCTGGCTTGCTCGCTGGCGTGCGCCAATTCAACCTCCTGCATAGACGGGCCGACGATTGTCGCCGGGGTGCCCCCTCCCCATTTAACTCCACGTTATTTAACTCCGTGTTATCCAACGCCAGGCCAACCAACGCCATGCCAACCAACGCCACCTCGCTGGCTGCCCATCTTTGCCGCCTTGCCTACAATGGGGCGCCATGAGTGAATTCGAAACGGTACAGCCCACTGATGTTCCTGCTGGCGCCCAGCTAATCGACATCCGTGAGGTGGATGAATACAACCAGTGGCACGCCGAAGGTGCGACCAACCTGCCACTCTCCGAGCTGCAGGCTCGCTACGGCGAGCTGGATCTGAATGAGGATATTTACCTGATCTGCCTGTCCGGCGGCCGCTCCGCACGCGCCTGCCAGTGGCTGGAGCAGAACGGCATCGACGCGATCAACGTTGCCAATGGCACGGCCGGTTGGCGAGACGCCGGACTACCTATCGTGGGGCAGCCCCACAATTAGACAAGCCCCATAGTCAGCGTTATATTTATGGCATGTCCGAAAACACGCCGCTACCCGCTGACTTGTTGTCTTCGCCCTCATTCCAGCTTGAGCGTCTACGCCGCCGCACCCGCGACTTCGTAGAGACCGCGCTCGCGGAAGAGGGCTTCAACCTGCGCGAATTCTGGGTTCTTGCGTGCCTCGTCGATGGCGATGCAGCAAGCCAGGCCACGCTAGGCGAAATTCTCGGAGTGGATCGCTCCGACATGGTTCGCCTGGTTGACTCCCTGGAAAAGCGCTCCCTCGCTAAGAGGGTTAAGGACCCGAAGGATCGTCGCCGCCAGATCATCTCGGTGACCAAGAAGGGCACTAAGACCTACAACAATCTCTCCCCTCTGGTCGCTTCTGCGGAAGATAAGGCGCTGGACGAATCCACTTCCAAGCAGCTTAAGCACTTGAGCAAGCTGGCCAAGGCCATCATCTCTACCGAGGAGGCCTAGGCCAAAAGTGCAGATTCCTTCCCGGTACCTCCGCTCCCACGAGGCACCGGAGCCTCGCACGCTCATCGATATTGTGCGTGCGACGGCTTCGACGTGCCCTGAAGCCCCCGCCATCGACGACGGCAAGGGGGTTATTACTTATTCCGAGCTGCTCGACGAGATCGACGAAACCGCCGAGTGGCTGCATAGCCGTGGCCTCGGGCGCGGCGACCGCATCGGCATTCGCATGCCCAGCGGCGATCGCTCACTCTACATCGCTATTCTGTCCACCTTGGCCGTCGGTGCTGCCTATGTACCTGTTGACGCCGACGACCCCGAAGAACGAGCTTCCCTCGTCTTCGGCGAGGCGAACGTGGCCGCAATTTACGGCGCCGACGGGCTGCAGCTGGTCGACGAAAAGCTGCAGGCAGATACTGGGGCAGCCGCCACTAAATCGTTCGGCCCGGACTTGGAAACTGATGCGTGGATCATTTTCACCTCCGGTTCCACCGGCAAGCCGAAGGGCGTGGCGGTCACCCACCGCAACGCGGCTGCCTTCGTGGACGCGGAGGCAGAGATGTTCCTGCAGGAGGAACCACTGGCTCCGGGTGACCGCGTGCTGGCCGGCCTGTCCGTGGCCTTCGACGCTTCCTGTGAGGAGATGTGGCTGGCTTGGCGCCACGGCGCCTGCCTAGTGCCCGCCCCGCGCGCCCTGGTGCGCTCCGGCGTGGACCTAGGGCCTTGGCTGGTTTCCCGCAGCGTCACGGCAGTTTCCACTGTGCCGACCCTGGCCGGTCTCTGGCCCGATGAGGCCCTGGATGCCGTGCGTCTGCTGATCTTCGGCGGCGAGGCCTGCCCGCCAGAGCTAGCTGCCCGCCTGGCTACCGATTCCCGCGAGCTGTGGAACACCTACGGTCCTACCGAGGCCACCGTCGTGGCCTGCGGTACCACCATGGATGGGGTTCGCCCGGTTTCAATTGGCACTCCCCTGCGTGGCTGGGATCTGGCAGTCGTTAACGAAAACAACCAGCCGGTGAGCTGGGGCGAGACCGGCGAGCTGATCATCGGTGGCGTCGGCCTGGCCCGCTACCTGGATCCAGAGAAGGATGCGGAGAAGTTCGCGCCTATGCCGGAGCTCGGCTGGGAGCGCGCCTACCGTTCTGGTGACCATGTGCGCCTCGAGGAAGACGGCCTGTACTTCGTCGGTCGTATCGACGACCAGGTGAAGATCGGTGGGCGTCGAATCGAACTCGGCGAGGTAGACGCCGCGCTGTCCGCCCTCCCCGGAGTGCGCAGCTCCACCGTCGTGGTGCAGACCACCGGCGGCGGGGACAAGGTGCTGGTAGGTTACGTCTCCACCGAGGGTAGCGTCGAGGATTTCGACCAGCAGCAAGCGCTGGACCAGCTGCGCGACTCAATGCCCGCTGCCATGGTTCCGCGCCTGTGCGCGCTGGACGAGTTGCCGGTAACAACCTCCGGCAAAGTGGACAAGAAGGCCCTGCCGTGGCCGCTGCCTTCCAGCGGCCACGCGGAGTTCGACAACCCGACCCAGCAGTGGTTGGCGGGGCTGTTCGCCGACGCGCTCGGTACGGCAGTGACCAGCCCGGATGCGGATTTCTTCAACCTCGGCGGCACCTCCCTGGGCGCTGCTACGTTGATCAGCCGCGTGCGCCAAGAGGTTCCGACCGTCAGCGTGCGTGATCTCTACGATCACTCCCGCCTGGGTGCACTGGCCGAGCACATCGACTCTCTGCGCGAAAAGACCGGCGGCACGGGCTCCGGCCAGGCCGCACAGGCCAAGGACGTCAAGCCCGCCAAGCCGGTGGGCATCGGCACCCGCCTTGCGCAAGCCCTGATCCAGGTTCCGGCGCTCACCCTCGCGGGCGCGCAGTGGGTCACCTGGATCCTGGTGTTCAACGCGATCCTGTTCCACGGTTCCTCGTGGGCAGGCGACCTGCCGTGGGTGGTCGACGTGCCTTGGGCCGTGGTCATCGCCGCGGTGATCGTCTTCGCCACCCCGCTGGGCCGCCTGCCACTGTCCGCGCTGTTGATCCGCCTGATTACGGCGGGTATCAGCGAGGGCGACTATAAGCGCGGCGGCTCTGTTCACCTGCGCATTTGGGCTGCGGAGCGCGTGGCGGATTCCTCCGGCGCGCGCGATGTCTCCGGTGCCGCGTGGATCACCACCTATGCCCGTTGGCTGGGCGCGAAGGTCGGCAAGGGCGCGCAGATGCACACCCTGCCGCCCGTCACTGGCCTGCTCACTCTGGGCAAGCACTGCTCCATCGAGCAGGAGGTGGATCTTTCCGGCTACTGGCTGGAGGGCGACGTGCTGCATGTCGGGCGCATCGAGGTCGGCAAGGATGCCTCCGTCGGCGCCCGCTCCACCCTGTTCCCCGGTGCCCGCATCGGCGCCCGCGCTCACATCGAGCCCGGTTCGGCCGTCACGGGAGCCAAGAAAGTCAAGGCCGGTTCCCAGTGGGCGGGCTCGCCTGCGGTGAAGGTCGGCAAGGCCCGCAATCGTTTCCCGCAGCAGGCCGCACCGCGCCGTACCATGTGGTTCTGGCTCTACGCACTGAGTGCCATCGCGATGTCGTTCCTGCCCCTAGTGGCTCTGTTCGTCGCTGCGGCGTTTGTGCTGTGGCTCGTTCCTGTTGACGCCCCCTTGCTAGCACTTCCCATCGCCGCAGTCGGTGGCCTGGTGGCATTCGCAACATACGCAGCACTGACGTGGCTGTCCGTTCGTCTGCTGTCCGCAGGTCTGAAACCGGGAGTGGTGGCTGTGCGCAGCCTCAGCGGCTGGCGCGTCTGGGCTGTCGAGCGCCTGATGGATAGCGCCCGTACTCAACTGTTCCCGATGTACGCGGCACAGCTCACCCCGCTGTGGTTCCGCAGTCTGGGGGCAAAGGTAGGCAAGGATGCGGAAATCTCCACGGCGGTGATGGTGCCGCGCTTCGCCGAGGTGCGCGAGGGCGCGTTCCTGGCAGACGACACGATGGTCGGCGGCTACGAGCTCGGCGGTGGCGGCTGGATGCTTACCGGTAACACGAAGGTGGGTAAGCGTTCCTTCCTCGGTAACTCCGGTATCGCCGGTCCGGATCGCACACTTAAGAAGAACTCTCTGGTGGCCGTGCTCTCCTCCACCCCAGAGAAAACGAAGTCCGGCAGCAACTGGCTAGGCTCCCCACCGGAGCGCCTGCGCCGCGTGGCTGTGGAGGCCGGCGGCGAGTCCCGTACCTACAACCCGGGCTTCGGCCTGAAGGTGGCCCGCGGCATCGTAGAGACCCTCCGCTTGCTCGCCCCGATGACCTCCGCCGCGATTGCCGCAGGTGTGGT
Source organism: Corynebacterium jeikeium (assembly GCF_028609885.1). Classification (NCBI taxonomy): domain Bacteria; kingdom Bacillati; phylum Actinomycetota; class Actinomycetes; order Mycobacteriales; family Corynebacteriaceae; genus Corynebacterium; species Corynebacterium jeikeium. The sequence continues at coordinate 346,482 of NZ_CP063195.1, read as the reverse complement.
ACTGGCGCTGCAGTGGATGCTGGTAAACCAGGGCATCTGGCAGACCTTCGCGGTTTCCGGCCTGGTTCTGGTCGGCGCTGGGTTCGTGGCTGCGGCGGTGACGGTACTGATGAAGTGGCTGTGCGTGCAGCGCATCAAGCCGGGCGAGCACGAATTATGGTCGGCCTTCGTGTGGCTCAACGAACTGCAGGATCAGTTCGTGGAGACCGTGGCCGGCCCCTGGTTCCTGGCGCACACAATGGGCACTGGCAGCCTGAACATGTTCTTGCGCGCGCTGGGCGCGAAGATTGGCCGGGGCGCTTGGTTGGATTCCTATTGGCTGCCGGAGGCGGACCTGGTCAGCATTGGCCGGGGTGCCAGCGTGGGCCCGGGTTGTGTGGTGCAGACGCACCTGTTCCAGGACCGCGTGATGAGCCTGGATACCGTCACCCTGGGTGACGGCGCGACGATGGGCCCCCACAGCGTGGCCCTGCCCGCCGCAGCGATCGAACAGGCGGCGACAGTCGGCCCGGCGTCACTAGTAATGCGCGGCGACCATGTTCCAGCCGCGACAAGGTGGCAAGGCAACCCGATCGAGATCGTGGAAGGTTAGTTTGCGAACCCGGTGTCCGACTTGAGCTACCGGGTTTTGCGGGCGAGAACCTCTCCGCCCAGCCAATACGCCAGCTCCAGAGCTAACCGGACATCCGCGTCCATTTCCCCCGCCTCACCCACGACTGCACGGAACTTCTCGAGGCGGTATTTCACCGTGTTACGGTGCACAGACAATTCTGTAGCAGTACCGGCTATACTGTGCGAAAGAAATATCCTTGCGGTAGCGCGGATTGTTTCCGAATTTTTGTCGTCTGTGGCTAACTCTCCGAGTGAGAGTTCCACGATTTCTCGCGCCGCGGGCAGTCGATCTACGAAAGCGGCTGCGGAAAGGGCTCCGGGCATGGCCGTGGTGATCAGCTGGCGAGCTTCCGGCTCATCATTGCTTAGCTCCATCACGCGACGGAGTTTCTTCGCGATGGCGTGACTTTTGCGAAACCCTTCAACGCCGTACATCGCGGGGCCAATCGCAATATTGACGTTGTCCGGAAATTTGCCCTGCAGCGCCCCATCCTGGTTGAAGCCTTGTTTGCCGGAAGGGTGCGCCCTGGCGTTGCCGATCTGCTTAGCATCTCCAGGCTGCGACGCTTGCGGGGCAAACCAACCCCACAGAGTATTTACTGAGTTAAAAACCATCAGAGGACGTTGCGTGGCACCAAGTAGTTGGGGCAAGACTAAGGCGCCTTCTTTAAGGACATCACCTTTATCCGCACTCCCCTGGGTCTTCCACATTAGGAATGCCACGTGGGGTGCATCCAATGCATAGTCCCCAATCCCTTCAACCATCGCTTGATCCGATTGGTCACTGAGTACACGCTTCACTGCCTGTAACAGCCCGGGATCCCCCGGAACTTGCAGACGCGAACTTTCCTCCGCAAACATCGCAGCCAACTGATCAGTACGTAGAGCCGCGTAGCCGTTAGATAGTAACCGCAGATCCGCAACAGTTTGGATAACGTCGGGGGTATCCAAGTCTGAGATTATGCGATTCAGGACGTTCAAAAGCCCGGATTCCAAAGCGTTGTGCCCTCGATGAAACAACATCAAAAGTGCGGACAAGGTACGTCCGCGCACGACAAAATCTCTAACGAGATTGCGCAAGGTCTGCCCCACCCGCACGGTGCGGCGATCGCCATTGCTTAAGACATATTCGCTAAATAAGGCGACGTTGGTCAGTGAGCTTGCCCGAAAAGCCTCCTCGAAAGCGGGGTTTACGAGGCCGGGAAGGTCCCTACTTACTTCCTCATAAACTCGTTCGGCCAAGTATTCACTGGATCGACCAAGCTCTTGAGCGAACCGCTTCCTTATCAACTCGTCCATTCCGGCACCTTTGTAGTAGTTCCTGGGTGTACTCAATCTAACCAGCCCACCCATTAGCCATTCCGGCCGAAAACCGGACTGAACTAAAGCATTTTAGCCAAAATCGCCATAACCAGCTTCGAACTGGTCAGCTATGTATGTAGCATAAGCCAAAATCGTGTGTGATACAGCTCTCATCCCGGGATGAGCGTTGCAAAACCGATTGCAGCAAAAACGCATTTCAGCAGTCGGTGAAGCCCTGGACCTATATGTCACAATCAGAGGAGGAGACGAATGGGTCGGATTAACCCATGGAAAACATCCATCGCGCTAGCAGTCGGGCTGGTGGCTAGCGCCGGCGCTGGTGTCGCACTAGCCCAAGGAGGAGTCTCCGCCAACCTTGCACTCTCCGGAACCCTTTTCGACATTGCAATCGGCGATGTCCAGGGTAAGGATTTCAACTTGTTTGTTGATAAAGAAAATATGGGAGAGGACAAAAAGGAAGAGGCGGTCGCTCGACTTACCTTCGATACAGCCAAAGCCTCCGATCTTTGCATTTCCGCCAAGGTTGGCAATGTGCCAAAGATTGGCCCGATCACTTTCACTCTAAAATCACCGGGTCAAAATACCGTAGATGCCAAGCATCTCGTGGTAGGCGCGAAGGACCTCGACGCAGATCTGGCTGTGGACGATGTCGTTCTCGGGGCAGATGTACACAAAGCTAATCCAGCCGCTCCATCCGGCGCGTGGGGACTCGTTACGAAGTCCACCAGCATCCAAGCTGAGCACATCACCGCAACTTCCGTTTCTGCAAGCAAGCTTTCAGTGAAAAATCTGCACGCCGACGTGAAGGAAGGAGAACACAATGAGTGCGGAGGCTAATCCTGGAGCCGAGCCCTCCAAGAAGACCTCCAAATTCAAAGGTTGGCGTTCCGAACGACCTTTCATCCCTGGTCTGCTGATGATCTGCGCCGGAGTAGTGATCCTTGTACCGGCATATCTTTCTTTGAAGATTCTTGATCTGCTGGTTGTTATCTCCACTATCTCCGGAGTATCCACCCTCACTCTCGGCGCTTGCCTCATCATGTTCGGGATTGGTACATGGTTGAAGCCAGCCACAGCGCCCTACTTAGGCGTCCTCTCAATCATCTTCGGTGTTGTCGCGCTTCCAGCTTCAAACTTCGGCGGGTTCATCATTGGCACCTTGCTCGCCATTGTCGGTGGGGCTACCGCCCTTGGATGGGAGTCTGCCGACCATCCTCGAGTGAAACAAATAAACCTAAAGAAGCGCGAGAAAAAGGACAGGAAAGCCCGGAAGAAAGCCCAAAAAGACGGCATACAAGACGTAGAAACACAAGACGCCGCCTCCCCATTTGACGATAGTGCTGGGGCACGCTGTACCACCGCTATTCTCGTTCTCGTCTTCACAGTGGCGGCCAGCATTGGTGGCGTCGCTACTCGTCCGGCCTCAGCCGCTGAGGCGGCCCCGTTGCCACCGCTTCCTGCTTTGCCGAGCCCGCCGTTTCAGATACCAGAGCCGCCAGTCCCCCCTACCATGCCCTCGAAGGCTTCCCAGCCCGAGCTTTCCACGCCAGCGCCGCCTCGGCATACTCCGTCGGCACCTAAAACTCCAACAGCCAAGGCACCACTCGTCACAAAAGCGCGATCGGAGCTGAATAACGTGGCACTGGCAGGCAGAACTCAGCCGGTCACCGCTGATGAAGTGACCATCAACGGCAATGTACAGGTGAAGTTCATTTCCGTCCAGACTCCTACTGGTCCAGAAAACATGATCGAGTTGAGTGGTAACTCCGTAGTCGTTAATAACATCAAGCTCGATTTCGGCGAAGGCCAGCAATTGGCAACTTTGAGTTCTTCGCCAGGAAAAAGGTCCATTCTCCAAGGCGACCCTGTAGTCATTAGAACTCGCGCGCTGACGGCCACGCCAACGGTTGCTGGTGTACCAACTATTCCCGTAACCATCGACGCCCAGGGAAACCTACGAGACGCGATCCCACAGTTAGAACGACTTGGCTTCACTAAAGCACTAGTTCCTGACGAGGTTCTCCAGTTCGTCTCCCTACGAGACGTGAAGATGGATGCCTACGGGGTGCGAGCCCAACGCCTTGAAGCGCCGAAAGTTTCCCTACGCGCCTTCCAATAAGAAAGACAGAAAATCGATTTCCTAGAAAGGAACTGGGACTATGGAAAAATACAACTTTGGAAATGCCCCAAACGGCAAGAGTACCTATCGCCTCCCTACCGTCGCTGTCGTTGGCGGAGGCGCAGCTGGAGTCGCCGCAGCTGCAGAATGCGCGCTCATTGGATTTAAGGTGCTTCTGTTCGACGAGAAGGACAGGCTCGGCGGGCGTTACGCTGGGTCACACCCAGCCACTCCACCGCGCGGTTTCGGGTTCCGAAAGAACAATCTCCGTCATACCAAGGTTCGGAACCCAAACGCCGAAGAAGCTTGTCAGCACATCGCTGCGGCGCTCACTGACGGCGATTACACGGTGTACTTGAACACACGCATTACGGCAATCGCCTTCGACAACTCTGATTCCCAGTGGAACGTAAAAGACGATGAAGGCCAAACCTACACAGCGGACGTCGTCATCGTAGCCAACGGCACCGGCACTATCGAGAATGTAACGACCGGCAAAGGTTACGACATTGATTTGAACGACACACATCATCACCTTGGGGTGGAACCAATTGGTGTTCCAAACATCCTTGTCATTGACGGTCCGGAGCCACCGCAACCGCGATTCTTCGCCCGCCCCTTAGACCTGGTCGAAGCAAAGGCCAACCACTGCCAAGACTATGTGCGACAACTCGAGGTTATCGGCCCGGCAGCTCTCTTCATCAACAAATCGATGTGGACGGCAACACCCAATACTTGGCGTTCATTCATTGCGAGCTTGGGCGCTTTCAACCAGGGGAACCACGAGTTCATTTTCCCTGAGGACAAGGGAAAGCAACCGAAGAAGAAGCAGACATCGGAACACAATCGCACTGCCCCAGCGAAATAACGCCGTCGGGAATACACCCCAACCCCACAGCCAAAGGAGATACCAATGACCATTAAGCAGTCCCACTCCAACAACATTCAATCCCACTCGAAGATCAATCCGGAGTTTCTTCCCAACCCGGACACCGCCCCTAAAGATCTTCCCCCGCTCGGACCGGACTCTATCCTGTGGCAGCGTTTTGGTGACTGGCGTTCGATGTTCGTAGCGCTTTATGCCGCTACCTTCCAAGCGACCCAACGTGACATCAGTACCGCACTTGTTCGCCAATCGAACTTCTTCGACAACGAGGTTGCCCGCCTAATCCGGTCAGCATTTCCGATCATCCGCACGGTGTATGAAGGCGAAGAAGTTGGACACATGATTCGTGACTACCACCATGACGTAAAGGGAGTTCACGATGACGGGTCTCGCTGGCATTCGCTAAGTCCCGACAACTACTACTGGGCGCACGCTACCTTCGCTGCAATGCCTTTCGCCCTCGCGGGGACCTTCATGGATCCTCTGAACGACGAAGAAAAGGAACAGCTATTCCAAGAGACGCGCACCTGGTACTCCTACTACGGTGTAGCTGAGCCGGCTGACGCTCCTACCTCCTACAAGGAGTACGAGGCGTACATGAACGAGTACATCACAGAAAAGCTGTCCAAGACAGAAACCGTGGAGCGCTCTCGTATTCTTCGCCGATTGGATATCCCTAGGCCCACCCCGGCTGTCCCAAACTTCATTTGGCGCCCGCTCGCCCCTTACGTAGCGAGGTTCCTTGTGTGGGTGAACAACGGTCTGATGCCGGAGCATATGCGAAACGTCATTGGCTGGGAATGGACCGCTAAGGATCAGCGCCGTTTCAAGCTCTTGTACACCACCATTCGGCACACTTTTAACCGGTTGCCACGCAAGCTCCGCATGGTCGGAATTGCCGACCGTGCCTTCACTAACGCTGGCCGCTAAAGAGCCGTTCCCCCACCCCTGTTCTGCCCCTCAAATCCGAGGTGGGACAGGGTTTTCTTCTCTCGTCCTCTCCTTCTTCCCCAGATACTCTTGAGCGCCTATCCCGTTAAAGGTACCGACATACCCGTCACGCAATAGGCGCTTTTTCCAACCCCCGTGGGTTACTAAGGAAGAAAGCGAAGCTTCTTCCCCATCTGCAGCGCGTTCGCCATCAGGTTGGCGTAGAGCTTTCGTGGAGCGTTCTTAGGCCCACGCATAGACAGCAGTCGCTGTTCAGCCACGTTGCGAGTCTCCGTGTACTTCAGCAAACCTTCTGGGCCGTGCCTACGTGCCATACCGGACTGCTTCATACCGCCGAGAGGAACCGCGACGCTCGCCCAGGTGGCCGCGTATCCGTCATTGATTCCGACGCCGCCAGCTAGGAGACGCGAAGCAACCTTTCTTCCCGTACCCGATTCCGCGAACACCGATGCGTTCAAACCATAGGAAGTGTCGTTAGCCTTCTGGATAGCTTCTTCTGTGGAAGAGACCTTTTGAATAAACACGACAGGGCCGAATACTTCTTCGGTGAGCACAGGCGTGCCTTCGGGCACGTCAACAAGCACAGTCGGTTCATAGAAGTAAGGGCCTAAATCAGGGCGCGGCTTTCCACCACACAAGACCTTTGCACCGGCGGCACGGGCTTCATCCACGAATTTGTTGACCGTATTGAACTGCGTCTCGTTGATGAGAGACCCCATGTCGATATCCCAGGCGTCGCCAGCGCCGATCTTCATTTTGCTCACAGCACGCTGGAACCGCCTGACAACTTCGTCGTAAACTCCCTCTTCAACGTAAATGCGTTCAATAGAGACACACAGTTGCCCGGAGTTCGAAAAGCACGCACTGGGCAATTCACGCTCGACAACATCGAGGTTGGCGTCATTGGTAACAATCAGCGGATTCTTGCCCCCGAGCTCGGCCGAGTAGCCTACGAGGCGCTCACCAACCTGGCGTCCAAGAATCTTTCCGGTCGCCGTAGATCCGGTGAACATCAAGTAATCACAGTGATCGGCAATTGCAGAACCGACAATCCGGCCAGAACCAGTAACAACCTGGAAGAGGTCCCGCGGGAGCCCCGATTCGTAGAGGAACAAGACCGCGATCAACATAGAGAACGGGGTACTGGAATCTGGCTTTGCAACCACACCATTACCAGCAAGCAGCGCCGCTATAGCGTCAGATACCCCCAGAGCCAATGGGTAGTTCCATGGAGTAATTTGCCCAACCACGCCCTTTGGAACCTGTTGCTGAACGGTACGAGTAAAACCAGGCAGAGCACCAGGGCGTTTCTTTTCGGACATTAGATCCGGCATTTTATTGGCGTAGTACCTGGCATTCGACAGCACATCCAGTACTTCGTCCAACGCAGAGAGACGATTCTTTCCAGTCTCCATCTGGACAATATCCATCATCAGCTCGCGGTTTTTATAAACCCGATCGTGAAAATCACGGAAGATCTCCTGCCGCTGAGAAAAAGGGGTCTCCGCCCAGCGCCTTTGAGCAGCACGAGCAAGATCAAATGCGCGGGTAACATCTTCCTCTGCACCCAAAAGCACTGACCCAATTACCTCACCACTAAAGGTATTGGTGATTTCCTGACGTTCGGCCTCGTGTACGCCCGGCCCCTTGGTGTTAGTGGTCAGATTGAGCAAGTTCTCGTGAAGCCGTTTCGGAATCGGACCAAATGGAAAACGCGTATGCATGTGAAAATCTCCACTTTCATGGGTTCAAATAGAAAATTGTTCGCCGCTTAATGGACGTAAAGGCCATGACCCGGCGGATGTTAGATCCGTCCGGGTCGCACAAAGTTGTCTGTTTTAGAACGGGCAACCTGCCGCCCGGCGCTCCTTGATCGACATCGTTTCCGAAGCCAAGGGCTCGGAATTCTCAGATTCATCCTTTGGGTTGGTCTTGGAGCGCGTAGCCGTGGAAACCCGCTCGTCCCAGTGTTCAGTGGCCTTCTTCTGGCGCTTCTCACCAAGCATGCCGTGGTAATCCATGAAGTCACGGCCTGGGTTCATGAAGCGCGCGTTAGCACTCAGCTTCGGGTGAATCTTGCGGATGAGGTTACACAAGCGAGTAAACCGATTTTCATCCTTTTCGGACCAGCCGACTTGCAGGATGTCACGCTGCGACTGCTCTAGAGTTCCGATCGTCAACCAGACCAGGCTACGCATGATCGGCTTCCAGATGACCTTCCAGACTCGAGGGGATACCCCATCAGGAGCCTTCACCGGCTCGACTCGTGCCGTGCGTAGAGCAAAGTCAACCGTATCGTTGCGCTCAAGCACCGACTTAGTCATCTCTTCGATATAGGTCACTAGATCGTCGTAGTTGTCGATGACCGGTCGGTTGGACATCTTGTATCGATCCCACCACGTAACACCTTCACGGACGATCTGATCGCGCTCTTCGGCAGTAAAAGGTTTTCCGAACAAATCCTGGGTGCGGATTACGCGGTAGACGAAGGTGGCATGTGCCCACCAGAAGGTGTCTGGCTTCAACGAGTGGTAGCGAGTCCCATCTCGCAGCTTGCCCTGAATGTCTACGTGGTAATCGCGAATACGCTCCTGCAGTGGGTCCTCGTCGTCAACGTAAATGGATTCGATGATCTGTGGAGTGGAGCGCTCCAGGCGTGCGAACGGCTCCTCAAAGAACTTCGAGTGGTCGAGCAAAGACTGACCAATAGCTGGGTGCATATTCTGCAGAATTCCCGTGTAACCACGCAGGAGGTGAATACGAGAATCCGCACCGTACTTCCACATAAGTGAATCTGGCCCCAGAGGAGCGCGGCGTGCAGCCTCGCCTTGCCGTGGCGTAGAAACCTCTAAAGTGTCCGCTTTATTTCCACGGTTTCCAGGTTCCGCTATGTTTGCTGCTGTAGCCATCATCGCTTCCTTTCCTCAACTAATAGCGCAGGCTATAGTGCTGAATCTAGTGATCTAGACAACACTAAACAAACAGCGTTACCCAGTTCATCTAAGGAGTTGTGCAAAAATGACAAATACCGACCTGCCTATGGGCGATGACAGCCAAACCACCGAAGAAATTCTGGCTCTGACCTCGACCAATCTTTACATCGATGGCATAGAAAGGCCCGCGTCTAATGGCGCTACTTTCGAAGTGGAAAACCCCGCGACCGGCACCGTGATTGCTACCATTGCATCCGCCACAGCGGAAGATGCAGCGGCGGCTCTAGACGCCGCCTGCACTGCCCAGCAGGCCTGGGCCGAGACGCCCGCGCGGCAGCGTGCAAACATCTTGCTGCGCACGTTCAACCTCATTCACGAACACGCGGACGAGCTGGCCACACTCATGACGTTGGAAATGGGCAAGCCCCTTTCCGAGTCCTACACCGAAGTGACTTACGGCGCGGAATTCTTCCGTTGGTTCGCCGAGCAAGCAGCCCACCTCGACGGCCACTACACGGACAGCCCCGAGGGGAAGCTACGTATCATCGTCAGCCACCGCCCCATCGGCCCCGCTTACTTGGTGACCCCCTGGAATTTCCCCCTAGCCATGGCCACCCGCAAGCTCGCCCCTGCGTTGGCCGCCGGTTGCACCGCCGTCCTCAAGCCATCTGAAGCTACCCCGCTGACTTCCCTGCGCCTGGGACAACTACTGTGCGAAGCGGGCTTGCCAGATGGTGTCGTGAACATCATTCCGAGCCTGAATGCCCCTGCCGTCTCGGACACGATCATGCAGGACCCTCGCACTCGCAAGATCTCCTTCACCGGCTCGACCCAGGTTGGCCGCCACCTCCTGCGAGCTGCCGCAGATAACGTTTTGCGCACCTCCATGGAGCTTGGTGGGAATGCACCCTTCATCGTGCTCGAGGATGCGGATCTGGATGCTGCCGTCCAAGGCGCAGTTGATGCCAAGATGCGGAACATGGGTGAGGCCTGCACCGCCGCCAATCGTTTCTTGGTGCACGAATCACTCGCCGCAGAATTCAGCCAGCGGCTCGCCGCACGATTCAAGGAACTGAAATGCGCCAACGGCCTTGACCCTGAATCAACCTGCGGTCCCTTGATTTCTAAGGACGCCCGCGAGCGCGTGGCCGCCCTAGTTGATGACGCAGTCGAGTCCGGCGCAAAGGTGCTTTGCGGTGGCAAGGTGGTTGATGGGCCAGGCTACTTCTACGAGCCGACCGTGCTCATCGATGTACCGGCAGATGCCCGGGTTTATCGTGAGGAGATCTTCGGCCCCGTCGCACCCATCACGACGTTCCGAACGGTAGAAGAGGCACTAGACATGGCCAACTCGACGGAATATGGCCTGGCCTCGTACCTGTACACACAGAACATGGCGCTAGCCCTTGACTTCAATGACCGCCTCGAGGCCGGCATGATGGGCTTGAACGTAGGAGTAATTTCCAACGCAGCTGCACCGTTTGGCGGGCTAAAACAATCCGGAATGGGCCGCGAGGGCGGAGCAGAGGGTATCCACGACTACATGGATACCCGCTACATCGGCATGCCTCGAGGAACATCGTTCTAGCGCGCAACAAGAACGCCCACCGGCTGAACCTCTGCGTAGGGTTTCAACCGATGGGCGAAAACAGCGGTCGCTGGCTAGTCAGTATTAGTCGCCGATCTGGTCGCGGCCGCGCTTGACGATCTTCGGATCCGGCTCGCCGACGACCTCATGGTCCTTGTCTGCGTACTCGAACTTCGACAGGACGTAGCGCATCGCGTTGATGCGGGCGCGCTTCTTGTCGTTGGACTTAATGGTGATCCACGGGGACTCGTTGGTGTCCGTGTAGCGGAACTGCTCCTCCTTGGCGCGGGTGTAGTCATCCCACTTGTCCAGGGAGGCCAGATCCATCGGAGAGAGCTTCCACTGGCGGACCGGGTCCACCTGGCGGATGGCAAAGCGGGTGCGCTGCTCCTTCTGGGTGACGGAGAACCAGAGCTTCGTCAGGGAAATGCCCGAGCCCATAATCATGTTCTCCAGCATCGGAACCTCACGCAGGAACTCTGCGTGCTGGTCGTTGGTGCAGAAGCCCATCACGCGCTCCACGCCGGAGCGGTTGTACCAGGAGCGGTCGAAGAAGACGATCTCGCCGCCGCACGGGAAGTGCTGGACGTAGCGCTGGAAGTACCAGGAGGTCGACTCGCGCTCGGAAGGCTTCTCCAGGGCCACGGTGCGGGCACCACGGGGGTTCAGGTGCTCGTTGAAGCGCTTGATGGTGCCGCCCTTACCGGCGGCGTCACGGCCCTCGAAAATAATAATGTGCTTCTGGCCCGTGTCCTTGGTCCAGTTCTGGAACTTCAGCAGCTCAATCTGCAGGGCGCGCTTGGTGGTCTCGTACTCTTCACGGCTCATGCGCTCGTCGTAAGGGTACTGGTCGCGCCAGGTATCAACCCGATGGCCGTCCGGAGTGATCAGTACCGGATCGTCTTCATCCGAGTCGTCCACCAAGTAGCCCTCGGTAGCGGCAAGATCAACCATGTGGAATTCTTCTTCGGCCATGTGCCTGGGTTCTCCTTCGCCTGAAGATTCTAAAACTCTATTAGCACTTTCCATTCTAGTGCTTTTAGTCCGGCTATACAGATGTGCCGGAACCATACGGGGTAGGAAGAGCATGAAAAAACCCCGGCCGAAGCCGGGGTTTTAACTTTTAAGCGGAAGCTTACTTAGCAGCGGTCCACTTAACGATGGTCTCGATAACGTCCTTCAGACCCTTGAAGATGTTGCCGAAGCCGCCCAGGAAGGTGCCCAGCTGGCCGAAGATCTCGGTAATCTGATCGATCATTGTGTTCTCCTCTTAAGAGATCGGGGGCGCCAGGTTCCCTGGGCCCAAAACTTTTGTGGTAGTGACGCCCCCTCTAGGCCGTCTGAGAATAGAGTAGCGGATCTGCGAAAAGCCACAACCCCTGGGCGAGGCCTTCTTTAAATCCACCCCCACCAGGGGGTAACGATTTGGTAAAGCTCCAGCTCAGGGGTTGTTTTTACAGCAAATCCACCTAGGTTAACTCTAGGAAAACTAGGCTATTTTTAGTTGTTTCACACGGGACTTAGAAGCCGCCCATGCCGCCCATCTCGTCGGCGCCCGGCATTGCCGGTGCCTCCAGCTCCGGCTTGTCCGCGACGACAGCCTCGGTCGTCAGGAACAGCGCTGCGATGGAAGCGGCGTTCTGCAGTGCGGAACGGGTGACCTTCACCGGGTCGGAGATGCCAGCACCCAGCAGGTCCACGTACTCGCCGGTTGCAGCGTTCAGACCCTCGCCTACCGGCAGGTTGGCAACCTTGTCCACAACCACGCCCGGCTCCAGGCCAGCGTTGTGAGCGATCTGCTTCAGCGGAGCTGCCAGGGCTGCCCGTACGATCTGCACGCCGGTAGCCTCGTCGCCTTCCAGGCCCAGGTTGTCGTCCAGCACGCTGGCGGTCTGCAGCAGGGCTGCGCCGCCGCCGGCGACGATTCCCTCTTCCGCGGCTGCCTTAGCGTTGCGCACAGCGTCCTCGATGCGGTGCTTGCGCTCCTTCAGCTCAACCTCGGTGGCAGCGCCGACCTGCAGCACTGCAACGCCACCGGACAGCTTAGCCAGGCGCTCCTGCAGCTTCTCAGCGTCGTAGTCGGAGTCCGCGTTCTCGATCTCCTGGCGGATCTGCTTGATGCGGCCAGCCAGCTGCTCTGCGGAGCCTGCGCCGTCGACGATGGTCGTATCGTCCTTGGTCACTACAACCTTGCGGGCGGTACCCAGCATCGGCAGGTCTGCGGTCTCCAGAGAGAGGCCAACCTCTTCGGCGATGACCTGGCCACCGGTCAGGATCGCGATGTCCTGCAATTGTGCCTTGCGGCGGTCGCCGAAGCCCGGTGCCTTCACAGCGACGGACTTGAAGGTGCCGCGGATCTTGTTAACAACCAGGGTGGACAGAGCCTCGCCCTCGATGTCCTCGGCAACGATCAGCAGCGGCTTGCCGGACTGCATAACCTTCTCCAGCAGCGGCAGCAGGTCCTTCACGTTGGAGATCTTGGAGCTAACCAGCAGGATGTACGGATCCTCCAGCACAGCTTCGCCACGCTCCACGTCGGTGGCGAAGTAGCCGGAGATGTAGCCCTTGTCGAAGCGCATACCCTCGGTGACCTCGAGGTTCACGCCGAAGGCGTTGGACTCCTCGACGGTGATCACGCCGTCCTTGTTCAGCTTGCCGTCGCCGACCTTGTACATAGCCTCGGCGATCAGCTCGCCGATCTTCTCGTCAGCAGCGGAGATGCCGGCGGTAGCAGCGATCTGCTCCTGGGTCTCGATCTCCTTAGCGTGGCTTAGCAGCTCTGCCGTGATCTTCTCCACGCCAGCCTGGATGCCGCGCTTGATGCCCATCGGATTGGATCCAGCGGCAACGTTGCGCAGACCCTCGCGAACCAGGGACTGGGCCAGGACGGTAGCGGTGGTGGTGCCATCGCCAGCAACGTCGTCAGTCTTCTTGGCGACTTCCTTAACCAGCTCGGCGCCGATCTTCTCGTAGGGGTCTTCCAGCTCGATTTCGCGAGCGATCGTCACACCGTCGTTGGTGATCGTCGGGGCGCCCCACTTGCGCTCCAGGACGACGTTGCGTCCCTTCGGGCCGAGGGTTACCTTAACCGCGTCTGCCAGGGTGTTTAGACCCTTTTCCAGACCGCGGCGTGCTTCTTCGTCGAATGCAATCATCTTAGCCATGAGGCTTTTCGATCCTCCGTTTAGAGTTGGCGACACATACGGCTCAGATCAAGCGCCCGCGACGGCACGGGTGAATGAATGTCGCGACATTCACCCTCACTTCATCTGACGGTTATTTTCTGGCACTCCCTTAGTTCAAGTGCTAATCCCGTTTTTAGCACTCTCCCCCATCGACTGCAAGGTGCCGTGCATGCATATCGGCTATATCGGCTGTCTCGTCCGATCGCTACAGTAGTTAGCTATGAGCGATACCAACAGTGAATCCAACCGTGAATCCAACACCTCACAGCTAGACCTAGCCCGCGCCGCCATCGCGGAGCAGATGCCACAACTGAAGGAAGACCTCACCACCCTGGTCTCCTTCGAGTCGGTCCACTCCACCCCGGGCCTGGAAGATGCCAATGCCGCTGCCGCGCAGTGGGTCATCGACGCATTCACCAGCGTGGGCATCCCCGTCGAAGGTCACGTCACCACCGACGGCTCCACCTCCGTCATCGGTCTGCGCGAGCCCGCTGAGGGCTACCCAACCATCCTTCTGTACTCCCACTTCGATGTGCAGCCCGCCGGCGACATCGAGGCGTGGACCAATGACCCCTGGACCCTTACCGAACGCGATGGCCGCTGGTACGGCCGCGGTACCGCCGACTGCAAGGGTCACGTCGCCATGCACGTTGCTGTGCTGCGTGCTCTTTCTATCCTTTCGGACGCCCACTTCCCCGCCGCCAAGAACCTCGGCATCCGGATCGTCGTCGAAGGCTCGGAGGAACGCGGCGGATATGGCCTGGAGGACCTGCTAGCCGAAAAGCCGGAGCTCTTCGCGGCCGACACCTTCCTTATTGCCGACTCCGGCAATGACGCCCTGGGTGAGCCGAGCCTGTGCACCGCGCTGCGCGGCTCCGCGCCGGTCACGGTGCGCACCCGCACGTTGGCGCAGCCGATGCACTCCGGCCAGTTCGGTGGCTCGGCACCGGATGCCCTGGTTGAGCTAGTGCAACTCCTTTCCACTCTCCATGACGAAAACGGCCTAGTGGCCGTCCCGGGGTTGGAGCCCAAGGAGCGCTGGGGTGGCGTCGGACCAACAGAACAGGAATTCCGCGACAACGCCGGAGTAACCGACGGCGTGGAGCTATACGGAGCCGGCGAATGGCAGCCGAACGACCTGACGGTGATGAACCCATCGATTACGATCACAGGCCTGGATGCGCTGTCGGTGGCGGACTCGGTGAACTCCGTGCCCGCGACCGCCGCGGCCGTGGTGAGCCTGCGAGTACCGCCGGGACGCGAGCCGCAGGAGTGCCAGGATCTGCTGGTCAAGCACCTGGAAAGCCAGAAGACAAACGCACTAGTGGAGATCGAACGCGGCTCCTTGGCAGAGGCATTCCAGGCGGATACCTCCGGCCCGGCACTGCAGCGGCTCGGCGAGGCGCTGGGCGAGGTGTACGGCAAGGAGACAATGGAGGTCGCCTCCGGCGGGTCAATCCCACTAACGAACAAGCTGCTGGGTGCGTACCCGCAGGCGGAGCTCGCGCTATACGGCATCGAGGAGCCGAAGTGCGCCATCCACTCCGCGGACGAATCCGTAGATCCGGATGAGATCGAGGCCATCGCGACGGCAGAGCTACTGTTCCTGTTGCGCACCGCCGAGGCGCACAGCCAGGCGCCCAAAATCTCACATAATGAGAAATAAGCAACAGTTTGATTCTCAGAGTGAGACGGATTACATTATCTAACTAGCAGTACTTTATATAGGTACCCAATATTTTTTAGGCACCCGTTCGGCGGGTGCCTACAGCCAACTAGATCTTGTTCCAGAAAATCGAGTCACCATGAACGTTTCCTCTACGAACACCACAACCTTGATCCGCTTCGCCAGCTCGGACCAGGACCTGAATCTAGACGCGCCTGTATACACCCCGCTCCCCAGCGGTCGCCGATCCACCGCGAAGACCTACAGCGAGCCGGCGCACACCCGCATTGAGAAGCGCCGCCAGCGCACCCGCACCTTCGCAGAGGATCCTTTCCGCGCCCGCTTTGGCCAGCGCCTGCCAGTGGGCATGCGCCAGGAAGCACGCGGCATGGAGTGGAAAAAGTTCATCCGCACCTATGCCCCCGGCGCGATCCGCGTGGATTACCTGAAGGCAACTCGCCGTTCGTTGGGGCGCCACGACTTCGACATGCAGGTCAGCGGCCTGCGCGCCGATGGGCAGTCCACCCGTGTGGAGATCACCGCAATGGGTGCTTCCTCTGCCATGACGGAGATCCTGGCCGACCACGGCTTCCCCGTGGAGGTCGTGGAGTTCCACCAGTACGACATCTTCGAGGCCACCGTTACCTTCATCTACGCGGTACACAAGTCCAAGCGCGTGTGGGCAGTTGGCTTCGGCGCGGACCGCGATACCTCCATCGCTAACGCCCTGTGCAACGCAGCTGCCCGCCTGCACTTCTAGGAGCGCGAAGCTACAGCGACTTCCGCAGGGAATCGACAGTCAGGTCCACTGCGGCGATCCACGCCTCCGGCTGCGTGAAGCCGCCCTCTACCCCATCGTCTCCACGTGTGCGGGTGCCGGGTTCCGGTGCTGCGCCGTGCTTGCGAGCCGCGGCGCGCTGCAGAGCGTAATCCCCACCACGGGCAATCAGTTTGCGCACATCCTGCAGCTCTGCCGCACAGCCCAGCTCCTCGGACAGCGGAGCGAGCCTATCTACCCAGGCGTCCAGCTCGTCCGTGACCAGCGCCTCGTTGGTCTCCCGGTCGGTAATAATCAGTGCGTCCAGGCCGTAGCGGGCCGCGCGCCACTTGTTTTCCGCGACATGCCAGGGCTGCAGGGTCGGCAGCTCGTGACCGGCGTCCAGGCGGCGCTCGAAGTACACCACTAGGCAGTGGGTATAGGCGGCGATGGCGGCAAGCTCCCACAGCTCCATCGTGGCGTCCGCAAAACGGGTTTCCACCGTGCCGTACTTTGTCGGGCGCACGTCGAAGTGCATGGATCCGGTGTGGTTAATCACTCCCGATAGGTCCTGATCCCGGTTGAACTCCTCCCACTGTTCCCAGTTTTCAAACTGGTAAGGCATGCCCGCGGTGGGCAGCTGCTGGTACAGCAGGGTGCGGTTGGAGGAGTAGCCGGTATCCAGCCCTTCCCAGGCGGGCGAGCTGGCGGACATGGCCAGGATGTGCGGGTAGTGCGTCATCAACGCATTGATGATGGGCCACACTTTTTCCTTGGAGCCCACCCCCACGTGCACGTGGATTCCCCAAATCAGCATCTGGCGCCCCCAGTACTGGGTGCGCTCAATGATCTCCTGGTAGCTGCCCTTTTCGCTGAGCTTCTGATCCCCCCAGTGCGCGAAAGGATGCGTGCCCGCAGAAAACAGGTTCACGCCGATGTCATCCGCGCATTCCATTAGTTGCTTCGCCTGGACGTGCAGGTCCTCGACCGCCTCCGGGATCGTGTCGTGCACGCTGGAGACCATTTCCACGGTGTTGGCCAGGAATTCGCGGACGACCTTGTGGCCGGGGTGTACCTCGTCCATCCGCGCTATCAGTTCAGCGGCGCGTGGGACCAGGTCGCGGGTTTCGGGGTCGACGAGCGCGACTTCCCACTCAATACCGACGGAAGGTGCGGAACCCGGGAAGTCCATTGTGGCCCCTTAGAAGATATGTAGACAGAAGTTAGAAGAACGCTTTTACTTTAGCGGGGCATGTCATTTGTTGTCACAACAACGACACCCGCGGGGCGCTCCCCCTCCAGCATCTCTACGCCTTCGATGGCCCGGTCGGTAGCCTCGTCACGCTCGCGTGCTTGGATCCCCAGGTCCTTGGCGAGCTGCTCGGCCAGCTGACGCTCGGCGTCATTACCCTTCGAGTAGAGCACTACAGACGTCGGGAAGACACCAGACTCGTCCGGTAGGTTACCCACACCGGTCTTGTTCCACTGCTGGTCGCGCATCTTGTTGGCAACGTCGCCGGCGAGCCCGGCGATGGGGCTGTTGTTGAGGACGGCTACGTAGGTGTCTTCTTTTTTGACGCCACCTTCCGCCGCTGCAGCGTCACCCTCGCGACCAGCGTCGGTACGATCACCTTCCGGAGTGTCGCGCCCGTCTTCCGGCTTCGGTTGCTCGGCATCATCGATCGCCGTGCCCTTGTCTTGTTCATTGGAAGCAGAAGGCTGCTGACCTTGCTGCCCCTGGGTCTGCTGGGCCTGTTGGGTCTGGCTGGCCTGAGAGGACTCGTCGGAATCCTTCCCGGTCAGGGAGAATACACCCCAGCCGATCAGCAGAACGGCTACGGCAATCAGAATCATGGCCAGGCCGCGCAGCGGGAGGCCCAGGTTCTCGTTGTCCGTGTCGTCGTCGAGTGCATGGCGTGGTCGATTGGGTTCAGTCACGCCACAGATTTTAACTTCTGCAACATTAGTAACAAGCTTGACACGCGCTGTGCCTTATTCTTCGTCAGAGCTCTTCATCTCTACGACGCAGCAACATACGCACCAAAACAGGGTCGAAGTCCAGCGCCTCTGGGCGCTCGATCAAACGATTGAGCTGCTGAAAATAGCGGACCGGATCAACCCCAAACTCGCCACGAATATGCTCGTTCTTCGCGCTAGTATCCAGCCACCAACGGCGCTCGAACTCCAAAATGGCGATCTCTCGGTCTGACAACATGGAACTAGATTCTAGACTGTCTGTTATGACCATCATGCCTATCGTCATCTGTGGCGACCCTGTACTGCACAACCCCACCACCAAGGTGGACCCCAGCGAGATTCCCGACCTCGCCCCGCTGATCGCGGATATGTACGAAACGCTCTCTGCTGCCAACGGCGTGGGACTGGCAGCCAACCAGGTGGGCGTGAACAAACGATTCTTCGTCTACGACTGCCCCGATACCGAGCGCGGCGAGATGCGCCGCGGCTGCGTGATCAACCCCGTCCTGGAGACCAGCGAGATCCCAGAGACCATGCCGGACGAAGAGGAAGACGAGGAGGGCTGCCTCTCCGTCCCCGGCTACTCCTTCCCCACCGGCCGCGCGGACTGGGCGCGAGTCACCGGCCTGGACGAAAACGGTGAGGAGGTCACCGTCGAGGGCACCGGCTTCTTCGCCCGCTGCCTGCAGCACGAGGTCGGCCACCTGGACGGCTTCCTTTACATCGACACTCTGATCGGCCGGTGGAAGCGCAAGTCCAAGAAGGCTGTCAAGGCCGAGGGCTGGGACCACGCCGGAAACACCTGGACTCCCGGCGTGGACGAGGATCCTTTCGGGCATGAATAAAGACACGACGTTCTCCGCCGCCCACGCAGGTGCGCGGTATGTGGAGGGCTTCGGTTTCCCCATCAGCCGCCGCACCGACCCCGTGAGTATCCGCCCGGGCACGCGAGTGGTCGTGCGCTACCGTGTGCCGAGTGATGCCGCCTCCAACGGCGCGACCGGCGCCGTCACCGACGCGATCGGCGTACTGCGCAGCACAAATCCGCTGCAGGTAGAAGACGTGGTGATCGCCGACGAGGATGTAGTGGTGCTAAAAACCCTCAGTGCGAAACCAGTACGCAATAGCGACATTCGGACCCTCGAGGCCGCCAAGGCTGCAGCTTTCCCCGGCATCGATAACCAGATGATCGGCGGGTGGCTGGCGCGCGCGGGCGATGGCATCACCGAACGCAGCAACTCCGCCGTACCCATCGGTCCAAGCGCCGGATTGCAGGAGGTCCCGCTGGCGCAACTGGAGGAGTTCTACCGCTCCCACGACCTGCCGTGCCAGCTGATGATCCCCGACCGAATCGGCCGCCCTGCCGAGCATCTGCCGGGTGTACGCGGTCCGGAGATTCTGGTGATGAGCAAGGAGCTTGGCACCCCGACGGAAAGCCAAACTCTGGCCCCCTCCTTGGCCGACGCGCAGATCGAGCTGACCGTCGACGACACCCCGGATGCCGACTGGTTGTCCATGTACAAATTCCGCGGCCAACCTCTGCCCAAAAAGGCCTTGGATCTGCTGTGCCACCGCATCGACGGCCAGCTCGGCTTCGCCCGCCTCATGGTCGACGGTCAACTCGCGGCCATCACCCGCGCCACCATCACTGACGGCTGGCTGGGCTATTCCGCCGTGGCGGTCGCCCCGGAATTTCGCCGCCGCGGGCTGGGCACCCTCCTGTGCCAGCACCTACTCAGCTGGGGCGCGGACAACGGCGCCGAGCGCGCCTACCTGGACGTTATCGATTCCAACACCGCTGGAAAAGCGCTGTACCACAAGCTTGGATTCAGTGAGCACCACCGCAGCCGTAGTCTGCGCACGCGCTAGAATGCTTAACCATGCGCATCGCGACCTGGAACATTAATTCCGTACGCACCCGTGAGGATCGGGTGCGCGAGTTTCTGCAGCGCAGCGACGTGGACGTGCTGTGCTTGCAGGAGACCAAATGCACGGACAAGCAGTTCCCCGACTTCACTGACACAGGCTACGAGCAGGCCCACTTCGGGCTGCACAGCTTCAACGGCGTGGCCATTCTGTCGCGCGTGGGGCTTACGGACGTCCAGACCGACTTCGGCCAGCCCGGATTCAACAAGGATCTGGACGCCGAACAAGCTCTGGAGGCCCGCGCGATCGGCGCCATCTGCGGAGGCGTGGAGGTATGGAGCCTGTACGTTCCAAACGGCCGCGAGATCGCGGACCCGCACTACTCCTACAAGCTGCGGTGGCTGGACGCCCTCGCTGCGTATGCGGCGGGTTCGGGCGTAGGGGCGTCCCAAAGAAAGAGCAGTGAAAAGCTGTGCCTGGTCGGCGACTACAACATCGCCCCGCGCGACGAGGACGTGTGGGATCGCAGCTACTTCGACGGCCGCACGCACGTGACACCCAACGAGCGCGCTCGGCTGCGCGCTCTGGAGGACGCGGGACTCTCCGCTGCGACGGACCTGATCGCCGACGAGTACACCTACTGGGATTACCAGGCCATGCGATTCCAAAAGGGCGAAGGCATGCGCATTGACCTGCAATATGCCCGCGGCATCACGCCTACCGCCGCACGTGTGGACCGCGACGAGCGCAAGGGCAAGGGCGCCTCCGATCACGCGCCAGTGATCGTGGACTACAACGTGGATGGCGAGGACTAAGCTATGCCCTTCCCCGACCTCCTCGGCCTGTTTAGCGAGTTCACCGACGACCTGCAGTGGTGGCAGGTCACGCTGGTTGTTCTGGACTACGCGCTGAAAATCTTTGCGCTGGGCTGGGTTCCTAAGGAACGACGCCCAACGTCCGCCATGGCCTGGCTGCTGGCCATCTTCCTGATCCCCTTTATCGGCATCTTCCTATTCCTGCTGATGGGATCCCCAGCGATCAACCGACGGCGCCACCGCATTCAGAATCAGGCGAATGAGCTGATCCGCACGATGAGTGCTGACGAGCCTGACGTTCCCGAGGGCAGCGAGCTCAGCGACGAGCTGCGTTCCTTGGTGCGGCTCAACCGGGAACTCACGGCACTGCCCGCCGTGAACGGCACCATGCAAGCCCTGCATTCGGACTACGAAGAATCTATTGCCGCGATGGCCCGTGCAGTGGACTCGGCCGAAGACTACGTGAACGTCGAAATTTACATCATGGCCTGGGACGATACGACCAACCCCTTTTTCGAAGCGCTCGGACGAGCAGCGCAACGGGGAGTGACCGTGCGCGTGCTGTGGGATCACATCGGCGCGCACAAGTACAAGGGCAACAAAAAGCTGGGCAAGAAGCTGAAGGCCATGGGAGTGGACTGGCAGGTCATGCTGCCCCTGCAACCCTTCAAGTGGCGCTTCCGCCGCCCCGATCTGCGCAACCACCGCAAGCTGGTAGTCGTCGACGGCCGGGTGGCTTTCATGGGCTCGCAGAACATGATTGAGGCCCCGTACCAGAAGGCGAAGAACCACAAGATCGGCCGCGAATGGGTGGACGTGATGGCGGAACTGACCGGGCCGATCGTCACCACCATCAACTCAGTATTCGCCGTGGACTGGTACACCGAAACAAACGAGGAACTGGACCTCATCAACCCAACGGACGTCAAACAGCGGCTGGATACCAACAACGAAGACACAGGTGCGGACATCATGCAGATCGTGCCCTCTGGGCCCGGCTTCACCACGGAGCCGAACCTGCGCCTGTTCACCTCCATTGCCCACCACGCCAAGCACACCCTCAAGCTGATTAGCCCTTACTTCATCCCCGACGAGTCCCTCATGGAGGCCGTGACCACCGCCTGCTATCGGGGAGTTCGGGTGGAGCTCTATGTCTCCGAGAAATCCGATCAGCCGATGGTGGGCCACGCACAGGCCTCCTACTACTCGGAACTACTGAAGGCCGGAGTGCACATGTACCTGTACCCCTATCCGAAGGTCCTGCACTCTAAGTTCGCCATTGCCGACGGCGAGGTAGCCGTAATGGGCAGCTCCAACATGGATATGCGCAGCTTCGGCCTGAACTACGAGATTTCGCTGATGGTCGGCAAGGGCGAGCTACTGGACGCCCTGCGCTCCCTGACCGACGACTACCGGGAGCGCTCCGCGCTGCTGACCGCCGAACAGTGGAGCACCCGGCCTCTGCACAAGCAGTACGTGGATAACGTGGCTCGCCTGACGAGTGCGCTGCAGTAAGAAAGCTGCGGCAAAGCACTAGGTTTGCGCAAGGTTTTCACGAGGTTTGCGCGTTCATTGTTTTCATTATCGCCGATTAGTGCAATAGCACTTTTGCCGTCATATAGGGTGAATCACAAGTTACTTACATACGCACGCTAAAAAGAAAGTTTCGCCCGATGACCCCGTCACCCCAGAAGCCGCCACAGACGCCTTCCCATCCCCCGGTACGCGGCCGTAAGGCACCCGAAATTCTGCCGGAGATCGACGTCTCCGAGATTGCCACGGCAGTGTATGACTTTCTTTCCGCCACCCGCCGCCTGATGGAGCGACCCAACCAGTCGCTGGAAATCTCCCAATCGGAGATCGAGGTCCTGCAGTTTATTTCCCAGCACCCGGGCTGCGGTGTTTCCGATGTTGCACGCCTGCGCTTCCTCCGTGCCTCTAACGTCTCGGCGACGGTGCGCCGCCTCATCAACGGCGGGCTGATCCGCCGGCAGGCCAACCCAGAGGACAAGCGCGCTCAGGATCTCTACCTCACGGATGAGGGCGTGGACATGATGAACTCCATCACCGACGAGTGGGCGCTCATCATCACCAAGGCCACAGACCGGATGGACGCGCGCGATATCGCTAAACTACGCCGTGGTGTGCCCGCCCTGCGAAATCTTTCCCTAGCTGCGGAGTCCCTCGTCGACGACCTGCAGCGCAACCCGGACTAGCACCCCAAAAGTCCCCGCAAAAATAAAGGCCCCACCTGGCATCTCAGAGCCGGTGGGGCGAAGGGGCGTCACTAAGAAAAAGCGCGTTAGGCGTCCCGCTTCTTCAGCGTCACTAGGCCAACAACGAAGAGCACCACACACCAGGCGGCGAAGTACAAGATTGAGCCGGTCTGACCCCACGGCGCCCCGTCGAGATCCCGCATGCCGGTGTAGGCGTCAGCGTTGGTGAACGGCATGTACGGTGGCAGCCAGTCGCGAATCTTCGGTACCAGCTGCACCAGCGTGCCCTCGATCACCAGGTTCCACAGCAGCATGATTGCGATGCCACCGGCGGTGTTGCGCACCAAGTAGCCCACGCCGATGGCAGCGGCGATGGTTAGCAGCAGGTAAAGCTCGATGCGCCCGATCTGCTCCCACAGACCATCGGCGCCGAGGCCCACCTTGCCCAGCAGCTCTTCCTCCTCCAGCTTCCAGCCGAGCGACCAGCTGGCGAGAATCGTTCCTAGAACGTTGGAGATCAATGCGAGGATCGAGGCGATCACGCCGTAGACCAGAAACTTTGCGATAGGAACTTGCCAGCGCGTCGGGGTCGCCAGAAGAGTGGTCTTGCTGGTGTTCGCGCCGTATTCGGTGGTCACCAGCATCACGGCCTGGATCATCACGATCATCATGCCGAAGGAAAGGAAGCCGCTAAGTCCCATGTCGGAACCGATGCCCGCCGCGACGGACATGTAAAGCTCTGGGTCCTTCTTCGCTTCATCACTGGTCAGCAGCGAGCCGGTCATGGCGCCGTTTAGCAGCGCGAAGCCGAGCGAGAAGAACAGAATCAGCCCGGAGGTCCACCACAGGGCTTTGGTGCTGCGGATCTTAATAAGCTCCGATTTGATCAGGTTCACCATTACTTGTCCCCTTCCTTCTGCACGCGCACGGCGTTGCCGGTTGCCTCGCTGTTTTCCTTAGCGCTGCTTTCTGGTGCGCTTTTTTCTTTATGACGCCCACCTGCAGGCTCAGTTTTGCTTGCCTCGGTTTTCTCGGGCTCCACGCTGGCGTGGTACTCCACGTGCTCCTGCGTCATACGCAGGTATGCATCCTCCAGGCTCGGACGCTTCTCCGACAGCTCGCGCAGGCGCAGGCCGTAGCTGTAGGCCAGGGCACCAATCCAGTCGCTTTCCTGCTGCGGGATGGTGAGTGTCGGGCGACCATCCAGATCCTTACCCTCCTGGAACGCCACCGACTCCTCCGTCAGCGCGGCCTTCATCTCCGCGATGTGGTCGGTACGCACGACGGTGGATACCTCGGAAGTGGACTTGATGAACTCGTGGGTGCTCTGGTTTGCCACCAGGCGCCCCTTACCGATGACGATCAGGTGGTCGGCGGTCTGTGCCATCTCACTGAGCAGGTGGGAGCTAATCAGCACGGTGCGCCCCTCCCGCGCCAGGGCGCGGACGAAATCGCGCACCCAGCGGATACCCTCTGGGTCCAGGCCGTTTACAGGCTCGTCTAGGATCAGCACCTCCGGGTCGCCCAGCAGTGCACAGGCCAGGCCTAGGCGCTGGCCCATACCCAGAGAGAACTTGCCGGCCTTGCGGCCCGCTACATCGCTCAGGCCCACGATGCCCAGGACTTCATCAACGCGCTTCTTGGAAAAGCCATTGGCAGCAGCGACCCACCGCAGGTGCGCTGCGGCGCTGCGGTTGGGGTGAACCCACTTGGCGTCCAGCAGCGTGCCGACCTTCTCCAGCGGGCGCTGGTACTCGGAATACGCCTTGCCATCGATACGGGCAGTTCCCTTGGTCGGCTCATCCAGCCCCACGATCATTCGCATCGTGGTGGACTTGCCGGCACCGTTGGGGCCTAGGAACCCGGTGACGATTCCGGGAGTGACCTCAAAATTCAAATCGTTGACTACCGTGTTGCCTTTATAGGCTTTGGTTAGGGAACTGACCGTAATCATGCGTTCTAGTTTGCCACAATAAGGGGAGTTTAAGCAGACTTTGTGGGCACACGTTTCCTTAGGCTGTATATACTTTATGGCTATGCCCCCAGTGACTGCGTTTGAGGCAGACCGGTGGATGGACAGCGAAGAGCACCCCACCGGTCGTGGCAGCTCGTTCAAGGGGATCTCGTTCAAAGGGGTAATGAACCCGGCGCTCGAGGCACCGCGCCGTTTCTTCAAGTTCGCCTCCACCTCCCCCGGTCTGCTCACCATCGTCTCAACGATCCTGGTCTTGGCCATCCTCGCTGCGGGTGGGGCAATGGTCTACAGCTCGCAGAACCGCCAGGCGCAACTAAACACGTTGGTCAGCCGGACCGAGCCGTTATCGGATGCAGCCCAGGAACTCTTCAATTCCCTTTCGGTGGCCGACTCGGTGGCCACCACCAGTTTCCTGCGCAAGTCCACCACCAACGCCGCCACTCGGGACTACGACGCGGCAATGTCCAGCGCCTCGATGGCCATCATCCGCGCCACCAGCGGCATCGATGACATCGAGTCCCGGGAAATGGAACTGGTGCTGCAGATCCAGAACTCCATGCCGGACTATCTGAAGCTGATGTCCAACGCGCAGACGCACGACCGTCTGCGCAACCCCGTCGGCGCCTCCTACCTGGCTCAGGCGTCCACGCTGATGCAGGACACCATGCTGCCAGCTGCCCAGGAGCTCTACTCTCGCACCTCGGAGGAGGTCTCCACTCAGCAAGCGAAGCTCTCCTCTCCCCTATGGTTCCCGCTCTCCGGCATCGTGGCGGCAATCATCATGCTGGTGATCGCCCAATTCTGGCTCGCGGCATTAACCAATAGGCGCCTCAACCTGGGATATGTGGGGGCTACTGGGCTTATGCTGTTCGCCCTCGTATGGGCGTCACTAAGCGCTGCCCTGACATGGCACGCGGGCAACCAAAACGTTCAGGGGACCGTGCGACCGCTCGAGCAGCTCACGGCAGTGCGTATCTCTGTGCAGCAGTCGCGCACCCAGGAAGCACTGGGCCTGATTCAGCGCGACTATGGCGAAGACCGCCAGCAGGAGTTCTCGGATTCCATGGCCGACATCGACAGCAAGCTAGAAGGTCTGCGCAACCAAGTGAGCCATCCCGAGCGCATCGATACCGCCCGGGAAGCACTGCGCTCGTGGGATGAATCGCACGCGAAGATGGTTTCCGAGCTGAAGAATGGCCGTTACACCGAGGCACTGGCTGCGGCTTTGGATACGAAGGTCCCCGAAGAAAACAAGGACGGCAAAGACAAGACCGACAGTGACGGCAGAGACGGCAAGGATGACCCGCTCACCACCGGTGAGGATACGTCCGATTTCACAGTCGTGGACAACGAAATGCAGGAGCTCATTAGCAGCACCCGCGCCGAACTGCGCGACATCCTGGTGGAAGGCCGCACAGCCGCGGGGCACGTGACCAACCTCGTGCTAGCTCTGACGGTTCTATCCGCACTGTGCGTGTTCTTCGGCACTAGGCCCCGACTGCAGGAGTTCCTCTAATGAGAAAACAAGCGTTCAAACCTGTAGTCGCCGCCCTATCCACCGCGGCAATCACCCTCACTTCGGCCTGCTCCACGGATAGTCCCCGCCTACCAGAATGGCCCTCCGTACAGCACAATGCCAGCGACGATCTGCCCTACGGCGCGACGTATGTGCAACCTCACGAGGTCCCCAGCGACGGTGACGCCGCAGCGGATACCAACACAGACATCGACAACACTGGCGACGAAGAACCCTTTGGCTCCATCAAGCCAGACACCCGCGAGCCGAAGGAGCGCGTGCCGCAAATCATGCGCCGGGGTCGTCTGGTGGTGGGCGTGGCCCAGTCTCTGAACCGACTGGGTTTCCGCGACCCGGTCTCTGGCGACGTCGCAGGCTTCGAAGTGGACCTCGCACGGGAGATCGCACGAGACATTTTCGGTGACCCGAACAGAATCGAATTCCGCTACGTCGAAAGCCGCGAGCGCGCCGAGGCGCTGAAGAGCGGCGACGTGGACATTGTGGTGCGCACAATGTCGCCGACTCTTTCCCGCCAATCGAAGCTAGAGTTTTCAATCCCCTATCTGCAGGTTCACTCGCGCCTGCTGGTATTGAGCGACTCTCAGATCGAGAGCTTCAACGACCTGCACAACAAGACCGTGTGTGTGACTCGCGACTCGACCTCCGCGGTGCGGGTCAAACAGTACGACGTGGGGCGATTGCTGCTAACCCAGGCGTGGACGGATTGTCTGATGGCCATGCAGCGCTTCCAAGCCGATGCCATCTTTACCGATGACGCGATCCTCACCGGCCTACGAGCCCAGGACCCCTATACGACCCTGGTAGCAGACGCGCCGGAAACCAGTTACTACTCGGTGGCTATTTCCCCGCCGGGATTCCCCAAGAATACGACCGGACTGGTGATGCAAGTGAACTCCACCATGGAGAGGATTCGGCGCGACGGAACGTGGAAGAACCTCTATAACACGTGGCTGGCGGATTACTTAGGGCCGGCGTCATCACTACCGATCAAGTACCGCACCGAGGAAGAGACGAAGGAGCTCAACAAGATTCGGCGAAAGGCGGCGAACGGCGATGCAGAGTAACAACAACAGTGAACCGGAAGAGCGCACCGAAGCCGTAGAATTTGACCCCTTCGCCGACAGCGAGCCGGAAGAGCACACCGAAGCCGTTCCCTTCGACCCTTTTGCCGACGACGAAGATACCGACGCCACGGAGCAACACACCGACCCCGTGGGCACCCCGGCGAACGCCATGGACTCCGGCGAGCGCTCGCGCATCGAGGCGCTATCGACGTTCCGCAAGAGGCGCGGCACGTACCGCTCCGGCGCTTCCGTGGCCGACGGCATGGTGCAACTGCCGTTCATCGCGCCGACGAACCCCGAGGATGCAGTTATCGACCCCAGCGCAGCGATCGAGAAAGGCGTGGAAGCGCCGACGCTGAAATCGGGCGACATCATTGCAGGCCAGTACGAGATCCTGGGCCCCATCGCGCACGGCGGTTTGGGCTGGGTGTACATCGCCATCGACCACAACGTCGCCGACCGTTACGTGGTGCTCAAGGGCATGATGGCCACGGAAAACGAACAAGAGCGCGCGGTCGCGGAATCCGAGCGGGCGTTCCTGGCGGACATCACGCACCCCGGAATCGTGAAGATCTTCAACTTCATCGACGACCCGCGCTCCCCCGGCGGCTTCATTGTGATGGAGTACGTCGGCGGGCCATCGCTACGCGGGCAGCGACGGAAGCTGGCGGCCGGGGTACTGGACCTGGACGTGGCGATTGGCTACATCCTGGAGATCCTGCCCGCGCTGGACTACCTGCACTCTCGCGGCGTGGTCTACAACGACCTGAAGCCGGACAACATCCTGATCACCGAGGATCAGGTGAAGCTGATCGACCTGGGTGCGGTGACGGGCATCGGCGCGTTCGGGCACATATTCGGCACCAAGGGCTTCCAGGCTCCGGAGATCGCCAAGACCGGCCCGACTGTGGCCAGTGACATCTACACCGTCGGCCGCACCCTGGCCGCACTGATTGTGAAGCTGCCGGTGGAAGACGGGGTTTACGCCCCGGGGCTGCCCACCCCGGATGAGGAGCCGCTGTTCCGCGAGTACTTATCCCTGTACCGCCTGCTGCTGCGGGCTACGGACGAGGATCCGGAGGCTCGCTTTAGTTCCGCCACCGCCATGGCCAACCAGCTGATCGGCGTGCTGCGGGAGATCCTGGCCATCCGCGACGGCCGCCACTACCCGCACCTGTACACTCGGTTCACCGCGCAGCGCAGTACGTTCGGCACCAAGCACATTGTGTTTCGCACCGACCAGCTGGTCGACGGCGTGGTGCGCTCCGTGGAGATCTCCGTGCCGGAGGTTGTGAGCGCCCTGCCGACCCCGCTGGCCGATTCGCAGGACCCGGGGTATGGGCTGCTTTCCGCCACCAGCTTCACCGAGGCCGGGGACCTGCTGGATACCCTGCGCGCTGCTTATGCCCAGCCGGAGCTGAAGCACTCCGTGGAGATTCCGCTGACGATGGTGCGTGCGCTGCTGGACGTGGGCCAGACCCGCGAGGCCCACGATCTACTGGACGAGCTGAAGCCGTGGTTGGAGAAAGACTGGCGCTTCCAGTGGCACTCTGGCGTGGCGGCGCTGCTGACGGGGCAGTTCGCGGAGGCACAGAAGTTCTTCAACCGAGTGCTTTACATATTGCCTGGTGAGCCTGCGCCGAAGTTGGCGTTGGCCGCCACCGATGAGTTGTTGCTGCAACAGCAGGGTGTGAATTCCACGAAGCTGCTGAGCGAGCACGTTTCCCGCGCCGCTTCCGCCCTTGCTTATGCGCAGAAGCTGCCGGTGAAGGATTACACCGGGGTACCCGGTTGGGAGCACGTCACGCTGGATCCGGTTTCTCTGCGCTTCCACGCCATGCGCCTTTATGGGTTGGTGTGGGCCACGAACCAGTCCACTGTTTCCAGCGCGTTTGGCCTGGCCAGGCAGCTGCGCGCGGAGGGTATGGTCGATTCGGCGGTGGCTGCGTTGGACCGGCTGCCACAGGCCTCGCGGCACAATCGTCTGGCACGGTTGACGTCCATTTTGTTGCTTATTTCTGACGCCAACAGCCTCACCGAGTCCCGCATCCGCCGTGCGGCTAGACGTTTGGAGACGCTGCCGACCAACGAGCCGCGCCTGCCACAGGTCCGCATCGCTGTGCTGAGCGCGGGGTTGAATTGGCTGCGCGGCGCTAGCGATGGCTCGGACGGCGCGGCGGGGATTACCGGAGTTGGAACTGGTGACGCGAGTGTTGGCGCCGGCAGTGCTAGGGCTACTGGTGGCGCTAAGGGTGGTGATGCTGGGGCCGGCAGTGGCCGCGGCTCTCGCAAGTCCAAGGGCAAGCGCAAGCGCAGTGCCGTGAACAGGGCAAACGTAGGTTCTCAGGTCAACCGGAAGGCAGCTGCGGCTCCCCTGTTCGACGTGCAATTTACCGAGCGCGGCCTGCGCACCGGCTTGGAAGCGAGCCTGCGCCAACTGGCTCGCCAGGCTCCCTTCGCCCGGCACCGCTATGACCTGGTGGACATGGCAAACCAGATCCGCCCCCGCACCTGGTTCTAGCTGCGCGCCTAGTCTCTCATTCCAGCTGCGCGTCTGGTCTCCCTTTCCAGCTGCGCGCCTGGGTCCCACGCCACGCCCCGCACTTGCCCCTCCCCTGAACGGCAAATGTCGTTAGAGCGGGAATCCATGAAGCCGCAAATACAGTCTCCACAAATCGCAAGCTCCTGACCTGCACTTTTACATTAATGCAAATTATCTGCATTAACGTATTCCCGTTCTAACGACATTTCAGCCCCAGCGGACACCCAAATCCCAGCGCCCCAGCAGGCCAAGGTTAGCCCAGGCAGCCCCCCCTACTGCTGCTCGGCCAGCGCAGTCGCCTGGCGCGCGATCGCCAGCTCCTCATTCGTCGGAACCACGTAAACCTTCACCTTGGAATCGTCGGTCGAGATTTCTCGCGCGCCGACAATACCCTCAGAGTTCTCATTCCGGGCCTCGTCGATCTCAATGCCAAAGTTCTGCAGGTCAGCCATTGCATCGCGGCGCACCTGCACCGCATTCTCGCCCACGCCTGCGGTGAATACAATCGCGTCCACGCCACCGAGGATCAGCATGTAAGACCCAATGAAGCGACGCAGCGCGTGGATGTACACGTCGTAGGCCAGCTGAGCATTTTCATCGCCGTCCTCGATCAAGGTTTTCAGCTCGCGGAAATCGTTCACGCCAGCCATACCCTTCAGACCGGACTCGCGGTTCAACAGCTTATCCGCCTGATCCACCGTCATCCCGCCGGAGCGCGCCAGGTGGAAAATAATGCCCGGATCAATGTCGCCGGAACGGGTGCCCATCACCAGACCGGCTAGTGGCGTCAATCCCATCGTCGTATCTACAGCCTCCCCGCCACGAATCGCGGCGGCCGAGGCACCGTTGCCCAGGTGCAGGGTAATCTGGTTGATTTCCTCGGCGGGCTTGCCCAGTAGGTCCGGCACCTTGGAAGAGACGTACTCGTGGCTGGTGCCGTGGAAGCCGTAGCGGCGGATGTTGTACTCGTCAGCGATGTCCTTCTTGATGGCGTAGTTCGCAGCGTGTTCCGGCAGCGTGGAGAAGAACGCGGTATCGAACACGGCCACGTGCGGAACGTGTTCCAGCAGCGCGCGGGCGTTCTCGATGCCGTCGATGTTGGCGGGGTTGTGCAGCGGCGCCAGCGGGATGAGCTCCTTGAGCTGCTCAATCACCTCGTCGTCGATCAGCACGGGCTCTGTGAACGTCGCGCCACCGTGGACCACGCGGTGCCCTGCTGCTACCAGGTCTAGGTCTTGGGGACCGACGCCCAGTAGCGTCATCATGCCGAAGGCGCGTTCTAGGCCAACAGAGTGACTGAGGATAGGGCGATTGTCTTCCATCTTCGACGTTTCAGTCTGAATCTGGATGTGCCCCTTCTTCTCGCCGATCTTCTCGACGATGCCGGAGACAAACGGGTCCGCCGTCGCGTTTGCCTCCGGGTCGAGGACTTGGAATTTGATGGAGCTAGAGCCCGAATTAAGGACGAGTACGTACTTGGTCACGATTCTTCTCTCTTCTTTTCTCTTCTTCTGTTGGCACCTTTGCCGCTCGGCCAGCGGGGGCGGGGTGGTTCGCGCCTCGATCGCCGACGTTCCGGCTAGTTGGCCTGGATTGCCGTAATCGCCACGGTGTTTACAATGTCTGGCACGGTCGCGCCACGCGAGAGGTCATTCACCGGCTTGTTCAGCCCCTGCAGGATCGGCCCCACAGCCAATGCGTCGGCGGTGCGCTGAACCGCCTTGTAGGTAATGTTTCCGCAGTTCAGGTCCGGGAACACGAACACGGTTGCCTGCCCGGCCACGTCAGAGCCCGGCAGCTTCTTCTGGCCGACGGATTCCAC
Source organism: Corynebacterium jeikeium (assembly GCF_028609885.1). Classification (NCBI taxonomy): domain Bacteria; kingdom Bacillati; phylum Actinomycetota; class Actinomycetes; order Mycobacteriales; family Corynebacteriaceae; genus Corynebacterium; species Corynebacterium jeikeium. Next base: position 314,648 of record NZ_CP063195.1, on the reverse strand, counting down.
CACTGCGGCATCGAACTGCAGCGGACCATCCAGCGGCAGATCCGGGTTGTCCTCCTGAGCCTTCTTCACGGCGGCGGCGACTGCCTCCACGTCCTCGCCTGCACCGGAGGTTCCGGTGGAGTAGCTCAGCATCGCTACCTTTGGCTCAATGCCGAACTGCGCGGCGGTTTTGGCGGACACGGCGGCGATCTCTGCCAGCTGGTCGGAAGTAGGGTTCGGGTTCACGGCACAGTCGCCAAATGCCCACAGCACACCATCCATGACCATCAGGAAGATGGAGCTGACCACCGACGCTCCCGGTGCGGTCTTGATGATCTGGAACGAGGGCTTAATGGTGTGTGCGGTCGTGTGGGCCGCGCCAGAAACCATGCCGTCGGCGATGCCCTTGTGGACCATCATCGTGGCGTAGTAGCTGATGTCTTGCATCGTCTCCCGCGCCTGCTCCAGCGTGATCCCCTTGTGCTTGCGCAGCTCGGCGAACTCGGTGGCAAACTCCTCCAACTGGTTGTCTTCGCTCGGGTCGGTCAGCGTGGCGCCGGACAGGTCCAACCCCAGCTCCTTGGCACGGCCGGCAATCTCGTCCGGGTTACCCAGAATGGTCAGCCGACATACCTTGGCGCGCAGCAGCTGGTCAGCAGCGGTGAGGATGCGGTCGTCGTCACCTTCCGGCAGCACGATGTGTGCATCCTTCTCGCGGGCCTTTATAAGCAGGTTGCGCTCGAAAAGCTCCGGACCAATCACCGGCTCCTTAGCAGCGCTCTCCCCATTGGTGCCGGCAGCTGCTTCCGCAATGCCTTCCAGCGCGATGTGGCGAATCGCCTGCCCCTCCGCCTCGACGGCGTTCGCTGCGGCGGCACCTGCGGAGGCGTTGGCGTCAATAAAAGAGATACCGGCAGGCTTACGGCCGGAGCGGACGAGCTGCCCGGAGGCCAATTGCAGCGCCGTGGCATCCGCCGGGCTGCCCGCGAGCAGGTAGTGGGAGGCACCCGCGGCGGCGGCGAGGCGCGAGTCGAAGTTGATCTCGCCGGTGCCGAGCAGCACGGCGCCAGCTCCTGCACTGGCACTGGCACTGGCTTGAGCGCCGTAGGCCGCGTCGAGGGCAGCGGCAAAGTCGGGTGCGGAAGGGCGGATGGTGTCGAAGATGTCGACTGCCTCTGCCTCCCCCAGCGCCTCCAAGATGTCAGAGCGGCGCGCGGCTGCGCTCGCTATCGGTGAGATGACGGCGTTCGTGCCAGTTCCTCGGGACGCAGTAGACGACGCGATAGACACAGATCACATACCTTCCTCAATGGAGTTTCAGTTCACTTCCATTGTGCCTTGGCAGCCCCTAGGTGGCGAGGTCTACACGGAAGATTCGCCCTCGTCCTACCCCCTGGCGCGTTCTTTCTCGCGCTGTTGTACCTTCGTTCCCTCTCCTTCGTAGTGACGCCCACTTGTCCGGCCCGAGGTGGCCTCCACATCGCTTTCCGCGGTGGCCTGTTGGGAGTCTTCCGGTGCATCGTCCCCGGTCAGGGAGCGTTCCAGCAGGGAGCGCTTGCGCACGACGACGAGGGCGACGATCACGGCCAGGCCGATCAGGATGACGGCGACCACGCCGAGGAAGCCGAAGTAGTTCACCAGGCGGCTGGAGTTCAGCAGCATCAGCAAGCCGCCGACAACTCCACCAAGCACTTCTGGCTTCATAATAGTTACGATCCACGCGGCGATCGGTGCGGCGATGGCGCCGCCGACCAGCAGGCCGACGACTGGCTGCCAGTTGTCCGCCAGTTCCGACCCCATGCCGGTAACGAAGCCAGCGGTGGCGGAGATTGCGACCAGGAACTCGGCAGTGTTCACCGTGCCGATGATGCGACGCGGCTCGGCCTTGCCCACACTCATGAGGGTGGAGGTTGTAACCGGCCCCCAGCCACCGCCACCGGAGGCATCCAGGAAACCACCGGCCAAGCCCAGCCCTGCCAGGCCGAAGCGGGAGCGGCGGGTGGTGGATACCGGCTGGGTATCTTCGTTCTTTTTCCACGGCACGGCCACACTGCGTACTAGGACGTAGGAGCCGAGCAGCACCAGGAGGGTGGACACAACCGGCTCGGCTGCCTTGGTCGAAAGGTTGCTGAGCACGTAGGCGCCCATGAATGCGCCGATCGCGCCCGGTACGCCGAGAGCCAGTACGGTCGGCCAGTGGACATTCTTCAGTCGCCAGTGAGACAGGCCGGAGAACAACGTGGTACCGACTTCTGCCAAGTGAATAGCGGCGGAGGCGTGGGCGGGGCCCAGGCCGGAGAAAATCAACAGGGTGGTTGCGGTGATGCCGAATGCCATGCCCAGTGCGCCGTCGACCAACTGGGCGGCCACGCCAACGAGGGCAAAAATCAAGATCTTCATGAGGGGTTAGTCCTTGCTGTCTATGAGGGCTATCTGTGAGTGGTAGAAGGGCTAGAGCGACTAGTGCGCTTATTGCAGGGCGCGACAGGCGCGGTTGATGACGACTGGGGCTACGGCGTCACCGAGGTGGCGCGTACACTTCCAGCCATTTGGCATTCGGATCTTGGCCTTGTCCCATAGCAGGCCGGGGCTGACGAACAGCGGGACGGTGACGGTGCGTTCATCTGCGAATTTCAGCAGCGCCTCCGTGTCGCAGCCCGGGTTGTTACCGGTGGCGACGAAGGCGCGGGTGCTGCGCATGTTCAGGCGGGCGCCGACGCGGCCGGCGAACTCGGCGACGGCCTCGTTCGCACCCGGCTGGCTGGAGCCCACGGAGTACAGCGCGAGCTTGTCAGTGCTGTCAGCACTACTGCCAGCGAGGTACTGGGCCGTGAAGTCGGCAACCAGCTCCTCCATGTCCGCACCGGTTCCCAAGCCATCAGTGAGGTGGAGGGTCAGGCGGGCGGACGAGGTGGCGTCAATAGAGTCAACGGCCTCAGCAATTGCGGCAGGAACGTCGAAGCGAGCGTGGAAAGCCTGCGTGAACAGCAAAGGAACCACTACCGCCTCCGAGTAGCCGGCCGCGACAACGCGGTGGGCGACCGTCGTGAGGGTGGCGGGGTGGAAGTCCAGGAAGGCGGCGAAGGCCGGCAGCCCAGTGCTTTCGGAAATGCGCTCGGCGATCTCGAAGACCGCCTGGTCCGCCTGCGGGTGGCGGGATCCATGCGCCAAGCAGATGATGGGTGCCGGCCGAGTCATGTTAGTTCACCAGACCTGCGGTCAGGGTGTCGCCACTACCGGGGTTGATCAGCAGCAGGGAACCCACGCGACCGCCGCGGCGGTAGGTTTCGACGGGCAGCGGCTCGGCCACCGTCACGCGCACCTCCGCGATGTCGTTGAGGGCCAGCTCGTCGGCGCTACCGTGGGCGATCTCCTCCTCGCTGCGGTTGCGGCCGGAGATGTCCACGCGACGGATGACCTCATCCACGCGGCCGCGCACCAGCGCGGTGCCGTAACGCACCAGCACATTGCTGCGCAGGCGCACCGGGGTCTCGGACAGGTGGAAGACCGTTGCAGTGAAGGACTGCTGAGGCTCCGGCAGGTCGGAGGCGGCGATGATGTCCCCGCGAGACAGGTCAATGTCGCGGTCCAGGCGCAGGGAGACGGACTCGCCGCGGGTGGCGGTCTGCTGCTCCCCTGCCGGGCCGTCGATGCCCTCGATGATCGCCTCGCGGCCATCGGCCAGCACCTTATCGCCGACGGACACCTTGCCCGCGGTGATGCGGCCTGCGTAGCCACGGTGGTCGGTGGCGTGGTCGCGGATGACGATCTGGATCGGGAAGCGCAGGCCGCGCTCCACGTCAGCGATGTTCTTCGCCGGCTCGGTGGTCTCCAGGATCTCCAGCACGGACGGGCCCGTGTACCAGGGGGTGTTCTGGCTGCGTTCGACGACATTATCGCCCAGCAGCGCGGAGGTCGGAATGACGTCGACGTGCGCCAGACCCAGCTCGGAGACCAGCGCATCCACGTCGGACTTCACATCATTGAAGACCTGCTCGCTGAAATCGACCGCGTCGATCTTGTTCACGGCCACGATAACGTGGGAGATCTTCATCATCGCAGCCACGGTCAGGTGGCGACGGGTCTGCTCGATCACGCCGTTGCGGGCGTCAACCAGAACAATGACGAGCTCCGAGGTGGACAGGCCCGTGACGGTGTTGCGCGTGTACTGCACGTGCCCCGGGGTGTCGGCCAGGATGAAGCTGCGCTTGTCGGTGGCGAAGTAACGGTAGGCCACATCGATGGTGATGCCCTGTTCGCGCTCGGCACGCAGACCATCGACCAGAAGCGACAGATCCGGGTTCTCCAGGCCCTTGGCGTTGGAAACGCGCTCTACGGACTCATACTGGTCGGCCAGGATGGACTTCGTATCGTGCAGCAAGCGGCCCACGAAGGTGGACTTGCCGTCGTCGACGGAGCCGGCGGTGCACAGGCGGAGGGTCGGCAGGTTGGTGGACATCAGAAGTAACCTTCCTTCTTGCGATCCTCCATGGAGGACTCACTGAGCTTGTCGTCGGCACGGGTGGCGCCGCGCTCGGTGGTGGTGGATTGGCGGATTTCGTCGATCACGTCCTCGATGGTCGTGGCGGTGGAAAGGACGGCGCCGGTGCAGCTCATGTCGCCGACGGTGCGGTAGCGCACGGTCTTTTCGACGAGCTCCTCGCCTTCCTTCGGGCCACCCCACTCGCCCGGGGTCAGCCACATTCCGTTGCGGTTAAAGACCTCGCGCTGGTGGGAGTAGTAGATCGCCGGGACCTCAACGTCGCGGTCGCGGATGTAGTCCCACACGTCGGCTTCGGTCCAGTTGGAGATCGGGAACACGCGGATGTTCTCGCCCACCTGGTGGCGGCCGTTGTACAGGCCCCACAGCTCGGGTCGCTGGCGGCGCGGGTTCCAGCCGCCGAAGCTATCGCGCACGGAGAACACGCGCTCCTTGGCGCGGGCCTTCTCCTCGTCGCGGCGGGCGCCGCCGAGCACCGCGTCGTAGCCGCGGTTCTGGATGGTCTCCACCAGCGGCACGGTCTGCAGTGGGTTGCGGGTACCGTCCGGGCGTTCCTGGATGGCACCGCTGTCGATCCAGTCCTGGACGGCGGCTACGTGCAGGGTCACCTTCGGGTCCGCGGCGATCTTGTCGCGGAACTCGATGACCTCCGGGAAGTTGTGGCCGGTATCCACGTGCACCAGTTCGAAGGGAACCGGTGCGGGGTGGAAGGCGCGCTTCGCTAGCTCCAGGACGACGACGGAATCCTTGCCGCCGGAAAACAGCAGCGCGGGGCGGTCGAACTGGCCTGCTACTTCGCGCAGGATCTCGATTGCTTCCGCCTCGAGGCTCGCCAGGTGCGGCGAGAGGGCGGTGGTGTTTTCATTGCTCATGTGTGAAGTCCGCATTCTGTCTTGTTGGAGCCGGCCCAGCGGCCGGATCGGGGGTCCTGTCCTGGGGCAACTGGCAAGGTGCAGGTTTCGCAGCCGATCGACGGGTAGCCCTGCTTGGTCAAGGGGTTGATGATCAGGTCGTGGTCGTTGATGTACGCCTCCACGTCCTCGTCGCTCCAGGCGACGATGGGGTTGATCTTCAGCCGCCCGGTGCGGTCCACGTCCAGCACCGGGGTGTTGGCGCGCAGGGCGTTGTCTACGCGGCGCACGCCGGTGATCCAGGCGTTGAAGGGGTTCAGCATTCGGGCCAACGGCTCGACCTTGCGCATGCGGCAGCAGGCGGTGTTGTCGCGGGAGTACAGGCGCGGGCCGTAGACCTTGTCCTGCTCCTCGCGGTTGAGGACCGGGGTGATGTTCTCCAGCGGCAGGTTGTAGCGCTGCTGGACCTTATCGCGGGTCTCGAGCGTTTCGGCAAAGTGATAGCCGGTATCCAGGAACACCAGCTCTGCACGGTCTTCTGCCAGGCGGCCTTCCGCCAGCTCAGCCAGGACGGTGTCCTGCATGGACATGGTCACGGCAACCTTGCCGGGCACGTGCTCGGCTACCCATTCCATGATCTCTTCAGCGCTGGCGCCTTCTAGCTTGTCGTTCCACTCGGCGACGAGCTGCTCGTTAGCGGCTCTCTCTTCGTCGCTCAGCGGTGTGGTCTTGGTTGGCGCACCCTGCGGACTCTCGGCGGGGTCTCGGAAGTCATCCGAATTCCCGCCGAGCAGGCCGGTCGCATCTACCAGGCTCATGAGCTCCTCTTCTCGGGGTTGATGTCTAATTTGTCGAAGTGTGCTTCTTAAGAACTCGGGGGAACTCTTAGCTATTCCCTAGACAGACCGATCGGTCTGTTATGGCTTTCACCACAATAGACCAATCTGTCCATCCCTACAACCGGGTTCAGGATTATTTGTGACGCCACACCACCGCGACCTGCACAAAGGCCACGAACAACCCCTCAGGAGTGGGGGCTGGGGGCGTCAATAAATCAGTGAGTCAATAAAGGGTCTGCTACAGAAGCTGTCCGTGGAATTTGACGGAGAACACCCGCATACACTCGCGGCACTGCCAGGCATTGTCGGTCTCCGCATCCGGGAACAGGTTCTGAGACATGCAGTAGGGGCAGTTGTTCACTGTCGCGCGACGGGCATTCGGGTGCCCCACACGGCCGCCGACCTGCTCGTTCACGCTCGGCAGAGAGTCTTTATCCGGAACACTCATCAACTACACCAGCAGCTCATCGTCGGCGCGGACAACCCAATCGCGGAACTCCTCGCCCTCGGTGCGGTGAGACTTGAAGTTCTCCACCACTCGCACCACATAGTCACCGAGATCCTTGGAAAAGACCTGGTTGCCGCGCACCTTCTTGCCGAAGTGCGGCTCCAGACCAATGGTTCCGCCGAGGTGCACCTGGAAGCCCTCCACGCGCTCCCCCTCGTCGGTGGTGAGGATCTTGCCAGACAGGCCGATATCCGCCACCTGGGTGCGAGCACAGGAATTCGGGCAGCCGTTGAGGCTAATCTTCAGCGGCACGTCGAGGTCACCCAGGCGATCCTCCAGCTCATCCACCAGGGCGATGGCGCGCTGCTTGGTGACGACGTGTGCGAGCTTGCAGAACTCCAGACCGGTGCAGGAGATGATGTCGCGACGGAAGGCCGAGGGCTTGGCGGACAGGCCGAGTTCCTCCAGGTCTGCAGCTAGCGCCTCCGCAGCCTCGCGCTCTAGATCCAGGAACAGCAGCTCCTTGTCCGGGGTGGTGCGAATGTTGGTGGTGCCATGCTTTTCCGCCAGGTCGGCCAGTTGCTGCAGCTGCTTGCCATCGGTGTGACCGACAGTGGGTTTAACACCCAGGTAGAAGCGGCCATCCTTCTGCTCGTGCAGGCCGACGTGGTCGCGGTAGCCCGGATACTCTTCCGGCTCCGGACCGTCCAGTAGTGGGCGCTTGAGGTACTCGTTTTCCAGAACCTCGCGGAACTTCTCTACACCCCAGTCGGCCACCAGGAACTTCAGTCGGGCGCGGTTGCGCATGCGGCGGTAGCCGTAATCGCGGAAGATACGAACCACGCCAGCCCAGACTTCGGGAACCTCGTCGATCGGAACCCACACGCCCAGGCGCTGGGCGAGCATCGGATTGGTAGACAGACCACCGCCGACCCAGACGTCGAAGCCGGGGCCGTGCTCCGGGTGCTCGGAGCCGATGAAGGCGAGGTCCTGGATCTCATGGGTTACGTCCTGGCGGGCGTGGCCGGAGATCGCGGACTTGAACTTGCGCGGCAGGTTGCCGAACTCGGGGTCCGGCAGCAGCTCCTTCTTAATCTTCTCGATAGCCGGGCGGCCGTCGATGATTTCATCCTTGGCAATGCCCGCGACCGGGGAGCCGAGAATGACGCGCGGGACGTCGCCGCATCCAAAGAAGGAATCCAGGCCGACCTTCGCCAGCTCGTCCCAGATAGTCGGCACATCTTCGATGCGTATCCAGTGCAGCTGCACGTTTTGGCGGTCGGTGAAGTCGGCGGTATTGCGCGCGTACTTTTCGGAGATCTCGCCGATGGTGCGTAGCCCCTCGGAGCTAACCACGCCGCCATCCAGGCGGATGCGCATCATAAAGTAGTTGTCCTGCAGCTCCGTGTTGGTCAGGGTCGACGTCTTCTCACCGTCGAGCCCCTGCTTGCGCTGGGTATACATGCCAACCCACTTGAAGCGCGGCGCGAGGTCCTCAGCGGGGATCGAGTCGAAGCCCTCCTTGGAATAGATGTCGCGGATGCGCTGCATCACACTAATTCCAGGATCTTCCTGCTTTACCCGCTCGTCGTCGTTGAGCGGCTCGCGGCCGTCCACAGCCCATTGCCCCTGTGGCTTGCGCTGCTTCTTGCGGCGCGGGCGCGCTGGCTTTTCCTCGGTGCTCGTTCCGGTGCTCATGGTGCCTCAAATTCCGTCTAGACTGATCTGTCTGTCTACATTGCCCGGTTCAGCCTAGATGGGTTCTCGCCCAAATTCAAGCGAAATGTTGATTTTTATAGACAGAGTTGTCTATAGTTCGGGGAGTTACCCGCGGTGACCCGATTTAGCGACCCTGCGTGGAATTTCGCTACATTAGAATGTGTAAATTCATGAGCAGTTCGAACGCTTTATGCGGTTCACGCGGCGCAGCGACAAACCGCACCGCGCGAGCTCAGCACCGCGGTTTACCCAATAACCGAAGTACAACCCGAATAAGAAGGATTTTCACCTGACATGCCCGAGAATCGCCCTCTTCGCATTGCAGTCATCGGCTCCGGCCCGGCAGGCATCTACGCCTCCGACGCGCTGACGAAGTCTGAGGCCGACGTCAGCGTCGACATTTACGAGCGCATGCCGGCCCCCTTCGGCCTGATCCGCTACGGCGTTGCCCCCGACCACCCGCGCATTAAGGGCATCATCAAGTCCCTCCACAAGGTGATGGATAAGCCCGAGATCCGACTGTTCGGCAACATCAACGTCGGTGAGGACATCACCGTCGACGAGCTCAAGCAGTTCTACGATGCGGTTATCTACGCCACCGGCGCCACCGACGACCGCCCGCTGAACATCCCCGGCGGCGAGCACACCATCGGTGCCGGCGAGTTCGTCGGCTTCTACGATGCCAACCCGTACTTCGAGGACAAGTGGGACCTGTCCGCAGACTCCGTCGCCGTCGTCGGCGTGGGCAACGTCGGCCTGGACGTCGCCCGCGTGCTGGCTAAGACCGGCGAGGAGCTGAAGGTCACCGAGATCCCGGACAACGTTTACGACTCCCTGAAGGAGAACCAGGCCAAGGAAATCCACGTCTTCGGCCGCCGTGGCCCGGCGCAGGCTAAGTTCACCCCGCTGGAGCTGAAGGAGCTCAACGATTCCGACACGATCGAGATCGTTATCGACCCGGAGGACATCCAGTACGACGAGGGTTCCGAGGAGGCCCGCCGCGCGTCCAAGATTCAGGACATGGTCTGCACCCGCCTGGAGCAGTACGCCATCGCCGACCCGAAGGGCGCTCCGCACAAGCTCTACATCCACTTCTTCGAGTCCCCGGTTGAGGTTAAGACTGACGCCGAAGGCCGCGTGACCGCATTCGTCACCGAACGAACCGAGCTCAATGGCGATGGCTCTGTCTCTGGCACCGGCAAGCTCACCGAGTGGCCGGTCGGCGCGGTCTACCGCGCCGTGGGCTACAAGTCCGACGAGCAGCCGGGCCTGCCGTGGGATGAGCGTCAGAACGTGCTTCCGAACGTCGGTGGCCGCGTGCTAACTGAGGGACCGACCGCCGATGGAATCGCTGGCGTTCCGGGTTCCGCCGACCCGGAGGCAGAGAAGCGCGAGCGCCTGACCGGTGTCTACACCACCGGCTGGGTCCGCCGTGGCCCGGTCGGCCTGATCGGTAACACGAAGGGTGACGCCAACGAGGCCGTCGCCAACCTGCTGGAGGATGCTGCCAACGGCATCGGCTTTAACCCGGAGAAGCCGGATCTGGAGGCCGTCGAGGCTTTCCTCGAGGAGAAGGGCATCGCCCACACCACGTGGGAAGGCTGGTACAGCCTGGATAAGCACGAGCGCGAGCTCGGCGAGGCAGAAGGCCGCGAGCGTAAGAAGGTGCGCGAGTGGGACGAGATGCTGCGCCACTCCCAGGGCAAGAACGTCTGAATACGGACTCTCTGCAAAGACACTAGGCAAGGACACCGAAGACTGTGGCCAACACCCCCTCCCCCGCCGCCAGCTCAGCCTCTGGCGCCGCCGAGTTCCCGGATGTTCACTTCACCGGGCGCGCGCTGCTAGCGATGCCCGCTCAGCAGCTGCACCCGCTGTACAAGCTGCGCGTGGACGTGTTCGTCCACGAGCAGCAAACCCCCTTCGCGGAGATCGACGACATCGACCCGCACCCGAACACCCACCACGTGCTGGCATACATCCACCCAGGCAGCGGCCCGGAGTACCCCTTCGGTCAGCCGGATCCGGGATCTCCCCTGCGCCTGGTGGGCACGGCGCGCGTGTATGGCAAGCCGGATGACCAGCACATTGGCCGTATGTGTGTGGCCCAGGATGTCCGCGGGCGTGGCATCGCTACCCAGATCATGGAGCAGGCCCTAGAGGTCTGCAAGGGCCGCGCCGCCGCTCTAGACCCGACCACTCAGGTCGCCCGCGTTTCCCTAAACGCCCAGACACAGGCGCAGGACTTCTACGCGAGGTTCGGCTTCCAGCCGGTCGGCGAGCCTTTCGACGAGGAGGGCATCCCCCACGTCACTATGGAGCTGAAACTCTAGCCCGGCACCCCGCCGCTACCGCGCCACCATCTCCGCCGCGAACTCGGCGCACTTTTTCTACCGCGCCACCTCTCCACAGCGGTTCAACCGCGCGCGTGGAGGCGTGAATGTCGTTAGAACGAGAATACGTCAGCGCGCGCTGGCCTCCTCAAATTCTCACAAGCCTCTGAACTGCAGATTTACATTTTCGACACTCATTGCTATTAACGTATTCCCGTTCTAGCGACATTCCCCCACCCAGCGGCGACATTTCTACCCACGGGGCGGCACGTATTCCCGTTCTAGCGACATTTACCCCACCCAACGGGGAATTACCTCCCACGGGGCGGCACGTATTCCCGTTCTAGCGACATTCCCCCGCCCAGCGGCGACATTTCCCCTATCCCCGCCGGCACCCCGCCACTACCGCGCCACCATCTCCGCCGCGACCTCGGCGCACTCCTTGCGCCCGCACGTCGCGCTCTCCGGGTCCGCGGCGCATTCTTCGCACAGCAGGATCTGCTCGCGGCACTGTTCGTTCACGCAGTTGTGGAAGTCGTTGGTCGCGTGCCCACATGCCCGGCAGCGGCCCAGCGTAGCGGCGTCATCACTAAATTCCATGTGCATGCGCCCGTCGAAAACATACAGGGAACCTTCCCAAAGGCCCTTGTCCCCGTACTTTTCGCCGTAGCGGACGATTCCGCCGTCGATCTGGTAAACCTCCTCGAACCCGCGGTTCTTCATCAGCGAGCTCAGGATTTCACAGCGGATACCGCCCGTGCAGTACGTGACGACTGGCTTGTCCTTCAGGTCGTCGTACTTTCCGGATTCAATCTCGCTGATGAAGTCGTGGGTGGTGCGCACATCGGGCACGATGGCATTTTTGAACTTGCCGATCTCCGCCTCCATGGCGTTGCGCCCGTCGAAGAAGACGACCTCGTCGCCCCGCTCCTCCACCAGCTTGTTCACTTCCTCCGGCTTCAGGTGCACACCGCCGCCAATCACACCGTTCTCGTCCACCTTCAGCTCATCGGGAGCGCCGAAGGCCACGATCTCGTCGCGTACCTTCACGGACAGGCGCGGGAAGTCGTCCGCAGATCCCGCGGACCACTTGAACTCCATCTTCTTGAATCCAGGGAACTCGCGAGTGCGGCGCACGTATTGCTTACAGCTGGCCAGCGATCCACCAACAGTGCCATTGATGCCGTGCTTACTGATGAGGATGCGGCCTTTAAGCTCCAGCTGTTCGCATAGCGCACGCTGCCACAGCATCACCGCGGTCGGGTCGTCGATCGGGGTGAAGCAGTAGTACAGCAGAATTCGAGTTTCGTTGAGGTCGGTTGCGCTATGTCCCATACCTCGGATTTTAGGTCTACTGCCCGCCTTCTGCGAAAACCGTCGGGCGCACCTCGATGTACCCGGCGGCTTCTTCGGCGCGCTGCCGGGCCTGGTTGATGTCTTCGGCGGTGGCTACTGCCACTCCCATTCGCCGCCGCGTGAGTGCCCGGGGCTTGCCGAATAGGTAGACGTTGGCTTCTTCTACTGCCATTGCCTTATTGACGCCCACGTATTCGATATCGCCGTCATGTTTATCCTCGCAGCGGATAACCGCGGAGGCCCCCGGGGAGATCAGCGTGGTATCGATCGGCATCCCAAGGATGGCACGTGCGTGCAAATCGAATTCAGAGAACCGCTGGGTGCCGAGGGTAACCATGCCGGTATCGTGCGGGCGGGGACTGACCTCGGAGAAGTAGACGTCATCGCCCTTGACGAACAGCTCCACGCCGTACACTCCGCGGCCCCCCAAGGCGGTGGCGATGCGGGCGGCGATGCTGCGAGCGGTATCCAGCGCGTCCTCGGACATGTGCGCGGGCTGCCAGGATTCCACGTAGTCGCCGCGGTCCTGGCGGTGGCCGATGGGCTCGCAGAACCAAGTGGCCTCTCGACCGGTGGCGGGGTCGATGGAGCGCACGGCCAGGATGGTGACTTCATAGTCAAAGGGGATGTACTGCTCGACCATGACCCGCTGGGCGTTGGTGCGGGAATGCTTCAGCGCCGCGTTCCAGGCTGCTTCTAGTTCGTCTACTCCCCCGACGTAGCTTTGGCCTGCGCCGGAGCTACTCATGACGGGCTTGACCACACACGGGTAGCCGATTTCCTCGGCGGCGCGGGCGAGCTCGTCGGCGGTGGAGGCGAAACGGAAAGCACTGTTCGGCAGGCCCAACTTGTCGTGAGCGAAGGTGCGGATGCCTTCGCGGTTCATGGTCAGACGGTTGGCCAGGGCTGTCGGCACAACAGAGGCCACTTCGTCGGCCTCTAGCTCCTGGAGTACATCGGCGGGAATGGTCTCGGAATCCGGGACGACGAAGTGCGGGCCGACCTCGCGAACCAGCTGGCGGATGGCATCGCCGTCGTGGATGTCCAACACGTGGGCCTTGTTCGCCACAAGGTGTGCGGGCGCGCCGGCGTAGCGGTCCGCAGCGTGCACCTCCACGCCCAGGCGTTGCAGAGCGATGGCGAGCTCCCGCCCCAGCTCGCTGGCGCCGAGCAGAAGAACCTCTAGGGAGGAAGGTGTCAGTGGAGTGCCAATTGCCTCGGGAGTGTACATAGTCTTTCACCTTACTTATGCCCACATATTTACGCTGCTAGCCCCGCCGCGCGCGGGCTTGTAGCCCGTGCGACCTGATGGAATGATCTATTTTATGAGTGAAATGCAGCCGAACCTCCAGCGTCACAGCTCCCTGCCTTGTTCCCGCCGCTCTTTTCTGCGCGGCGTGGCAGTAGCTACTGCTGCCACCGCCTCCGGCGCCCTGCTGGCTGCCTGCGCTAGTGAGGAAGTTGTGGCGAAGGCCGATGCCGCGGACTTGGAGGTCGGCGGCGCGACGATCCTAGACGGCTGGGTGCTCTCTCGCCCCGGTGAGAACGAGTACAAGGCGTTTTCTACCACTTGCCCGCACGCCGGCGGCACCATCAACTCGATTGAGAAGTCCGGGGACGTCACCGTAGCGGTCTGCCCGAAGCACATGTCCAAGTTCGACGTCGCTACGGGCGACGTAGTGGAAGGTCCTTCGCGCGATCCGATGACCCCCGCCAAGAAGGTCGAGCGCAATGGCGACTCGATCGAAATTACGGACTAGCCAGCCATATCAATCCGCAGGTCACTGACCTGCGCTGCGAAGCGCGCATCATGGCAGGTCCACAGCACCGTCGGCGCGCCCGCTCCGCCTCTCCCGATTAGCCGGGCATACTCGCCGTCCACATAGCGGTGCATCAGTTCCGCCAGCTCGCTGTAGCCCGGCGCGTCTAGCCCCACGGTCGGCTCATCCAGCATCACCAGGTCCGCGCCACGCACCATAGCCGCCGCTACTAGGACGATCCGCCGCTTCGCCGCGGGCACGTCCAACGGATGCGTACCCGCCCATTTGCCCAACCTGGCGAAGTCAATTGCCGCTGCGGCCAGCTCCTCGCCTGCTCCCACAGCCAATTCCTCTGCCACGGTCCGGCAGGTCACTGCCTGATCCATCTGCGTGGGCGCCCAGCCCTTCAGTCCTTCCGCGCGCAGCGTCCCCCGGTACTTCAGCAGCCCTAGCGCGCCCAAAAATAGGGTCGTCTTGCCGCACCCGTTCGGCCCGGCCAGGTGTACTACCCGCCCCGTGGGGACCTCCAGGTTTATGGGGCCGACGCCACCCCGGCGGAAAACCGCATCCCGTGCCAGCAGGGCCGTCCCCGTGCTCCCCTGCTTGGTGTTATCCGGAGCCGCCGATTCGGCGGCAGGTTTCGGTGCGGGGGCATCGGTCAGGGTGCCATCAGCTAAAAGGCGCTGGTGCGAGGGGGCGTCATCACTTAAGGGCGAACCCGCACGATCATAAACGGTGACGGACCCCGGAAAGTCCGCGATGGTGCGGCGCAGGGTGTCGACGGCGGCGGCGTCCAGGCCATCGAGGGGGCAGTCCAGCACGAGCGTGTCGGGACGAGCCAGCAGAGCTGCGGCGATGGCCACGCGGCGGGTCTGGCCGGTGGATAGGGCGGCGGGATTCTGCTCGGCTTGGCCCTCCAACCCCCACAAGCGCAGGGCGGCCTCCACGCGCTGCTGCATCTCGGCGCGTGGCACCCCGCGCTGCTCCATGGGGAACGCGAGCTCTTCAGCGACCGTGTTGCGCAGCAGGGAGATGTGCGCGCTGGCCTCGTTGCCAACCCACGCCGCGCCCGTCTTTTCTGCGTGCGCCCAGGCATGTTCGGATAGTCCGACGCCACTATCTCCCCAAATGAAGGTATTCAAAGGCATTGTTCGCACAGGATCTTTCTGGTCGTTTGCTGGTGCCCACAGCCCAGCTAGTGCACTGCCCACCAGCATCCCACCACCAGGGCAGCGATGGCCAGTAGGCGGACGCCCCAGTCCAGGGCCGTATCCGGGACGGGGCGCAGTACGGTACGCGGACCGGGCTCGCCGATGCCTGTGCGCTGCAGCGGGCGGGCGCGAGTGGCAGCATCGTCCACCATGCCGACAATCAGCGGCAAGATCATGCGGCACTTCGCCCCCAAGGTGGAAACGTCCACGCCGCGGGAGGCGCGGACCTGTTGGATTGTCAGCCAGCGGGCGCGGGCCAGTGGTAGCAGCCGGGCTGTCGCGCCGACGACGTACACCAGCTTGGCGGGCAAGCGGGGCTGGACGGTGCGCATCAGCTGATCAAGGTTTACGAAGCTGCCGATGGTGAGTCCGATAGTGGTGGCAGCCAGGAAGCGGCTACCGAGGGACAGCGCGATGTGGAGGCCGTCGCGGGTGATGATCCACCAGCCCGGCTCCTGGCCGAAGGGGGCGTACATCAAACCGAAGCCGATAAAGGCCGGTAGCCCTAAAAGGTTGGCTGCTAGGAAGGGACGACGGGGCGTCGCGAAGAAAAGAGCCACTAGGGCGCACAAACCCCACGCGATAGCGCTCACGGCGAGACTATCGGCGACGAGGACGAAAATCACCCCGCTGGCGGCGAGGGTGAGGTAGGTCAGTGGGTTCATGCGGCCTTGTCTGCTGCGGCGGTGTTGTCGGCAGCAGTGCTGCCATCCTTGCCCGCCGGTGCGAAGGTGCGGCGCGTGCGCTGAGGCAGGGCGCGGATAACCAGGTAAATGATGGTGAACACGATCAGCTTATCGATCGGGTCGGACGTCCAGGACTGCAGGAAAACAGCCGTCATCGGCTCAAAGCCCAGCGAGCGGTAGGCCGTGACCAGCAGACCCGTGCCCGTGCCTGCGGTGCCGCCGAAAATGAAGGAGGCGATCGGGGCGGAGAGCAGGGCCGTCAGGAAGCCGATAACCAGCGCGGACAGGGCGATCTTCCAATACGCGCCGGCCCACCACTTGCCCAGCAGGCCAGCGCAGACGCCGACGAAGGCATAGGCCGCAGCGAAGCCCACGACCGTCGGGTTGAACGTGCCCCACACCAGGGCGGACAGCACGCCAGTGACCAGGCCCGCCCACGGGCCAGCCAGGGCGCCGACCAGCACAGTGCCGATGGAATCCAAATACAGCGGCAGCGGCAGGCCCATGTTGCCGATGATGTGGCCGAGGATCACGTTGATGGCCAGGGCGACCGGCAGGAGCGCGAGGGTGCGCACGGGCAGGCGCGGGATCACGGCGATCAGCGCGAGGATGGCGGGAACGACGAAGCCGACCAGGGCGATGGTGGAGCTCTTGGAGTCTGCGAGGGACTCGTAGTTGGAGTCGCTGGGCTGCCAGATGACGAGGGTCAGCCAGGTGGCAACAATGATGATTGCGGCTAGACCGAGCAGTACATAAGTGGCTTTTTGTGACAGGGGGCGCATGGGGTGAAACCTCAATTTTCGCTAGCTTTCATACCGGCCGGCGCGGGCTGGGTGCAACGTCTATGTCACCTCGACGTTCCACCCGCGCATCACCCCGCGTGGCCAGTGGTTTTGATGTTGGTTAAATGCTTACAGCCTGCGGACCCGATGCACAAATCGCAGGGCTTCCGGCAGGGCAATTCGGTGGACTTTCGGGCGCGGGGGCGGGGGTTATGGAACCCCGATTTAAGTGATCTAGTTGACAGACCAAGCTGTCTATTCTTAAATAGTTGAGCAAGCGACCCACGCACCGGCAAAGGCAATGCCTCGCCACTTGTGTGCGCCTTCTGGAGCCCCGGGAAAGGCGCACCCGCGCGGGAACCGCACTGGCAAGAATTCCATACAGCTTTACAGCTAGACACAGCCCCGCCAGGCGGGGCCAATAGGAAAAGGAAGACAGGAAAGACAATGACTTTCAACGCAACCGTCGCCGGGGTACCGCGCATCGGACCCGACCGCGAGCTAAAGAAGGCTCTCGAGGGCTACTGGCGCGATAACTCCACCGGCCGCAACCTGGCTACCACCGCAACTCGCCTGGTCAACGACTACACCGACGAGCTGCTGGCCGCGGGTCTGGATTCCGCAGCGTTCTCCGGCCGCTCCTTCTACGACGCAGTGCTGGACACCACCGCCCTGCTGGGCCTGCTGCCCGAGCGCGTTGCCGATATCGCAGACCACGACAACGACGGCCTGCCGCGCTTCATCGACCGCTACTTCGCCGCCGCCCGCGGCACCAAGGAGCTGCCGGCATCCGCAATGACGAAGTGGTTCGACACGAACTACCACTACATCGTCCCGGAGCTGGCCAAGGACTCCCGCGTGGAGCTGGACGATTCCGCCTTCCTCGAGGACATCCGCGACCAGGTCACCCGCGCAGGCGAGGCCGTTCGCCCCGTGCTGGTTGGCCCGCTGACGTACCTGGCGCTGTCTCGTACCGTCGATGGTTCTGATGCCTTTGCTCACCTCGAGGAAATTTTTGACGCCTACTCCCGCCTGCTCAAGCGCATCGCGGACCGCGGCGTTAAGTGGGTACAGTTCGACGAGCCGATCCTGGTCACCGACTTCGCCTACGCTGATGCGACCGCCAACGAGGATCTGCTGAAGCGCACCCGCGCTGGCTACGAGAAGCTGGTTGAGGCTGCGGGTGCTGGCGATGAGGGCGTCAACCTCCTCATCCAGACCTACTTCGGCGACGGCAACGCTGCCATCGAGCTGCTGGGCGGTTCCGGTGTGGCTGCCTTCGGCGTGGACCTGGTCACCGGTGGTGCTGCCGCCGCCGAGCTGCCCGCCTGGACCGGCAAGGAACTGCTGGCCGCAGGTGTTGTGGATGGCCACAACGTCTGGCGCACCGACCTGGACGCAGCACTGAAGACCCTGCAGGGACTCAAGGAGCGCGGCCCGGTTGCCGTCTCCACGAGCTGCTCCCTGCTGCACGTGCCTTACTCCCTGCAGCGCGAGCAGAACCTGAACCCCGAGGTGCAGAAGTGGCTGGCTTTCGGCTCCGAGAAGATCCGCGAGGTCGCTGCCCTGTCCCGCACCCTGCGCGGCGAGCAGACCGAGGCCGACGAGCAGCTGTTCGCCGAGACTCGCGAGGCCATCGAGGATCGCAAGAACTCCACCCTGACCCACAACGCCGCCGTGCGCGAGCGCCAGGATTCCGTGACCGACGCTGACCGTCGCCGCGACTCCATCGAGGCCCGCCGCGAGGCGCAGAAGGCAGAGCTGAACCTGCCGCCGCTGCCGACCACCACCATCGGCTCCTTCCCGCAGACCACGGAGATCCGCCAAGCGCGTGCGAAGCACCGCAAGGGCGAGATCGACGACGCAGCCTACACCCAGGCCATGAAGGACGAGGTCGCGGACGTTATCAAGCGCCAGGAAGAGCTGGGCCTGGACGTGCTGGTGCACGGCGAGCCGGAGCGCAACGACATGGTGCAGTACTTCTCCGAGCAGCTGGACGGCTACCTGTCCACCGAGCACGCTTGGGTGCAGTCCTACGGCTCCCGCTGCGTGCGCCCGCCGATCATCTTCGGTGACGTTTCCCGCCCGCACGCTATGACTGTCGACTGGTACAAGGTTGCAGCCGACCTGACCGACAAGCCGGTCAAGGGCATGCTGACCGGCCCGGTGACCATGCTGGCTTGGTCCTTCGTGCGTGACGATCAGCCGCTGGGCGAGACCGCCGACCAGGTTGCGCTGGCTCTGCGCGACGAGATCGACGACCTGATCGCCGCTGGCGCCCGCGTGGTACAGGTGGACGAGCCTGCCATCCGCGAGCTACTGCCGCTGCGCAAGGAGCAGCAGCCGGACTACCTGAAGTGGGCCGTTGGCTCCTTCCGCCTGGCTACCTCCGGCGCGGAGAACAAGGTGCAGATCCACACCCACATGTGCTACTCCGAGTTCAACGAGCTGATCGACACGGTCTCCAACCTGGACGCCGACGTGACCTCCATCGAGGCCGCCCGCAATGGCATGCAGGTTCTGGCTGCGCTGAAGGACGAGGGCTACGAGCTGGGCGTTGGCCCGGGCGTGTGGGACATCCACTCCCCGCGTGTTCCAAAGCAGCAGGAGGTCGATGACCTGCTGACTGCCGCCCTGGATTCCGTCGATCCCTCCCTGCTGTGGGTTAACCCGGACTGCGGCCTGAAGACCCGTGGCTGGGAAGAGACCACCGCCTCCCTGGAGGTTCTGGTTTCTGCCGCTAAGAAGGCCCGCGAGCGCGTCTAGTTTCGTCTAGCGCCCGCAGACCACCCGCTGGTTAGCTGGCCGCTTCATCTACCTGGCCGTTCCGGCTGGTCAGCTAGCCGTTGCTTATCCGGCTGGCTGCTGGATGGCCACAGATCGGTCAAGTCCGGTGTAGTGGTGTAGCCGTTTGTGCTTTCGGCTCGATATGAAGTTCGGGGCTTGGTTAGGCGGTTAGCTGGTGGTGGTCGTCACGATGTTCTCCTGGGTGGTGCATGAGGTGCTTGGTGTGTTCGAGTGCGGTCAGTGACATGTAGCGTTTTTGTTGGATCCAATCGTCGTGTTGCTCGGCTAGGACCGCACCGACAAGCCGGATGATGGATTCACGGTTTGGGAAAATGCCGACGACGTCGGTGCGCCGGCGGATCTCTCGGTTTAACCGTTCTGTGGGGTTGTTTGACCACACCTTCGTCCAGACTGGTTTCGGCACTGCGGTAAACGCCAGTACTTCATCGAGTGATTCCTCCAAATACGCCGCGACGTGAGGGAATTTCGGCTCCAGTAGGTCGACAACTTCGCGGGCTTGAGCCCAAGTGGATGTGGCGTCAGGTTGCTGGAAGATTGTCTGGAACATCGCAGAGACCATCGGCCATTGTGTTTTCGGGACCTTTTCGTAGAGGTTCTTCGCGAAATGGGTGCGGCACCGCTGCCACGACGCATTGGGCAGCACTTCGGAAATGGCGTGCTGGATGCCTTCGTGGGCATCACTGGTGATAAGGAATACCCCAGTAAGTCCGCGGGCTTTTAAGTCCTGGAAGAAGCCTTTCCACGACGCGTTGGATTCCGCGGTGGCGACGTGCATGCCGAGCATTTCGCGATACCCGTCGGCGTTGACTCCGGTGGCAAGCAGCACTGAGCATTTGACCACCCGGCCGCCTTCACGGACTTTGATCGTGAGCGCATCGCACGATAAAAAGGCGTACCCGCCGGGGTCTAGTGGGCGGTTTTTGAAGTCTGCGACCATGTCGTCGAGTTCTTCTGACATGCGTGAGACTTGCGATTTCGACATGCTGGAAATCCCAAGTGTAGCCACCAGATCATTCATCCTGCGGGTGGAAACCCCCTTAAGGTAGCACGTGGCGATCACAGTCGATAAGGCTCGTTCTGCTCGTGAGCGGCGCTCTAACAGCCAGTCTGGGAAGAACGCGCCGTGGCGCAGTTTCGGCACCGCCACGTCGATCGTGCCGACACGGGTGTCAAGGTCGCGGTGGCGATACCCGTTGCGGTGGTTGACCCGCTCGGTGGATACAACCCCGTATTCGGCGCCGCAGACGGTGTCAGCCTGGGCGGAGAGGATCTGGTTGATAAACCCTTGCAGCATCTGGCGCATCAAATCCGGAGACGCTTGGGCCAGCAAATCATCCAGATAGGTTGTCGGGTCGATAGAATACGGTGCAGCGGTCATCGTCATAGGCCTTTCGGTGAGATGTGGTAGTTGAGTTGAAAGGCTAACTGGCGGTGGCCGCCCACTACTTTCCGGGATCCACCATCAGCAAGCGTTACACCACACTAAGGGACGCAACCCACAGATCCGCCGCGTACCCGCCGCGTCAGTGACTTTTCGAAGTCCCGGCGCGGCGCTTTTGCTTTTCCAAGCCAATTCAGCCCCCTCCAGCGCCAAATTTCGGCCAAATCTCCCCTTAATGTCGCTAGAACGGGGAATACGTACGTCATCGGCCCGCCGAACAACCCCCTCCGGCTCCAAATGTCGTCCAAATGTCACTCAAATGTCGCTAGAACGGGAATACGCAAGCTCTCAGCGCGGAGCCGGAAAATTTAAAACGCTCTGACCTGCGAGTTTTGACTAATGCAAATTATTACCTTTAACGTATTCCCGTTTTAGCGACATTTACCCCCTCAAAGCCCTTAATTACCGGCCTTCTAGCCCTGGCTACAGCCCTCTAAATACTGTCCGCACATCATCCGCACGAACTCCGTCCGCAGACCACCCGCTCGAATTCTGCAAAAACATCAGCCGGGTCCAGAGACTCGAGAATCCGGGCATTCGCCGGGCGATCCCAGTACGGACCGCGAGCCTCTGCTGCCCCACTGGTCGCAGCTCCTTCACCGACGGGAACCTCTGCAACCCGGTCGGCCACGGTGGTGCCGCGCATGAGGGAAGAGTCTGCCTCGACGTCCACGGTGGCGTCATAAAAGGAACAAGGGACGCGCCGCAGCATCACCATGGCTGCGGCGAGGTCGTGGATCTGCGCGCAATAGCCCACGCCGACCGACTGGTGGAATTCGAAGTAGAAGCGGAGGGCGTCGCCGAGGAGGGCGGCCAGCTCAGGGCGCGTGGGGCGCAGTGCCTGTTGCCACCTGTGTAAACGTTCGGGGTAGAGAAGGACTTGCTCGGTAACGTTGAGCGGACAGATCGTCGGCAGCGGGCGGGTGGAGGCGGGAGCATCGGCGGACGCAGGAGTGGTGGCGGGAGCGGCGAAAACTTCCTTCAGCGCGTGGGGGTCGACCCAGGCATTCCACTCAGCCGTCGGTGTTGTGTTGCCGGGGTAATTAAAGGCACCGGTCATCAGGGTGATCTCGGCACCAGCCGCGCCACCTCTAGCCGTGCCACCCCCAGCCTCGCTTTCCCGATTGCCGCCCAAAGCCTCCGGCGCATGCCGCAGCGCCCAGGCGAGGTTCGTAGCCGGACCGGCAATCAGAATGTGCGACGCCCCACGCCACGCATCCACCGCTGCCTGCGCGCTCTCAACTGCGCCTGTCACAACCCCCTTATCCAGAGGTAAATAATAGCCTAAACCTTTTTCTCCATGGGTTTCCGGAGTCGTCGTCAATGGAACTTCCATCGGCGACCGCGCTCCCGCCACCACGGGCACCTCCCCCACCCCGGCAAGCCGCAGAACCTCCATGGAATTCACGGCTGCCTGCCGTGCGGTTGTATTCCCCGCGCTGGTCGTGACCACTAAATCAATCTCCCCGGCGGAATGCAGACCAGCCAGATAGATCAGCGCCAGGCTGTCGTCAATCCCCGTATCTACATCCGCAACAACGCGCGGTTTATCTGCTTTCGCCGAGTTAATATCTTGACTCATCGAAGTCCGAAAATCTTTCATTATTGTTTAGTTAATAGGGTTTAAGTCTTATACAATGAAGCCTATGGCCCACGACAATGGAAGCTCGCGAGAAGCTTCAAATAATTACCCACGTGGCACCGCAGCTACTCACTCAAAAGAATCACTCTCTCCCAAAGCTGCGGCCCGTCGCGCAGATATCCTAGATGCCGCCCGCAAGGTGTTCACTACCGATGGTTACCACCACACTAAGCTGACGAAGATTGCGGAGGTGGCCGGCTGTTCTGTCGGCACCCTATACACGTATTTCGAGGACCGCCAGGACCTCCTCATGAACGTGCTAGCCAGCGTCGAGAAAGATCTGAACCCCACGCTCGACGATAGCTTGCTAAGCATTGATGACGCCCGCGCTACGGTGATCCACAGCAACCGTGAGTTCGTGCGCTTCTACGCGAACAACGCAGGGGCTATGAACCTGGTTGCGCAATCTTCCCAGTTCAGCCCGGAACTCGCGGATCGTCAGATGCAGATCGCTAAGCAGATGGTTGGCCGCAACCGCCGGATGCTGGAGGCGATGATTGCTAAAAGCATGATTCCGCCGCTGGAGGATGTGGAGTACACCGCTGCCGCTATTGCTGCGATGTTCACCCGCTTCTGCCATGCCACTTTTATTCAGGGCTTCTACGAGGTCACCGATGAAAACCGTGACGAGATTGTGGAGCGCACGATCAAGACTCTGAGCCTCATGACTTTCCGCATGGTCGGCATGGAGGACACGAAACCCGGGGAGCTATAAGGCAAACCCGGCGCCCCCCTAGCCGGAATCCCCTAGCCGGCGCCGTCTCTAACGATAGCGGCGCAGCGGGCGGCTCCCCGATGCGTCCGGAATGTCCAGGTGCGCGTGTTCATTAAAGCTCAGAAGCTGGGCTTTGCCCACACTCCGGACGCTAAACACACTCACCGAGGCGGTGAAGATGTTGTTAATCAGCCGCGTCCAATCGGCACCGATGAGCTCCGCCGCGCATATGGAGATCGGCCCGCCGGAAGTAACTACCACAACTGGTTGATCGCCCATGGCAAGGGACATGGCGTCCGAAAAACCGTGCTCTACCTGCGCGGCGAAGGAGTCGAATGCCGGGGTAAAGCGCCACTCTCGTAAGGCGGTGTCAATAGCACGGCCGAGCAGGCGGTTGTGCTCCTTCATTCCCCCAGGGGTGTCGCGCGCAGCTTCGTAGGCCCGGCGGATCTCCGCGAGCTTGTCGGGGTGGGCGCGAAAATACGGGGCCAGCACGTCGTCGGAACTAAACTCGCGCCACTGCTCCACAGTGCGGATACCCTGCGGCTCCAGGCCAGCGGCCTTCAGTTCCGCGTGAACGCCTTCGGCAGTGCTGAGCTGCCTCCCCAGCGGACCAGACAACACCACCGGTCGCGCCGCACTCTCCCCCGCCCCACCAATGCGCACAGCCAAGCTGCGTCCGGTCGCTACAGCCTGCTCGTGCCCGAGGGGTGTCAGGCGGTCGTAGGTTTCCTCCATCGCGCCGTCTGCGACATCGCTGGTGTGCAAGCCGCCAGAGTTCGCCTGCCCATGGCGAACCAGGTACAAAATCCCCATTTTCTAGAACTCCAAACTTTTCTAAGACCTCAGGCCAGTCTCCCTCACTCACACCCGAATGTCTTTAGTTTTGCGATCCTTCACATTTGCAGCCCACCACCTGCTTATGATGCAAGTCACAGCTCAAGCTCAATCCCAACTCCCATACCAACCCTCGCAAAGGACCCCTGAATGAGTAAGTACAATTACGCCGGCCTGACCGTCATTGTCACCGGCGGTACCCGCGGCATCGGGCACGCCACCGCGCTGCAGCTCGCGGCCAGTGGCGCGAACGTGGTCATCACCGGCCGTAAGCCAGAAACCGTCGGCCCCGCCGCCGAGGAACTGCAGGCAGCCGCCCGGAAACAAAACCCCGACGCTGGCCGCGTGATCGGCATCGCCGCCCACGTTGCGGACCCGGAGGCAGCGAAGAAGGCCTGCACCCAAGCGGTCGAGGAATTCGGTCGTCTAGATGTACTCATCAACAACGCGGGCACGAACCCCGCCTTCGGCCCCGTGCACAAGCAGTCCGCGGAAATCATGACGAAGGTTTTCCAGATCAACACCATCGGGCCAGTCATCTGGACCAGCGCCGCCATCGAGGCAGGCCTCGGTAAGGCTGCCGACACTGCCGGCACTGGCAGCGCTGACCGCGGCCCCGCCGGCGCAGTCGTGAACGTCTCCAGCATCGGCGCCCTAACCATGGAGGACTACATCGGCCTGTATAACGCCTCCAAGGCCGCCCTGCTACACCTGACCAAGCAGATGGCTCGCGAACTGGCGCCACGCATCCGCGTAAACAGCGTCTCCCCCGGCGTAGTGCGCACCAAGCTCTCGGAGGCGCTGTGGAAGGAAAACGAAGACTCCACTTCCACTCTGATCCCCGCTGGCCGCATCGGCGAGCCCGAAGACATCGCCGACGCCATCGCCTTCCTGGCCGCACCCACCAGCTCCTGGCTCACCGGCGAGAACCTCGTAGTCGACGGCGGAATGCTCGTGGGCAACAAGACCATCGACGTGACTACCCCCGGAAAGTCCGGCGCTGCTGATAAGCCCGCTGGCGGACAATCTGGCGTCGAAAGGTAAGAAAACAGTGGACTTCCAGCACAGCGAACGGTCCTTGGAATACCAAGGCAAGCTCACCGAATTCATGGACGAGTGCATCTACCCGGCCGAGGCCGTGTACGAGCAACAGATGCGCGAATCCGGCGACCCGCACCACTTCCCCGCCATTCTCGATGATTTGAAGGCCGAGGCGAAGAAGCGCGGCCTGTGGAACCTCTTCCACCCTCACCTCGGAACTGGCGGCGCTGGTGGCACTGGTAACAATGGCAGCGCTGGCGGAGACAGCAACCGCCCGGGCCTGACGAATGCCGAATACGCGCCCCTGGCGGAGATCATGGGCCGCTCCATGCACCTGGCCCCCGAGGCCTGCAACTGCAACGCCCCGGACACCGGCAACATGGAGGTCTTCGAGCTCTACGGCACAGACGAGCACCGGGAGAAGTACCTGGAACCGCTACTCAACGGCGAAATCCGCTCCGCGTTTGCCATGACGGAGCCGGGCGTAGCCTCCAGCGATGCCACCAACGTGCGCATGAGCATGGAACGCACCGACGGCGGCTACGTGCTGAACGGCCGCAAGTGGTTTACCTCCAACGGCATGCACCCGCACCTGAAGGTCATGATTGTGATGGGCAAGACCAGCCCGGATGCGGAGATCCACCGCCAGCAGTCCATGCTCGCCGTGCCCGCGGACGCGCCCGGCGTGACAATCGTGCGGAACCTGCCGGTGTTCGGCTACCACGACCGCGAAGGCCACGCGGAGGTCCACTTCAAGGACGTTTTCGTGCCGGATAAGGACATCCTCGGCGGCGAGGGCATGGGCTTTAAGATCTCCCAGGATCGCCTGGGGCCGGGCCGCATCCACCACTGCATGCGCGCCATCGGAATGGCCGAACGTGCCCTGGAGCTCATGTGCACCCGCGCCCTATCCCGCACCGCCTTCGGCAAGCCTTTGGCCAGCCGTGACAATATCCGCGATCAGATTGCCCAGGCCCGCATCGACATCGAGCAGGCTCGCCTGCTGACCATGAAGGCCGCCTGGATGATGGACACCGTTGGAAACAAGGCTGCCCGCCAGGAGATCGCCGCCATCAAGGTGGCCGCCCCGGCGATGGCGCTGCGCATCGTTGATCAAGCGATTCAGGTGCACGGCGGGGAGGGCGTCACCGACGACACTCCCCTGGCCGCCATGTGGGCGGGCCTGCGCACTCTGCGCCTAGCCGATGGCCCGGATGAGGTCCACCGCATGACCATCGCCCGAGCAGAATTGAGGAAGTACCGTGACAAGTAACTCTAGCTCTTTTTCTGACGCCCACCTGGCCAGCTGGCTGCACGACGTAGCCGGACTGGAAGGCGGCGCGGACGGCATCTCCCTGCAGCGGATCGGCGCAGGGCAATCGAACCTGACCTACCTGGCCACAGATTCCCAGGGCAAGCGTGTGGTCGTGCGCCGTCCGCCCCTGGGCAAACTAACCGCCAGCGCCCACGACGTTGTCCGCGAGGGCAAGATCATGGCAGCGCTGGAAAACACGGATGTTCCGGTGCCGAAGATCTACGGAAGCTCGACCGACTGGGAGGAAAACCGCGAAGAGCAGGTAGCCGACGTGCCGGTGATCGCCATGTCCGCTATCGACGGGGTGACCGTCAACTCCATGAAGGTTGCGGACAGCATTACGCCCGAGGTGCGCGGCAAGATCGCCGACGGGCTGATCGACTCGATGGCGGCGATCCACAGTGTCGATCTGAAGTCGGTTGGTTTGGACGACTTGGCGTCGCATAAGCCCTACGCCCCACGGCAGCTACGGCGCTGGACGGGGCAATGGGACAAGACGAAGACGCGTGAACTTCCCGCGCTCGACGAGCTGACGAAGCTGCTGGTGGCGAAGATCCCCGAGCAGGATGAGACCGTGCTGGTGCACGGCGACCTACACATCGGCAACGTTATCGCGGACCCGGCGACCGGGAAGATCAACGCGGTTGTGGACTGGGAGCTGACGACACTCGGCGACCCGCTGGCGGATATCGGCTCCCTCTTGGCCTATTGGCCGGTGAAGAACGGCCTGCAGCTGCCCGGCTTCGAGGCCGCGCTGGCCGAGGGCTTCCCCGCCCCCGAGGCTCTGGCGGAGCGCTACCTGCAGAAGACGGGCAAGACCTCCGACCGCGAGCGGCAGGCGCTGGCCTACTGGCACGTCCTGGGTCTGTGGAAGGTGGCGATCATCGTCGAGGGTGTGGTCCGCCGAGTGATGAACAACCCCTCCAACCAGGCGATTTCCGGAGCTCCGACCCAGGAGATGGTGGAGTGGATCGTCAACCAGGCAGCTATCACCGCCCGCGAGTACGGTTTTTAGTCCACCATCAGGGACTCGTCATCGCTGGCCAGTAACCGGCCAGCGTTCTTGCCGAGCATGAGGGTGTAGATCTGCTCGATGTGGATCAGCACCGCCATCTTCGGTGGGTTGTGCCCCTTTTCCTCGGCGAACTTCACCGCCGCGTCCCACACCGGCCCTTCGTGGAACAGTTCTGCTGGACCGATAAACCGGTACCCGTCTAGCTCTGCCCAATCCACGACCGCCACAGCGGCCTTTGAACCGGCCCGTAGGTTTTCCAGGTGTTGCCGGCCGGTGTTTTCGTTATAGATCAACGTTTCGTCATCCCACACGCGCAGGCTGCGTTTCGGACCAATGTCCGGCAGCAGCGTTTCACCATCGGTGACAGTTGCCAGGTAGGGCAGCTGTGCATCGATCATGTCTTTCATTTCTTGGGTTAGCTTCGCCATGAGCTCTGTCCTTTCTTTTTCTGGTTTTCTCTGGCGGTTTTTCCGCACCGCGCTGTCGGTCGCGCGATGTGAAGTTGGCTACACCAGGCACCCTACACAAAAGTTCAATACATTGTTGTTGTAAAGTTCGTGTCATTGAACTTTTGGAGCTAGTTTTATGGATATTCACCCCAACGAACAACCAGCTCCAACTAGCAACAAGCTGTAAAGGACCTCTCCCCCAATGCAACCAATCGCGGTCTCGCAGCCGCGCATCGTCTACTTCTCCTCTGCCTCCGAAAACACCCGCCGATTCGTCGACAAGTTGGACATTCCCGCCCGCCGCATCCCCTTGCGGCGCAAGGAGCCGGAGCTCATCGTCGACGAGCCCTATGTGCTCATCACCCCAACCTATGGCGGAGGCGACCCGCGGAAGGCGGTGCCCAGGCAAGTCATCACCTTCCTCAACAATTCACATAACCGCTCTCTCATCAGGGGTGTGATCACCAGCGGAAACAGGAATTTCGGTACGGCATACTGCTGCGCTGGACCAACAATCGCCGCCAAGTGCCAGGTGCCGGAGCTCTATCGCTTTGAATTGCTCGGCACAGCCCGCGATGTTGCCCGTGTTCGGGAAGGCATCCGGGAGTTCTGGGATCGGACTGGCGGGAAGATGTGGCGTCCATAAGACAGAGCAATAAGACACAAGCAGAACGACACGATCGAGAAGAATCAGAAAGGAAACAATGAGCTACCTCATGCGCTCCCAAACCCCACCCCAATGGCCGCACGACCCCGCCCGGCCACTGCGGCCGGTGAATTGGAACCGGCTGGACGACCAGAAGGACCTGGAGATCTGGCAGCGGCTGACCAGCAATTTCTGGCTGCCAGAGAAAGTACCGCTGTCCAACGACCTGCCAACCTGGAACGCACTGACGGACGCAGAACGCGAGCTGACCACCAAGGTATTCACCGGGCTCACGCTGCTGGATACTGTGCAGGCGACCGTTGGTGAGATCAGCCAGATCCCGGATGCCCGCACCGAACACGAACAAGCGGTCTACGCAAACATCGCCTTTATGCAGGCCGTTCACGCGCGCAGCTACAGCAGTGTGTTCAGCACGATGTGCAGCAGCGAGGAAATCAACGCCGCCTATACCTGGGCCATCGGTAACCCAGCCCTGCAGCGCCGAGCGACGGCAGTGATGCAGCACTACTACGGGGACGACCCACTCAAGCGGAAGGTCGCCGCCACGCTACTGTCCTCCCTGCTGCTGTACGCCGGGTTCTACCTACCGCTTTGGTTTAGCTGCCGGGGCACGCTGATGAATACAGCCGACATGATCCGGTTGATCCTGCGGGACAAGGCCGTCCACGGGTACTACTCGGGATACAAATTCCAGCGAGGGCTGGAGGCCCACCCGGAGCGCTCGGCGGAACTCGAGGAGTTCACGTTCGCGCTAGTGGAGGAACTTCTGGAGCTGGAGAAGGAGTATTCCGGAGACCTGTACGGCGGGACCCTACCCGACGAGAAATCGTTGATCGACGGCGTGATGGCCTTCGTGCACTACAACGCGGATAAGGCGCTGATGAATCTGGGGTATCCGCCGCAATACGAAGAAGAAGCGGCGAAAACGGAGCCGGAAATCATCGCCGCCCTGGCGCCGGATTCCAACGAAACGCACGACTTCTTTAGCGGCTCCGGATCCTCCTACGTGATCGGGCGGGCGGAATCAACGGAGGAGGACGACTGGGATTTCTAGCGCTGCTAGGCCTTAGCTGCCACGGGCACGTTCTTCAGATCCTTGCGCAGGATCTTGCCCGTGCTGGACTTCGGGATCGCGTCAATAAACTCGACCATGCGGATCTTCTTGTACGGGGTCACGCGCTCGGCAACCCACTCCATGAGCGCCTCCGCGCTCACGGCCGGGTCGTTCGGGTCCACGCCCTGCTGCAGCACCAGGAATGCACGCGGCAGCTCTTCGCCGTCCGATTCGCGCAGGTAACCAACCACGGCCGCATCGGCAATGGCCTCGTGCGTCATCAGCAGCGCTTCCAGCTCGGCCGGGGCAACCTGGTAGCCCTTGTACTTGATCAGTTCCTTCATGCGGTCGACCACGTAGGCGTTGCCCAGGTGGTCTAGGTTTGCGATGTCGCCGGTGCGCAGCCATCCGTCGGGGGTGATGGTGTTGGCGGTGGCTTCCTCGTTGTTGAGGTAACCGAGCATCACCTGCGGGCCGCGCACCCACATTTCACCTTCGATGGAACGCTCGCCCTCGTTCGCGGGCGGGTGGATCTCCGCGAGGTCTTCTGTCGTGATGTCCACGATCTTCACCTCCGTGTTGGAGACCGGCAGGCCGATGGAATCCAGTGGCGTAACTCCGACGTCGCTCACGCTGGTGACGGGGCTGGTTTCCGTCATGCCGAAGCCCTGCAGGATGCGCACGCCCAGGCGGTTGGCTACCGCGTTTGCAAGCTGCCCATCCAGGGCCGCCGCGCCGGAAAGTACGGTCTCCAGGGAGCCGATGTCGAACTTGTCCACCAGCGGGTGCTTGGCCAGCGCCACGGCGATCGGCGGGGCGATGAAGGTAAACGTGATGCCGTGCTTCTGATGTGCCGCCAGGAACTTCTCCAGGTCGAAGCTGGGCATGGTCACCACGTGGGCGCGCACGTACAGGCAGGAGTTCAGCAGGACATTCATGCCGTAGATGTGGAAGAACGGCAGCACGCACATCACCACGGAGTCGCGGTCCAGGCCGTTGGGGCCGAGCCGCACGCCGATCTGCAGAATGTTCGCCACGAGGTTGCGGTGGCTCAACCGCACGCCCTTCGGCACGCCCGTGGTGCCCGACGAGTACGGCAGCACCGCCACGTGGGTCGCCGGGTCGATGGTGACTTCGGGCGCGGGGCGGCCCTCCCTCACGAGCGCCTTGAGGCCAGTTGCTTCGTCGGTGAGGTCGATGATGTTGCTCGGGTCGATCCCTGCCTCTTCTGCACCTAGGACGCCCGCTTCCCCCAGCAGCTTGGTCGTCAGCACAAACGTCGCACCAGAGTCCTTAAGCTGTTTTGCCACGTCGTGAGCGTTCAGTAGTGACCCCAAGGTAGTAACAGTTGCCCCGGCGCGGAGAATGCCGTGGAAGGCGACCGCGAAGGCGAGGCTGTTCGGGCAGTGCAGCCCGACGACTACGCCTGGCTTGACTCCGCGGTCGGCCAGGGCGCCCGCGAAGGCGTCAATAAGAGCCTTGAGTTCCCCGTAGGTGGTTTGCGATCCCGTGGCGTCGTCCGTGATGGCGATGCGACCGAGGTCTTCTTCGGCGATGTTGCCGAAAAGTACGTCGTAGATTGTGCTGTTCGGAATGTCGATTTCCTGCTGTGGGCTCTGGATCGGCATAGTTTCACTCCTCGTAGCCGGGGCTTGCGTTTGCAAATTTAAGACAAACCTTAAGCGAGTGACGTGCATCACGTTGTCGAACAAGTATTTTCCTTTTAAAAATATTCAGATCTTTCCGGCGTTCACCCCCGTAGCTCCTCAGTAGACTCGAGGTCATGCAGGATAATCGCGCTCACCTCAAGCCTCTCCCCGTACCACCGCTGGATGCCACGCTGCCCGCGCTCCGCCATGCGGTCTCTGCCGTCGCGGATGCCGATATGCTGGCCGCCACGGAGCGAGCCATCGAGGACTTCCAAGCCAACCAGGGCCCCGCCCTGCAGTCCGCCCTGGAGGCCTTCGCCGCCGACCGCGACGCCGCGAACAGCAGCTGGCTGGCAGACCGCTGGCTCCGCGATTACCTGACCGTTCGCACGCCGTTACAGACCACCTCCAACGTGGGCTTCCAGATCAACCTGCGCACGGGGACCTCTGGGTTGGATCGTGCCGTGGACATCCTGCGCGCCCTGGCGCTGGTGCACCTGAAGCAGGCCGATGGTTCGATGCCGGAGGAGGTCGACGGCCGCGGCAATCCGCTGGACGCCAACCAGTGGCGCTGCTTCAACGGCGCGCTGCGCATCCCCCGCCCAGACTGCGATGAGGTCACCTTCAGCGAGCTCGGCACCGCATCCCGCAGCATCGGCGTGATCGTGGATGGCCACGTGTTCGACCTGCGCATCACGGACGAGCAGGGGCGCCTAGCCTCTCGGGAGCAGCTGCGCGCCACCTTGGAGGTGCTGCGTACTAACTCCGACACCGCCGGGAGCGCCGCCAGCACCGGCGAGACTGCCGAGCCCGCCCTCGACGCCCGCCTTTCCTACCTCGGCTCCGCGGCCCTGGCCGAGCTCCCGCTCCCCGCGGAGACTCAAGCCACCCTGCGCGATCAACTTTTCGCGCTGCACCTGATCGACGATGCGCAGGCCACCGAGGCCGACCTGCTGCGCGACCTCACTTTCGCCCCCGGCCACGCCTGGGTGTACAAGCCGCTGACGTATGAAATCAACCTGGCCAGCAATTTTGCGGCCATACACGTGGAGCATTCGACGGTCGATGGAGCCACGCTCGTGGAGGCGGTGCGCCGGGTGCAGGAGGCTGTGGATAGTGACGCCCCTACGGCCGCAAACGCCGACGCGGATGCCACCCCAGCCGATGTCGCCCCGCTGGAGCTATCCCCGGTTGCGCCTGCCGCCTCCATCCCCACCGGCGACGAATACGCCGTAGAAATCATCGAGGTGCCGAAACTGGCGAAGGAGGAGCTGCCTTTCAAGTTCAGCGCCGATGCGATGAGCCAGCTGATTCTCTCCATCGCTCAACAGCTGACCTTCGGCCGCATCCGTGCGGTGTACGAGGCCGTGGATATGCGCGAGTACAAGGCCGGCCGCACGGAATGCCTGCGCGCGGTCACCCCGGAGGCCGTGGCTTTCTCTAAGCAGCTCGTTGCCGGCAAGCCGACCGTCGAGGCCCTGCAGGAGGCACTGAATGCCCACCGCAATTGGGTGATTGGCTGCAAGACTGGTCGTGGCATCGATCGCCACCTGTGGGCGCTGTCTTTCACCTCGGAGAAGCAGTCCGGCGCTCCCCTGGCGCTGCTGGCGGATCCGGGCGTCAAAGCCGCCCGCACGGACTTCCTGTCCACCACCTCAATCGGCAGCGATGCACACATCATCCGCTATGTTTTCGCCCCCACCATCCCCAATGGTTTCGGCGTGAACTACACGCCGAAGGCCACCAGCATCGAGTACTGCCTGACCTTCAGCCGCGACAAGGCGGAGCAGCCGGAGCAGTTCCAGGCCAACCTCACCCGGGCGGCGGAGTTGCTGGCCGACTTCCTGCGCGCGCTCTAGCGCGCTCTAGCGCAGCGCCCTAGCCCTGCCCTAGCTCTCCGCGACGTCGTTGATGACGATGGTCTGGTCGCGGCCCGGGCCCACGCCAATGTAGGAGATCCGGCAGCCGGACAGCTCTTCCAGACGCTTGACGTAATCCTGCGCCTTCTGCGGCAGCTCCTCGAAGGTCTTGCAGTCGGTGATGTCCTCGTCCCACGCGGGCATGGTCTCGTAGATCGGGGTTGCGTGGTGGAACTCGGTCTGCGTCATCGGCATCTCGTCGTGGCGCACACCGTCCACGTCGTAGGCTACACAGATCGGGATTTCGCCGATGCCAGTCAGCACGTCCAGCTTCGTCAGGAAGTAGTCGGTGAAGCCGTTCACGCGGGAGGCGTAGCGGGCGATCACGGAGTCATACCAGCCGCAGCGGCGCTTGCGCCCGGTGTTCACGCCAACCTCGCCGCCGGTGGTCTGCAGGAACTCGCCCCACTTGTCGAACAGCTCCGTTGGGAACGGGCCCGCACCCACACGGGTGGTGTAGGCCTTGATGATGCCCAGCGATGCGGTAATGCGCGTCGGACCAATGCCCGTGCCCACGCATGCGCCGCCAGTGGTGGGGTTAGAGGAAGTCACGAAGGGATACGTGCCGTGGTCCACGTCTAGCATCGTGGCCTGGCCGCCCTCCATCAGCACAGACTTACCGGCGTCCAGAGCTTGGTTCAGCTCCGTCGACACATCGATCAACATCGGCTTGAGGCGATCGGCGTAGGAGAGGAAGTATTCCACGACCTCGTCCACGTCGACGGCGCGACGGTTGTAGATCTTCACCAGGATCTGGTTCTTCTGATCCAGTGCGGATTCGATTTTCTGGCGCAGGATGGATTCGTCCAGCAGGTCCTGGGCGCGGATGCCCACGCGGGAGACCTTGTCTGCGTAGGTCGGGCCGATGCCGCGGCCGGTGGTGCCGATGGCGCGCTTGCCCAGGAAGCGCTCGGCCACGCGGTCGATGGCCACGTGGTAGGGCGCCACCAGCTGCGCGTTGGCGGAAACGCGCAGGCGGGAGGCGTTTGCGCCGCGAGCCTCCAGCCCGTCGATCTCCTCGAACAGTGCCTCCAGGTTCACCACGCAGCCGTTGCCGATGATGGGCGTGGCGTTTTCGGAAAGCACACCTGCGGGCAGCAGCTTGAGTTCGTACTTTTCGCCGCCGACGACGACGGTGTGGCCGGCGTTGTTGCCGCCGTTGGGCTTGACTACGTAATCGACCTTCCCGCCCAGAATGTCGGTAGCTTTGCCCTTACCTTCGTCGCCCCACTGGGCGCCTACGACGATGATCGATGCCATGGAAACTAAAACACGTCCTCTGCGTTGGTACTTCTGTACTCATGGGTGTAGCCCCGCGCCATGCATTCACTGCATCTTCTGTCGCTGCTGTAGCTTCAGTTAGAAATCGGGCGGGGCACCTAGACGTTTCTCCATTCTAGTACCTCGCCGGTGCTTGTGGCACGGCTATGGTGGGTTTCTATGTTGTTTATGTTGCGTTGCGATGTTCCCGCCAGCGATCGGCTGCGCGATCCTGTACTGCCGGGCGAGGCCGTGGAGTGCCTCGATCTGTCCGCTGTGCCGAAGCGCAAGGAGCTGCGTTTCCTGGATGATCTGGAGCGGTTCGTGGTAGGTTCCACTCCGTCGCTGGAGGAGATGATGCAGCGCCCCGACGCTCCCCACTTGGGCGCCCCGCAGCCGGATCCGCACGAGGTCAGCGAGCGCGTGCGCGTGATCGTGCAGGGTAGCGACGCTGCTCTGGCCGCCGTGGTTTCCAAGTTGATGCGCATCGATGCCCTGTGGGTTGAGGTCGGTTTTATCCCTTCTGGTTCTTCGGCGGTTGCTCTTTCGTGGGGTCTGGACGCCACCTTCTCCCCCGCCGAACACCTCACCTTCGCGCTGGCTTCCCCGGCTGTGCCGACTCCGGTGATTCGCGACGACCATGGCGTGGTGACGTTGGGAGCGGCGGAGGTCACCGGGCCGGTTAACCCGGCTGGCTCGGCGGATTCAGAAGGCGCGGCAAGCTCGGCGAGTGCATCCGAAAATGCGACGGAGATGATCGGCGAGGTGATCGTCGATTCCGAGATCCTGTATGAGCAGGCAAAGGCGGGCACCAGCGATTTCAACAATGGTGTGCGCCTGGTTCCCACCCCGGATGCTCCGGGTTTGGCTGCGGTGCAGCGTCCGCCGTTGCCCCGTAAGGGTTGGTTTGGGCGCATAAAGAAGCCCCGCAGTACCGTCTCTCCGACGGTGCTGCGGGGGCGGGCCTTACAGGCCGGTGGGGTGGATCTGGCGGTTACCCGTGATGGGGTGCGCCATCCCCGCCCGTTGAAGTCGGTGACGTTTTACCGCCACCTGCGGGATGGACAGTTCGTGCGCAATTAAGCGCGCCCGCGGTTAGCGGACGTAACCGTGGTCGCGGGCCCAGTTGTACAGGCCGAACAGGCCTGCGCCGATGGCAATCGTTCCGAACAGGGCCGCGAGGAACGTACCGAATGGGCTGGAACCGGTGATGCTGCTGGAGCCCTCCAAGGAGCCGAACAGGCCATCGCCGGAGCCGGTGCTGCCGGTGTTGTCATTCTGCTTGTCCTGCTCCTTGATGGTCACCTTCAGCGTCGTGGTAGTGGTCGATCCATCCGGGTAGGTGATGACAACCGGGACGTCGTAGTCGCCCAGCTCAACTTCCTTGCTCGGCTTCAGGGTGACGGTGCCGTCCTCGTTGACGGTGGCCCACTCCGGGGCGCCCTCACCAAGAGCGAACTCTGCGTCATCAGCCACGTCAGCCGGCGGGGCGACGGTGGTTTCGCCACCCTGCTTCACGTCGGCACCGGGGTAGGTCGGATCGTACTTCTCGTTGGTCGGCTTCACGGTGACGGTGATGTTCACGGTCGTGTCGTCGCCGGAACCATCCTTGTAGGAGACCTTCACCGGAACGGTGTACTCCTTGGCCTCAACATCGGTGCCCGGCTTGGCGGTTACGGTGCCGTCCGGGTTGACGGTGATCCAGGACGGTACGCCCTCGCCAGCCTCGAAGGTCGCACCCTCAGCCACATCAGTCGGAGCCGGAGCGGTCACTTCGTCGCCCTGCTTCACCGTCACGTCAGAGTAGGTCGGATCGTGGATCTCGTTAGCGGGCTTCACGGTCACGGTGATATTCACGGTCGTGTCGTCAGCCGAGGTATCCGGGTAAGTGACCTTCACCGGAACGGTGTACTTACCGTCGACCACTTCCAGGCCCGGCTTCACGGTTACGGAGCCGTCTTCGTTAACGGTCGCCCACTCCGGGGCACCCTCGCCAGCAGCAAACTTCGCACCCTCGGCCACATCAGTAGGAGCCGGAGCAGTCTCCTCGTCGCCCTGCTTCACAGTCACATCCGAGTAGGTCGGATCGTGCAGCTCGTTGGTCGGCTTGACGGTCACGGTGACGTTCACGGTGGTGTCGTCACCCGTCTTATCCGGGTAGGTGACCTTCACCGGAACCGTGTACTCCTTGGCCTCAACCTCCAGACCCGGCTTAGCGGTGACGGTGCCGTCCGGGTTGACGGTGATCCAAGACGGTACACCCTCGCCAGCCTCGAAGGTCGCACCCTCAGCCACATCGGCCGGAGCCGGAGCAGTCACTTCGTCGCCCTGCTTCACGGTCACGTCCGAGTAGGTCGGGTCATGGATCTCGTTGTCAGGCTTCTTGGTGACGGTCACCACGGCGGTGGTGCGGTCGGAGGAGTTGTCCTTGTAAACAACAGTGACGGGAAGATTGTACTCGCCCGTTTCGACGTGCAGGTCCGGGTTGACTTCGATGCTGCCATCCTTATTCAGCGTGGCCCACTTCGGAGCACCTGCACCCAGGGAGTATTCCGCATCAGCAGTGCTGTCCGTCGGCGCGGCAACGGTGCCGGTTTCGGTCTGCACAACCTCGATCGGCGCGTAGGCCGGGTCGTGCACCTCGGCAATATCGCGCTCCGTGACGGTGACCTTCAAGGTCGCGGTGTCCTCGGTGCCATCGGGGTAAGTGATAGTGACCGGAACGTCGTAATCCTGTGGCGCAACGTCACCGCCCGGGTTTAGTTGCACGACACCCTTGTCGCCGATGGTTGCCCAGCTAGGCGCACCGTCTGCAAGGGCAAACTTCGTGTCAGCCGGCAGCCCCTCAATGGCCGACGTCTTCGCGGTGCGGTTGGCCTTCACCGTGATGCTGCCGAGCTCCGGGGAGTAGATCTCGTTGTCCGGCTTCTTGGTCACGTTCACCTTCACCGACGTGTTGTCGGTGGAGCCATCCGGGTAGGTCACGGTGACCGGGACGGTGTACTCCTTGACCTCGGTCTCCAGGGTGGGCTTCGCCTCAATGGTGCCGTTTTCGTTGACGGTGATCCACTCCGGCACGCCTTCACCAGCAGCGAACTTGGTACCGTCTGGCATGTCCGCCGGTGCAGCCACGGTAGCGGTGCTCTCCTGCACGACGGAAGTATCGGTGTACTTCGGATCGTGCAGCTCGTTGGCGGGCTTCACCTTTACGTGGACGTTAACCTCGGTCTTATCGGCGGAGTTGTCCGGGTAGCTCACAACAACCGGGACGGTGTAATCACCTTCGGGGACATCCAGCCCCGGGTTCACGGTGACGGTGCCGTCCTCTGCGACGGATGCCCAGTCCGGCGCGTTGTCACCGAGGGCGAACTTCGCTCCCTGAGCAACGTCCTTCGGAGCCGCTACGGTCTCGGTATCCAACTGCTTGACGGTCACGTCGTCGTACTGCGGATTGTGGATCTCGTTGTCTGGCTTCTTGGTGACTTCCACCTTCAGCTCAGTCTTGTCGGAGGTCCCATCCGGGTAGGTCACGGTGACCGGGACGGTGTACTCCTTGACCTCGGTCTCCAGGGTGGGCTTCGCCTCAATGGTGCCGTTTTCGTTGACGGTGATCCACTCCGGCACGCCTTCACCAGGGGCGAACTTAGTGCCATCGGCGACGTCCTTCGGAGCCGCTGCGGTTTCCTCATCCCCCTGCTTTACCTTAATGTCGGTGTACTTCGGGTCGTGCACCTCGTTAGCAGGCTTGGGCTTAACGTGGACCGTCAGCGTTGCGTTGCCGACGGACTTGTCGGAATAGGTCACCTTGACCGGAACGGGGTGCTCGCCCGGCTTCACGTCCATGCCGGGCTTGACGGTAACCGTGCCGTCGGCGTTGACGGTCGCCCAGGTCGGGGCGCCTTCTCCGGCAGCGAAGGTGGAGCCTTCTCCAGCGTCGGATGGTTTAGCGGAGGTTTCCTCCTTGTCCTGCACCACCGTCACATCCGTGTACTTCGGGGTGTGCAGTTCGTTCTTCGGCTTAACGGTGACCTTCACCTTCACAACGGTGTTGTCAGCGGAGGTATCGGGGTAGGTGACAACGACCGGGACGGTGTAGTCGCCGGGCTTCACATCCAGTCCCGGCTTTACGGTTACGGTGCCGTCCTGACCGACGGTCGCCCACTCTGGAGCCTCTGCACCCTTCGCATAGGTGGTACCTTCCGGTGCCTGCGCGGTGTTCTTCGAGGCAGCGGTATCCTGCTGCTTCACTTCAATGGCGGAGTATTTAGGCTCATTGAACTCAGCATCTTTACCTACCTGGGTCGCACCCAGCGGCGTAAAACGATCAGTCAAACAAGTCACTCGCAAGCCTGGAGTTTTTCCAAAAACAGTGCCTGCAATCCCCTCCCCATGGAACATGTTGTTGTTCCTGACACCACCATGACTATCCGGTGTCTTATAAGCCTCTGGGGTCTGGATCTCAACCAACCCAGCCTTCTTCGCTTTGAACTTCAGCTTTAGAGGCGCGAAAGCAATCGTTACCGTGTCTCCCGACTTACTCGGCTGCATCATCTTTTCAACGGTTAGAACACCATTCTTTAGCGTGGCGGGCGGGTTGGATTCGACCAGATCAACATCGCCCTTCACTGCGAAACGCACTTTATTGGCCGCGCTACCTTCTTCGAAACTGGGGCTACCGCCCAACTGTCGCAACAGTGAATGCGAGGCGGAAAGCGAATCCATGCTTACGCTAGCTTCAAAAACCTCACCGACTTCTACTTGCCCAGGGTCAAGTCCGGTGTAGTGGTGTAGCCGTTTGTGCTTTCGGCTCGATATGAAGTTCGGGGCTTGGTTAGGCGGTTAGCTGGTGGTGGTCGTCACGATGTTCTCCTGGGTGGTGCATGAGGTGCTTGGTGTGTTCGAGTGCGGTCAGTGACATGTAGCGTTTTTGTTGGATCCAATCGTCGTGTTGCTCGGCTAGGACCGCACCGACAAGCCGGATGATGGATTCACGGTTTGGGAAAATGCCGACGACGTCGGTGCGCCGGCGGATCTCTCGGTTTAACCGTTCTGTGGGGTTGTTTGACCACACCTTCGTCCAGACTGGTTTCGGCACTGCGGTAAACGCCAGTACTTCATCGAGTGATTCCTCCAAATACGCCGCGACGTGAGGGAATTTCGGCTCCAGTAGGTCGACAACTTCGCGGGCTTGAGCCCAAGTGGATGTGGCGTCAGGTTGCTGGAAGATTGTCTGGAACATCGCAGAGACCATCGGCCATTGTGTTTTCGGGACCTTTTCGTAGAGGTTCTTCGCGAAATGGGTGCGGCACCGCTGCCACGACGCATTGGGCAGCACTTCGGAAATGGCGTGCTGGATGCCTTCGTGGGCATCACTGGTGATAAGGAATACCCCAGTAAGTCCGCGGGCTTTTAAGTCCTGGAAGAAGCCTTTCCACGACGCGTTGGATTCCGCGGTGGCGACGTGCATGCCGAGCATTTCGCGATACCCGTCGGCGTTGACTCCGGTGGCAAGCAGCACTGAGCATTTGACCACCCGGCCGCCTTCACGGACTTTGATCGTGAGCGCATCGCACGATAAAAAGGCGTACCCGCCGGGGTCTAGTGGGCGGTTTTTGAAGTCTGCGACCATGTCGTCGAGTTCTTCTGACATGCGTGAGACTTGCGATTTCGACATGCTGGAAATCCCAAGTGTAGCCACCAGATCATTCATCCTGCGGGTGGAAACCCCCTTAAGGTAGCACGTGGCGATCACAGTCGATAAGGCTCGTTCTGCTCGTGAGCGGCGCTCTAACAGCCAGTCTGGGAAGAACGCGCCGTGGCGCAGTTTCGGCACCGCCACGTCGATCGTGCCGACACGGGTGTCAAGGTCGCGGTGGCGATACCCGTTGCGGTGGTTGACCCGCTCGGTGGATACAACCCCGTATTCGGCGCCGCAGACGGTGTCAGCCTGGGCGGAGAGGATCTGGTTGATAAACCCTTGCAGCATCTGGCGCATCAAATCCGGAGACGCTTGGGCCAGCAAATCATCCAGATAGGTTGTCGGGTCGATAGAATACGGTGCAGCGGTCATCGTCATAGGCCTTTCGGTGAGATGTGGTAGTTGAGTTGAAAGGCTAACTGGCGGTGGCCGCCCACTACTTTCCGGGATCCACCATCAGCAAGCGTTACACCACACTAAGGGACGCAACCTTGCCCAGGCATCGTCACGTGAAAATTTCCCGTGAAATCCCGATTCTCCATGAAACCACGTCCAACAAACGGGATCTTATTCTTGGGGCCACCCGCAGCGAACAGGGTACATTTCAGCGGCAGGTTCGTATCCTGCGTCTTGTTGGCCGTGGCAGCCTGAGCGGCTACTGGGGAGAACGGGGACTGTGGGACAGCCGTGGCGGTCAGCACCAGGCTAGATGCAGCCGCAACAGCAGTCATGGCGCGGCGGGAACGAAGAAACATCATAAGAGGGACCTCAAAGTAGAGCGAGACGACGTTAAGTCGTTGTGGGGAACAATTCCCCAACTTCTTTAAGAATCTACTATCGCTACTCTTAAGGTTCCACTCGTAGCCCCTGCTTATTCCTCCAGGTCGTCCCACACCTCTGGCGGCTGCCACGGCCGATCCACCGTCGGCCGCAGAAACGCCATAGCCGACTCACGCGAATAGCCACAGACCTGAAGGGCGTCAACAATAATAGAGCGGCACTGCGCCAACACCACCGTGCCCGACAAACCTGTACCCTCCGCGATGGCCAGGTCCGCCTCCGCTGCGAGTTTCTGCAGGGCGCGGACGATCTC
This sequence comes from Corynebacterium jeikeium, assembly GCF_028609885.1. Classification (NCBI taxonomy): domain Bacteria; kingdom Bacillati; phylum Actinomycetota; class Actinomycetes; order Mycobacteriales; family Corynebacteriaceae; genus Corynebacterium; species Corynebacterium jeikeium. Next base: position 273,580 of record NZ_CP063195.1, on the reverse strand, counting down.
CGGGATCTCCACCGCCTCGTCGCGGGTGCCGCGCGTACCGCCCTCGGCGAACAACGCACCCAGCTGGCCCAGCTCGTTAGAGATGCCGCGCATCAGCTCGATCATCTCCTCCGGCGGCTCGACCTCGTCCAGCATCATGATCTCCGCCCGGCGCGCCAACACGCGCGTATTACGCATCACGTTATCCACGGGCACCAGGATGCGGTTCATCGACTTCGCATGCCGCCGGGCCGTCCAATAAATCGGCGAAACAGCCACAACCTCCGACCCGCCGCCCACGTTCGTCAGCAGCGCATTCACGTATGTCTGAGTGCCGCGGGCGATCTCCAGAGCCTTGGTGATCTTCGCCGTGTCGCGCTCCTCCATCCCCTGCGCCACATCGTCCAGCACCAGCGAAGCCTTCGAGATCAGCGTGGAGACCTCCCGCCTAGCCGGACGCAGCGGCGAGTTAGGCACCAGCGCCAGCACCAAAATGCCGATCACACCACCGATCAGCGCATCGATCATGCGGTCCCACGAACCGGAAGACCCCGGCGGCAGGATCGTCGCCACCAGCACCGCGGAACTTGCAGCCTGGAAAGCCACGGAGACCGATTTATCCACGAACGTCGCCACCATGATGGCGAACAGCACCACCACGGAGACCTGCCAGTATCCGCTACCAATGTTGCTGATCACCAGGTCTCCGATGCCCACGCCCACGGAGGCGCCGAGCACCAGCTCGAAGCCACGCCGCAAGCGCTTGCCGGCGCTCACACCCAGGCTCAGCACCGCCGCGATGGGCGCGAAGAAAGCCTGCTGGTGGTCGAAAATCTGCTCCGCGATGAGCAGCGCCAGGCCCGCGCCGATAGCGCACTGGATGGCGAAGACTATCCCCTCGCGCACGCGGATTGCACCCTGCACCGGCGCGATACGGCGCAGGTTCCGGGCTGCGGCGCGCACTCCGGGGCGCAGGCGGTTGGCCGGCTCGCCCCACATCTCTTTCGCGGTCCGGGGCCGCGGTTGTGGTTCTGCCATGCCCGCCAGTTTAGGTGGTTACGTCCGCCCACACGGCCAGATGGTCAGTACCCAGAATCCGCTTCGTGCCGCCACCCAGGCACTCGCCGGTGGTCATGATGTGGTCTAGCCGAATCACCGGGAACACCGCCGGCCACGTTGGAGTGTGCGCCAGGTGCCCCGTGCAGTCGCTGAGCTCGAAGTCGCGATAGCGCGGATGGCTGCGCGTTGCGTTGAAGTCGCCGGCCAGCACCAGGTGGCGCCGGGAGTTCGCCCACTCGCTAAGGTTCGCTAGGTCGCGCTCCCACGCCGGGCGGTCGTCCTTCGCCGGCGCTACCGCATGCACGCCCACGAACTCGCTGTTGCCGTGCAGCGGTGCGTTCACGCGCGGAGTCTGGAAGCGAGTAAGCCCACGGACCATGTTGCCGTGCGCCCCTGTTTCTTCTTTATATGACGCCGACACGAGCGCCACAACATTATCCGCCCGATCGTTGCCAGGTCGCGGCTGGGTCATAGGGAGATAGCCGGTCTTGTCCGCCACGCTCGCGACTTCCTCCGTATTAGTCTCCAGGAGGAAGACCACATCGGGTTTGAGCTCGTCGATCGCGCGGGCAATCCGCTTATCGTCGGCCTTGCCCCAGTAGGTGTTCAGGGAGAATACGCGGGTCGGGTTGGTGGCGTCCGAAAAATTGGGCGCCGGTACGCGCGGGACGATCAAGACCGCCAGCAGAGCCAGTACCGCGCATAGCGCCGCGCGGCGTACCGAACGGAGGATGCCGATACCCGCCGCGGCGAGCACACCGGCGACCCACGCACTGGCCTGCATTTCGGCCACGAAAGGCCAGCCGGCTGTGGGTTCTGCGGGCCAGAGGATGCTGGACATCCAAAGTATCGCCACGACTAGCGTGACGATGCAGAGGTTCCGGTTCACTCCGCGGCTCGGGGCTGGCAGAGAGAAAGAACGGCGTTGGTTCATTTCCGTTCAGGCACAGGTTAGCCCTCGGCGGGCGGGGTGGCGCCGGGTTCGGTGATGGGCTTGGACTCGGCCTTCTTGCCGGAGCCGTCCAGCCCCAGGGCTGGGGCTGCCGCCGGGTCGCAGTCGTGTAGCAGGTTCAGGCAGCGCACGACCTCATCGTCCTCGCCGAGAGCGCGGGCGGTCTGCACCAGCGCGCCGATAGCGCGGAGCACACCCTGGTTCGGCTCGTGGTTCCACGGGACCGGGCCGGTGCCGCGCCAACCGTTTCCACGCAGGGCGTCCAGGCCACGGTGGTAGCCGGTGCGGGCGCAGGCGTAGGCCTGCACGGGCTGACCTTCGGCCAGCAGCACCTCGGCCAAGGCAGCCCATGCGCCGGAATCCTTCAGGTTCTCCGAGACCGCGGCCTCCAGCGACTCACGCGACTGTGCAGTACTTGCACCACCGCCAGCACCTGCAGCACCTTCCACCGGAATGGAGCTTGCCAGCTCCTGCGGCAGGCGCACCTCCGGGTGCTCCGCGCCGAAGAGATCTCGACTGTGACGAATCTGTTCTGCCATCGTGCTAGCGAAACCTACTTAGCGACGGAAGTGCCAGCGGAGTGCAGGTCGTTGCAGGCCTCCACCACGCGGACGGACATGGCCTCCTCAGCCTTCTTCAGGTAGGAGCGCGGGTCGTAAACCTTCTTGTTGCCGACCTCGCCGTCGATCTTCAGCACGCCGTCGAAGTTGGTGAACATGTGGCGGGCAACCGGGTTGGTGAAGGCGTACTGGGTGTCCGTATCCACGTTCATCTTGATCACGCCGTAACGCAGGGCCTCCTCGATCTTCTCCTTCTCGGAGCCGGAGCCGCCGTGGAAGACGAAGTCGAACGGGTTGGAGCCCTCAGAAAGTCCCAGCTTCTTCTCTGCAACCTTCTGGCCCATGTCCAGAACCTCCGGGCGCAGCTTCACGTTGCCCGGCTTGTACACGCCGTGGACGTTGCCGAAGGTAGCGGCCAGCAGGTAGCGGCCGTGCTCGCCGGTGCCCAGAGCATCAACGGTCTTAGCGAAGTCCTCTTCGGTGGTGTACAGGTTAGCGCCGGCCTTGGCCTCCACGCCGTCTTCCTCGCCACCGACAACGCCGATCTCCACTTCGAGGATGATGTTGGCCTTCTGCGCGTCAGCCAGCAGATCCTTAGCGATCTCCAGGTTCTCGTCGATCGGGATAGCGGAGCCGTCCCACATGTGGGACTGGAACAGCGGGTTCTCGCCGGCCTCCACGCGCTTGCGGGAGATCTCCATCAGCGGGCGGACGTACTCGTCCAGAACTTCCTTCTGGCAGTGGTCGGTGTGCAGAGCAACGTTCACGCCGTAGTGCTTAGCAGCCTGGTGAGCAAACGCAGCCAGGGCCTCCGCACCTGCAACCATGTTCTTCACGGCCAGGCCGGAACCGAACTGGGCACCACCGGTGGAGAACTGGATGATGCCGTCGGACTCCGCATCCGCAAAGCCCTTCAGAGCAGCATTGATGGTCTCGGAAGAGGTGCAGTTGATGGCGGGGTATGCGAAGCCGTTCTCCTTCGCATTATCCAGCATGTCGCGGTAGACGTCGGGGGTTGCAATAGGCATTTCGATGCTCCTTCAATTCCTTGGAATAGGGCAGGTAAGTCTCCGCCCACAATTATGCCCACAAATTCAACGCCGTGCAGTCACTCCGGCGAGCACTCCCCCTTATGCCCACGTGCCCTCTCTGCACGCTATCCCCCGCCGCTCGTCTACCCGTCTCTCGCTACTCACCCACCACTCGAGCGTCACTCCGCCGCGATGGTGCGCGCCGCCGCCTCCATCAGCATCCACCCGGAAAGCTGGACGGATAGATCCCGCTCCGCAATATCGGAGCTCGCTACCGCCCCCGCAATCGTCGCGCCCACCAGACCACCGGCCTGCGGCATCGTCGCATCCTTCGACCAATCGGCAGAGAACACCGGCAGCCCATCAACCTCCAGGCGGAAGCGCCACACCTGCTCGGCTGTCGCCAACACAATCCGCCGAGCTATGGCCACCGCCTCCGTGCCGTGCCGACCTGGCGTCGGCACGCACTCAACAACAAGAGAAAGATAGCGCGCAAGAATGCCATTAAACAGTCCGCCATCACCGCCCGCAGTGCGCGCATTGATCGCACCGTCGCGGTCGGTAAGGTGCACCTCGATCGCGCGGAGCAGGCCATGGATGCGGGTTATTTCTTTGACGCCCACATCTGAAACCGTGCGGTCCTCCACCCCAGCCGCACGCCTGCGCGCGAGGGCGAGCTCCACACAAGCGCCGAGCATCACACCCTGACAATAAGGATGCACCGCCGTGACGGGCTCCGGGCCGGCCATCCGCATGTGAATACCGTCCATAACCAGGCCGTCTTCGTTGATGAGGTTGTCGAAGGTCCAGTCGATCAGGCGCTCCGCCGTCTCGATATCGCCATTGCGGGCGGCCAGGATGGCGGCGGGGCCGTTGGTGGGGACGTTGTAGAAAGTCTCCTGCGTGCGCCACGGCAGCACACCCGTGAGGCTATCCACGCCCTCGAAAATGTTCTCCACCAGGGGTTCCAGCTCGCGGGGCGTGCCGAGTTTTGCCTGGATCTTCGGAGTGTTCGCCACCCGCTGCAGGGCCAGAGCCAGCCACGCTTTGTCGTCGTAGTAGTGGTTGGCGGTCAAGGGGCGGAGATTGCGGATGCGCATGGCGCGGAGGTGCCGGCGGATGGCGAAAATCCGGGAGTGGGTGGGGCGGCGGATGGCGGCATCGATGAGGTTGTCGATGTAATGAGCTTGCCACCAGTAGTGCCAGCGGACGAACATGCGGTCGCGAGTGGTCGGCGGCCAGGCGATAACTCCCAGCGTGGTGCGCGGGATACCCCAGAGGCGGCTGGCGTGGCGCTCGTGAACCGCCTGGTAGGAGAGGTCCGCGCGGTGATCCCAGCGTTCGATGAGCTCCTGGTTGGGGTTGGGGGATTCTGCTGGCGAGGCTTCGGCTGCCTCAGCCTGCTCGGCTGCCCCTGCTGCCTGCCCAGCCGCCCCCTCCGCAGATTCCTGCGGCGCCGCAGAAATGTCTTCTACCTGCGACGACTTGCTACCCCGCTTCCTATTGCCGGGAAGATTAAACACTCTGCACACCTCACTCGGTTGTAGCGCTCTGCAGAACAGTCTAGTCCTCCCCCGGAACTGCGCTGCCCAGCAGTCAAATGTCGCTAGATCGGGAATGCGTTAAAGACCATAATTCCCAACTACACAAACGTGCAGTTCAGAGCGTTTTCATTTTTCGAAGACCGCTACGCGCGCCCACGTATTCCCGTTCTAACGACATTCTGCTCACCAGAGCCCCAATTCCTACCCCCAACGCCCTGCGCATTCCCATGCATTCCCGTTCTAACGACATTTGCGGAGTCACGGAGGGCGCAACTACCAAGCCTGGGGCAAGCGCAGCTACCAGGCCCACGACATCCCCACATTCCAGACCTGGAGACACCTCCTTTACCAGACGTGGAGACACCTCATTTACCAGGCCTGAGACAGGTCCGCGTGCTGGCGGATCCACGCATGCATCGCAATCCCCGCCGCCACACCGGCGTTAATGGACCGCGTCGACCCGAACTGAGCAATAGAGACCGTCATCCGCGCAGCATCCTGCGCCTCCTGGGTCACGCCCGGCCCCTCCTGGCCAAACAGCAGCAGGCAGCGCTCCGGCAGTTCCGCGGTTTCCAGCGGCACGCACCCCGGGGTGTTATCCACCGCCACCACTACGAGCCCTTCCCGGGCAGCGAATTCCAGCACCTCTCCCACCGTCGCATGGTGCTGTAAGTGCTGGTAGCGGTCAGTAACCATCGCCCCGCGCCGGTTCCAACGCCGCCGCCCAACAATGTGCACGGTATCCACCGCGAAGGCATTCGCAGTGCGCACGACGGTGCCAATGTTCGAGTCGTTTTCGAAGTTCTCAATGGCAATGTGCAGCGCATGCCGACGGGTATCAATATCCGCAATGATCGCGGACTGCTTCCAATATCGGTAAGCATCCACCACGTTGCGCCTATCCCCGGCATCCAGCAGCTCAGGGTCGAAGCGCGCATCCGTCGGGCGGGGCTGGTCGGGGTGTTCTTCTTCCCAGCTACGCACCCCACGGGGATGCTCCAGCCACTCCGTCGGTCCGGGTTTATCGTGTGGTTCGGGGGAGGTGGGCGTCATCAAAAATACCTAGGAAAGACCCAGGTCGGACAGGCCCAACAGCGAGCGGTACTCGACTCCCTCGGCCTCAATAACATCCTTAGCGCCGGTCGCGCGATCCACGACGGTGGCCACGCCAACGACAGTCGCGCCAGCCTCGCGGGCAGCGGCGACGGCGGTCAGCGGGGAGTTACCCGTGGTGGTCGTGTCCTCGACGATGAGCACCCGCTTGCCCTCAATATCCGGGCCTTCGATGCGGCGCTGCATGCCGTGCTTCTTGGCTTCCTTGCGCACTACAAAGGCGTCGATAGGGTTGCCGTCTGCATGCATAATCGCCGTCGCCACCGGGTCCGCACCCAGGGTCAGCCCGCCGACGTGTGCATAGCCCCAATCGGCGGTCAGCTCGCGCAGCAGCTCGCCGATCAGCGGCGATGCCTCGTGATGCAGGGTCGCACGGCGCAGGTCGACGTAGTAGTCAGCCTCCTTGCCGGAGGAAAGGGTCACGCGCCCGTGCACCACCGCCAGCTCCTTTACGAGCTCAGCGAGGCGCTGCTTCTTGGATTCATCGATCATTGCGGTTGCTCCTTTTTGCTATTGCTGGTCGTCTTCGACGACCTCGCCGTCGACGGTTTCGTACTCAATCGGTTCGATGGGTTCGGGGCGGGCGTGGCGTGCCTCTGGCGCACGATGACGCCCACCGCTCCGCCGACGCTGCGTCACAGGAGACAGACGCACTGCAGTGGACTTAGTCTCCTCGAATTCCTCGAAAATAGTGGCCTCTTCCGCCTCGACGCGGATGACCTGCGCATATTGCGAGTTGTGCGAGCTCATGTGCTCGGGATCCTCGCCCAGGCGCGGGATGCCTCCGTCGCGGCGACGTCGCCGTCCCGCGTGGAGGTCATCATCCTCCGCGGGGTCGTCGTAGTCGCCCACGGCGAAGCTTTCGAAGCTATCCGGGTCTCCGCCTTCCCAGCGTGTGTGCGTGCGAGAGGGGAAGGTCACCGGCTCGGCGGGGCGGGTGATGTCGGGCCGCTCCGGGTTCGGCACTTCCGCGTGCGCGGCAGCTTCTTCAGTGCGGACAGTGTTGTCTTGCGCGGGGTTGAACTCTGCGGCGGCTGAGGCGGTGTCGTCGCTACCTTCGGCATTAGTATCGGCAGCACCATCGGGCACGGCCCGCAGGTGTGCTGCGCGGCGGGAGGAGGTCTCGGCGGCTTGTTCCTCGATCTCCTCCTGGTTCACCGGGTCGGCGGTGTTCACCTGCAGCGGACCGCCCGGCAGGGGACGCAACTGGTCGGCAGACAGCATCTCCAACGGCGCGCTGGTCTGCGCCGGGGGCAGCACCATCGCTGCATCCACCAGGGAGCGCAGCCGCGGCAGAATCTTCTGCCACACGTGGAAGTCGAGCTTGCGGGAGATCCGCACGACCGTCCAGTTCTGCCCCCACGCAACGTCGCGCGCGACCTGCGAAAGCGCAGCCAGGGAGTCCTCCACGCGGGCGTCCAGCATGCGGTCCAACGCGCGGACGTCGGTGGTGTACGCGGCGAACGGAGGCTGGTCCAGAAGGTCGGTGCGGCGCATGCCAGCGGGCTGGGCAGCATCAACGGAATACAGTACTTGAACTGGTGATTCTTCCACTCGGCGCATGGCCATCAGAGTGGATGATCCCACGTCTCCGATGTGCACCTGGTGCCCGTCGACGAAGCCGCTGACAACCTCGCGCAGCGTCGGCACCCCGCGCCGCTGATCCCCCAGGATGGTGATGGGCCAGTCGCGCGCGACTTCGCTGTCTTCCTTCGTGTACTCAAAGCCGTTGTCGGCCGCCCATTGGCGACGCCGCCTGCGGGGAAAACCGAAAGCCGCCATTGCTGACGCGGGCCCGGACGCAGGCGCAGCCGCAGGCGTGGGGGAAACGGGGCTCTCCCCCTCTGCAGGCTCATCGTCGGACCAATCCTCCGACGGTTCCTCTGCCCAATCGTCTGCGGGACTTTCGCCTAGTCCATCGTCTGCACTATCGGCCTGGTAATCGTCCGCGTCATCCTCGTAGTCGTAGTCTTCGCCGGACTCGTCATCATCCCCGGACCACGAGTCAAACTGCGGGCCATCCCATCCTGCGGACCATTCTTCGTCGTCCAGCTCGGACCACTCGCCGCCCTCGCCCTCGGGCCATTCGTTGCCCTCAGGCTCCCCCTCGGAGTCGTCCTCGAAGCTGCCATCAACGTAGCCCTCATCCGTGGACCAATCCGCGGCCTCGTAGGAGTTCCCCCTGGCATACCCGTCGGTTCCCTCACCGGTGCTATCTTTTGCGCGCAGGAGTAACCACACGGCAAGGCCCAACAGGGCCAAGCCGAGGATTAATGCGAACATGGAACCGACCATAGGGTCTTGTTTTACTCGTTAGCCGCCTGGTAAGCCTCAGCCTCCATCAGCTCGCCGGCCTCGGTCACCTTGACCTCGTACAGCCAGCCCTCACCGTATGGATCTTCGTTGATCAGACCAGCGTTGTCTTCCAGCGCCTCGTTGACAGCCACAACCTCGCCAGAAACCGGTGCGTAGATGTCGGAAACGGACTTGGTGGACTCAACCTCGCCGAAAGCCTCGCCGGCCTCAACCTCGGAGCCAACCTCCGGCAGCTCGACGAACACGATGTCACCCAGCGCCTCAGCGGCGATGTGGGTAATGCCCACGCGCACGGTCTCGCCCTCAACAACAGCGGAGGTGTTAACCCACTCGTGCTCTTCGGAGTACAGGAAGTCAGTTGGCAGTGCAGTCATTGTTTTAAGCCTCTCTTGTGAAACCTTGTGTGGTTACTTCTGTGGTTGTCTGCCCAAACCTTACACCAGCGGGCAGACAACCCTTTTCGTTACTTCTTGCGTTACTTCTCGCGGGAGTAGAACGGCAGCGCCACAACCTTGTATTCAAAGCGCTTGCCGCGGATGTCTACCTCCACGGTCGCACCCTCAGCGGCCGCGCCGGAGGACACTGCGGACTTCGCGACGTATGCCAATGCCACCGGGTGGCCCAGCGTCGGCGACAGTGCACCGGAGGTCACGGCACCGATGGCCTTCTCGCCGTCACCGGCAAACACCTCGTATCCCCCACGGGCAGCGCGGCGACCCTCGCCCGCCAGCCCGATAAGTACCTGCTGGGTACCCTTTTCCTTGGCGGAAACGATGGCGTCACGACCAACGAAAGAGTCCTTAGACTTCGTCGCCGCAAGAATGCCCAGCCCAGCATCGACCGGGGTGAGCTTCAGCGATAGCTCGTTGCCGTACAGCGGCATGCCAGCCTCCAGGCGCAGGGTGTCGCGGCAGGCCAGGCCACACGGCAGGCCACCCAGCTGCGCAGCCTGGTCCATAGCCTTGGTCCACACGGTCTCCGCACCATCGTTAGCCACGATCAGCTCGAAACCGTCCTCGCCGGTATAGCCTGTGCGGGCCACCAGCACGGGCTGACCTGCGGCAACACCGCTGAATGCCGCGTAGTAACCCAGCCCCTCGATAGCCTCGGCAACGGTCTCGCCCGCGCCGGATGCCTCGGGTGCATCCACGACGTTCTCCACGATCTCCAGCATCGCCTGCGCGGCCTTGGGCCCCTGTACGGCGATCATGGAGGTCGCATCGGACTCGTTGTTAACCTCCACGTCAAAGCCCTCGGTGCGGCCCTGCAGTGCGGAGACCACGTTGTCCACGTTGCCCGCGTTCGGCACGATCAGGAACTCGTTGTCGCCCAGGCGGTAGGTGATCAGGTCGTCGATGATGCCACCGGATTCGGTGCAGATCATCGAGTACTTCGCCTTGCCGACCTTCACTGCCGACAGCTTCGAAATCAGCGCGTGGTCCAGGAACTCCGCTGCCTGCGGGCCGGTCACGCGAACCTCACCCATGTGGGAGAGGTCGAATACGCCCACGGCATTGCGTACAGCGTGGTGCTCGTCCAGCTCACTGCTGTACTTCAGAGGCATGTCCCAGCCGCCGAAGTCGGTAAATCGCGCGCCCAACTTCTCGTGCACCAGGTGCAGCGCGGTCTTCTTAAGTTCGGTCATGTCTTGTTCTCCTTCTTCTCTTTGTGACGCCCTTAGCTCCAGCGGACCCTAGTCCTCGTTAATTGCGAAGTCTTCCAGGGGCGGGCAGGTGCACACGAGATTGCGGTCGCCATAGGCGTTGTCGATACGACGCACGGGGGTGAAGTACTTGGTGTGTCGCAGGCTAGCCACCGGGTATGCGGCCTTGGCACGGCTGAAGTGACCACCGGATACAGCTTCCTCGAAGTCGTCCCGCACAACAGAATAGGCGGTAAACGGCGCGTGGCGCAGAATGGACTGTTCGGCGGTGACCTTGCCGTCGATAACTTCCTGGATCTCCCCGTGGATGGTGATCATCGCTTCGATGAAGCGGTCCAGCTCTTCCTTGTCCTCCGACTCGGTGGGCTCCATCATCAGGGTGCCGGCGACCGGGAAGGCCAAGGTCGGGGCGTGGAAGCCGAAGTCCATCAGGCGCTTGGATACGTCCTCGGCGGTGATGCCGGAGGCCTTCGTCAGTTCGCGTAGGTCCAGGATGCACTCGTGGGCCACCAGGCCAGTGTCGCCCTTGTAGAGCGTCGGGAAGTAATCCTCCAGCTTGCGGGAAACGTAGTTGGCGTTCACCAGGGCCATGCGGGAGGCCTCGGTCAGGCCTTCGTCGCCCATCTGTGCGATGTAGGACCAGGTGATCGGCAGCACGCCAGCGGAGCCGTACTGTGCGCCGGAGACCGGCTGGCCGGTCTGCAGTGCAGCATCGCCATCGATAACGTCGGCGTTCGGGTCGGTGGGCAGGAACGGGATCAGGTGCTCGGCCACGCACACTGGGCCAACGCCCGGGCCGCCACCGCCGTGCGGGATGGTGAAGGTCTTGTGCAGGTTCAGGTGGGATACGTCGCCGCCGAACTCGCCCGGCTGGGCCAGGCCGACCAGGGCGTTCAGGTTAGCGCCGTCGACGTACACCTGGCCGCCGGCATCGTGGACCTTCTGGCAGACGTCGCGCACCTGCTCCTCGAACACACCGTGGGTGGAGGGGTAGGTCAGCATGATGGCGGCGGTCTGCTCGCCGTACTTCTCCAGCTTGGCCTCCAGGTCCGGCACGTCGATGGAGCCGTCTTCGGCGTTCTTCACAGCCACGACCTTCAGACCCGCCAGCGCTGCAGAGGCAGCGTTGGTGCCGTGCGCGGAGGCCGGGATCAGAACGATGTCACGCTGATCGTCGCCGCGGGACTGGTGGTAGCGGTGGATCGCCAGCAGTCCGGCGAACTCGCCCTGGGAGCCCGCGTTCGGCTGGACGGAAACCTTGGCGTAGCCGGTGATCTTCGCCAGGCGCTCCTCCAGGTCCTCGATGAGCTCCAGCCAGCCCTGCGCCTGCTCGGCCGGGACGTGCGGGTGGATACCGGCGAAGCCCGGCCAGGTGATCGGCTCCATGGAGACGGCCGCGTTCAGCTTCATGGTGCAGGAGCCCAGCGGGATCATCGTGCGGTCCAGCGCCAGGTCGCGGTCGGCCAGCTTGCGCATGTAGCGCATCATCTGGGTCTCGGAGGTGATGGCGGTGAAGATCGGGTGGGTCAGAATCTCCTCATCTTCGGCGCGCAGCACGCCGGCCTCGCCCAGCGGGCCGGCGGTGACGTCGAAGCTCGCGGAGTTGACCTCGCCGGTGCGGGAGCCCAGCACCTCGATCAGCTTGGCAATGTCCCCATCCGTGGTGGACTCGCCGACAGAGATGCCGACGAAGGAATCGTTAACCTGGCGCAGGTTGTAGCCTGCCTCGGCTGCGGCGCGCAGAGCCGTGGGGGCGTCCCCAAGAGAAGAACCAGACACGTCAACGGTGACGGTGTCGAAGAAGGTATCGTGCGCCAGCGTCAGGCCAGCCTCGGACAGGGCAACGGCCAGGGCGGTCGCGCGGGCGTGCACACCCTCGGCGATGGCGCGCAGACCAGCCGGGCCGTGCCAGACCGCGTAGAAACCGGCGACGACGGCCAGCAGAGCCTGAGCGGTACAGATGTTACTGGTGGCCTTGTCGCGGCGAATGTGCTGCTCACGGGTCTGCAGAGCCAAGCGGTAGGCCGGGGTGCCCTCGGCATCCACGGACACGCCCACGATGCGGCCCGGCAACTTACGCTGCAGCGCCTCGGTGCAGGAGATGAAGCCCGCGTGCGGGCCACCAAAGAACAGCGGCACACCGAAACGCTGAGCGGAGCCGACGGCGATGTCGGCGCCCTGGGAGCCCGGGGAGGTCACCAGAACCTGAGCCAGCAGGTCACAGGCAACCGTGACCAGCGCGCCGGCCTCCTTCGCGGCGGAGATCAGGCCGGACAGGTCGCGGACGCGGCCGGTGGAGCCGGGGTTGGAAAGCACCACGCCGACGAGGTTCTCGCGGCCCTCGAAAGCAGCGGCAGCGCTCTCACCGGCGCCGTCCTCGCCGTCCAGGTCCACGACCTCCACCGGGATGCCCGCTGCTTCAGCGCGAGCCAGAGTCACGGTGATGGACTGCTGGTGCAGGGAGGAATCCAGCAGCACCACGCCACCCTTCTTGGCGGCCTTCGCATTGCCGCGAGCCATCAGCTGCACAGCCTCGGCCACGGCGGTGGCCTCGTCCAGCAGCGAAGCACCAGCCACCGGCAGGCCGGTCAGGTCCTGCACCATCGTCTGGAAGTTCAGCAGGGCCTCAAGGCGACCCTGGGAGATCTCCGGCTGGTAGGGAGTGTAGGCGGTGTACCAGCCCGGATTCTCCACCACGTTGCGGCGGATCACGGCCGGGGTGATCGTGTCGAAGTAACCATTGCCGATCAGCTGCTGCTTCTGCACGTTCTTGTCAGCGTAAGCACGCAGGGCGGCCAGGGTGTCCGCTTCATCCAGCGCCTCCGGCAGGCCGATCGGACCAGCCTGGCAGATGGACTTCGGGAGGGCATCGTCGGCCAGCGCGACGGAAGATTCGTAGCCCAGGTAATCGAGGATCTCCTGGGTATCGGCCTGGTTCGGGCCGATGTGGCGCTGAACGAAGGGGGCTGAATTACGGCGAGTAGCTGCAGAAGACATAGCTTTATAGGGACTTTCCGGTCGGAAGTGCACGGTCGTTAAAAGGAGCCCTCCCCACTCTGTCGCTTGTGCCTGAGAGCTTCACCCGGTCAACCCGGCTTTTCTCCTTCGGCGCCCGCGTGCACACGACTGCGCGCAGGTCTTTCCAGAGTTGCCTCACTGTGACGGTACTTGGGGCCTGAGAGTGTCCCGGGGAGGAATTGCTCCGTCGGCGGCCGGCGCGTGACGAGCGCCGAGCCTCTCCCACCACAGCTAAAAGCGGCAAAAATGTATGCAGTTTTCTCCCACATCATAGCCGTAGTGCGACGGATCACTAAAGAATCCTGACAATGCGGAAAATCTCATTCCGCCCGCATCCCCCCATTCCAGCAGCCAAAATAATGAGCATGGCAAAACTTTCCAGCATCCTCCCCTTCCCTTCTCGCTCACTGCCCGCCGTCAACGGCAGAGTGGCCATAGTCACCGGCGCCTCCTCCGGCATCGGCCGGGCAACGGTCGCCGCCCTCGCGGAGCTCAAGGCCGACGCAACTACCGGCGACTCAAGCGGCACCGGCACGGGAACTTACGTCCCCGACCGCATCATCGGCACTAGCCGCAACCCCGACAGCATTACCGACCCCATCGACGGGGTGGATTACCTACCCCTCGACCTCGAAGACCCCGCCAGCATTGACGAGTTCGCCACCCGCGCCCTCACCCTCGGCCCACCGACCGTGCTGGTAAACAACGCAGGCGAAAGCCAATCTGGCCCCCTGGAAGAGCTCCCCGACGATGCCCTACATCGTCTATTTGAGATCAACGTTCTGGGACAAGTGGGCGTCACCAAGAAAATCCTTCCAACAATGCGGCAACAAGGGGCCGGGCGCATCGTGATGGTCGGCTCCATGCTGGGCAGCTTCCCGCTGGCCTACCGCAGCAGCTACGTCGCCTCGAAGGCCGCGATCAAGGGATTCGCCTTCGCCGCCCGGCGCGAAGTCCAGCCCTTCGGCGTAGGCATAACCGTGGTGGAACCCGGCTCCATCAACACCGGGCTTTCCACGCGGCGCACGAAGTACGTGGACTTGCAGGGACCCTACGGCGCGGAGTTCACCACCATGCTGACGAACCTGGACAACAACGAGGCCAACGGCATCTCCGCCGAGCGCGTGGCCGAGGAAATCCTGAAGCCCATCACCGCGGCCCGGCCCAAGCCTTTGTACGCAACCGGCTCGATGGCGCCGGTGGTCTTCCCGCTCTCGCGCGTGCTGCCGACCGCGACAATGCACTGGCTGATCAACCGGAAGCACGGGCTATAGGCACGCACCCAGCCAGTGCCGGCCCAGTGCCGGCCCAGTTCCCGCCCAGCGCCACTTAAGTCCGGAAGCTCTTGTCCCAGACGTCCTCCACGGGCTCGTCGTCGCGCAGGAAAAGCTCATCGTCGACATCGCGGCCCCGGCGGGTGGACCAGTCGTCCCACGGCGCGGCGAACAAAGCCAGTACCGCGGCGCCGACGATCCCCATGATCATCAGCATCCCCGCGACGACAATCAACCACAACGGCGAAGTCACATAGAAAACCATCGCCAGCAGCGCCGTCCCGACCAGCCCGATGCTGCTCATCAGCGTGTACAGGCGGTTCACGGGGTGCCGCCGGTGCCCATAACTATTGCGCTGAGTGGCCGCCAGTGGCCACACCTGCAGCACTGCCAACACCGCAAAATAAACCCCGGCGATGCTCTGCAACTGCTGCGGCGTGAAGATCTCCACCACCCGCGACAGCGCCAGAATCATGCCGACCACCGACAGGATGCTAAAAATCCTCCGTGTCATTGCCCAAGCACCCCCTTTACACCCAGAACAGGTTGTCGCCGTCCATCACAGGCTCACCGGAGAACACGTCTAGCTTTATTTCTGACGCCCCCATCTGCAACCCCAACACCATCACCACCGGATCGAACCCCATCCGGCCCAATTCCCGAGGAGCGCACGTGCACACGGGAGTTCCCTGACGCACCAGGTCTCCCTCCTGGACGTGCACGTCGAAGCCCTGGCCGTTGAGACGCCCGGTATCCACCCCCAACTGCATGAAGATCGACGGCTGGTCGGCCAGCGTCTCCGCGTGAGAACCGCCGGGCACCGACTGCGTCTGGATAACAAACATGTTCGGCGCCACGCGCTTCATCACTCCCCCGATGGGCGCGAGGATCTGCACAACCTCCACGCCCGCGTCGGGGATCACCGCCACACCGGCGCCAATGGTGCCGGTGGCGAGGATCGGGTCGGGGACGGAATCGAGGCTGACGGCTGTCCCCGCCAGCGGGGTCACAACGGGAAACTTCGCAGAGTGGTTCTGCGCAGCCACTTCGCGCTGCTGGCCAGGCCTACGGGGATCCAGGGAAAAGTTGGGATCCATACTCCTGCAGTTTAGTCGCGCTCGATGGGGCGCGAGGCGGAAGCGGACCATTGGGACCAACCTCCTACAAAGTTCTTCGCGCCTGGCAGGCCCGCGTATTCCATCGCGGCGATAAACAGGGAGGAGTGCAGGCCAGAGCCGGAGTACACGCACACGTCATCGCCACTGGTCACACCATTCTCGGCGAGGATCTTCCGGATTTCCTCCGGGGTCTTCACATGGCCGCTGGCGCTGCTGTCGCGCTCGCTGTGGTTGTTGAAGAGCTCCTTGACCGGGACGTTGATCGCCCCGGGGATGCGGCCCGCCTGGTGGTCGAAGCGTTCCTTTCTGCCGGAATAGCGGGAGGGCTCGCGGGCATCCACCAGGATGCGCTCCTCGCGCCACTGCTCTACTTCCTCGAGGTCGAGGGTCGGCATGCTGCCCGGGCGCACCGCCACGTTACCCCGGCCGCGCAGGGCTCCGATACCGCCGGCAACGTCGCCGCCCGCGGACTCCCAAGAGCTAGTGCCACCGTCCAGGATGCGGACGTTCTGCACACCTGCCCAACGGAAAATGAACCATGCGCGAGCCGCATAGAGGTTGGCGCCGGCGTCATAAATATAAACAGGACGACCATCCGTAATGCCCCAATCGTCAAAGCTTTTCTGCAGCCGCTCCGGCTCGGGCAGAGGGTTGCGGCCTTTGTGGCGGGACGGGATAGAGGCCAGGTGCATCAGGGGGTTACAGAACATGGCACCGGGGATGTGCTGCCCCACGTATGCCTCCCAGGCGCTGTTTTCGGTGCGCGCCCAGTGCGAGTCGATCACGGTCATGCGTTCGCCCCGCTGGAAAGCCTCCAGCATCTCCTCACCGGAGACGAAGGGGCTGGCGGGCTGCTGTTGGGCAGAAGAGTTGCTCATAGTTGCTTAGTGTAGAACCTCGCGCCCGCCGATGTTGCGCACGCTATCCCGCCGCGGCCGCCTTGCCGGAACGTTTCCCCTTGCCCGGCCGTTTCCCTGTTCTCTCCGGGAACCAGCCCCGCACTGCAGCGAAGATAATAATACCCACCGCGGCGACTGTCGCTATGCCTCCGATACCCCAGGTCAGGCCGGCTATCACGGCGATCGGGGCGAGGATGTTCATGCCAATTTCGATCGGCGCATAGCCCACGTAGGCAATGCCGTACTCGTTCATCGTGCCGGACTTCAGATCCGGGTCCACGATCTTCAGCAGCGCAATACCCGTAGCCACAGCGGCGGTGGCCCAGCCCCAGCCGAAGATGCCGCGCTCCAGCCACTGATCGCCGAAAAACATCGGCGCAATAACGAAGAAGAACAGGCAGCAGTAGGCAATACCCAGCACGAACAGGATCGCCAGCGGAACTAGGTAGCTCGCCACCGCGTCCGGCTTAATGGAGGCAATACCGAAGGCGATCATGAAGTCCGTCGACGCGCCGGAGATGGACTTCACCGTCTGCTGGTCCAAGTACTTCGGTCGCTTGATGACGTGCAGGAATACCTTGCCGCCGATGCCCACCACGAAGGCAAGGGCGAACAGCGGCACCGATACTTCCGGGAAGAAGTGGCCAATGATCTGCTGGCCGATGTAAGCAAACATTACGGTGACGGCGATGAAGCCGGCGTGCAAGGCCAGGGGCTCGATCGAGGAGGGGTTCGTGGTGGCGCGGCCGATGGAGGGCTGCTTGGCCTCGTCCTCGATCTGCCCGGAACGCAGCTCCCATGGCAGCTTCTCTGGCAGGGTGGACGTGCGCCCGGTGCGGATACCCCAGTTCGCGAAGATAATTCCACCGATGATCGCGGCCAACGTACCGACAGTCGCTGAGGTGAAGCCCAGAGACATGGCGGCGTCCGCACCCATATCCCCAAACGCGCCACCGACGGCCGCGGCAGTGCCGAACCCGCCGACGAAACCGACGGGCAGCATCATGCCGAACCACTCTGGAGTATCGAAAACCGGCGCGAAAACCAGCAGGCCAAGCAGCATGAAGATGCCCCACTGGCCGAGGAACATGGAGGTGGAAAAGCCCCACATGTTCTTCGCCTTCGAGGCATCGTTGGAGGCAAAGTTCATGCTGTAGGGCATGGAGGCAAACACCACAGCGATCAGCAGGGTGGAGTAATCGCCCAGCGCGCCGGAGAACGGCAGCAGACCCAACACTTCGGGGCCGAGGAGCAGCGCAAGCAGACCCGCAGTGATCGGCGCGGGGATCAGCAGGTTGCGAAACCATTCGAAGTGGCGCCTCATAAACGTGCCGATAATCAGCAGCACCGAAATCATGCCGACATCCATCAGCAGGTCAAAGACCGTAAAGTCCATGGAGGCTCCCTCTTCTATTCTCTATTCATTCTCTTTTTGCCGTGTGCGCTCCGTTGCTCTGGGTATTTTATCGCACTCTCTTATTGACGCCTGCGTTTCCCAGACAAAAATACTCAGCATCGGTTAAGTTCGAACTGTGCAGCGTGCTGCACGCTTGGGAACATTTCGCCGACGGGCGGCATTCCATTCCCCGGATGCCTGATAGTTCCACCCCGGATTCCTGATGAGGCACAACAGCATGGCGCTAGCCGTCAACAGTCATCGCAAACGAGAGAAAGAGACTGCCCTACATGAAGAACATCCGCACTTCCGCTGACTCCGCCCGCTTCTCCAAGCGTCTCGGCGCAGCTTTTCTGACCGGCGCGTTGGCTGTCACCGGCCTGAGCGCCTGCTCGCTGCTAGGAGGAGGAGAAGTAGCCCAAGAAGACGTGGAGAAGGGCATCTCCGATTCCCTGGAGAAGGAGATTGGCCGCAAGCCCGAGCGCATCGAATGCCCCAGTGGCCTGAAGGCCGAAGAGGGCGCGAAGATTGAGTGCAAGCTGCACGACTCTGGCGAGACGTACAGCGTTGACGTCACCGCAGACAAGGTCGATGGCAACGACGTTCACTACAACGTCGAGGTTGCTGACCAGGCGGAATAATTCGCCAAATACGACACACCCCGGCCTCCCGCCCTGACAACGAGTGCGGTGGGGGCCGGGGTGGCGTCCATAAGAAAAGAGCTAGAACAGCCCCGACGGCTCATCCGAATAGGACCACAGCAGGTTCTTGGTCTGCTGGTAGTGCGCGAGCATCATCAAGTGGGTCTCACGCCCCAAACCGGACTTCTTGTAGCCACCGAAGGCCGCGTGGGCTGGGTAATTGTGGTAGTTGTTCACCCACACGCGGCCCGATTGAATCGCGCGGCCAGCCTTGTATGCAGTGGTGCCGTTGCGGGACCATACGCCCGCTCCCAGACCGTACTCCGTGTCGTTGGCGATGCGCATGGCCTCATCGAAGTCCTTGAAGGTAGTCACGGCCAGGACCGGGCCGAAGATTTCCTCCTGAAATAGGCGCATGTCGTTGGTGCCCTTGAAGATGGTGGGCTCGATGTAGAAACCGCCGCTGCGGCCCGAGATCTCGTTTACACCACCACCGCACAGCACCTGCGCACCCTCCTCGGGGCCGGACTGCAGGTAGCCGGTGATCTTGTCCATCTGCTCCTGGGAAGCCTGTGCGCCCATCATAACGTCCGTGTCCAGTGGGTTTCCGACGTTGATGGACTTCACACGCTCGATGGCCAGGGCTAGGAAATCTTCGGCGATATCCTCCTGCACCAGAGCTCGGGACGGGCAGGTGCAGATCTCGCCCTGGTTCAGCGCGAACATGGCCAAGCCCTCAACGCACTTTTCCCGGAACTTGTCGTCCTGGTCCATGATGTCGCTAAAGAACACCGACGGGGACTTGCCGCCGAGCTCCAGGGTGACGGGGATGAGCTTCTCCGCAACCGCCTTGTTAATGATCTTGCCGACTTCCGTGGAGCCAGTGAACGCGATCTTGTCGATACGGTCGGAGGCAGTGAGCGCGGTGCCCGCCTCTGTACCCAGGCCGTTGACGATATTCAGCACACCTTCCGGAACGATGTCCTGGATGAGTTCTGCGAACAGCAGGATGCTGGCCGGGGTTTGCTCGGCGGGCTTCAGCACGATGGCGTTGCCAGCGGCCATGGCGGGGGCAAGCTTCCACGCAGCCATCAGCAGCGGGAAGTTCCAGGGGATGATCTGCCCGACCACACCAAGTGGCTCGTTGAAGTGGTAGGCGATGAGGTCTTCGCTGATCTGGGAGGTGCGATCTTCCTGGGCGCGGAGAGCACCAGCGTAGTAGCGGAAGTGGTCGACCGCGAGCGGGAGGTCGGCGGCGAGGGTTTCGCGCACCGCCTTGCCGTTATCCCAAGTCTCAGCGACGGCCATCATCTCTAGATTTTCTTCCAGGCGGTCGGCGATCTCCAATAGGACGGCGGCGCGGTCCTGTACGGAGGTCGCTCCCCAGCCGGGCTGAGCCTTCTCTGCCGCGTCGATTGCTTTCTCAATGTCCGCAGCTTTTGAGCGTGGGACTTGGCAAAATACCTCGCCATTGATGGGAGAAACGTTGTCCAAGTACTCGCCATCGACAGGTGGCACCCACCGGCCACCGATGAAGTTGCCGTAGCGCTCCTTGAAATTGACGATACTACCTTCGGTACCGGGATCAGCATAGACGGTCATGTGAGTACTCCTTTGAGTCGAGGTCGGGTGTGCACAAGGGTGGCCACGCTAGGCGCACCACCTCGGTCGCCTTGTGGCGTGCCTCACACTCTAGTTTTGCAGCCAAACGTTTGCCAACTTTCGCGCCGGAATCCCCTGGCTTTCCCAACCTCACTCAAAACAAACCAGACGCTCAGAGTAGCTTTGGGCTGTCAAAAGCGTTAGACATTAGCCCTCATCTCCAACGGCGCCGAGCGACGTAATGACCAGCCCCGGAGCATCAGCCGCGCCAGCACTGTTAGCGCCAGCCATGCCAGCATCCGCACCAGCATCACCGCTGCGGTCAATGTCCACGCGCACCGTGTCGCCATCGCGCACCTCGCCGGCCAGCAGCTTCTTGGCCAGCTGGTCGCCGATTGCCTTCTGAATCAGGCGGCGTAGCGGTCGGGCGCCGTAGGCAGGATCGTAGCCATGCTCAGCCAGCCACGACTGGGCGTCATCAGTAACATCCAGGATCAAACGACGGGCCGCAAGGCGCTCAGCAAGAGCTCCCACCTGGATAGACACGATGGACTTCAGCTGCTCAGCAGACAGCGGGTCGAAGATCAGCACGTCGTCCAGTCGGTTGATGAACTCCGGCTTGAAGGCGCGCTTCACCGCCTCCATAACTTCCTCGTCGGTGCCACCGGCGCCAAGGTTAGAGGTCAGGATCAGGATCGTGTTGCGGAAGTCCACGGTCCGGCCCTGGCCATCGGTCAGGCGACCTTCGTCCAACACCTGCAGCAGCACGTCGAACACGTCCGGGTGAGCCTTTTCCACCTCGTCAAACAGCACCACCGTGTACGGGCGGCGCCGGACGGCCTCGGTCAGCTGGCCACCGGCGTCGTAACCGACGTATCCCGGAGGGGCACCGACCAGGCGGGCGACGGAGTGCTTCTCGCCATACTCCGACATGTCGATGCGCACCATGGCGGTCTCGTCGTCGAACAGGAAGTCGGCCAGAGCCTTCGCCAGCTCCGTCTTACCCACGCCCGTCGGGCCTAGGAACAGGAAGGAACCAGTCGGGCGGTTCGGGTCCGCCACGCCGGCGCGCGCACGGCGCACCGCGTCAGAGACTGCATCGACCGCACGATGCTGGCCAACCACGCGACCACCCAGCACGAGCTCCATGTTCAGCAGCTTCTCAGTCTCGCCCTGCAGCATCTTGCCCGCGGGCACGCCAGTCCAGGCGGAAACCACGTCGGCGATAGTATCCGGCGTGACCTCCTCGGTCAGCATCATGCCTTCCTGCTGCTCGGCCACGGTCTCTTCGGCCTCGGCCAGCTTCTTCTCCACGTCCGGGATGTGGCCGTAGCGCAGCTCGGCAACCTTGGCGAAGTTGCCCTCGCGCTCGGCGATCTCAGATTCGCGGCGCAGGTTATCCAGCTCTTCCTTCAGCTCGCGCAGGCTGTCGATGCTGCCCTTTTCGTTTTCCCAGCGGGCAGTCAGGCCGGCCAGTTTTTCCTTCTCGTCAGCCAGCTCGCTACGCAGGCGCTCGAGACGGTCCTTCGAGGCAGCGTCGGTCTCCTTCTCCAGCGCCATCTCCTCAATCTCGAGACGGCGAACCACACGCTCCACATTGTCGATCTCCTCGGGGCGCGAATCGATCTCCATGCGCAGCCTAGAAGCAGCCTCGTCCACCAGGTCGATGGCCTTATCCGGCAGGAAGCGGCTGGTGATGTAGCGGTCCGACAGAGTCGCAGCCGCCACCAGCGCGGAGTCTTGGATGCGCACACCGTGGTGCACCTCGTAGCGCTCCTTCAGGCCACGGAGAATACCGATGGTGTCCTCCGCCGATGGCTCACCGACGTATACCTGCTGGAAGCGGCGCTCCAGTGCGGCATCCTTTTCGATGTACTTGCGGTACTCGTCCAGGGTGGTTGCGCCAACCAGCCGCAGCTCACCACGGGCCAGCAGCGGCTTGATCATGTTGCCGGCGTCCATGGCGGAATCGCCGCCCGCACCGGCACCGACGATGGTGTGCAGCTCGTCGATGAAGGTGATGACCTCGCCCTCGGCTTCCTTAATCTCGTCCAGCACAGCCTTCAGTCGTTCCTCGAACTCGCCGCGGTATTTCGCGCCGGCGACCATGGAGCCCAGGTCCAGGCTGATTAGCTTCTTGCCGCGCAGGGACTCGGGCACATCGCCGGCGACGATGCGGCGCGCCAGGCCTTCGACGATTGCGGTTTTACCGACGCCAGGCTCGCCAATGAGCACAGGGTTGTTCTTCGTGCGACGGGAGAGCACCTGGACGACTCGCCGGATCTCCTGGTCACGTCCGATCACGGGGTCGATTTTGCCTTCGCGGGCGCGTGCAGTCAGGTCGGTGGAGTACTTCTCCAGTGCCTGGAACTGCCCTTCCGGCTCCTCGGTGGTGACCTTTCGGTTGCCGCGAACAGATTCGAAAGCACCGCGGATAGCTTCGAAGGTGGCCCCTGCGTCGTGCATCACCTTGGCTGCGTCGGAGTTACCCTTGGCAATACCGGCCAGCAGGACCTCGGTGGAAACATAAGTATCGCCCAGCTGCTCCGCCAGCTCCTGGGCAGCGGTCAGCGCGTTCAGCGCATCGCGGTTGAACTGCGGGTTTGCCATCTCGCTACCGGTGGCCTGCGGGTATCCGGCGACCAGGTTCTTAGCCTTCACCGAGATTGTCTGCGGCTCCACGCCTGCGGCCTGCAGCACTGGCAGGGCGATGGAATCTTCCTGCTCCAGCAGCGCAACGAGCAGGTGCGCCGGTCGAATGTCCGGGTTGCCCTTGGCGGAGGCATCCTGGAGTGCAGCCTGCATTGCAGACTGGGTCATTGTGGTGGGGTTGAAGCTCGTCATTTCTACATCTACCTCCTACGGCTTCATGCCGGTCGCGATTGCACGCTCCCGACTTTACTTGAGTACACCTGACTCAACCACCACAGCCTTGAGTCTATTCCGCTCAATTTACGTATATCAGTGTGATTTACCCCACAAGACCACCCCCGATCTACTTTTCCCGACGAAAACTATCGCCTTTCGTCGACATAGAGGGTTAGATGAAGCTTATCCAAATCGGGAATAGTTTACCTATATCCGTAACAAGTATCCGTATCGAGAGGGTGAAGGGACCATGCTCCGACTCCACAAAAACCGCCCCACCTGCCGGGTCGCCTCCGCCATCGCGGCAGTCGCCGTGACGGCCGCTCTGCCCGGCGCGCTCACCGCCTGCTCCAGCTCCTCCGCGGAACCTTACGCCCCTGGCAGTATCGCAGAACTAAAGATGGCGGATAGCTACTCGCTTACCCACCCCGTCGGCAAGGGCGGCACCAAACCATTCCTCGACCGGCTCGAAGAAGACCCCTCCGTGGATATCGAGTACTACGCCTCCGGGCAGATGGGCAAGCAGGCCGACATCCCCTCCGTCGTGCGCAGCGGCGTAGTCGACATGGCGGTCATCTCCCCCTCCTACGTCAGCTCCAGCTTCCCGCTCAGCAGCGTGGGCGACCTTCCGGGGTTCAGCTCCGATGCATGCGTGACCGCCTATGCACTGCGTGACCTGGTGAAGCCAGGGGGCGTCCTCTATGAAGAAGAGCTCGAGCCCATGAAGTTCATGCCGCTCTGGACCGGCTCCATCCCCGGCTACGAGGCCATGACGGCCGGCCAGGATCCGTCGCACCCGAACAACTTCCAGGGTGCGGTGCTCCGCTCCACCGGCGGCGCCCTGGACCGCGTGATCAACGAGATCGGCGCCGCCGGCGTGAGCATGCCCATCGGCGACATGTACGAGGCAATGTCTCGCGGCACCGTCGAAGGCACGCTCGCCAGCCCGATCTCCATCACCCCCTACGGGCTGGAGGACGTGGTCCACGCAAGCACCTACGGCGCTCAACAGGGCAACTTCACCTTCTTCTACGGCATCAACCTGGATACCTGGAACCGGCTGAACGACCAGCAGAAGAAGACGCTCACCGACGCTGCAGACAAGTCCCAGCAGTCCGTCTGCGAAGAGCTCAACGCAGCGCGCGAAAAGTCCGTGCAGAAGATGAAGGATGCCGGCGTGCACTTCTACGACGTCACCGACGGCGAAACGGCCAAGGAGTGGGAGAACATATCTCAGCCCGTCCTAAACAAGTGGATCGAAGTCGCCGAATCCAAGGGGCACCCCGCCCAGCGGGTCGTCGACGACTTCGAGGACGCGCTGAAGCGCCATGCAGATCGCGCGGGTGCGGGCGTCACCGACCCGAAGGCCCGAGCGGAAGCAAAGGAGCAGCAATCATGACCAGCAGCAACTTCATCCGCATCGGCCACCACGGCACCGCCGAACGCAGCACATACGGCTACCACACCGAGGACCACCCGGGCTTCGACAAGATCCAGAACGCGGTCTCCGCAGTGTGCGCCTGGATCGCCGGCGCGGCCATCCTCGGGCTGGCGCTAGTCACGTTGGCGGAGATCGTAGCGCGCGAGTTCTTCGGCGCTCCCCTGGGCTGGAATATTTCCGTCACCGAACGCTACCTCCTGCCGATCACCGCGTTTTTCGGGCTGGTCACCACGTATCGCACGGGCACGCACATCGCAGTGGAGTCGCTGTTCAGCAAGTTCGCGCCCAAGGTGCAGAAGGCCATCCTGCTGCTCATCCACCTGGCCGTCGTGATCTCCATGATCTTCGTCTTCATCGGCGGGTGGAACGAAACCTACATGGCGTTTTCCCTGGGCCACGCCACCCTGCCCGGCATGGCTGACCTGGCCACTCCCGACTGGACCTACCGCGTGATCGTGCCCATCGCCGCCGCCCTGTGCGCCTTCGTCGCCGCGCTGGACTTTGTGCGCGAATTGATCACCCCGTGGGATCGCCCCTACACCGACTACGACCCCGGCGAGGAAGAGGTTTAAACCATGCTTGCGCTTACTATCGTTGTGCTGCTGGTCGCGCTGATTATCCTGCGCGTCCCCGTCAGCTTCGCCATCTTCGGCACGGCCACGGTCGGCCTGATCGCTCTTGGCGGAGTCGAGCTGGCCATCGCCACCATGGAGACCTCACCGTTCGCTGCAGTGCGTTCCAACTCTTTGTCCGCCGTGCCGCTGTTTATCCTGATGGCGCAGCTGATGCTGATGTCGGGTCTTTTGGATTCTGTTTTTGACGCCGCCAAGGCGCTCGTCGGCCGCATCCCCGGAGGCACCGCCATCGCCTCCGTCGGCGCGGGCACCGCGTTCGCGGCCGTCTCGGGTTCGTCCACCGCCGCCGCGGCCACGCTGGCGCAGACGTCCTCCACCCGCATGATCGAGGAGGGCTACCACAAAGGCACCGCCACCGGCCTGGTTGCAGTTGTCGGCACGCTGGCGGCAATGATCCCGCCGTCGATCATCCTGGTCTTCTACGCGATCACCGCGGAGGCTCCCGTGGGCGACGTTCTAATCGCTGGTTTCTTTCCAGGCGTGGTGGTGGCGCTGGGCCTGGTGATGGTGATGTACATCGGCTTCCTGAAGGACCGCTCCCGCGCCCCGCAGGGCGAGCCGGTTCCCCTCTCAGAGAAGGGGCTGCAGCTGCTGAAGGCTTCCCCACTGCTGCTGATCTTCCTGGCGGTAGTCGGGTCCATCTTCACCGGCATCGCCACGCCCACAGAGGCTGCCGCCCTGGGCGTGCTGGCCGCGCTGATCCTGGTGATCGCGAAGGGCCGCTGGGATACCAAGAAGTTCGGCGAAACTGTGCTGGAGACGGTGAAGACCACCGGCATGATCTTCGCCATCATCATGTCCGCGCACGTGCTGGGCCACTTCCTCACCGAAACGCGCGTCACCCCGAAGCTGGTCAGCGCCATCGGCGAGTCCTCTCTGCACCCGCTGGTAATCATGGCTCTGATCGGCGCGGTGTACCTGATCCTGGGGTTCTTCATGGACCAGATCGCCATCATCGCCCTGACCGTGCCGGTAACTCTGCCCATCGTCGAAGCCCTGGGTTACGATCCCGTCTGGTTTGGCATCTTCATCGTCCTACTGGCAGAGACCGGCATGGTCACCCCGCCCATGGGCCTGAACGTGTTCGTGGTCTCCAAGGCCGTGCGCATCAGCCCCATGATTGTGTTCAAGGGAGCATTCCCCTATGTCGTGATCATGTTGGTCATCGCCCTGGCCTTCCTACTGTGGCCCCAGCTGGTGTTGTGGGTGCCGGAGTTGGCCGCTTAGGCTGGCGCGTGCCCGTCAAACCTGTTTAAGCTGCAGAGCATCCATTAGCGTTTAGTCCATGTACAAGGAGGTCAAGTCCGGTGTAGTGGTGTAGCCGTTTGTGCTTTCGGCTCGATATGAAGTTCGGGGCTTGGTTAGGCGGTTAGCTGGTGGTGGTCGTCACGATGTTCTCCTGGGTGGTGCATGAGGTGCTTGGTGTGTTCGAGTGCGGTCAGTGACATGTAGCGTTTTTGTTGGATCCAATCGTCGTGTTGCTCGGCTAGGACCGCACCGACAAGCCGGATGATGGATTCACGGTTTGGGAAAATGCCGACGACGTCGGTGCGCCGGCGGATCTCTCGGTTTAACCGTTCTGTGGGGTTGTTTGACCACACCTTCGTCCAGACTGGTTTCGGCACTGCGGTAAACGCCAGTACTTCATCGAGTGATTCCTCCAAATACGCCGCGACGTGAGGGAATTTCGGCTCCAGTAGGTCGACAACTTCGCGGGCTTGAGCCCAAGTGGATGTGGCGTCAGGTTGCTGGAAGATTGTCTGGAACATCGCAGAGACCATCGGCCATTGTGTTTTCGGGACCTTTTCGTAGAGGTTCTTCGCGAAATGGGTGCGGCACCGCTGCCACGACGCATTGGGCAGCACTTCGGAAATGGCGTGCTGGATGCCTTCGTGGGCATCACTGGTGATAAGGAATACCCCAGTAAGTCCGCGGGCTTTTAAGTCCTGGAAGAAGCCTTTCCACGACGCGTTGGATTCCGCGGTGGCGACGTGCATGCCGAGCATTTCGCGATACCCGTCGGCGTTGACTCCGGTGGCAAGCAGCACTGAGCATTTGACCACCCGGCCGCCTTCACGGACTTTGATCGTGAGCGCATCGCACGATAAAAAGGCGTACCCGCCGGGGTCTAGTGGGCGGTTTTTGAAGTCTGCGACCATGTCGTCGAGTTCTTCTGACATGCGTGAGACTTGCGATTTCGACATGCTGGAAATCCCAAGTGTAGCCACCAGATCATTCATCCTGCGGGTGGAAACCCCCTTAAGGTAGCACGTGGCGATCACAGTCGATAAGGCTCGTTCTGCTCGTGAGCGGCGCTCTAACAGCCAGTCTGGGAAGAACGCGCCGTGGCGCAGTTTCGGCACCGCCACGTCGATCGTGCCGACACGGGTGTCAAGGTCGCGGTGGCGATACCCGTTGCGGTGGTTGACCCGCTCGGTGGATACAACCCCGTATTCGGCGCCGCAGACGGTGTCAGCCTGGGCGGAGAGGATCTGGTTGATAAACCCTTGCAGCATCTGGCGCATCAAATCCGGAGACGCTTGGGCCAGCAAATCATCCAGATAGGTTGTCGGGTCGATAGAATACGGTGCAGCGGTCATCGTCATAGGCCTTTCGGTGAGATGTGGTAGTTGAGTTGAAAGGCTAACTGGCGGTGGCCGCCCACTACTTTCCGGGATCCACCATCAGCAAGCGTTACACCACACTAAGGGACGCAACCGTACAAGGATCGCTACGTTGTCCTGCAAGCATCCACCTTCACCGAAGAGAAGGTGGATCCCGACCTCTTTTTCGACCGGTTTCGCTGGGCCGAATTATCCCTGAGTTTTTCCTACACCGGCGATTCCGACGGAAAGGTAATCCCTCTTAGCCTTTGGGAAATTAATGATGCTACCCACGACACTATTGAAGATCTGCAGACTATTCGCGCACACTTAACCGTGCGATCGAAAGAGGATCGCTTCCCTCTTCGCCCGTTATTTGCCGTGTGGGACTCCGCATTGCCAAGTTCCGCGCTCTCAGCTCTCCACTCCATCAGTATGAGCGCGATTTCCGACTTCGGCATACCTTCAGTTTCCGATATCGAAGCTATCTCCGCTTGCGAGCGAAGCGTCAACGCATATGAACAGGACGAACCTTGGGCCAGCTCCGTCAAATTGCTCGAACAGACCACCTCTCGTCACCACATGAAGCAACGAGGGAAGATCACCGCATTCTCCGGTGGAAAAGAGGTTTCCAAGGAGGCGTACTACGCGGAAAGCTTTCGCCCCGCACTAATCTCCAGCGCCTTTGAAACCATCTTGCACGCCCTCCCCCAGGGAGAGGACTGGCGAATCACCGCCACTTCTTCAACGACGAACTCAGCTTAAGCCGCTAACGGTTCCAGCGGGCGCTGTGGCGTCTTAAGACCTCAATAATCCGATCCGCGTCGCGCGCGATCTGCTCGGTCGAGGCAATGACGGACACCGAGGCCACCGCCACTCCCTGGCTCTCGACGCGCACGGCCACACCATCCGCGCCGTTCAAAGCCACGCCGGGGGCCACGCATTCGCCGGTCGCGCGCATGTCTGGGTACCAACGCTGGAACTTATTGATGGTCTCCTGCGAGCTCTCAGACGCCGCCAGAATCCCCCACACTTGCTCGTGCCCCAGACCGGAGAGGATCGCCCATCCCGCCGACGTCTCGAGCGGCGGGCGCTGCAGACGGTTCTGCGCCAGGTACTCGAACTCGGGGTCCGACAGCGCGTAGTCGAGGTAGTAGACATTGTCGCCTACCAATGACGCCAACACGGCGATATAGCCTGTCTCTTCCACCACGTCTTCCAGCATCTCGTGGGTGACCTGATCCACGGGGCGGCTACCGGCGAGGGTGCTCAGCAGGTACGGGGCCAGCCCCAGGCGGAAGGCTTTATCCCGTTCCTCCAGGTATCCGGCCGCGACCAGGCCATTCACCAGGGATTGGGTGGAACTTACCGGGGCGCCGATGGCCTTGGAAATGTCCGTGAGTCCGCGCGGTTGCGGGTTGCGGGCCACGAACTCCAGGATGTTCGCGATCCGGTCGACGGTGCGGTGGTGGGATCTACCGGGCTGCTGGTCGACGGGAAAGGGGAACCGCGGCGCGGACTCTGGGTGGGGCGCGTCGGGCATTGGGGGTTCCTTTCGGCTTGGGCGGCAGGGCTGCTCAGGACGATAGCTGAGAAACTCAGTTTCACAGCTAAACGTCACAACTCCAAGTCTTCGGAATCCTGTGGTTGCCGCTTCTCACGACACTCGGTGTGTAGTGGATCCTCTTCATTTAAAGGCGGACGTCTTACACATTCTCGGACTCCGTCGACGTGTTCATTTAAGCTATCCGAAATACGTGCCCATAGTGGATCGATAATAAAATCAATGCCAGCACGTCGGGCATGCTTCGCCGCAGGCACAAAATCACTGTCTCCTGAAATCATTATTATCTGTGTGACAATGCCCCGTTCTGCCATGGTGGCTATATCGAGACCGATCCTCATATCCACGCCTTTTTGGATGATATCCAGATAGAAATCCTCAAGCCGTAGATCATCGACGCTGATCGTGCCACGGCATAACTTCTTCAAAGGCGCGGACTTCAACATGTAGCCGTTTTGCGTCTCTAATTCTTCACCTCGCCGGAGAGCAACTTTGCGTTTCTTGACAATTTCTCTGAGAAACTCAGAGTTCCACCAGAACTCTTCGCTCTTACCGAGATTGCAGTCACCACTGGCCGCTGAGCCCCCATTTCCTCCCCTTCACTAATCCCCCAGGAGCATGAAAGCCTTAGTCATCGGCGCTCTCCTGATCAATGGAGGGTCAACGGCTAAGGCTGATGGCTCTGATTTTAGTCAGCCCCACGACATACGCAACCCCTAACGCGCGCGCCTTCCCATGCGGGGCATGAAAGAATTTTCGCAAAAGCCTTTCGGAACGAAACAACTTCCCCTACACTCAAGACTACGCAAATCAGTATACAGCTACCTATATACGTAAGGAACCAACTGGCATGACTTCCTCCCCGCTTGACCTCACCTCCTTCAACAGCCTGCTCTCCGATGAAGAGCGCATGCTGCAAGAAGCCATGGCGGACTTCGCCAACAAATCCCTCAAGCCCAACGTGCAAGAGTGGTTCGACAACGGCACCCTGCCCGCCAAGGAGCTCGGCCCGCAGTTCGGACAGCTCGGCGCACTGGGCATGCACCTGGAAGGCTACGAGTGCCCCGGCGCCTCTGCCGTCGCCTACGGCCTGGCTTGCATGGAGATCGAGGCCGTGGATTCCGGCCTGCGCTCCTTCGTTTCCGTCCAGGGCTCCCTGGCCATGTTCGCCATCCACCACTGGGGCTCCGAGGAGCAGAAGGAAAAGTACCTGCCGAAGATGGCCGCCGGTGAGTACCTGGGTTGCTTCGGCCTGACGGAGCCCGATGCCGGCTCCGACCCGGCGTCCATGAAGACGCGCGCAACCCGCGACGGCGACGAATGGGTCCTCAACGGCACCAAGATGTGGATCACCAACTCCCCCGTCGCCGACGTGGCCGTCGTGTGGGCTCGCACCGAGGATGGCTTCGCCGGCTTCATTCTGGAGAAGGGCATGGAGGGCTTCACCGCTCCGGAGATCCACAAGAAGCTCTCGCTGCGCGCCTCCATCACCGGCGAGATCGTGCTGGACAACTGCCGCGTGCCGGATTCCCAGCGCCTGCCGAAGATCGACACCCTCCGCGGCCCGCTGACCTGCCTGAACGAGGCCCGCTACGGCATCATCTGGGGTGCTCTGGGCGCCGCCCGCGACAGCCTGGAGACTGCCATCGATTACACCGAGACCCGCGAGGTGTTCGGCAAGTCCCTGTCCAGCTACCAGCTCACCCAGGCGAAGCTGGCCAACATGTCCGTCGAGCTTAACAAGTCCGTCCTGCTTGCGCTGCAGCTCGGCCGCCTGAAGGACAAGGGCGAGCTCGCCCCGCACCAGGTCTCCGTCGGCAAGCTGAACTCCACCCGCGTCGCCCTGGAGATCGCCCGCGAATGCCGCACCCTGCTGGGCGCTTCCGGCATCACCCTGGAGTACTCGCCGCTGCGCCACGCCAACAACCTGGAGTCCGTGCTGACCTACGAGGGCACCGCCGAGATGCACCAGCTGATCATCGGCCAGGCTCTCACCGGCAAGGGCGCATTCCGCTAAGCCAAACTCCCCCAGCCCTCACCCACTCCTCCCTCAACCCCCAACCAGAAAGGAACCTATGGGCCCCCTCGAAGGCATCGTCGTGGCCGATTTCTCCCGCGTCCTCGCCGGCCCCTACGCAACCATGATGCTGGCGGACATGGGCGCGCAGGTCATCAAGATCGAACGCCCGGGCGTCGGCGACGACACTCGCTCGTGGGCACCGCCCGTCAACGCGCAGGGCATGTCCACCTACTTCGCCGGCGTGAACCGCAACAAGAAGTCCGTGGAGATCGACCTCTCCACCGACGAGGGCCGCGAGCAGGCCCGCCGCATCGCCGCGGAGGCCGACATCCTGGTGGAGAACTTTCGCCCCGGAACGATGCAGCGCATGGGGCTGGACTACGAAACGCTCCGCCAGCACAACGAGGGCCTAATCTACGCCTCCCTCTCCGGCTTCGGTTCCGGCAAGGGTGCGGACATCGGCGGCTACGACCTGATGGTGCA
The DNA here is from genome assembly GCF_028609885.1 of Corynebacterium jeikeium. Lineage (NCBI taxonomy): Bacteria > Bacillati > Actinomycetota > Actinomycetes > Mycobacteriales > Corynebacteriaceae > Corynebacterium > Corynebacterium jeikeium. Next base: position 241,801 of record NZ_CP063195.1, on the reverse strand, counting down.
GGCCGTCGGCGGCCTCATGTCCATCAACGGCGAGGAGGGCCACCCCGTCAAAGTCGGCGTGGCGCTGGTGGATGTCCTCACCGGCCTGCACATGGGCATGGGCATCCTCGCCGCCCTGCACTCCCGTACCTCCTCCGGCAAGGGGCAGCACATCGAGATCAACCTGCTGCACACCCTGCTGTCTTCCCTGGCCAACCAGGCCAGCGCGTTCGTCGGCGCGGGCGTTATCGGCAAGGCAATGGGCAACACCCACCCCTCCATCTCCCCCTACCAGGTCTTTAAGACCCAGGAGGGCGACCTCGCCATCGCCGCAGGCAACGACTCGCTGTATCACCGGACCTGTCGGGTGCTGGGGCTCGAGGAGTTTATTGATGACGCCCGCTTCGCCACCAACAGCGACCGTGTCGTTCACCGTGCCGAGTTGGCCGAGATTATCGAGGGTGCGTTGGCACAGGCTGGCGCCCAGGAGTGGTTCCAGAAGCTGCGCGCCGCCGGGGTTCCCGCCGGCCCGGTGAACAACATCAAGCAGGCCTTCGAGTTCGCAGAATCCTTGGGCCTGGATCCAATCGTCGAGGTCGAGGGCATGCGCAGCGTCCGCAACCCGATCAACTTCTCCGATACCCCGATCGAGTACCACACTGCCCCGCAACAGCTCGGCAATCCTGCTTTCCAATAGGGGAGTTCCAATTCACAGGTTCGGGTGCGACAATGAGGAACAACCGACCGGCCCCTCACCCGGTTGCCTCAGCCCGCCCCTGTAGAACCCCCTGTAGAACAAGGAGACTTCGAGTTCGTGGCACGCCACTCTTCGTCCGACGAATACACCTTCGCAGAGTTCCTCGCGCTCATCGAAGAACACCGCCACGACCTGGTTCAGCTCACCCGCACGAAGTTGCGCGCAATGGATCTTAAACCCCGGGCGGTACACTTTCCCCACGTCGCGGGCACCGAGTACGCCAACCCCACCCCGGATTTCACGCAGACGATGGAGCTGGACGAGGCCTACCTGGACCGCACCATCCGCTTCGTCCTGCGCGGCATCACCACTGGCGGCGAGTTCGCCACCGACCAAGCCGAGTTCCTGGTCGCCACCGGCAAGGATTTCCGAAAGTTCGGCGTGGGGTCTAAGCATTATGAGGCGCTAGAGTCCGCGTTGGTGGAGGCTGTTGGGGAGTATATGGGCGTCACAAAAAAGCTCAGCGACACAATCAACCTCGGATGTAGCCTGCTTGCCTACGGTGCACTAGAGGACGAGGAAGCCGACGTTCCTGCGACCTCTGCCGCGCAGGTGCTTGAGGTGGTTCATCCTTGTGACGCCATCGCAGTGATCCGCGCGCAGATGGATCCGCCGCTGCCGTATTGGTCCGGCCAGCATGTGGAGGTCCGCACGCCGCACACTCCGCAGCTGTGGCGGGCACTTTCCCCCGCGATTCCTTTCAACGAAGACGGTTTGGTCGAGTTTCACGTCCGCGCTGTCGGGCCGTTTTCCCGCGCGATCGTGGAGGGTTCCCAGCCCGGCGAGCAGTGGGTGGTGGCCAATCCATATGGCGACCTGCAGATTTCCGGTGAGAAGCCGGTGGTGATGGTGGCCGGTTCCACGGGTCTGGCGCCGGCGCGAGCGATCCTGCTGGACCTGATCCAGTCGGAGGAGCGCCCGCCGATGGTGCAGCTGTTCTTCGGCGCGCAGAACCCGGACGAGCTCTACGAGTGGCAGGGGCTGGTGGGCTTCGAGGATGCCTTCGACTGGCTGGATTTGTACCTGGTGGTGCAGGAGGATACGCCTGCCCCGGAGGGCTTTGAGGCTTACACCGCCCGCGGCCTGGTGGGGGATGTGGCCGCCGAGCGCGGTTCGTGGCGCGATGCCGAGGTGCTTATTACGGGTGGCCCGGAGATGAAGCGCCACACTGTGGAGGCTTTCCTCCGTGCGGGCGCGGAGCGCGAGCAGCTGCGCTTCGACGTGCCTAACTAATTCAGCTACTTCAGCTACTTCGCTTCTTCCACATCACCGACCAGATCAACGCCCACGCCGAGCTCGCGGTCGGTGTGGTGGCCTTCCAGAACGGGCAGGGTCTTGCGCACCTTGTCCACGTAGTTCGGGTCGATGTCGATGGTCAGCACCTGGGCTGCGTAACCGGTCTCTGCCAGTCGGGCGCCGTTCGGCCCGATGGCCACGGAGTGGCCGATGCCAGTGGGCCCATCCGCAGTACCGTAGCGCTCCGGCGAGCCCGGACGCGCCATGCCCGCAGCGATCAGGTAGCTGGCGGAATCCAGCGCGCGGGCTGCGGTGAGTTCGCGCCATTGCTCCAGCTTGCCCGGGCCATCGGCCCAGCTAGAAGGCACAACCATCACCTTCGCGCCCGCCGCTGCCATCGCCACGAAGTGGCCGGGGAAGCGGATGTCGTAACAGGTCGCCAGGCCCACACCCACGCCGCCGACGTCGATAACCACCCGGCGCTTACCCGGCTTGACGGTATCGGATTCGCGGTAGCCGAAGGCGTCGTAGGTGTGAATCTTGTCGTAGTGCGTCACGTAGTCCGGTCCGGCGACCAGCAAGGTGTTGTTCACGCGACGGAACTGGTTGGCCTCCGGGGAGTCGCTGGGTTGCTCCTCCACCAGCTGCCCACTCGGGGTGCGGTAGACCGTGTCGGCCGGGGTGAACATGCCCACGACGGCGGTGGTGCCATGCTTCTTAGCCGTATCGATAATCGCCTGGGCAAAGGGCCCATCCAGCGGCTGGGCGACAGTATCCAGCCGCCCGTTATCGAAGGGGAACATGGCCGCTTCAGGGAAAACGACCAGGTCGGCACCATTTGCCGCGCCGGACGCGATGTACTTCAGGATGCGAGCCAGGTTGGCTTCCACGTCCGGTTCGGCTTTCATCTGGATGACAGCGATACGCATGTAGTCCACCCTAGCGACATTGCCGACATCGCGCCCCCTTTTCATCACGGCATCTCGCTGGCCCTGTGGATAAAGCTGAGTTATCCACAGCCCCTAGAACTTTTTCTTTTGTTGACGCCCCTAGCCTCCCTACACTCACTCCCAGAAAGCAGGTCGCAATCTTCAGGGGGTAAGCACGTGAATTATTCGACAATGGGGTTTTTGAATTATCTGGACACGATGGCGCTGGATACAGGGGCGGTCCACGGGCGCTGCGAAATGATCAACGAGGACGGCGTGCAGTGTGCCTCGGCGGGGTATTCAGTGGCCAACGCAACGGCACCGGACATTCCGGGCGGCGCCACCACGCGGGCCATCGATACGGCCGCAGAGAGGCTGCACGCAGCATTAACTGGGTTCGGCCGCCAGCTGTCAAACATGGGCCGCACCATCAGCGTGTACGCCGACAACGTATCCACCGCCGACACCGACGGCTCCGATGCCTTCGCGGGGGCTAGCCGATGACAGTCACAGTAGACGCCCTAAAAGGCGCAAACGTTGAGGCTCTGCGCTCTGCCGCCGACCTCTTCACACGCAATGGAGAAAAGACGTCCCGCCACGCGGAGAGCGCACGGGAGCAGGCCAAATGGGGCGAAGATTGGTCCGGCCAGGCTGCGGACGCTGCCGGCCACGCCACCGACTCCGCCGCAAACCAACTGGATACCGCCGGTTTCAGCAGTCGCACCATCGGGCAGGTGGCAGGCACCCACGCCGACGTTCTGAGTCCTACCCGGTTGGTAGTGCGCATGACCGTGGGGCTGGCCCGCGGGGCATTGATGTCGGTACACCAAGACGGGGAGGTCTCCGCCCGCCACCTGGCCCTCATCCCCGGCATTGGCGAGGCCGCCCAGAATCTGGCGCTGGTCTTGACCAATATTCTGCGTGGGGCTATCCAGCTGGCCAGCGTGCTAGATCGGGTGTCCGGCGCCGCAATCTCCGCGATCAGCAGCACAGTCGTGCCGCCCCGAAGTGATGTTGGTGTCGGTGAGGTCGAGGGGGCGTCATCAGTCAAGGGACCCCAGGCCCTGCCTCCGGTGCAGAGAGTGGATACGCCGCACGGGCCAGTGGTAACCGTGGGCGATGTCGAGAGCGCAGATGAGGTAATTACGCTGGTCAGCGGCGTGGGGTCGAACAGTCCGGACGCACTTGCGCGCACAGAGGCGTGGGCCCGAGCAACAGCTGCGGATGCGGTGGCGCACGGCAGAAACGTGGCGGTCGTGGCGTGGCACGGCTATCCGGCTCCGGGGGATCTGCCCGGCGCGATCTCCCGGGCACCGGCGAAGGAGGGCGCTGCGGCGTTGCGGGAGCACCAGCGCCAGCTGCGCGAGCTAAACCCGGACGCAAAGCTGCAGGTGGTGGGCTATAGCTATGGTTCGGTCGTGGTCGGGGAGGCCGCGGCGAAAGGCAGCGAGGGCCTCATCGCCGACGAGGTGCGTTTCTGGGGCAGCCCCGGCGTACACGCACAGCACTCAGAGGATCTCCAACTGAATACGCAGGCAGATGGACCGCCGAACGAACACAGCAGCCACGGCCAGGTCACAAACGAACATGTGCCCGGCGACATGATCCGGCTGACCACCACCCCGGGGTTTGGGGTTCACGGCAAGGATCCGGCGTCGCCAGACTTTGCCCCTAACTCCGGCGCCCCCGACTCCGGCAGCTCAGATTCCGGCAGCTGGAGCAGCTACGGCTGGAGCCGAATCTTGGACCTCTACCTCATGAGCCGCGGGGAGACTGACGCCCACAGTTCCTACATGTGGTCCCCGGAGGTGAATGTGCAAAATTAGAGCGCGCGCTCCATCTCCAGCAGCGCCCTCTTAGTCTCCGCGCCACCCCGGTACTCACCGAGCCTCCCGTCGCTGCGGATCACCCGGTGGCAGGGGTACAGGATCGGCAGTGGGTTGCGCGCGCACGCCGACGCCGCAGCGCGCACGGCGCGCGGATTGCCCGCCAATGCCGCCAGCTGGGCATACGTAATGGTCTCCCCATACGGGATCTGCGCCAGGGCCTGTGTCGCCCGGCGCCGGAAGGGAGTGGTCACGCCACCGAGGTCAACGGTCACGGTGAACTCTCGGCGCTCCCCCGCGAGGTACTCCCCCAGTTGCCTCGCAGCCTCCTCCAAATGCTGGGCGGCCGCGCCCTCGGCAGGTGGCAGTTCTCGCCCCTGCCACACGTGTGCAAACTCTATGGCCACCAAGCCTCGCTCCGTGGCCAGCGCCAACAGCTCACTTCTGGGGAAGACCTCAGACTTCAGGGCATCAAACTTCAGCACTGCCCCGCCTACCCCGGTCTGTTCCTGGCCTGTCAGATCTGCCACTAGCCTTCGCCACCCAGCTCGCCCGTCAGGCGCGTATGGAAGGCCGAGGAGAACTCGTTCATCCCCACAAACTCCACCGTCTTCCCACGCTGCCGGTACTTGTTCTCAATGGTGTCCAGCGCAGCCACCGAAGAAGCGTCCCAAATGTTGGACTTCGAGAAATCAATAACAACCCGATCTGGGTCCTGCGCGTACTCAAACTGCGTGGTGAGGTCGTTGCTAGATGCAAACAGCAGCTGTCCCTCGACCGTGTAGCGAACCAAAGCTGCGGCGTCATCAACCTCGCGACGCACATCAATCAGGTGGGCCACGCGGCGCACGAACATCACACTGGCCATCATCACACCTACCACCACGCCGATCGCCAGGTTGTGGGTGGCCACAACCACCACAACGATAAGCACCATCACGAAGGTTTCGCTCTTCGGCATCCGCTTCAACGTCGACGGCTTAATCGAATGCCAGTCGAAAGTGCCCACAGAAACCATCACCATCACCGCGACCAGCGCCGCCATCGGAATGATCGCCACGATGTCCCCCAGCACCAGCAGCAGGAAGAGCAAGAAAACGCCCGCCATGAAGGTAGAAATGCGAGTCCTCGCGCCCGACGCCTTCACGTTGATCATCGTCTGGCCGATCATCGCGCAACCGCCCATTCCGCCGAACAGGCCGGAAGCAATGTTTGCGATGCCCTGACCGAAGCTCTCGCGCGTCTTGTTGGAGTGGGTATCGGTGATCTCGTCCACCAGCTTCGCCGTCATCAGGGACTCCATCAGCCCCACCAGCGCCATCGCGAAAGCTACGGGCGCGATGATCTGCAGCGTCTCCAACTTCCACGGCACCTGGGGGATAAACAACTCCGGCAGGTTGCGCGGCAGCTCACCCTTGTCGCCCACTGTCGGCACGGAAATGGAACAGACCACCACCAGCACCGTGACGACCACGATGGAAACGAGCGGCGCCGGAATGGCCGTAGTTAACTTCGGGAAGAACACCAGCAGCAAGATCCCCAGCGCCACCAGCGGGTAGACCAGCCAAGGAACATCAATCAGCTCCGGGATCTGCGCCGAAAAGATAAGGATTGCCAGGGAGTTTACGAACCCGACCATCACGCTCCGCGGGATGAAGCGCATCAGCTTCGCCACCCCCAGAACCGCCAGCACGATTTGGAACACGCCTGCCAGCAGCACGGTGGCGATCAGATAATCCATGCCGTAGTTCCGGGCAATCGGTGCGACCACCAGCGCCACTGCACCCGTCGCTGCGGAGATCATCGCCGGGCGACCGCCGACAAAGGCAATTGTTACCGCCATGATGAAAGCCGAGAAAAGCCCTACCTTCGGATCCACGCCCGCGATAACGGCAAAAGAGATCGCCTCCGGGATCAGCGCCAGCCCCACCACCAGCCCGGCGAGCATCTCCCGAACCAGGATCCGCGGGGTCGTCAGCGCTACTTTCAGCGACGGATCCGGCCGATACCGCTCCGGATCTTCTTTGCTCCTTATTACTGCAGCCGACAAACCAGGCACCCCTCTTAATCACTTCAGAACAATCATTGTTATACCGGCTGCGCTTTCCGCCCCGCCAGCCCAGCTCTGCCAATCCAACCCAACCCCCACCCAACTAGTTGATACGTCAACTACATTCACGTACACTAGCACCATGAAAGCCTTCGGATTCCTCAGCTTCGGCCACTATTCCCTCAACCCTCAGTCCGCTCACCCACACATGCTCAGCGCCCGCGACATGCTGCACCAGTCGATCGAACTTGCAGTAGAGGCCGACCACTTGGGCGTGAACGGCGCCTACTTCCGCGTCCACCACTTCGCACCCCAGCAGGCCGCCCCCATGCCCCTACTAGCCGCAATCGCCGCCCGCACCCAGAACATCGAGGTCGGCACCGGCGTGATCGACATGCGTTACGAAAACCCCCTCCACCTCGCCGAAGAGTCCGCCGCGCTAGACCTCATCGCGGACGGCCGCATCGCCCTCGGCGTTTCCCGCGGAGCCCCCGAGGCTGTCGAACGCGGCTGGGAGGCCTTCGGCCACACCGGCTCCACCGACCCCCGAGGCGCCGACATCGCCCGCGAGCACTTCCTGCGCTACCTAGCCGCCATCCGCGGAGCAGGCATGGCCACTGCCCCCTCAGCAGAGAAGCAATACCCGCACATGTACCAGCCCGGCGCCTCCATCCCCGTGCTCCCGCACTCCCCCAACCTGGACCGCCGCGTCTGGTGGGGCGCGGGCACGCGCGAAACGGCCAAGTGGGCGGGGCAGGTGGGCGTCAACCTCATGAGCTCCACCCTCCTCACCGAGAGCAACGGCGACAGCTTCGGCGACCTGCAGGCACAGCAGCTCCAAGTCTTCAAGGAGTCCTTCGTCAGCAGTGGGCACGGCTGGACCCCGCGCACCTCCGTCTCCCGCAGCATCTTCCCCATCACCAGCGCCGAGGACCGGGCAATCGTCGGCACCCATGGCATGACCCGCGACCACTTCGGCGTGATCGACGGCTACCGCTCCACCCTCGGCCGAACCTACATTGGTGAACCCGACCAGCTCATCGAAGAGCTTCTTAATGACGCCGCAGTGGCCGAAGCCGACACGTTGATGCTCACTATCCCGAATCAGCTGGGCGTAGAGGCCAATGTTCGCCTGTTGAAGAGTTTCGCCACACACGTGGCACCTGCGCTGGGTTGGCAGCCGAGCACGAGTGAGGACAGCAGGTTGGCCTAACCAACCAGTGCGTTGTACGGTACTAACCGTGAATATCTCTAATAATGGGGATACCCCATCTACTCAGGATGCTGCCGAGGCTTTTCATCCGCAGGCCTCCACTGCTGAAGTGCTGGTCAAGGACGACCCACGCACCGTCCGCATGGGCACGCTCGTCAGCCTGATCATTGGCTCCACCGTCGGTGCCGGCATCTTCGCGCTGCCGCAGAACATTGCGTCTGTCGCCTCGCCGGGTGCCGCCCTGATCGGCTGGGGCATCACCGGCGTGGGCATGCTGTGCATCGCCTACGTCTTCCAGGCCCTAGCACTGCGCAAGCCGCACCTGGATTCGGGCGTGTACTCCTACGTGCGCGCCGGCCTGGGCGACTTCGTCGGCTTCGCCTCCGCGTGGGGCTACTGGCTGGGCACCATCATCGCCCAGGTGGGTTACGCGACGCTGTTCTTCAGCTCGCTGAGCTTCTTCTTCCCCATTTTCGGCAGCGATCATCCGCTGGTGCAGTCGGTCTGCGTATCGGCACTTACCTGGGGAATCTTCCTGGTTCTTTCCCGCGGCGTGCGCCAAGCGGCGATCATGAACGTCATCACCACTGTGGCGAAGATCCTGCCGATCCTGGCGTTCCTGGTGCTGGTGGCCTTCGTCGGCTTCAACACAGACGTGTTCACCTCTGATTTCTGGGGTCGCGCCGCCACCTTCGGCGAGAACCAGGATCAGGCACTTTCCCTCGGCGACCAAGTCAAGGGCATGATGCTGTTCACCGTGTGGGCCTTCATCGGTGTGGAGGGCGCCTCCACGTACTCGAAGCGCGCACGCCACCGCAAGGATGTCTCCCTAGCTACCTTCCTGGGATTCGTCTCCGTGTTCTTCCTGCTGACCGCCGTGAGCTTCCTGTCCTTCGGCGTGGTCTCCCGCGAGGAGCTCGCCGCTATGGGCGATAACTCCATGGGTACCGTCCTGGAGCACGTTGTCGGCCCGTGGGGCGCAGGCCTGATCTCCGTCGGCCTGTGCATCTCCGTGCTGGGCGCGTACGTTTCCTGGCAGATGCTATGCGCCGAGCCGATCACCCTGATGGCCCAGGATGGGCTGCTGCCGAAGGCCGTGGGACGCACCAACGACATGGGCGCCCCGTACGTCTCGCAGTTCCTGTCCGCCGTGGTTATCCAGGCGTTCATCATCGTCTTCTACTTGAATGAATCCACTTACACCACGATGGTGCAGCTGGCTACGTCCCTGTACCTGGTGCCCTACGTGTTCTCCAGCCTGTACCTGCTGTTCCTGGCCACCCGTGGCCACGGATTCAAGCACCCGGACGCGGGCTCGAAGTTCGACATCTCCGGGCCCGAGGTCGGCAAGAGGACCAACCGCGGACACCTACTCATCAGCGCCGTGGCTTTCGGCTACTCCCTGTGGTTGCTGTACGCCGCCGAGCTGCAGTTCGTCCTGCTCGGCACGCTACTTATCGTGCCCGGCCTGGTGGTTTATGTCGTCACCCGTATTAAGGCCGGCGGGCGCGTATTCAACACCTTCGAGTGGATCATCAGCGCCGTCGTCGTGGCCTCCGCTATCGGCGCCTTGTACCTGATCGTCACCGGGCAGATCAGCCTCTAGCTACCGCCGTTGTAGCTAGCGCAAGCTACCGCCGCTTCTGCCGGTCCCACAGGACCACAGAGGTAGAGCGCGGGACGTGCACAATCTCACCACGCGAGCGTCCGCCCGCGCCCTCGCCCCGCTCCACGCGGGCTTGCATCTCCGCCAGGCGGCGGCGCAGCGCCGCGTTTTCCTCTTCCAGCTCGTCCAACCGGTTCTGCTGGGCGATGATCGTCTTGATGCCCGCCAGGTTCACGCCCTCTTCGTGCGAGAGGCGCTGGATCTCCTGCAGCTGCTCAATATCCTCGCGCGAGTAGCGGCGGCCGCCGCCACTGGTGCGTTGGGGCGTCACCAAACCCATCCGGTCATACGTGCGCAGCGTCTGGGCGTGCATTCCAGTGATCCGCGCGGCGACGGAGATAACGAAAACCTCGCGCTCGCCGCCGTTCTTACTAGTACTCATCAGTTGCCCTCCCATCCTTCGCGGGGGTCGAATCCGGATCGCTTTTCCTCTTCCGAGTATTTGCGTAGCGCGCTCATCGCACCCTCGTCCAGGTTCTTCGGCACGGCCACCTTCACGGTCACCAGCAGGTCTCCGCTAGCGCCGTTGCGCTTGTTCACACCGTGGCCACGCACGCGCAGCGTTGTGCCGTCCTGCGTGCCCGCAGGAATGCGCACCCGCACCTTGGAGGCCAGAGTCGGCACCGTCACCGCGCCGCCGAGTACCAGCTCGGGGTAGCTCACTGGCACGGTTAGCTTCAGGTCGTCACCGTCGCGACTGAACACCTTGTCGGGCTTCACGTGCACCGTCACAAAGAGGTCACCCGCCGGCTTGCCGCGCTGCCCCGCCGAGCCCTGCCCGGCCAAGCGCACCTTCTGCCCGTCGACCACGCCCGCAGGCACGCGCACGGTGATCGTGCGGGACTGGGTAGTCCGCCCCGTGCCGGAGCAATCCGGGCACTTGTCCTTAATCACCGAGCCAGTGCCGGAGCAGTCCGCGCACGGGCGGGAGAACCCAAAGGTTCCCCTGTTCTCACTGACCATGCCGCTGCCGTTGCAGGTGCCACAGTTCTGGGACGAAGTGCCCGCCTTAGCACCGGAGCCGTGGCAGCTTTCGCACGGCTCGGGCTTGGTCAGGCGGATCGGCACGGTCACACCCTTGGTAGCTTCGCGGAACTCGAGGGTCAGCTCTGTCTCCACGTCCGCCCCGCGGCTGCGCTGGGTGCGGCGTCCAGCCCGACCACCCCGGCCTCCGAAGCGGCTGCGGGAGGCGCCGGCGGTCGGATCATCGCCAAAGAGTCCGCTGAAGACGTCCCCAAATCCGCCGCTGGTGGCGTCATTCCCAAAAAGATCAGAGACGTTAAAGCCGCTACTACTGAAGCCACCTGCACCGCCTGCACGACCAAAGCCCGAGCCGCCAAAGCCCGAGTAAGCCCCGCTGGCGAGCATCCGCTTGAGCTCGTCGTACTCAGCGCGCTTTTCCTTGTCCCCCACCACGCTGTACGCTTCAGAAGCCTTCTTAAATCGCTCCTCCGCAGCTGCGTCGCCCGGGTTCGCATCCGGGTGATTTTCGCGGGCGATCTTGCGATAAGCTTTCTTGATCTCCTCTGCCGATGCGGTGGAGGACACGCCGAGGTCTTTGTAATAATCCTTCTCGGCCCATTCACTGTGCGCCATGTGTCGCTCCTTCCTTATTGCGCTGTTCACGCGGGGTGTTTCTACTCAACCTTGAGTCTACCGCGCTGAACTTTTGTTATCTAATCTTCTTAACGACGCCCCTACGTATTTATTCCCCCTCCACATCACTTCGGGCACTACAGCATGCATTGCTGGAGGCTTGCTGTATGTATTGCCAGAAGACTTCCCAGCCCGAAACTAGCTAGGGTGGAGCCATGACACCTAAGAAGCGCAACTGGTTTGGTCGGTTCTTCGGCACGCATAGCTCATCGCACGACGCATCTGATAACCCTTCGTCCGCGGCGAACGGTTCGCCCATGCCCAGCGCACCTGGCTCTAACGCCCCGTTAGCAGAGCCCGGCCCACAGGACCCGCCGGTGCCGCTACCCCGCCTGGACCTGCACCAGTCCACGGCCCTGATCCGGCAGATCGTGCGGACGCTCAATAGCCTCGGCTACGGCGCGACCCCGACGCCCGAAGTTGTCTACTACAGCAAACCCGAGCACATCGAGAAGCCCCTGAGCTACCCGGGCCCCACACCCGGCCCCTACGGCGGGCAACTCCCCGCGCCGGATTACGGCGAGGGCTCGATGCTGGGGCTCGAAAACCTCACGAAGCAGTGCGCCAATGCCGAGGATTTCGGGAGAGATATGCCTGTGCTGGTGGAACATTTCGTCAATAGCCTGGTCGGCCCGGCTGCCGCTTCAGAGCGAGAGCTACTTTCGCTCCCCGATGCGGAGTTTTACTCCCACTTGCGGGCGCGCCTAATGTCCATCGACTTACTACCGGAGCAGTCGCGGGCGGATGCGCGTGAGTTCAACCCGGATTCACCGATACGGCCTTATTCGGATGACCTGTGCATCACTTTGGTTCTGGATACACCAAACTCTGTAGTGTCGCTGAGCCCGGGCTCACTGGATGATCGCGGCCCGATTGAGGACTTGTTCCGGATTGGCTACCGCAACCTGTGGCAGGAGCTGATCGATTCCGACCTGGATGTACAGCCTGTTCGGGCGAGCGAAGACCGTCCCGAAGAGCGCTTCTGGGCGATTGAAAGCAGCTCTTACTATACGGGGTCGGTGCCCCTGCTAATGAACGAGATCCTCGAGCGCCTCCTGCCGCAGATCGACCCTAGCGAGGGGCTAATTTTTTCCACGCCGCATCGCCACATCACCCTGGTTCGGGAGATGGGCGAAGGCACCGACATGCTGGGGTCCATCAAGATGATGGCGGCCGTGACGGCCCAGGAGTTCTCGCGGCAGGCGGGCGCGATGAGCCCACGGCTGATGTTTTCGCACATGGCTGAGATCACCACGTTCACCGACATCAAGTCGAAGGGTGGCGGCAGGGCGGAGATCGACATTCAGCCCCCGGCGTACCTCATGGAGAGGATCAACCAGGGCAAGCACTAGGGCGACGGCGCTAGAACGCTGTCGCTAGAACGGCGGCTCGTCCTCCAGGTTGCGCTTCTGCTCCCGCTGGTTGTGCTCCACCACCCTCCGCGCTCGCTTCACTGCTCGGTGCCGGAAGGTGATTCTTCCCAGCGGGCCGTTTGGCGTGGTGATCACCGTGTGGCCGTCTCCGAAGCTAGTCCAGGTTTCCTCCCCGTCGGGGTTGATTGTCACGTCCCAGGCTCCCGTCGTTTTCGCGTTGTGGTGTTTGGCGCAGAGGCAGTGGAGGTTTGATGTGTCGGTTGGTCCGCCGTTCGGGGCGCCATGCACGAAGCGTTTGACGTGGTCTAGCTGGCATTTGTGCGCTGGGGTGTCGCAGCCCGGGAAGCGGCAGGTTCCGTCCCGGCCTTCCACGCTCGCACGGATGAGGGGCGTCGGGGTATAGCCGGCGGTAGCGGCCTTCCCCGGGGCCTGCAGGTGGGTTATCCGCTCCATCCACTCCTTCGTGGCCAGCGGGTTGAGCCAGCTGCCGGCGGCCCAGATCTGCGCCTCCGGAGCATCCACCTGGCGGTACAGGTTGAGGTTCACCTCTGCGGTCGCACTCCCCCGCACCAGACTCATAAGCGCCCGCACCCTGGAACAATTCTGCTTGTTCCTCACGCTGTCGAGCGCCTGGATCAGCTCCAGCGCCTCCAGCTTCGGAAGGGTCAGGTAGAACTCGGTGTAGTCGGCCGACCGGTCGTCGATAGCTAGCCGCGTTGCGGCGCCGAGGACGGCCAGGTCTTCGGTACTGACGCCCTCTACGTCTGAACCCGTGCCGTCTGCGCCATCTGTACCGTCTGCCCCGGCTGCGCCATCCGTACCTTCGCCCGCTGGCGAGGTTAGTTCGGCGGGATCGATCGGACAGGCCAAAGGCTCGTGATCCATGACGATCTTCTTCAGGCGTTGGCGGATCGTACTCTGCCCCAACATCGCCTGGTTAGGCCGAGTGGGCGAAAGTGCTGTGTAGACATCGGCTTCTACAGCGGAGATGTGGGCGTCACTAACAGCAACAAGGCTATGAGCGACGATCCGCCACAGCTCGATAGAGTAGGCCCCGGTTTCCGCCAGCTCCACCAGCGATGGGAAGCGGCGGAAGGTGGTTCCGACGTCGACGAGCTGGACCACTCGGAACTCCGGGAGACCCAGGCGCGCGCCCAGGCGGGTGGTCACGTCGGTGATGCATTCGTCGTCGTGCGGCGTGCACGCCAAGGCAAGGCGCGCGTGGTTGCGGTTGATGTCGCAGATCGCTGCGCTCATCGGGTCGGTGGGGTCGGTAACTTTCCAGAACGGCCCCTGTGGTTGGCCTTGTGGTTGGTTATGCGGTGGGTCTTGCGGTGGTCTGTCGGGTGGTGTGGGCTGGTCAAACATCATTCCCCTTCAATGATGGAAGTCCCCAGTGTGTCGTGGCTCTTGTGTCGTGGCTCGAATTCCGTAGCTCGTGTCCCGTGGTTTTCCGTACGCGATCAGCATAGAAAACGCCCCGGACAGCCCCTCCAAGAAAAACTCAATTAATCGAACACTTGTTCTAGTTTCTAGTTCCTACCTGCCCCTTCACAGATACCTCCCACAAATACACCCCACCACACAAAAAAGAGAGCCCCACAGCAAAAGCCGTGAAGCTCTCTGGATCTCACGCCATCCCTGGCGCTAACCCCTAATAACTACTGCGGATCGCCAATGATGACCATCGCGTTGCGCAGCACGCGGTCACCCAGGCGGTAGCCGCGGCGGAGGATGGTGGCCAGCACCTTGTCGTCGCCACTGCTCGTGTCTTGCACGGCCTCGTGGCAGTTCGGGTCGAACTCGTCGCCTTCCTCGCCGAACTTCTCCACCTTCATGGATGCCATCACAGACTGCAGCTTGTCCGACATGGATTTCAGCGGCCCGGTCAGGTCGCCGTGCTGTTCTGCCATCTCCAGGTCGTCCAGGATCGGCAGCAGCTCGGCGGCCACCTCGGCCTTCGCGCCGGTGATCACGCTCGCGCGGTCACGCTCAACACGACGGCGGTAGTTGGTGTACTCCGCCGTCACGCGCTGTAGGTCCTCGGTGCGTTCGGCCAGCTCGGCTTCGATGCTGTTGCTGTCTTCGGGATTGACGCCCTCAGCATCAGCCACAGCCGCCTCACCATCAGCCAGACCCTCGTCGACACCCTGCGCCTCAGCAGCTTCCGCGGCGGCAGCTTCGGCACTTTCGGCCGAGGTTGCCTCCGGGTCGGTGTTCTCCGGGGCGCCCGGGTCCTGATTCAGATCTTCAGCCATTACTTCTTATCATCCTCTGCGGAAGTATCCTCGTCGACAACCTCGGCGTCCACAACGTTCGGGTCATCGTTTGCGGCGGAGCCTGCAGCGTCCGCACCAGCACCTTCAGCACCGGCGGCTGCCTCTGCCTCGTAGATGGCCTTGCCCATCTCCTGAGACTCAGCGTTCAGCTTCTCCACCGCATCCTTGATGGCCTCGATGTCGTCACCCTTCAGAGCCTCGTCAACAGCCTTGGCTGCTTCCTCGACCTTGTTCTGGGTATCCTCGCTGACCTTGTCCTTATTGTCTTCGACGAACTTGCGGGTCTGGTAAGCCATGGACTCTGCGGAGTTGCGGACTTCCTGCTCCTCGCGGCGCTTCTTGTCCTCTTCCGCGTGGGTCTCGGCATCCTTGACCATGCGGTCGATCTCCTCCTGGGACAGGCCGGAGCCGTCCTGGATCTTGATCGTGTTCTCCTTGCCGGTGGCCTTGTCCTTTGCAGAGACGGAGACGATGCCATTGGCGTCAATATCGAAGGTGACCTCGATCTGCGGAACGCCGCGCGGTGCCGGAGCGATGCCCGCCAGCTCGAAGGAGCCGAGCAGCTTGTTGTGCGCAGCCATCTCGCGCTCGCCCTGGAAGACCTGGATCTGTACGCTGGGCTGGCTGTCCTCGGCGGTGGTGAAGGTCTCGGAACGCTTGGTCGGGATGGTGGTGTTGCGCTCGATCAGCTTGGTCATCACGCCACCCTTTGTCTCGATACCCAGGGACAGCGGGGTGACGTCCAGCAGCAGCACGTCCTTAACTTCGCCGCGCAGCACGCCGGCCTGCAGGGCAGCACCCACGGCCACAACCTCGTCCGGGTTTACACCCTTGTTGGGCTCCTTGCCGTTGGTCAGCTCGGTGACCAGCTCGGAGACGGCAACCATGCGGGTGGAGCCACCGACCAGCACGACGTGGTCGATCTCGTCCACGCTAATTTCCGCGTCCTTCAGCACTGCCTGGAACGGGGTCTTGGTGCGGTCCAGCAGATCCTGGGTGATCTTCTGGAACTCGGTGCGGGTCAGGGTCTCATCCAGGAACAGCGGGTTCCTGTCTTCGTCCACCGTGATGTACGGCAGGTTGATGGAGGCCTGCTGGGAGCTGGACAGCTCGATCTTGGCCTTCTCCGCCGCCTCGCGCAGGCGCTGCAGGGCCATCTTGTCCTTGGTCAGGTCCACGCCGTGGCTTGCCTTGAACTTGTCGGCCAGCCAGTCGACGATGCGCTGATCCCAGTCGTCGCCGCCCAGCTCGTTGTCGCCGGCGGTTGCGCGAACCTCAACCACACCGTCGCCGATCTCCAGCAGGGAGACGTCGAAGGTACCGCCACCGAGGTCGAATACCAGGATGGTCTGCTCCTTGTCGCCCTTCTCCAGGCCGTAAGCCAGGGCGGCTGCGGTCGGCTCGTTGACGATACGCAGGACGTTCAGGCCTGCAATCTGGCCAGCATCCTTGGTTGCCTGGCGCTGTGCGTCGTTGAAGTAGGCGGGGACGGTAATAACCGCGTCGGTTACGTCCTCACCCAGGTAGCTCTCCGCGTCCCTCTTCAGCTTCTGCAGGGTACGGGCGGAGATCTCCGGAGCGGTGTACTCCTTGTCGTCGATGGAGACCTTCCAGTCCGTGCCCATGTGGCGCTTAACAGAGCGGATGGTGCGATCCACGTTGGCTACCGCCTGGTTCTTGGCGGACTGGCCGACCAGCACCTCGCCGTTCTTGGCGAAAGCCACGATGGACGGGGTGGTACGGGATCCCTCGGAGTTGGCGATGACCTTTGCCTCGCCGCCTTCCAGTACAGACACCACAGAGTTGGTGGTGCCCAAGTCAATTCCTACTGCGCGTCCCATAGTGGGGTACCTCCTGTTGTTTTAATCCTTCGTCGGATTGTTGTTGTCAGTCATCGAGCCTTTAGTGTGGACGACTCAACTCATGCTCTCCAGTATCCGGAGTTTTTCTCTCTAGTCAAATCTTCTTGAGTCAGCCACACTCAACCTGCTCACACCCTACTCAACTCATCGCACGTCAAACTTGTTCCCGATCGGCTCAACTTTTTTGAAGATTTTTTACAGATTCACCCTGAACCTTCCCTGAAATGCGCAAACCCGCCCCATCTGTTTTGATAGTGGGCATGAAAAACCGCATACGCATAAACCGCGCCCTCATTTCCACCCCGTTGGCAGCCGCCCCGCTTGTCGCTACCTCGATCCTCGCTGGGTCGGTCATTGCCGCCCCCACAGCCTTTGGTGCAACCGCAGCCGCCGCCCCTTTTTCTTCCGCTACCCCTTTTGGTTCCGACGCCTCGCTCTCCGCACCGCAACTCCCCGCAGGATCGACTTTCCCATCTTCCGGCGCTCTGAAAACTGGCGGCCAGGAACAAACTCACTACAACGGCGCGTTCGACCTCGGCCAAGCGAGCAAGGATCCCAACGTGGGTGGACTATCCGGGCTTACTGCCCTCGCCGATGGCTCCTACCTCGCCATCTCGGATGACAAAGGCGATCATGGCCCCACGCGCGCCTACCGCTTGAACATCGACAACAACGGGCGGGCAAAGGTCACTGGACAAGTTAATTTCACCAAGCCAGATGGCAGCGCATACAACCCCAAGGAATACGATGCGGAGGAGATCCAGCAGCTACCTAACGGCCATTTGCTATGGACCACCGAGGGCGAATCAAAGGGATCGAAGAACCGCTCACCCCTTGTCATCGAATCCGATAGCAACGGGCGGGAAATCCGGCGCATCCATCCCCCGCACTATCACGTCCCCGACCACAATGCAGCAAAGGATATTGAACAAACTAAAGGGATAAGCCCCAACAAAGGCCCGGAGGGCATGACAATTTCTCCTGATGGGGAAACTTTTTACACTCTCAACGAGAACTCATTGGTGCAGGATGGGCCAATCAATACTCCCGAGGCGGGTTCCAAAACTCGGTTGACCGCTTACAGCACTGCAACCGGCAGGCCCAAGGCCGAGTATGTGGTCGAGGTGGACCCCACGTACGCCCCCAAGGCCGATCGCGGGTACGCTTCCTTAGCTACTTCCCCGGATGGTAGCCTCTACGCGCTGCAGCGCGGTTACATCCCCAAACAAGGTAACCGCGCCGAGATCTACCGTTTGAGTCTGGAAGGGGCCACCAATGTGCTTGGCCGGGAGCGCTTGGACGGTAGCGAGGTGCCCGTTAACCGCGAGAAGGTCTTCGATTTCGCTGGACAAAAACCCAGTGACATTCACAAGCTCGGTGACAACCAAAGCTCGAGTGGCGATAAGGCTAACACTGAGGCAAGCCCCAACATCTCTGCATCCCCCGAAAATGTTGAAGGCTTAACCTTCGCGGCCCCGCCTGCCCACTCCGCAGATGTGCCGGCTCACGGTTCCGTCACCACCGGCTCCCTTCCTGCGGGCTCCTCCGCCATCGGAAACCACGCCGGCAGCTCCACTTCCCCGGCGAAGTTAAACCGCGTGTACTTAATCTCGGACGATAACTTTAGTGATTCGCAGCGTACGCTGCTCCATTCTTTGGACATCCCCCAGCGCTAATTATCGCTCCTCACCAGCACAGGCGCGGAACGCAAAGTTCTAAGCCTGCGGGGTGGTTTCGATAGTCACTGTCCGGTCAGCGCACGCTGCCAATAACCGATGGTCGTGGGAAATCAATAGCACTCCGCGGTTCGCCCGCACGGTCTCGCGCAACATCTCCACAATTTTCGCCGTCGCAATGGGGTCGAGCATTGAAGTCGGTTCATCGCAGATGAGGAAGGCGGGATCCATCACAGTTGCGCGGGCCAAGCATGCTCGCTGCAGTTGCCCATCGCTTACCTGTGCTGGTCGGCGATCAAGCAATTCCCTATCCAGCATTGCTCGCTTCGTATGATCCTCCACGCACTCGCGAATCACTTCCCTATTGTGCTCCCCGGCGATCAATAAAGGTTCAGCGATGATCTCTCGGAGAGTCCACCGCGGATTGCACGCATCCCGAGGGGATTGACTCACCAACGCTATTCGTGATCGCCGGCGATCTCGCCCCGTCACCACAGGTTCTCCGTCAATCGTGACCTTTCCCGAATCTGGGAGGAAACGCCCGGAAAGCAACTTGGCCAACGTCGTTTTGCCAGATCCTGAAGGTCCGATCAGCCCCACGAGCTCACCGCGTTCAATGTTCAGTTCAATTCTCTCCAAGACGGGTTTCCCCGCATAGGAATAGGTCACCTCGGTAGCTTTAAGCATTTCTCTCCCCTACCTCGGTTTGGTATTCAAGGCCTCCGCTGGGCAAAGCCCCAACCAACGCGTGACCAAAGTCGGTTTGCGGTGCAGCCCAAAACTCGCTGGCCTGTCTACTTTCCACTACTTCGCCCTCATGCAGCACAAAAATGTGGTCGCACGCTTCCCATTCTCGAAGGTCCTCTAGATCGTGACTTATCAGCATTACTCCGAGCCCCAGATCCTTGGCCGCGGACCGCAGTAGCTCCAGCGTCTCCTTCGTCAATTGTGGGTCCAATGCTGCGGTGGGCTCGTCTGCGATAAGGAATTGCGGATCTCCCGCCAACGCCGCAGCAAGCGCCGCTCGCTGCGCCATGCCGCCCGATAGCTGGTGTGGGAAATACTCGCTGACCTCAGAGTCAAGGTGAACGCGTTCTAACAACTCCTCCACATCCAAGCCACTGCCATGCCGATCGATAATCTCCTGGAGCTGGGTTCCAATCCTCCTCACGGGCGTAAAGGACAAGGCCGCGGCTTGGGGAACAAAACCCACCGTTGAGCCCCGCACACTAGCGAAATCAGTACTGTTCCAGTCTGCTTCATCAGCAGTGGTTTCATCGGCTTCCGCAACGTGAGCGGATCCACCAGCTTCCGTATCTTGGGTGACCCCGCTGGGTTCAAGGTGCCCTTTGGTCGCCCCGTGCGCTACACAATTCCCATCAGGCACCTCAGCCGGATAAAGCGAGACCTTCCCTTCTACTCGAGCCCCTGTTGGGACCCCCCCAATCAACGCGCGCCCCACGGTCGATTTGCCAGAACCGGAGGTTCCGATCAGCCCGGCCACTTCCCCACGGCGCACGGTCAGGTTCACCCCACACACAATGTTTTTTTGCCCCCACCTCTACGCCAAGCCCGCGAGCACGGAGCTCCCCCAACTCGCTCGTCGCCTCAGTTGGCTCCGCAGGCTCCGACCTACGCCCTCTGCGGCCTGCCCCGGCTTCTTTCTGCAGTGCTGACTTCTTCTTTTGCTTTCCGACGCCACGCTCTGCCCGCGCTGTCGCTCCTCGGGTCAGCGATACCCCAGACATCGTGGTGAGCAGCAAGATCATCGCTGGGAAAACCAAAGCCCACCACGCCCCACGGGTGATGTCTTCGCGCGCCAAATCCATGAGCGTTCCCAGTGATGGCTCGTCAGCCTGGATGCCCAGGCCAAGGAAGGACACGGTGGATTCGTGCCACACAGCGTGGGGAGTGAGCATCGCCATCGCTACCAGTGCTTGACCAGAAGCCGCTGGTGCCAAATGCTTTCGCAGCACCCAGCCAAACGAGGCCCCTGCACCGTACGAGCACTGCACCGTTTCGGACGCGCGGACCGTCAACACCGCAGATCGCACGATACGCGCAACCGGTGACCAGTGAGTCACAGCGATGGACCCCACGATGGCAGCAACGGATCCCTGGAATAGTGCGACAATAACCACTGTCAAAATGAGGTGCGGAATGGCATTCACGGCATCGTTGATGCGCATAACAATGCGATCGACCACGCCACCGAGCCCCGCCGCCAATAAGCCGACGAGCACGCCCAATGTCGTAGCGGCAACCGCAGCCGTAAGCCCGATGAAAAGGGAAACCCGCAAGCTTTCTGCGGTTCGTACGAATAGGTCGAACCCAAAGTGATCAGTACCGAAAATATGCGCGGCAGTCGGTGAACGCAGGGAATTGGCAAAACTTGGAGTTCCCGCCTCGAAGATGGCGGGAACTATAGCTGCATACAGCACCAGAAGTGCAAAAACGCTTAATCCAATGAGGTGCCCACGCATCCACCTGCGGACACTCTGTGTCCGCAGGTGGATGCGTGCTAAACCCCTGTGCTTCAGCGCTGCCAATATCTAGATGAGCACTGTGTGCTTTCAAGGCTGAGTTATTCGAACTAGGGCTGTGCTCATCGGAGGAAAGAGAACTCTTGTTAGACATCGCTTACCCTCGGGTCGATCAATACGTAGGACAGATCGCTCAATAGAGATCCCAACATCACCACTACCGTGGTCGCGACCGTGGTGAATGCCAGCAGGTGAAAGTCCACAGCCACAGCCGATTCCACCGTGGCTTGCGCCAACCCCGGCCAGGAGAAAACCGTTTCCACAATCACTGCTCCGACGACCATCTCGCCGAGGCGCGCTCCGATCAAAGTGATCAGCGGCATGAGCGACATAGGCAGCACATGCCGAACGAGGATCGTGTGTTCGGAGAGACCACGCAAGCGCGCGTTGGCAACCGCTGGCGACTCAACGGCTTCGGCAGTAGCGCGTTGCATCGTCAACAAAGACCACGACAGCTGCGAGATCGCTAGAACGACAGCCGGTGCGATGAGATATGGCCCCACCGTTCCCAGTGACGGGGACTTACCGACCGGCGCGGCTCCTCCCACGGGGATGAGGTGCCAGAACACGCCAAAAAATAGCACGCTTCCTAGGGCATAAATGTAGGAAGGAGTAGCTGCCACAAATACGCCCAACGCGGTTATCGCCCGATCCACCACTCCGCCGGGTCGGCGAGCAGCGCTCAAGCCGAGAAGCGCTGCAATCGCCAGCATCAGCAACAGGCCCGCTCCGGATAGCAGCATCGTCCACGGCAGGCGCTCGCCAATAACTTCAACAACCGGTTTGCTGTACACCCGGGACCAACCCAGATCACCTGTAAAAACGTGCCCCCACCAGGAGGCCCATTGCTGGTACCACGGGGCGTCGAGCCCCAAAGAAGAGGCAATGCTCGCGCGTTCTTCGGCAGTGTAGTTGCCGTAGTTCGCGCCGAGGTGGTGCGCAAGGGGATCAAACGGCGACAAGGCAGCGAGGCCGAACATGATGAAGCTGACCACCACGGTTGTCACGGCAATGAGCAACAAGCGCGTACCAACCATCCGGCCGATCCCGCCGAGGTTATCCCGGCGCCCCGGCAATACAAACCTGCGCCAGGACTGCCGAGTTTTTGCTGAAGTGGGTGCCCCGTCTGAACCGGAAACTCCGTTTGAATGAGATGCTCCAGCCGAGCTTGTCTTATCTGCAATCCGAACAGCACCAACGTGACCAGGAGCAGGATGACCAGCACCAGTGTGACCTTCAGCGGTGTGAACGTCCGCAGTGTTCACAGCGGCTCTGCCATGAGCGGAGTTAGCAGCAGAAGAAGTGGTAGAAACCGCTCTCATGAGTTATTTCTTCCAAGCGACTAGGCGCCACCAAGGCCCCCACGTCACGCCGTGAATATGGGGCTCGAGCAGGAGATTCGGTTTCTTCCACGAATTTTCCTTTGAGACGTAAATGTGGTTGACGTTCGCCAAAGCCAGCATGGATGGGTTTTCTGCGTGCTCGGCTTGGATCTTGCGCCACAGTTGGTTGCGCTTCGCCTCTTCGTTCTCACTGCGCGTCTCATCCAGCAGGTCATCCATTTTCTTGGAGCCGTAGTTGCCTGGATTGGCCCACTTACCCGTCGCGGGTGTGCGTGTGTGCAAATACTCATAGGCCATCACCGTGGCGTCATAAGGGGCCGATCCGCCGCCCAAAACGACCGACACATCGTGTACCTTCGGTTCGATGTCATGCCACGTGCTGGACTTGGTTTCGAACTCTAGGCCCAGCTTCTTCATCTGCGAGGCGAACTCGATGGCGATGTCTCGGCGTAGCGTGTCGTTGCCTGCATAGTAGAGGTCTACGTGGAAGGGCTTACCGTCTTTTTCCCGCACACCCTGGCTGTTCTTCTTCCACCCAGCTTCATCGAGTAGTTTCTCCGCTTTGGCCACGTCGTGTTGGAAATCCAGGGATGGATCGTGGGCATCACCGTAGATTGAGGACAATAGTCCAGAGATCGGAGTGCCCTGCCCTGCCAATGGTCCATCAATAAATGCCTGCCGATCAGCGGCGAGGTTCAATGCCAAGCGCACCTTCGGATCGGCGAACTCGGGCGTTTCAGGGAAAGAAATACCCCGCCAATCAGCCGTCTTGGTGACATCCACGCTGATGCCATCCTTACCTTCTAACCCCTTCAGTTGGCTGGGCGGAATAGCCGCACCATCAATTTCACCAGCAGCTACGCGCTGCGCGCGGGCCGTATCATCCGCAGCGGTCGTAACAACCAATTCCTTGACTTCCGGCGCACCGTCAAAATAGTTGTCGTTGGCTTCAAAGATCGTTTCATCACCCCGGCGCTCCTTCAGGTGGTAAGCGCCAGTACCCACGGGTTCGGTATTCAGCTTGCTTTGGGTAACTGCCCCTTTGCCCAGCATCTCGGAGGGAGCGATCGCGTAGGTGAGTCGCGACAACATTTCGGCAAGTGGGGAACGCAACTTAAACACCACGGTGTGCGGATCTTGGATCTGCACCTCGTCGATGATGTCGTAGCGGCTGACTACTTCGGAACCGACGGAAATGTCTTTGGCTACGTCATACGATGCCTTCACATCTTCGGCATCGAAATCAGAACCATCGCTGAACTTCACTCCTTCTTTGAGCTTCACAGTCCACTTCGTGGAGTCAGCATTGTGTTTCGGCATTTCCGCAGCCAGTGCTGGCACAAAGTTCGGAACCTTGTCTGACGACGATGGCTCTGGTCGCAGCAGACCGTCGTAGATCGGGCTCACCCCGGTTTGGGCATATCCCGTCGCTGGGTGGAATCCATCGCCAGCTTTACGGTCTGCCAAAACCAGCCGGGGTGGGGTACTGGCCCTCCCCACCGGAAGCTTGGCGGCTCGGGTCACCGCAGGCTACCAGCGCCCCTCCAATCATCACGCTGGTTAAGGCACATGCTGCCCCTCGCCGCAGTTTTGTTCGCATACGTCATTCCTGTCCAGCACCCTATTTAAGGCGCTTATTGCAATTCATTGTCATTATTAGAAAAGAAACTACCTTACGGCATATTTAGATTTCAACCCCTTGAACTTTTCTCGACAGCACCGCAGGGTGCCTTAAGCTTGGACGCCATGGACATCTTCACCCGCGCCACCCCTGAACCCCCTCATGCGTTGCGACAGCATTTCACAATGAGCTCCCACCCCTGCGATACACATACCGTCTACTCCATTGCCCCTATGCAGTTCAGGGGCTCTCATGCCACCGACGCCACGCGCTACAGCCCGCACACTTCCGCCTTGGCGGAGATTCCACCCGAACACGCAGCTTCACAGGCTGTTCTTTTTATTGCGCCACACTCCCCCTCGGAGCCATTCACAAACAGACATTGGAACCTCGCCTGGCAACTCGCGGAAACCGATCTTCGAGTTGAAATACCAATCCCCCGCGCCAATAAAACTTCCACATCACCTTCCACTCCTCCCCCACACCCCACCACAGCATCTTCAACGCACCCCGGCACAGCATCTTCAACCGCTACCGCCTCCCCCACAGGCTCTGCGACCATTCGCCAGACCTACCGCAACCTCCTAACGGACCACGGCCCTCAACTCGTAACAGCCATAGCGGAATCGTCATGCATCCCCGAGTTATTGGACGCACTCCAGGAAGCGACCGCACCGCGCACCATTGTGCTGCTGGCGCCCCAAGCTAAAGACATAACCCTACTGAAACAGCTCTTCGGAGCCGATAGTTCGATCACAGACCGTGCGTTAGACACTGAAGTACACATCTTCTTCGCCAAGAAGGATAAGGGAAGCCCGGGGATCGTCGACGAGGCGTCGAAATTAAAGAAAAATGGAGCCACAGTCATCCTCCACGAAGGCGCTAGCGGCAACCGCCTATACCATCTGCGACATTCAAAGGCAGGGCGCGCAGCCCGGAAAGCGATCATTTCTGTGGCGCACAACACAGCAGCTCGGGATATTTAAGCAACATCACCGTTTCTAAAATACTGCCAAAAAATAGGTGCGACCAGCGGAGAAAACTTCACCAAACCCCTGTTCAATTGTTAATCTACCTAGCAAGTAATTAGTTCATACATATTCCGATTCCAGCTCGGATGTGAACTACTTGACTGAGTCAACGTGGCTCATACAGGACTTTCGAGGAGCACAATAATGGACCTGCTTGCAGCAGGGCAGGCGACCTCCAATGACATTCCGTGGAACATCACCGTTCCGCTGGGCATCATTGGCGCACTGCTTTCACTGCCCGCTTGGATTTTCTTCATCCGTGGCGCGGCGCAGATCTTTACCACGATCCGACTGGGCCAACCGGCACTGAAGAGGACAGATAACCCCGCCGGCCGACTGATGAACCTGATCAAGGAGATCATCGGTCACACCAAGATGGCCAAGAAGCCAGGCGTGGCAATCGCCCACTGGCTCGTCATGGTCGGCTTCCTGTTGGGAGCCATGGTGTGGTTCGAGGCCTACATTCAGATCTTCGACCCCGAAGGCGGCTGGCCCATCATCGGCAGCTGGGGTCTGTACCACTTCGTAGACGAGCTACTGGGTCTCGGCACCGTCATCGGCATTATCACGCTGATCATCATTCGCCAGAAGATCGGCGACAAGGATAAGAAGGCCCGCTTCTACGGCTCCAACTCCGGCGCGGCGTACTTCGTTGAGGCCGTCGTGCTGATCGAGGGTCTGGGCATGATCTTCGTGAAGGCATCCAAGATCGCCACCTTCGCCAGCTACGAGGGCGGCCACGCGGCCACCGACTTCTTCACCATGCAACTGGCCAAGATCCTGCCGGAATCCCCGCTGCTGGTCTCCATCTTCGCACTGATCAAGCTGCTGTCCGGCATGATCTGGCTGTTCATCGTGGGCCAGAACGTCAAGTGGGGCGTTGCCTGGCACCGCTTCATGGCGTTCTTCAACATCTTCCTGAAGCGCAACTCCGACGGCCGCAACGCCCTGGGCGCAGCGAAGCCGCTGACCTCCGGCGGCCGCATGCTGACCATGGAAAACGCAGACCCGGAAGAAGACGCGATCGGCGTTGGCAAGATCGACGACTTCACCTGGAAGGGCTGGATGGACTTCACCTCGTGTACCGAGTGTGGACGCTGCCAGGAGCAGTGCCCGGCTTGGAACACTGCGAAGCCGCTGAGCCCGAAGCTGCTGATCACCAACCTGCGTGACCACGCCATCGAGTCCGCGCCGTACCTGAAGGCCGCACGCAAGGACGCCGCCCACGCAGGTGGCATGTTCTCCGGCGAAGGCGCCACCGACACTGCCGTTCTGGACGATCCTTCTGTTGACGCCCACGCGGACATGCCGTTGCTGCAGTTGGTTGCTGCGGGCGAGATGGGTGTTATCGACCCCGACGTGCTGTGGTCCTGCACCAACTGTGGTGCTTGTGTGGAACAGTGCCCGGTGGACATCGAGCACATCGACCACATTGTCGACATGCGCCGCTACCAGGTGCTGGTTGAGTCTGACTTCCCGACCGAGCTGGGTGGCCTGTTCAAGAACCTGGAGACCAAGGGCAACCCGTGGGGCCAGAACAACAACAAGCGCTCCGATTGGATCCAGAAGGCCAAGGAAGACGGCATCGAGGTGCCAGTCTTCGGCGAGGACATCGAGAACTTCGACGACACCGAGTACCTGTTCTGGGTCGGCTGTGCGGGCGTGTACGACGACAACGCGGTGAAGACCACCCGCGCTGTTGCCGACCTGCTGTACACCGCCGGCGTGAAGTACGCCGTGCTGGGCGAGGGCGAGGGCTGTACTGGTGACTCCGCCCGCCGCGCCGGTAACGAGTTCCTCTTCCAGATGCTGGCAGAGCAGAACATCGAGATGCTGGATAACGCTTTCGAGGGCGTGCCTCCGAAGCAGCGCAAGATTGTTGTGACCTGTGCACACTGCTTCAACACCCTGCGCAACGAGTACCCGGATCTGGGCGGTAACTACCAGGTCGTCCACCACACTCAGCTGCTGAACAAGCTGATCCGCGAGGGTCGCCTGGAGCCAGTATCTGCACCGCAGAACGGCCGTCAGGTCACCTACCACGATCCGTGCTTCCTGGGTCGCCACAACAAGGTTTTCGAGGCCCCGCGTGAGCTGATCGGCGCTTCCGGCGCCAACCTGGTGGAGATGGATCGCAACCGCGATACCGGCTTCTGCTGTGGTGCTGGTGGTGCTCGCATGTGGATGGAAGAGCACCTGGGCGAGCGCATCAACCTGAACCGTACGGACGAGGCTCTGGCCACCGGCTCGGACGCCATCGCCATCGGCTGCCCGTTCTGTAAGACGATGATGACCGACGGTGTGAACAACCGTCAGTCCGAGATCGAGAACAAGGCAGACCGTACCCAGGTTCTGGATATCGCCCAGATGTTCCGCGAGTCCGTCCTGGTCGACGGCGAGCTGCCCGCACCGAAGTCCCCGGAGTTCCTGGTTGCGCCTGAGCGTGGCTGGGTAGACGAGGAGAAGCTGGCCCGCGAGGAAGCCGAGCGCAAGGCCGAGGAAGAAGCCAAGAAGAAGGCTGCCGAGGAAAAGAAGCGCAAGGCTGAAGAAGCCAAGAAGAAGAAGGAAGCTGCTGCCGCCGCTGGTGGCGCGGCTGCTGCTGGCGGCGCTGCCGCTGCGGGTGCTGCTGCAGCTCCGAGTGCTCCGGGTGCCCCGAGTGCCCCGGCGGCTCCTGCTGCACCTAGTGCTCCTTCCGCTGGCACACCTGCTGCTCCTGCAGCTCCGGGCGCTCCAGCTGCTCCCGCTGCACCTAGTGCCCCTTCCGCTGGCGCTCCAGCTGCTCCTGGTGCACCTGCTGCTCCGGCCGCTCCGGGCGCTCCCGCTGCTCCTAGTGCTCCTTCCGCTGGCGCACCTGCAGCCCCGGGTGCTCCTGCTGCTCCGGGTGCTCCTGCCGCTCCAGGTGCCCCTGCAGCTCCGGGTGCTCCTGCCGCACCGAAGTCTGAAGACACTCAGGAAGCGCCGAAGACCAGCGGCGCACCGGCAGCTCCGGGCGCTCCTAGTGCTCCGTCCGCTGGCGCTCCAGCTGCTCCTGGTGCACCTGCTGCTCCGGCCGCTCCGGGCGCTCCCGCTGCACCTAGTGCTCCTTCCGCTGGCGCACCGGCAGCTCCGGGCGCCCCTAGTGCTCCGTCCGCTGGCGCTCCTGCTGCTCCGGGCGCTCCGGCAGCGCCTGCTGCTCCGGCTGCTGAGTCCAACAAGTCTGAAGATGCCCCGAAGGCTGAACAGTCTGCACCGGCAGCACCGGCTGCACAGCCGGCTCAAGATGGTGGCCCAATCAAGCTGAACGCCACCGCTCCTGGCGCACCGGGTGCCCCGGGCGCTCCTGCCGCTCCGGCCGCAGCTCCGGCAGCCGCCGCTGGTGCAGGTGCCGCCGCAGCTGGCGCTGGCGCTGCTGCAGCCGAGTCCGCTGAGGCTCCGCAGGCCACTCCGGCTGCTCCTGCTCCGTCTGCACCGGCAGAGCAGACAACACCGGCGGCTCAGCCGGCTCAGGATGGTGGCCCGATCAAGCTGGCGGCCACCACCCCGGGCGCACCGGGTGCCCCGGCTTCCGCAGCACCAGCTGCACCGGCTGCAGCTGCTGCTCCCGCTGCTGCCCCGGCAGCTCCGGCAGAGGATCAGCAGGCTGAGACTCCGGCCGAGGCACCTGCTGAGGCAGAGGCTCCGTCCGAGGAGCCACAGGCTGAAACCGGGCAGGCCGAAGCTGAACAGGCCGAGGAAGCACCGGCAGAAGCAACTCCGGCGCAGCCAGCACAACCGGCACAGCCGGCCAACGATGGCGGTCCAATTAAGCTGACCAACATCGTCCCCGGCGCTCCGGGTGCTCCGGGCGCACCAGGCGCACAGTAAAAGCGACTAGCTCGCACGCTGAATAGCGGTGGCGGGTCCAGCAGAACGCTGGATCTGTCGCCGCTTTTGCTTTCGCCGCCAACGTGATGTCCCAAATCTTCCACTTTTGACGTTTTCCACTGAAATGACGACATCGTCAAAACGTCCTGACCTGCACAAAAGAAATAGTTATATAAACAGAGTGGAAGATTTAGGACATTCGCCCGCCAGTCAATCCCGGGGCTGGGAATGTACCCGTGGCGCGCAATATTCTAGAATGAAATCTCATAGAAAGAGCCCGCTCGCACAAGCCTCACGCCCACAGATAGAGGTAGGTTTCCATGACTGACGCTGATTCGAACGACAAGAACAACCCCCTCAACTCGAGGAAGTCTGTCAGCGACGCTGAAGAAACCTCCGTGATGAAGGCTGTCAGCGATTCTGACCTTAACGGCGCCGACACGAACGCTGGTGGCGCCGCTACAGGTGGCGCAGCTGCCAACCCAGAAGCCCCGACAAACCCGGATACCTCGGCCGATAATTCAGCCGACGTTGAGAAAGACGGACAAGAGGAAGATGAAGAGCCAAAGTCCGGCCTCCGGAAGTTCTTTGGGATCATGCCTTTCTGGGCCTGGGTGCTCACTCTCGGTCTGATCGCCACCATCATCGTCGCCATCGGCGCTTTCACCACCATGCGCTCCACGGAAACCGGCGCCCCCGGAAGCTCCAGCAACACCGAACAGCTGAAGCCCTCGTACCCGAAGCCCACCACTACCGGTAAGTACGATGACGACGAATCGAAGCCGACACCGGACGCCGGTTCCGGCTACGGAGGCAGCTACCAGGATTATTACGCGCCCCAGCAGCCCGTGCAGACGGCGGAGGAAACCCCCAGCGAATCCGAAAGCTCGGAACCCTCTAGCAGCAAGAAGCCTTCTCGCCCACCGCGTGAAAACGAACCCCGCCCCAGCTCGCCAAATCGAGGCACCCCTCGACCCGGCGGCATCGGTGGAGACGCCGGCGGCAACCCCTCCCCCGGCACCGGCAACAACGGAAACGGTAACGGCAATGGCCCCGGCAACGGTGCTGGCAATGGCGCCACGGAGCCCGAGGACAACCCCGCCCCGCGCAACAACTAGCCCACCCGACAGCCACACCTCGGCTGACTGGACCGCGAGGGGGCGTCAATAAGAAAAACTATAAAAATAGCAGCCACAATGGCACAATGGGGAGAATGAGTACCCCCAAACGCCCAAGCGAACTGCGCACGCTGGATCAATCGACGAAGCTGCAAAACGTCCTCTACGAAATTCGCGGCCCGGTGAACACCGAGGCGGAGCGGATGGAGGCCGACGGGCACCGCATCCTGAAGCTCAACACGGGCAACCCCGCGGTGTTCGGCTTCGAGGCGCCGGATGTGATCATGCGGGACATGATCGCCGCGCTGCCGACGGCGCAGGGCTACTCCACGTCGAAGGGCATCATCAGCGCCCGCCGCGCGATCGTCTCCCGCTACGAGGTTATCCCCGGCTTCCCTCAGTTCGACGTCGAAGATGTCTACCTCGGCAACGGTGTATCCGAGCTGATCACCATGACGATGCAGGCGCTGCTCAACGACGGCGACGAGGTGCTGATCCCCTCCCCGGATTACCCGCTGTGGACTGCCTCCACGTCACTGTCCGGCGGTCGCCCCGTGCACTACCTGTGCGACGAGGAGAACGACTGGATGCCCTCCATCGAGGACATCAAGGCGAAGGTCACGGAGCGCACCAAGGCCATCGTGGTCATTAACCCGAATAACCCGACAGGCGCGGTGTACTCCCGCGAGATCCTGCAGCAGATCGTCGACGTCGCCCGCGAGCACTCCCTGCTGATCCTGGCCGACGAGATTTACGACAAGATCCTGTACGACGATGCGAAGCACATCAACATCGCGTCCCTGTGCCCGGACCTGCTGTGCATCACCTACAACGGCCTGTCGAAGGCGTACCGCGTGGCGGGTTATCGTTCCGGCTGGATGGTAATTACCGGCCCGAAGGGGCATGCAAAGGGCTTCATCGAGGGTGTGAATGTGCTGGCGGGCACGCGCCTGTGCCCGAATGTGCCGGCGCAGCATGCGATCCAGGTGGCTATTTCCGGCCGCCAGTCCATCGACGATCTGGTGCTACCGGGTGGGCGCCTGCTGGAGCAGCGCAACGCAGCCTATGAGGCGCTGAACGAGATCCCGGGCGTGAGCTGCGTGAAGCCGATGGGTGCGCTGTATGCCTTCCCGCGCCTGGACCCGAACGTGCACGAGATCCACGACGACGAGCAGTTCATGTTCGATCTGCTGCGCTCTGAGAAGATTCACCTGGTGCAGGGCACGGGCTTTAACTGGCCGACCCCGGACCACTTCCGCGTGGTCACGCTGCCGTGGGCCCGCGATCTGCGCGCCGCGATCGAGCGCTTGGGTAACTTCCTGGCTAGCTACCGGCAGTAGCTGTTACAGGCTGGCGCCCTTCTGGGGCGCCTTTTTTATTGACGCCACCTCGCGCCCCAGCTAGTTCTGGAAGTTCAGGTAGGCCTTGGAGGGGGTCGGGCCGCGTTGCCCCTGGTACTTGGACCCCAGGGTGCCGCTGCCGTAGGGGGCTTCCGCCGGGCTGGTCATGGTGAATAGTGCCAGCTGGCCGATCTTCATGCCCGGGTAGAGGGCGATGGGCAGGTTAGCGGTGTTGGAAAGCTCCAGGGTGATGTGCCCGGTGAAGCCCGGGTCGATGAACCCTGCCGTGGAGTGCGTGAGCAGACCCAGGCGGCCCAGGGAGGACTTGCCTTCTAGGCGACCCGCTAGGTGGGCGGGGATGCCAAAGCATTCCAGGGTGGCACCCAGGACGAACTCGCCGGGGTGCAGGATGAAGGCCTCGTCGTCAGGGACTTCCACCAGGGTGGTGAGTTCCTCTTGCGGCTGCTTCGGGTCGATGTGCGTGTACTTGGAGTTATTGAACACGCGGAACAGGCCGTCGAGGCGCACGTCGATGCTGGATGGCTGAACCATCTGATCGTCGTGGGGGTCGATCTTCAGCTCGCCGGAGTTGATGGCGGCGCGGATGTCTCGGTCTGAAAGTAACACGCTCTATAGCCTAGCGGGTGTGGGGCTGTGCGCAGCCAGCTAGCCGTGTACTAGCCCCGACCCAGTGCCAGGAAGTTCCAGCCCGCGGCTTCCCATTCCTTGCGTGGTAGGCAATTGCGACCGTCGAGCACGGCGGGGTTGTCCCCGGCTACCAGCTTGCGGGCGACTACCGGGTCGAGTTCTTGGAACTGCTTCCACTCGGTTGCCACGATCACGATCTCCGCGCCTTCGAGGGCTTCCCCTACGTTCGGCGCGTAGGTCAGCGTCGGGAAGATCTTCGCGGCGTTCTCCATACCCTGCGGGTCGTACACGGTGACGTTTGCGCCGCTCAGCGATAGCGAACCGGCCACGGACAACGCCGGGGAATCGCGCACGTCGTCACTGTTGGGTTTGAAGGCCGCGCCGAGGACCGTCACGTTCCGGCCGATCAGGGAGCCGCCCAGCGTCTCGCGCGCCAGCTCTACTGTCTTCTCGCGGCGGCGCATGTTGATGGCGTCCACCTCACGAAGGAACGTCAGAGCCTGGTCCGCGCCGAGCTCACCTGCGCGCGCCATGAACGCGCGAATATCCTTCGGCAGGCAACCGCCGCCGAAGCCCAGGCCGGCGCCGAGGAACTTGCGCCCGATGCGGTCGTCCATGCCAATCGCGTCGGCGAGTGCGGTGACGTCCGCGCCGACGATCTCGCATAGCTCCGAGACCGCGTTGATGAAGGAGATCTTGGTGGCCAGGAAGGCGTTCGCGGAGACCTTGACCAGCTCCGCGGTCGGCAGGTCCATGACCAGGAAGGGCGTGCCTTCCTCGAGTGCGGGGGCGTAAATTTCGCGGGCGAGGTCCTCTACACGCTGCTGCTCAGTGCGGTCGTCACTGTTGGTGCTAACGCCGCCCAGGCCCAGGACGATGCGGTCGGGGTGCAGCGTGTCTTTCACCGCGTGGCCTTCGCGCAGGAACTCGGGGTTCCACGCGATGGTGATTTGGGCTTCGTTTGGTGACGCCGCCACGATCTCATCAGCCTTCTGCTGCAGCTCGTGCGCAGTGCCCACCGGGACGGTGGACTTGCCGAAGATGGTGTGGTTGCCGCTTACCAGTGGGGCGAGCGTTTCGATGACGGCATTTACATAGGTGGTATCCGCGGCATAGGAGCCCTTGCGCTGCGGGGTGCCCACGCCGATGAAGTGCACGTCGGCGAACTCGGCGGCTTCGGCGTAGTCAGTAGTGAAACGCAGACGGCCAGCTTCGATGTTGCGGGTGAGGATCTCCGGCAGACCGGGCTCGAAGAGGGGCACGCGCCCTTCGGAAAGAGCTTGGATCTTCTGCGGGTCGACATCGACTCCGAGCACGTCGTGGCCCATTTCGGCCATGCAGGCGGCGTGGGTTGCGCCAAGGTATCCCGTTCCAAACACTGTCATACGCATAACAGGCAAATTTACAATTGACAGGTGAACAGGAGGTGACCCTCAGGTGATCTTCTGCGCAGCGTTTGGTTAACTGCACTCAGGCGCGAATGAGCATCAACTGAGGCGAGACTGTGCCTCTGATAGCCAGAGGCAGTACCCCAGATTCTGAGAATCTCGAGTAGGCGCGACTCATACACCCCCTTAATTCACCCCCGCAACGACCGAGTCAAAAAAGGTGCATATCGACATATTTTTATGTAGATACCTGGGGAAATGATGCGGGATTCAGAAATTACCCCCAAAGGCTCGACCTTAAGTGACTCATATCACCACGGAGGGTACGTCCCCACTTACCGCAAACCTAAAATCCCTGTTAAGGTAGCTAGCTGTTAGGACTTGCCAGCGTTTCAACAGCTTCGTAACCGGAATCTCTTATAAAAGAGTTAGTGGCGATCAAGGAGCCAAGAGAAACCTAAGTGAAGTCCTTGACTTCGAACCACTCACACTTACAGAAAGGCATTTCAGATGCGTAAGTTCCGCAACGCAGCTCTGGCTGTTGCTACCGCTACCACCGTCGCCATCTCTGGCGTTTCCGTTGCTTCTGCTGAGGAAGGCCAGACCCCGCCGGCAAAGGAGAACACCGGCTCCTCCAAGCCGAGCGCTGCGGGCTCTTCTGAGCTGAAGGACAAGATCGTGAAGGGCCTGCAGCTCGACCAGCAGGCTACGGGCGACCAGCTCTTCGGCAAGAAGAACTGGAAGAACAACGACGAGATCAAGGCAGCTACCCCGATGTGGGCCAAGATTGCTGACGGTCTTTTCATCACCACCGCCGCAATCAGCGTCTTCGGCCTGGTTGTCGCTCCGATCTACAACTTCCTGCGCTACGGCATCAACCGCTAAGCAGAAGCCAACACACGTCCACATTCGAATAGGAAAAGGGAATTTCTATGAACATCCGTAAGGCCGCTTTGGCTCTCGCTACCGCTTCTTCCGTCGCTCTGGCTGGCACCGCTGTCGCAGGCGCTGAGACCCCCGGCACCGACACCCCTAAGGGTGGCCCTACCCTCAGCTCCAACATCGGTCACAAGTTGGAGAAGCTGGATCCGCTGACCGGCGACCAGTTCTTCAAGCCTTCCAAGGACAAGCCGCTCAATGCTTGGGGTACCCTCCTCTGGGCCGGCCTGGCTGCTGGTATTGCTGGCACCGTTGCTAGCGCCATCATCGGCTTCGGCAACTTCCTGAAGCACCAGGGCATCATCAACTAAGACCTGTTAGAGCTTTAAGCTCCGGGCTTTGATAGCCAAAGGGGGCGGGAACGAAACTTCGTTCCCGCCCCCTTTTCGCATGCATGCACACAACACCTGTTGTGAAGTGTGAAGGCGTTCCTCGCGCCCACCACAAGCAGCTCTCCGTACACTATGTCGGACACACTAGGTAGGCCAATGTAGCCGGTATCGGTAGTGAGCATTAGGCTGCTCGTTTCTACAGAGCCTATTAAGCAAACAAAAGCGGGGAGCATGCCATCATGCACACTCCCCGCCTCACAGCCTCAGGGCTAGAGCCAGTCGCCTATCCCCTACTTACAGCTCACAATCGGCTGCGGGTCGTAGACCGTGCGCTGGGTCTCGCGGGAAAGCTCCTTGCCCTTGAGGTCCTTCACCACGCGAGTGTCGGTGGTGGTGAATCCCGGCGCGCCGGAGGATGGCGAGCAATCCTCGCCGCTCAGCTCCACCTTCTGAGGCGAAGTCGGGTTCGTACGCTCACCCGGAATGGATTCCACATCCACCTGCTTCACACCGTGCAGCTGGACGGTAACGGAATCTCCCGTCACCTCGGTCGTGATGCGCACCGGCGTATCGAAGGGGTTCTTGAACTTCAGGTCGATAGCGCCCTCGTACACGGTCGCCTCGCGGCCAGCCGGATAGCGGGAAATGTAATA
This sequence comes from Corynebacterium jeikeium, assembly GCF_028609885.1. NCBI lineage: Bacteria > Bacillati > Actinomycetota > Actinomycetes > Mycobacteriales > Corynebacteriaceae > Corynebacterium > Corynebacterium jeikeium. The sequence continues at coordinate 206,500 of NZ_CP063195.1, read as the reverse complement.
GGAGTGCGGCGTGTGCTCCACGTCCTCCATGCCCGCGAAGTACGAGGCGTTGTACAGCGTGGTTGCGAACTGCGAAATACCGCCGCCGACCGCCTTGCCGGCGTGGCCGTCGATAATAATGCCGGACTCCACAAAGCCCTGCGCAGTACCGCGCGGCCCAGTGTGACCGTTCAGAGAGAACGTCTCCCCCGGCAGCACAATCGCGCCATTCACCATCTCCGCCACGCGGCGAATATTGGTGCCCGAAGGGCCACTGAATCCACCAGTGGTAAAGGTACCCACTACATCGTCAAAGTGAGCCTTCTTCGCCTGCTCGGTGGTGTACTCAGCCTTCTTGTCCTCGTACACAACCTCGTGGTCGCGCTTCTTCTTATCCAACGCCTTGGCTTGCAGGTCGCCTAGCGTTTCCTTCCACTTAATGATCACGCCATCCTTGGAAGGCACCACCGTGATGTCATCGCCGTGGAACTCGAAGCTGGCGTCACGATACTCGACCTCGGTGCTGGAGAGCTGCTCTCCCAGGATCTCCTGTGCCTTCTCCGTGTTCCATTCCGGCATAAACTCGCCGCCGTCCACCTTGAAGGTCAGGATCTCGTGCCAGTTCTGGGGAGTGATCACACCGTCGACCTTGTCGCGGCCGTGGAACACCAGGTTCTTCGCCGTCGCCGGCTTCACGTACTGCTTGGCAGCCCGCTCGGCGGCATCCTTGTCCGCATCCGCCGGGGTGATCGTGGCCTCCACGTTCACGCGCCCGTCAGTGTTCAGCCAGTTTTCCCGCACCTCGGTATCCAGCAGCTCCCGATCCACGGTCTGCCCCGGCTTGTCTTCCTTAATTTCCGCCTTGCCGTCAGCGCCGACGGACAACTTGGCGTTTTCCGCGTCGCGGGTAAGCTCCCGCTCCACGCGGCTCAGGGAACGGTTCAGCCCCTCGTCCGTAATCTTCGAGATAATGCCCACCTCGCGGGTCTCGAAGAAGGAACGGATGCGCGTAATCGGGTTCAGTGGCTGCTGGCCCGCCTGGTCCACCGTGGCACCCCAGTCCACCTGCATGCCGGACTTAGTGGGCTCGATGGTGGAGCTCATGTTTCCCGCTAGGACCGTCACTGGCTGACGGGTGCGTTCGCCCAGGTCATTACGCAAGCGCTGCTCCGCCTGGGACTTATCCACACCACTGATGTCCACGCCACCGACGGTCACGCCGCGCGGCACCTTGCCCTCACTCATGGCCAGATCCACGCCGTAGAGGAGACCCCCCAGGCCGATCAACCCGACGAAGAACCACGCCCACCACGGAATGCCGCGGCGCTTGCGTGGCTTGACGGGCCGGCGGCTCCGGTTAGTCTGATCCTGAGAATTCACGCAGGTTAGTGTATCGCGAATCCCCCCGATCAGGGAATTCTTTTACTCGGTTACACAGGTACGATTCACAGAATCGCGCACCTGATCCTCAGGGATCCGCCCGTCGTCGATCGCCACGCGGATGGCCTCCACTACATCGGGGATCTCCACTGCCCCCGCTGCGGCAAGCGCCACGTCCGCCCCAGCCGCCAGCGCCGCCACGGCTGCCTCCGGGCCGGGGTAGCGATCCGTCACGGCCTTCATGCCCGTCAGGTCGTCGGTGTAAATCACGCCGTCGAAACCTGGGGCGTCATGCCTCGGGCCATAACCGCCCTCCCGCAACAGCTTGTAGGCCGCAGGGTTCACCGAGGATGGCAAAGGCTCACCCAACCCCGGCACCTCCACATGGCCGACCATCACGGCCATGCCTTCAACGTCGATAAGTTCACGGAAAGGCAGCAGGTCGTTGGCTTGCATTTGCTCAAGCGGCGGGGTGGTCACGGATCCCATGTGCGAGTCGCCTGTGGCATGCCCGTGGCCCGGGAAGTGCTTCAGCACCGGGGTCACGCCCGCCTGCTGCAAGCCCTCCGAGTAAGCGCGTGCGTAATCCGCCGCCACCTTCGGGTCGGCGCTGAAGGAACGTGAGCCGATCGCGTTGTCAGAAACCTCCTGACCACCGGCCAGATCCACCACCGGCGCGAAGTCCACGGTGATTCCCAGGTCGCGGACCTTCTTGCCGTGCTCGGCCATGAGGTCGCGCACCTGCTCGGGGCTCATCGTTTCCGCCATCTGCTTCGCACTCGGCAGCTCACCAATGATCTCAGAAAGGCGCTGCACCAGACCGCCTTCCTCGTCCACGCTCACCGTCAGCGGTTCGCCCGCGCGCTTCTCGAGCGCCGCCAGGCTACGTGCGGGGTCTCCCTGCCCATTCAAAATGGACTTGTCGGTCTGCGAGCCAATGAAAAGGTGGCGCACACCTTCGTCGACGGCTTGTTCTGCTGATTCGTAGGTTGTGACGCCCACAGCAAGCATCCGGCCAGCCATCTCCCTAGGGGCCTTGCCCTCCACCCGGGCACACACCGGCCGGTTCTCCGCTGGGGGTGCGCTGGATTCGGCGGCACCGGAGCTTTCGGAGCTGGGCGCGGCGGAAGTGGCAGCGGAGGTGGAGGTATCGGCTGGCTGGTCAGTGGGCGTCGATAAGGAACAAGCGCTAGAGGCAACAACAAGAGCGAAACCTAAAGCGCCAGCGGCTACGTGTCTACGGGGCATAGTATTAACGTAGTAACAAACGCAACAAACAGTGCACCAATCGTGGAGTGCCCACCAAGGAGCGATAAACATGACCGAGCAGGCAGAACAAGCCCAGCAAGCACACCAGCCGGCTTTCGACGCGAACGGCGATACCGTCCTGATCGCCTACGATGGCTCCGCCGAAGCCCGTGGCGCTGTGGAGCACGCCGGGCGCTTCCTGTCCGCGAAGAACGCCTACATCCTGACCGTGTGGGAGCCGATCCACCGCCAGGCTGCGCGCGCGGCGGGCATGAGCGGCATGATGCAGCACGACTGGTCCAATGAAACCGGCGAGCAGCCGGAGGACGACGATCCGGCGTACGCAGAGGCTGTGAACATCTGCAATGAGGGCGTGGATCTGGCCAATTCCCATGGTTTTGTTACCGAACCCTTTCTGGTAGAGTCCGGAACAGCTATTTGGAGCGCCATTGTTGACGCTGCCGATGAGCTGGATGTGGATCTGATTGTCACGGGCACCCGCGCACTATCGGGCTGGAAGTCTTTCCTGCAGTCCAGCGTGTCGGACAGCATCATCAAGAACGCCGGTCGCCCCGTATTGATCGTCCCGCCGATCGAAGAAGAGGACTAGTTTTCCCAAACGAAGGTCTGCTGGCGTTTCATTAGGTACGATTTACAAGAAGCTAGTACGCTAAAACCACAACAATCCCACTAGAAACAGGAATTAACATGGCTAACGAAACCGCCTCTAACCGTCGTGGCCTGGGCGCGCTGGTCGCATCCGCAGTTGCAGGCCTGGTCCTGGGCGGCGCCGCAACTTTCGGCGCTGGCGCAATGGCCGATACCACTGAACTGCCTACCGACGAGCAGATCGCCGTGAACCAGGACAACGCCTTCCTGGGCGCCGTCCAGTACGGCGGTCGCATCAGCGAATAAAGGCGCACCATCACGTGCCAACCACGGCGCATCGCCCCTTTTCCCGCCGCGCTTGGGTGTATAGCACCCTCGCGTGGTTTCTTTTCGCGTTTCTGCAGTCCCCTGGGCTGACCTCAGCCGATACGAAGCTAAACCTCACGGCCAACCCCTGGGGATTCCTCCGCCAGGCGCTGTACCCCTGGACCGATACCTTCCCACTGGGGCAGCTGCAGAACCAGGCTTACGGGTACCTGTTCCCGCACGGCCTGTTCTTCGCCGTATTTTCCTTCTTGCCCGATTGGGTCACGCAGCGCCTCTGGTGGGGTTTGCTGCTGGCACTCGCATTCGCCGGCACGGTTCTGCTGCTGCAGCGGCTGAGCATCGGCAGTCGCGGCTCGCGTGTGATCGCGGGCATTCTCTTTGCGCTCTCCCCGCGAATCCTCACAACGCTCGGTGCCATTAGCTCCGAGGCGTGGGTGTGCGCGCTCGTGCCGTGGGTGCTGCTGCCCGTGGCGAGTGCGGCGATGCTGGGGCGGGATGCTGCCGGTTCTCGTGCAGATAACCGCAGTTGGCCCAATCGCCGCACACGCTCCTACCTGGCGAAATACGCCCTACTGAGCGCCCTGGCCGTGCTGTGTCTGGGCGCGGTGAACGCCGTCGCCACCGCCGTGGCCATCCTGCCCGCCGTAATCTTCTGGCTGGGCATGTGCATCCGGCGTCCGCGCGTGGGCCTGTACTTCGCGCTGTGGTGGGTGCCCGCCGGACTGCTGGCTACGTTCTGGTGGATCGGCCCGCTGCTCCTGCTGGGCAAGTACTCCCCGCCGTTTACGGACTACATCGAGTCCGCATCCCTGACCACCAACTGGATGAACCTCGCGGAGGTCCTACGCGGCACCACCAGCTGGACCCCCTTCCTCTCCGCTGAGCGCCAGGGCGGTTACGAGCTGGTCGGCGAGCCCGTCTTCGTCGCCGGCACCCTGCTGGTGGCGTTCCTGGGGCTGTGGGGACTTACCCGCCCGCAGTTACCCTTCGCGCGCTGCTGGCTGACGATCCTGCTGCTGGGCGTGGCCGCGATGGTATTCGCCACCGCCCCGATCTCTCCGCTGGCCTCCTGGGGTCGGATTTTCCTGGACGGCGCGGGCGCCCCGCTGCGCAACCTGCACAAGTTCGACCCCCTGGTGCGGTTGGCGCTGGTGGTGGGCCTCGCCCACGGCCTGGCGCACCTACCCTGGCCGGGGCTTAGCCGCGAACGTTGGGCGCGGTGGCTCCACCCGGAGAAAAACGCGGAGGTTCCCCGGGCCATTGCCATCTGCCTACTGGTCGCAGTGGTCACCGCCACAGGCTGGTCCGGGCGCATCGCCGCCGCGGATGCCTACCGGAGCGTGCCCGACTACTGGACCGAGGCCGCAGACTGGCTGAACTCGGAAGTCGCCAAAGAAGCCGGGGAGACCCACGCCCCCGCCCGCACCATGATCCTCCCCAAGGCGCGCTTTGCCCGCCAGACCTGGGGAAACACCCGCGACGAACCCGCCCAGCCCCTGTTGGACGTGCCGTGGGTCGTGCGCGACTCCGTACCACTTGTACAGCCTGAGGCCATTCGCGGTCTCGACGGCGTGCAGCGGGAACTGGAAGCAGGCACCGCCATCCCCTCCCTCTCCGCCGCATTGTGGCAGCAGGGAGTGGGCTACCTCGCACTGCGTTTCGACCTGACCACCGCCGCCGACACCCCCGGCGCCAAGCGGATCGAGCGCACTCTCGAACGCTCCGGAGGCTTCAGCAAGGCCGCCGCCTTCGGCGACGACGAGCAGGTGCAGATCTATCGGGTGGATCCTGTTGCTCCTGACGCTGGGGGCACCGGGAGCACTGTGGGCACTGTGGGCACTGCGGGTGACCTGCAGATTATTGACGCCGAGCGCCTCGACGTAACCCATTCCAGCGCCGAATCCCTTCCCCGCCTGGCAGCGGCGGACGCGGCCCTGGGTAGGCAGGGTCCGGCTAGGGCGCGCGTAGGGGCGTCACAAGGTAAAGAACTAGAACTACCAGCACAGACGGTGACGGACACGCCCGCGCTGCGCGACCACAACTACGGCAACGTAGTGGGCGCGGACAGCGAAATTCGTGGCGAAGACGACCCGGTGCAGGTGCTGAACCCGGTGCGCGACTATCCCGTGCGCGATGCGGACGGGCAGGAGCTCGCGCCGGAGCAGATGACGCGCGTGGAAGGCCGCGGCGAGGTACGGGTCTCCTCCACCGCTGCGGACCCGACGAGCTTCGGCGGGGCGGAGACGTATTCTTCCGCGACCTCCGCGGTGGATGGTTCGCACAGGACCGCGTGGCGGCCAACGGTCGGCAACGTGGCCGGGCAGTACATTGAGTTCCGCCTAGACGAGGCATACAACAAGCTGGGCCTGCACCTGGATATTCAGGGTCGGCCGGCGCGCGTGCAGGTGACGACGTACCTGCAGGGCAAGACTGTGTCGGGCACGTCGGCAACTCTTAAGGCCGGCGAGACCAACAAGGTGAAGGTGCCCGCCGGGCGGGCCGATGCGATCCGTGTGACGATCGTGGGTTCCTTCGGCGACTTCGGCATATCCGAGGCGAAGGTGCTGGCCGATGGAGAAAAGGATGTCACGCCACAGCGCGTGCCGACGGTACCTCCGGTGGATGGCGGCAGCGCGGGAGCAACACTGAACCGGTGGGTGTTCGGCCAGGAAATCAACGAGTCCGTCATGCTGCGCGCCTTCGAAGTGCCGGAAGCAATCGGCAACGGCGCGGGCGAGCTGCCGGTCGTGGTGCACACCTCCGAATGTGCTGGCGATGACCAGGTCCCCGTGACCATCGACGGCAAGGACTACTCCTGCGGCGACACTCTGAACCTGCCCGCCGGCAAGCACGTGCTTTCCACCACGGCGCGCTGGGTGGCGCTCTCCGTTGCCGAGCCGCTGTTCGGCGCGGCGGTGCGGGATACCCCGGCGGCGCAGCCGCTGGAGCAGGCCCGCCCACGGGAACAGCTGGCTCCTGGCGAACAGTCCGCCCGCTTGGAGCCCTCGGATAAGAAGCGCGTACTGTTCAGCCCCTCGCAAGCGAACCCCGGACGTATCGCCACGCTGGAAGAAGACGGCGAAACCACACAACTCACGCCGATCACGGTGAATGGCTGGCAGCAGGGATGGATCGTCCCGGAGGGCAAAGCCGGGCTGGTCACGATCCACTTCGAGGGCACGAAACTGTACCGCGCATGGCTAGCAATCGGCCTGCTGGCGGCGCTGGTCCTAGTGGGTCTGTGCATCTTCGTGGTGCAGCGAACCCGCCGGATGCCGGGGCTGCCGGAACGGATGGAAGCTGTGGCAGGGGCAGCAAACAAAACCCAGCCCACGAAGCACGCCCTACGGAGCAAGCGCTTCCGCCGCGTAATCCTGGTGGGCAAAGCCATCACCGGGGCGGCCGCCTTCCTGGCGCTGCTGCTCTGCATCCGCGGCGCCTGGGGCAGCGGAAACTACTACGCGGGTGGATTCGTGGTGAACGGCGCGCTCGCCGTCGTGCTGCTGGCCGTAGTGGTCTCCGTTTTGGCATCCCGCACCGAGCGCCACCAGGAGTTAATAGCCCGGCGCGCGGGCTCCTCCACCAACGAGTAGCTCAGCGCGGCCACCGGCACGCTAAGCACGAACGTTGCCAACAGCACCAGGGCGGTCTGCCCACTGAACAGCGGCATGCCTAGCAGTGGGAACACCAGCGAAAGCAGCGACATGTGCCACAGGAAGATCGCATACGACCAGCGGCCCAGCGCCTGCATCGGTGCCGACTCCAAGAACCGCGACCGCGGTGCCAGCGTGTAAGGAACGATCAGTGCGGCGGAAAACACCAGGCCATACAGCGTCCGGCGGGCAAACTCCGCCGGCGTCGCGTGCGTCAGGCCTTCCGGCCCATCCGAAGCTGCAACCGCCAGCGCGCCGATGGCCAGCAACCAGAACACCCAGCGAAACTTCGCTACAAATCGCACCTCCGGCAGCTGGTACCGGGCGTCAATACCTTCGGCTCCGTCCTTACCCGTACGCGCATAGGCACGGTCCTGCACGATAGACTCCAGCTCCGCGCCGAGCAGCCCCACCCCGAACCAAGCGATAAACGCAGGTGGCATGATGTGCGGGTTCAATCCACCCGGCGCCGGCGGCTCGGCGAACGCAGGTATAAAGGCCCAGCCAAAGCTCGCCGCCGCCACTACAACGATCCATACGATGCGCCATTTTCTTTCGCGACGCCCCCACGCCACCGCAATCACAGGCAGCACCAGGTAGAAAGCCATCTCTACGCACAGGCTCCACAGGTGGGTCAACCCGCCGATCAGCCCGCCGTCGACGTAGATCTGCATCATGATGACGTTTGAAAACATCTGCCATGCTGTCGGCGATCCCGCAACCGGGAAAAACAGCAGTACGACTGCGACGGTGACCAGGTAGGCGGGGAAGATTCGCCCCAGGCGCTTGACGTAGTAGCCCGCGAGGGTCAGCAGGTTTTCATGCGAGGTCGAAATCGCAAAGTCCGCCCGGTGGCGGCGCCACAGTAGGAAGCCGGAGAGGGCGAAGAACACGGGCACGAAGAAGTCCGTCCGTGCCATCATGCGGTTCAGCAGGTTGCCGGTATCCGCGCCGGTCTGGAACGCAACGTGGGTGATGATAATGCCGGAACAGGCAATCGCGCGCAGCCCCTCCAGCGCAGGCAGAAAGGGCGCGGGGCGGGCTGTGACTTTTTTCGTGCTCATCGGGATCAGCTTAACCGACCGGTACGAGAAAACACCCCCGACGATTTTTCTCAAGAAATATTCTAAATCTACGAAGTATCTAGTTTTGATTGGCTAAAGTATTGGAAGCTTTAAAGGCTGAATGTAGTCACCGGATAAATTTCGACGGATGTCGACAGATTTCAACAGATAGAGTCAGGAACCCCCTCCTATGAAGAGAATCCTTTCCTCCGTAGCGATTGTGCTCGGCGTAGCGATGCTAGTCTTTGCCATCGCTCTGCCCACCTATGTTGTCCCCAAGGGCAAGGTGCTGCCACTAGACCTGGTTTCCACCACCGGCACCCCGAAGACCCCCGGTAACCTGTTGGATTCCGGTGCGCTAGCTGCCGGCAAGCCGGTGGGTAACAACAAGGACAAGCCCGAGTGCAAGGGCGACAACCCGCAGGTGAGCTGCTTCATCAATAAGGACCTGGAGATGCAGTCCCAGCGCTTCACCACTGCACAGGAGCCTTCGGACAAGGAAGTCGTCACGCTGGAGGCCGGCCAAACTCTGTTCCGTACGGACAAGGAAGAACCGAAGAACCTGATCAGCGCGTCGATCGACCACGTCACCCTGGATCGCAAGACTCAGATGCCTGTGCCGGATCCGACTTCCTCGATTGAGCTGAACGCCCCGGCGCTGGATGCAGCCGCCAACGAGGGTAAGGACGAAGAGGTAGAGGCTTCCGTCGCTCCGTTCACCCGCCCCGGCATCACCTACCAGTTCCCGATGGGCACGGATCGTAAGTCCTACGACTACTTCGACATGCAGATCCTGAAGACCCAGCCGATCGACTACGTCGGTGAGGAAGAGCAGGACGGCGAAAAGGTCTACCGCTTCGAGCAGACTGTTCCCCCGACCGAGCTGTACCCGGCTCTGCGCGAGCGCCTGGAGGCCGACGGTGAGCTGTCCAAGGGCGACAAGGGCACCCTTGCCGCACTGCGTCTGAAGTTCCCGGCGAAGGTCTGGGGCATCGACCCGGCCGACATCAAGAAGAAGGACGGCGCGCAGGACGAGAAGAAGGACGAGAAGGCCGAAGAGAAGAAGGAAGGCGAAGAGGGCAAGGACAGCGACAAGGAGGACCTCGGCCCCGAGGTGGAGCTGTCCCGCTACTACACCGTCCACCGCGTGCTGCGCGTGCAGCCGGATACCGGCGTGATCGTCAACGGTTCCGAGGAAGTCTTCCAGTACTACGCACAGGACGATGAAGAGGCACAGCAGATCCTCGAGAACAAGGAAGAGGAGATCAAGAACCCGACCCGCACCGCCGTCTACTTCCCAGGCGCATGGGATGACGAGTCCCGCGAAGCGCAGATGAAGAAGTCCAGCGAGGGCCTGGAGAAGATGAAGCTGATGGGCACCATCCTGCCGTGGATCCTGGGCGTGGTTGGCCTGATCCTGCTGGTCGTCGGATGGATCGCTCACCGCTCCGCACGTCTGGCAGCTAAGTAATTCCCGAAATTATTTCCACTAAGCCACTAGACTATTGGCTGTGAAACCGCAGCCTCTGAAGACCACCGCCACGCGCGATCGCCGGATCGCGCTGGGGTGGTCTTTCCTTATCTCTATCGTCACTTTGTGGCCGTTCTGGTTGGGCCTGCGCCCGGATTCCTCGAAGGCGTTCCTGCTGCGGGACATGTTCGTGCCGGATTCCCTGCCGGAGAATTCCAACAACCTAGGCATCAATGAAGGCGCCCCACGCGCCCTGCCGCAGGATGCGGTGCTGACGTTGTTCTCCCCCACCGTCTCCGCTACCCTCCTGGCCAGTACACTCGTCCTGGTTTCCTGCCTGATGGGCTGCTATTTCGCCGCCGCGATGGTGCGGGACATGGCGGGCGGCCGGCTTTCCGCACAGCTTGTCGCGGCGCTATTTGTGGTGTGGAATCCGTTCGTCATTGAGCGTTTTTTACAGGGGCAGTGGACCGTCGCCACTGCGGGAATGCTGCTACCTGCGGTCGCTTTCCTGGCCGCCGCCCGCTCCCATGGCCTTTTGTATGTAGCGATCTGTTTGTGCGGCTTTGTGCCGACCGGCCTAATTCTGGCACTGATCACGGCTTTGGTGTTCGCGCCCTCGCATAGGGAGCGTCTGCGCAACCTCATTGCCAGCATTATCGCCGCACTGCCGTGGTTGCTGCCTGCGGTCTGGGTCTCCAACTCTTCACAGACTCGCTCGGATGCCCTGTCCGCCGCCTTGTTTTCCGCCCGTGGCGAAACCTTCCTGGGCCCACTTGCTTCCACGATGGGGCTATCGGGGATTTGGAATGCGGAGGCCGTCCCGCCGTCGCGCACCCTGTTTTCTGTGGTCGTGAGCGTGATCCTGTGCGTAGTGCTGATGCTCGGCTTCAAGGAGCTATGGCGCGTCTATCGCGGCGTTGCGGTGCTTACTGTTCTTGCCTTAGTGACGCCCCCTCTGCTGGCCACCGGCTGGGGCGTGGGTCTTATGGGCTTTGCAATTAGCCACGTGCCCGGCGCGGGCATGTTCCGCGATACCTCGAAGTTCGTCTGCCTGGCGATTCCGGGGTTTGTGCTGCTGATCGCCGTGGCGGTGGAGCGAATGGACCCGCACCGCCGCACTGGGGACCTCTGCGAGACTCCCGCCAAGACTGCCGGTTCCAACCGCCCACGGTGGGCGCCGCGTGCCGCGGCCGCCGGCCTGGCTGTTGCATGTGTGCTAACCGTTCCCGCCTATCCGGCCGATATGGCACCGCTGAAGCGGGTGCAGATGTCCGCAACGTGGAGCCAAATGTTCACCATTATCTCCGGCGCTCCGAACGGCAAAATTGTGCTACTCCCGCCGGGAAACTACCGCACCCGCGGCGACCGGCCGCATGTGGATCCGGGACTGAAGCTACTGCCGGGCTCGCCTATGGATCCAGGGTTCCTGGTTGTCGATGGCCAGGTGGTGGATGGCAACCCGGCTAGCATGGGCATCTTGTCGGATCTTATGAACGGTAAGAACACTCTCAAGCGCAATGGCGTGAGTTGGGTGCTGGTGGACTGGTATTCCATCACTGACGGCGCAGCGATGACTAAGGCGCTGCAGGTACTGAACTCCAAGGGCATCCGACGCGTGCTGAGCGTCGATAATTACGACCTCTACCGGGTGCAGAGCCCCACCCTGCCGCGCTCGCCGGTCCAGGATCGTGCGCCATTATTCGTGGGCATGACGTTCTACTGGATGCTCATGATGTGGGGCCTGTGTGCGTGGCTGTGGCGCGTCACCCGCCGGCTGCAGACGAACGGCCTCAACCGGCCGCTGCCGGTGAAGGGCTAACGCCCCCTCGCCACTTCTTGGCGCAGCAGTTTCTCCCATGCTGCACCGGTCGCGTCCCAGGAAAACTCCTCAGCTCGACGCTTTGCAGCCCGCCCCATCTCCCGGCGTTTCTCCGGGTTATCCAACAGGTATTCGACCGCGTTCATCAGCCCGCCGGGGGAAGAGCACAGCAGGCCGGTCTCCCCGTCAATAACGGAATCGCGCAGCCCGGCAGAGGACTCGTAGCCAACCGTCGGCACCCCGTGCTGTCCCGCCTCAATCACGGCCAGGCCCCAGCCCTCCTTGCGGGAGGGCATCACGTGCACAGAGGCGCGGTTGAGGATACGGTGCTTCAATTCCTCGGACACGAAGCCGTGGAACACCACCAGCGGCTCAATTCCCAGCTCGCGGGCATAGTCCCGCAGGCGGTCTGCCCACCATCCGTCGCCGATCACATCCAGGCGCACATTCGGATGAGTGCGTGCCACGGCGGCCAGCGCGTCCAGTGCGTGCTCGATTTGCTTGTGGGGGACCAACCGGGAAAGCGCCACCAGGTGAATCGTCTGCTCCTCGTTGGCATCGTCGGAGTTGGGGCTGGGGGCGTCCGGAATCAAAGAAGGAGCAACCGGATCGATACCGTTACGAATGATCTCGATGTTGCCGCGCGGCACGCCAAGCTCCACCAGCTCCTCGGCGGAGGGGGCGGAAACGGTAACCCAGCGGCGACGACGATGAATCCACGGCGAGATGGTGGACTCGATCAGCCAACCGATGCGGGAGAGGATCGGGCCGGCGACGGACCACTGCTCGCGGTGGCAGTGGTGAGTCAAGACGACAGTGGGCGCGCCGCTGACCAGGGAGGCGAAGAAGGGCACGCCGTTTTGCGTGTCCACCACAACATCCGGGCGGCCAATATCCGCCAGCGACCCGCGCCCCCGGCGGGCGGCCAGAATCGCCACCAGCGCGCGGGGGTAGACCGACAGGTTCCGGCCACCGCGAGAGAAGCGGAAGTTAGGCCCGACCTGCTGCGAACGTTTGGAGCCGGGATAGTGGGCGGTGCGGAACACCACCTGGTGGCCCTGGTTGACCAGGTACTCCCCCACGCGCTCTAAGTAACGTTCGCTGCCGCCACCTTCGGGGTGGTTTGTGTCGCGCCAGCAGAGAAGCAGTACTTTCATGATGGACACTATGTTAGTCGCCACCGCCTGCGACTTCGCCGGGTTTGGTGAATCCATGCAAAGAGTCGGCGCAACCTGAAAAGATAGACACTCGATGAACCTGAACAACCACCCCGCCCGCCAGCGCCAGACGCTAAGCGTTTTCCGCCGCCGCGCCACCCTGCGCCGTTCCTTCGGCCTGCTAAGCGACTTCAAGTATGAGCAGACCCGGCCCGATATTTTCTACGGCCACTTGGCGGAGGACACCGTCGGGCTGATCCGTGACATTTACGCGGGCGTGTGCGGAGATAGTCGCGGGGATAGTCAGGTCGAGCCCCTGCGCGGCGCAAAGATCCTGGACGTCGGCGGCGGCCCGGGTTATTTCGGAGTGGCCTTCGACAAAGCCGGCGCGGATTATTACACCTGCGAACCAGACGTCGGCGAGATGGCCGCCGCGGGCATCAAGCTGCAGACCTCGGTGCGGGGTTCGGGGCTGGACCTACCTTTTCTAAGTGACGCCTTCGACATCACCTACTCTTCCAATGTCGCAGAGCACGTACCGGATCCGTGGCGAATGGCCGATGAGATGCTGCGGGTGACGAAGCCAGGCGGAGTGATGATCTACAGCTATACGGTGTGGCTGGGTCCGTTCGGCGGACACGAAACCGGCCTGTGGCAGCACTACGTGGGCGGGGAGTTTGCCGCCCGGCGCTATGAAAAGAAGATGGGCAAGCCACCGAAAAACCGCTGGGGCGAGAGCCTGTTTGACGTCTCCGCCGCCGAAGGCCTGGAGTATGCGCGCAAGGTACACGACGAAAGCGCTGAGCTGGTGGCCGCGTTCCCGCGCTATCACCCCTGGTGGGCATGGTGGATGGTACGTGTACCGGGGCTCCGCGAGTTTGCGGTTTCCAACCTGGTGCTGGTGTTTCAGAAACGCTAGGCCAACCTCAACCTAGCGGGGGCACCTTATAGGGGAAGAAAAAGACATAAGAGTACAACTATTTCCTAGAAGAACGGGTAGTGTGGCGTGAGACACAAGTCTAGTGCCGTGCCCTGCTAAGTCCCTGACCTAAAGGAATCACTGCACTATCGGATCACTGTCGAGAACGATAGGAAATAGGACTGACATGACCAGTAACACTGGCGCCCCTGAGGCATTCATTTACGACGCCGTCCGCACCCCCCGTGGAAAGGGCAAGCCGGGCGGTTCCCTACACACCGCCAAGCCCGTCGACCTGCTCTCCGGCCTGATCGAATCGATCATCGAGCGCAACCCGGGCATCGACCCCAACCGCATCAGCGACGTCATCGCTGGCTGTGTCACCCCCGTCGGCGACCAGGGCATGGACATCGCCCGCACCGCCGCGCTGAACGCCGGCCTGCCGTACACCGCTACCGGCCTCCAGGTGAACCGCTACTGCGCCTCCGGCCTGACCGCCGTGAACCTGGGCGCGCAGAAGATCCGCTCCGGCTGGGACGACCTGGTCTTCGTCGGCGGCGTGGAGTCCATGTCCCGCGTCCCGATGGGCTCCGACGGCGGCGCCCTGGCGATGGATCCCGCCTCCAACTTCTACAACGACTTCATCCCGCAGGGCATCTCCGCTGACATCATCGCCAGCCTGGACGGCCTGTCCCGCGAGGACCTCGACGCTTTCGCTGCCCGCTCCCACGAGCGCGCATCCAAGGCATGGGAAGAGGGCCGCTTCGACCGCACCGTCGTTCCGGTGAAGGACCAGAACGGGATCACCCTGCTGGACCGCGACGAGACCATCCGCCCTGGCACCACCGTCGAGGGCCTGTCCGGCCTGAAGCCCGCCTTCGCCATGATCGGCGACCAGGGTGGCTTCGACGCTGTCGCGCAGACCAAGTACCCGCAGCTGGAGCGCATCAACCACCTGCACCACGCAGGTAACTCCTCCGGCATTGTCGACGGCGCAGCCCTGCTGGCCATCGGTTCCGAGCAGGCCGGTAAGGACTTCGACCTGACCCCGCGCGCCCGCGTTGTCTCCGTCGCCACCTCCGGTGTGGAGCCGACCATCATGCTGACCGCCCCGGCTCCGGCCTCCCGCGCCGCCCTGGCCAAGGCTGGCCTGAAGCCCGAGGACATCGACATCTGGGAGATCAACGAGGCATTCTCCTCCGTCGTCCTGCGTGCACAGCGCGAGCTGGACATCCCGGACGAGAAGCTCAACGTCTCCGGTGGCGCCATCGCCATGGGCCACCCGCTGGGTGCAACCGGCGCGATCATCACCGGCACCGCCGTCGACGAGCTGCACCGCACCGGCGGCCGCTACGCCCTGATCACCCTCTGTGTCGCAGCCGGCATGGGTGTGGCCACGATCATCGAGCGCGTCTAACCGACCTTCCCGCAGACCAAAACACAAGAAACACTCAATTTTCCTCTGACAACCTCCCGCGAACGCAAGCGTGAGGGCGTCAATAAATAAAACAAGGAGCATCACACATGAGCATGTTCAAGTGGGACCAGGATGGCGACGGCATCGTAACCATCACCATGGACGACCCGAACCAGCCGGTCAACACCATGAACGACACCTTCCAGGGCGAGCTGCCCGAGCTGGTGGAGAAGCTGCAGGGCGCAGTGGAGTCCGGCGAGGCCAAGGGCGTAGTCATCACCTCTGCCAAGAAGACCTTCTTCGCCGGCGGCGACATCAAGTCGATGATCAAGTCCACCCCGGAAGACGCAGAAGCAATCACCAAGCAGATCAACGGCATGAAGGCCGGCCTGCGCGCCATCGAGACCCTCGGTGTGCCGGTTGTCGCCGCCATCAACGGTGCGGCGCTCGGCGGTGGCCTGGAGATCGCTCTGGCCACGCACCACCGCATTGCTTCTGACGCCAAGGGCCTGAAGGTTGGCCTGCCAGAGGTCACCCTGGGTCTGCTGCCGGGTGGCGGCGGTGTGACCCGCGTGGTCCGCATGCTGGGCATCCAGGACGCACTGATGAAGGTCCTGACCACCGGCCGCCAGTTCCGCGCAGAAGACGCACTGAAGACCGGCCTGATCGACGAGGTCGTCCCGGCAGACCAGCTGATCGACGCTGCCAAGAAGTGGATCAAGGAGAACCCGGAAGCATCCCAGCCGTGGGACCAGAAGGGCTTCAAGATCCCGGGCGGCACCCCGACCAACCCGAAGCTGGCGCAGTTCCTGCCCTCCTTCCCGGCTAACGTGACCAAGCAGATCAAGGGCGCACCGATGCCGGCCCCGAAGGCCATCCTGAAGGCCGCCGTTGAGGGCGCACAGCTGAAGAACATCGAAGAGGCCCTGGCCGTGGAGACCCGCTACTTCGTGGAGCTGGTCACCGGCACGACCTCCAAGAACATGATGCAGGCATTCTTCTTCGACCTGCAGTACTGCAACGGTGGCGGCTCCCGCCCGAAGGACGTTGAGAAGAAGCAGTTCAAGAAGCTGGGCATGGTTGGTGCCGGCATGATGGGCGCAGCGATCGCCTACGTGGCAGCGAAGGCTGGCATGGAGGTCGTGCTGAAGGACATCAAGATGGAGGCTGCCGAGAAGGGCAAGTCCTACTCCGAGGGACTGGAGGCCAAGGCGCTGAAGCGCGGCAAGACCACCGAGGAGAAGTCCAAGGCTCTGCTGGACCGCATCAAGCCTTCCGTCGACTACTCCGACCTGTCCGACTGTGACATCGTGATCGAGGCCGTGTTCGAGAACACCGAGCTGAAGCACAAGGTCTGGGCAGAGATCGAGGCAGCCGTGCCGGAGGATTGCGTGCTGGGCTCCAACACCTCCACCCTGCCGATCACCGAGCTGGCTACCGGCGTGAAGCGCCCGAAGGACTTCATCGGTATCCACTTCTTCTCCCCGGTAGACAAGATGCCGCTGGTGGAGATCATCAAGGGCGAGGAGACCTCCGACGAGACCCTGGCTGCGGCCCTGGACTTCACCGGCCAGATCCGCAAGACCCCGATCGTCGTGAACGACTCCCGCGGCTTCTACACCTCCCGCGTCATCGGCTTCTTCCTGAACGAGGCTATGCGCATGCTGGCTGAGGGCATCGACCCAGCCGTCATCGAGGCCGCTGGCCGCCAGGCTGGCTACCCGGCACCGCCGCTGCAGCTGCAGGACGAGCTGAACCTGAAGCTGGCCCGCAAGATCGGTTCCGAGACCCGCGCTGCCCAGGAAGCCGCTGGCCTGACCGTCGACGACGGTGGCGTGACCGAGATCGTGGACAAGATGCTGGACGTCTACGACCGCCCGGGCAAGCTCGAGGGCAAGGGCTTCTACGAGTACAACGAGGAAGGCCGTCGCACCGGCCTGTGGCGCGGCCTGTGGGACGAGCTGGGTGCCGGCAAGGTGAAGGTCGCCGACGGCGAGTCCACCGTTGCAGGCACCGGCCTGGATACCGCCGCTGCCGGCGCAGCCCAGAAGGCTGCTGCTGACCCGAGCGGCGTGGCTGCTGGCTCCAACGTTCCGGCTGACGCGCCGGCCTTCATCGACCTGGTGGAGCGTCCGCTGTTCGCCGAGGCTCTAGAGACCCAGAAGTGCATCGACGAGGGCGTGCTGACCTCTGATGCGGATGCCAACATCGGCTCCATCATGGGCATCGGCTTCCCGGCCTGGACCGGCGGTACCCGCCAGTACATCAAGAACTACGACCGCCCGGCCGCCGCTACCCTGCCAGAGGGCAAGGTTGCGGATCGCGACGGTGGCGACTACCCGACCCGCGGCGTTGCAGGCTTCGTTGCCCGCGCTGAGGAGCTGGCCGCTAAGTACGGCGAGCGCTTCACCCCGCTGGAGTCTCTGAAGAAGTAGTTCTTCTATCGCCCCAGAGCTAGGCCTCCGGGCGAGGCTCCAGGGCGAAAACGCTTAAAGCCCCCAACTCCCTTCGCGGATTACCTCCGCTGGAGTTGGGGGCTTAGTTTATGGATTGGAGCGCTTAGCGCTTGCGGCTGTAGGCGAGGGCCACGCCGCCACCGCCCAGGGCTACCAGCACGCCCACGACGACGCTGTACCAGATCAGGTTGTTGCTCGAGCCGGACTCTTCGTTGTCTTTCTCCTCGGATTCAGCAGCCTGCTTGGAGTTGTCTTCACCGTCCTCGTCCTGCGGATGCGAAGCTTCCGAGAACTTCGGGCCGGGAATCTTCTCCCCCGTGAGCTCTGTGGTGAGCTCATAGGTGGCGACCTCGTTCTTCACCTCTGAAACGTCCCGGTGTTCGCCGCCACCCCAGCTGTTGTTGAAGAAAACCACGATGTACTGGTCCCCATCCAGCCAAGATTTCCGCGCCGCAACATCACTCGGTTGTTCCTCACCATCACCCACCATGTTGCGATAGTTCAGCCTGGCGGCGTGGCCGAAGGCAACGGACTGACCCTCAGTGGGCGGGCTGACAGATTGACTTTCCTGCGAAGAAGCCGCCTGTCGCGCAGAGTTCAAGGTTCGCACCTGCAATTGAGAGATGCGCGCCAGCTCCTTGTCAGGAGCCGCGACCAGCTTCATCCCACCCCGCAGCTTCTGCCCATACTCAGCCTTGATCTTGAACACGTGAGTTTCGCCCGGCACGATTTCGGCCTTCACCGTAGACTTGCCGTCCGCCTTGAGCTCCGCGGCGTCGTGGAACCACGCCCCCGGCTTCACCGTCTCCACGTCTTCGGCAGCTTGCGGGGAATCCTCATGGGAGAAGCTCTCTTCCTCGAAAGGCTCCGGAACACCATTGAGGTCTTCGTTCGCGAAGCGCTTGATGGTGACCTCCGCGGGAATCTCCTGCCCCTCGTACGGGCCACTCTTGCGCACTACCTTGAACTTGAAGTCACCTGCTGGGCAGTCTTCGCCTGCTCGCTTCGTTGTGTAGGAGGAGAAGAACGGTCCGTTGGAATCGATGATCCCGGTGTCTCCACTGTTGTCCAGGTAGCAATCTAGCTCCTCTGCGTCCAACTTGAGCGCGAAGTTAGACCTCCCCAGCCCATCGCCCTGGGAGGGCGGAGGCATCGTGGCCACGCTGAGCGCCAGGCGCTCGCCTTCGGCGATGGGGGTACTGAAGTACTCGGCGCCGTCCTCGTCCGCCCGGTCCCCACCGGACTTTTCACGCAGCTTCGTGGAGAACGTCTCCACATCGGCCGGCACCTTAGCCGCCGATGAGTAATCATCTCCTCCGCTGATCTCCTCCGCTTCTGTCTCAGTGGTCTGGGCCGTGCGGGTAGTCAGCCGCTTCATGGAATCAGCCAAACTCACGGTGTCCTTGGCATCCATGTACTCGCCGCCGCCTGCCTCGGCGATACACTCCAGCTCCTTGCGGGCCTTGGAATCCACTAGGAAGCCAACGGTATTGATGGTGAGGTCAATGCCTTCCTTCTTCAGATCCTTGGCCACCTCGCACACTGGTGGTGGGGCGCAGGTGTCCTCGCCGTCGGATACCAGCACGATCGAGCGCTCGCCGTCCTTCGGCAGCTCCTCGGCGGCTTGCCTCAAAGCTGGGCCCATCGGTGTGTGACCGGAAGCCTCCACTTTGCCGACTTCTGCGGGAATCTTGGTTACGTTCCCCTTTTCCACCGGCAACAGGGTTTTTACGTCCTTACAGCCGGCGTCGCGTTCTTCCGGCGAGTTGCCGACCTCCGTTCCGTAGACCATGAATCCCAACTCCGCGTCGCTGGGCACGGCCACAGAAAACAGCTGCGCCGCATCCTTCGCGGCAGCCATGCGCGTCTGTCCACCGGCGTCCGGAGTTTTCATCGATCCGGAGGCATCCAAGATCAGCATCGTCGGCGGGATGTTCTTACCCTCCTCATCCTCCGCCCGAGCTTCCTGTGCCGGTGGTACGACGATTGTCACCAGTGCTGCGATCAGCGCAATTGCGAATAACAGCGAGCTTCTTTTAGCCATTGATTAACACCCTTCAGTAATCGCTGTGGATCACCTTATATCGAAGGGGAAACTATGGCAGGCCTTTTTGAGGTTGCCTAGTCCTTAACCTCTGTCTTGTGCAGCTGCGCGTCCAAGTCCTCCGGGTCCAGATTCGCCTCGGAGAATGCACTAGTCAGCGGCAGGCGTAGCTCCAGGTCGGTGCCGGGGCACAGCTCGATCTTGCCTTCCTCCAGGGTGAAGTCCAGCACGTGGCCGCCGACGGTGCGCGAGTCGTCGATGAAATGCACGTGGCAGCCAGGCACGGAGATGCCCTTCTCGTAAACCGGCGTGCGGAAGCCCGCGATAATTCCCGTGACGTCGGTGAAGTGTTGCTCGGCGTCATCATCCGTCGCCTCGACCATCGGCCGATAGGGCGGCTTCTGCTTCACGACCGTGCGGGTGACCACGCTGCTGAAGTGCCCGGTGATGCGGACGGCGTACATGTAGTTCGAGGAGGGTGTCATGCCGTCGATGAACTTCGATAGATCCGCACGGCGGATGTTTTCCGGGGCGCGACGACGAATGCGTGGCACGAAGTTAGTCGCCACTGCGTAAGGGCTGCGGGTTTCCAGGTCAGCGCGGGTGGCACTGCCGTCGTGGCGCAGCTGGTAACAAACGCCATCGATGATGACCATCTCGCCGTCCAGCGCGTCGAACGTTCCCAGCCCGAAGTTACCCTTGCCCAGCAGCTCGCCGACGGTCATCTCACCGTCGTAGATGCCGTCTAGCAGGGCGGTCATGAGGGAGTTCTGGAAGATTGTGTGCCTAGTTACCGGTGAGTCACTCATGTGCCCCATTGTTGCCGTGCTCGCCCGTCACTCGCTTTTCTTAGTGACGCCCCTCTCGCCCCAATTACCCCCAATGTGGGGCGGTGGGGCCGGGTAGTCTACTGGCAGCCTAGCTGCCCTTCTTGACGGTGATGGTCCAGCCTGCGTCGGTGGTCTGCTCGAAGTTCGTGACTTCGTGGCCATCGGTGGCAGCCCACCGCGGGATGGCATCGGTAGCTTGGGTGCAGTCAAAGTCGATCTGCAGCGAATCCCCGACGGAAAGGTCAGCCATCGCCGCCTTGGCGTCGATCAGGGGGAACGGGCATACCGCGCCGAGAGTGTCGAGCTTGTAGGTCCGATCGCCGACCAATTTGAGGTCGCTATCTCCGCTGGCTCCACTCGATTCAACGCTCTCCGCAACCGTGGCCTTGCGATCCAGCAGTAGGGTGCCCGTGGTTTGGAAGCCCAGCTGGGCAGCCATGGCCTTCTGCTCGGCGACTGGCTGAGCGGCGCGTGAGGAAGACTGTTCCGGGCCAGCCTTCGGGCCAGATGTCTGGCCCGGCACCACATCCGTGGGCTTGAGCCACAGCTTGGCGGCTACGCCGATTCCGATGGCGATGAACAGCAGCGCAACCCAACCCTGGTAGCTGAACAGGGAGGTCTGTACCATGCCGTTGCCCACGGTGCAGCCGCCGGCAGCGGAGGCGCCCACGCCCATCAGCACGCCGCCGATGACGGAACGAACAGCTTGCTCGGTAGAGGGAAGGCGCAGACGGAATTCACCGGATGCCTTAGCTGCGAAGAATGCACCTACCAGCAGGCCGAGCACCAACATGACTCCCCAGTCAACCGTGTCTTCGCCGCTGACGAGGAACTTAGAAAGGTTGGACGATGGGCTGGTGATGCCTAGGCCGTCGTTGCGCCCCGTCGCGGCCGACAGTGGCCATGCCAGCACGCCCAGCGCGCCGATGATGACGGCAGTGGGGTAAAAGTGCCAGGGCTTTTCCGCCAGCAGGTGGGCCAGGCCGCTCTTCTTTGGCTTCAGGGTCGCCATTTTCGGAGTCTGGGCTTCCTGCGCCAGGAAGCGGCGGGTCAGGAAGGCAACTCCTAGCGCGAATGGGATGACGAGCCACCACACGGAGATCCCTAGAGATCCGTGGATGGTGGTGATGGGCAGCGTCCAGCTGCGCAACCCCTCGTTGAGAGCGTTAAGCGAGCCGCCCTTCATGGCGGCAGCACTGCCGGCGTAGAAGATAAGCGCCAGCCACGAGCCAATAAGCCCCTCGGCGGAGCGGTACCAGGTACCGGATGCGCAGCCACCTGCTAATACGATGCCCATGCCGAAAAGCAGGCCACCTAGCACGACGGCGAGCGGCGCAAACGGCTTGAACTCGGGCGTAATTGCTCCTGCAGTTGTAAGCGCGGCCAGGCCGACCGCGTGCACTGCAATAACGATTAGCAGGGCGGTGAAGCCCCGCCAGGTCTTATTCAAGAAAATATCGCGGATCATGCCAGTGACGCAGAACCTGCCGCGCTGCATAACCCAGCCAAGGACAGCACCTAATGCCAATCCCGTAACAATCATGGGTTCCCCTTCTCCAAACTAAAAATGAACCGATCTGTCTGTCTGTTTGAAAGGGTCATACTAGCCCCTCAGTCGACCCTCACTCAAGCCCTAAGAGACGTTCATCACACGCAGAGCCCTACACGACAGAACCCCACAAATCAGCATTGATAGCGACCTCTGATTTAAACTCATAGCCCATCACCAATCTAAACCTATTAATCCTTGACTTTTACGAAGTCATCACTATAATGGGTGGTGGATCGCAATTGAGCGGCCCGCACCATCGCTCCGATGGCCTACCTCAACTTCAAAACGACACTGAAGAAAATCGGTAGGCTTTGTGGCGACGGTTGTGAATAACTGCCAACTAACACCCGAAACCAAGCCCCCAAGGAGGCACAGCATGTCCCTCATCAACACCGAGATTCTGGATTTCAAGAACCCCGCTTTCTTCAACGGTGAGTTCACCGAGGTTTCCAAGGACGACGTCCTGGGCAAGTGGTCTATCTTCTTCTTCTACCCGGGCGACTTCACCTTCGTCTGCCCCACCGAGCTGGGCGACCTGGCTGACCACTACGAAGAGCTGAAGGGTCTGGGCGTAGAGGTTTACGCCGTATCCACCGACTCCCACTTCGTGCACAAGGCATGGCACGCAGAGTCCGCGCAGGTCGGCAAGGTTAACTACTACATGCTGGGCGACTCCACCGGTCAGCTGACCAACAACTTCCAGAACATGCGTCCGGGCGCTGGCCAGGCAGACCGCGCAACCTTCCTGGTAGACCCGGAGGGCAAGATCCAGTACATCGAGCAGACCGCCGAGGGCATCGGCCGCGACGCTTCCGAGCTGGTCCGCAAGGTGAAGGCTGCTCAGTACGTTGCAGCTCACCCGGGCGAGGTTTGCCCCGCCAAGTGGGAAGAGGGCGAAGAGACCCTGACCCCGGGCATTGACCTGGTTGGCAAGATCTAACTTCCCCTTCCACTCCCCCGCCATACCCAGGCGGGAAACCCACGGCGGGCCGGGCTTTCCACTTACGGATCCCGCCCGCCATTTTTAGCGCCTTTAATCCACTAATAAATCCCCATCCCCCGAAGAACCCACGTGCGGCGCGCACCCCCGCAGGGTGGCGTCAATAAACAAAGAAAGAGAGCACCCCATGGCTAAGCAATTACTGGACGACAACCTGCGCAAGCAGCTCGGTCAGCTCGTCCCCCGCACTACCAAGGACATTGAGCTGGTCTACAGCCTGGATGAGCGTTCGGCCTCCGAGGACCTGGAGAAGCTGCTGCAGGACATCGCCGAGCTGTCTGACAAGATCACTGCCCGCCGCGACGACGACGCGCACGAGCGCAAGCCCTCCTTCAGCATCGTCCGCACCGGCAGCGACATTTCGGTAGCCTTCGCGGGCATCCCGATGGGCCACGAGTTCAGCTCCCTGGTGCTGGCACTGCTGCAGGTCGGCGGCAACCCGATCAAGGAAGACCAGGACCTGATCGAGCAGGTAGAAAACCTGGACGGTGACTACGAGTTCGTCACCTACATGTCCCTGACCTGCCAGAACTGCCCGACCGTCGTGCAGGCGCTGAACACCATGGCGGTGCTGAACCCACGCATCAAGCACACCGCGGTGGAGGGCTCGCTGTTCCAGGACGAAGTCAAGGAGAACAACGTCCTGGCCGTGCCGACCATCTACCTGAACGACGAGGAGTTCGGCCAGGGGCGCACCACCATCGAGGACTTCGTGCGCAAGCTGGACACTGGTTCCGCCGCGCGCGAGGCGAAGAAGCTGAACGAGAAGGACGCCTACGAGGTGCTGGTCGTTGGCCAGGGCCCGGCGGGTGCAGCGGCCTCCATCTACGTTGCCCGCAAGGGGCTGAGCGTCGGCCTGATCGGCGAGCGCTTCGGCGGCCAGGTGCTGGACACGAACTCCATCGAGAACTTCATCTCCGTGCCCTCCACCGAGGGGCCGAAGCTGGCGGCGGAGTTCGAGGAGCACGTCGGCCAGTACGACATTGACGTGGTGAAGGCCCAGGCTGCGACCGGCTTGACCCCTGCTACCGAGGAGGGTGGCCTGCACACGGTGCACTTTGGGGATGACGCCACCCTGCGCGCCCGTGCCCTCGTTATCGCCACGGGCGCACAGTGGCGAACCCTGGGCGTTCCAGGCGAGGAAGAGTACCGCAACAAGGGCGTAACCTTCTGCCCGCACTGCGACGGCCCGCTGTTCAAGGGGAAGTCCGTGGCCGTAATCGGCGGCGGAAACTCGGGCATTGAGGCTGCACTGGACCTGGCGGGTGTGGTTAAGCACGTGACGGTTCTGGAGTTCGGCGAGGCCTGCCGCGCGGATGACATCCTGATGCAGCGCGTGGAGGAAACCGCGAACATCGACGTGATTACGTCGGCAGCTACGACGGAGATCGTGGGCGACGGAAAGAACGTCACCGGCCTGAACTACACGGATCGGACGAACGATGAGTCGAAGTCTCTGGACGTCGCGGGCGTGTTCATCCAGATCGGCCTGGTGCCGAATACCCAGTGGCTGGGCGAGAGTGGCGTGGAGCTGAACAAGATTGGCGAGATCGTAGTGGACGAGCACAACGCCACCAACGTCCCGGGTGTGTACGCTGCCGGCGACTGCACTGCAGTGCCGTTCAAGCAGATTGTGATCGCCCAGGGCGCCGGCGCAAACGCCGCGCTGGGTGCGTGGCAGTACACGGTAACTGCGCCGAAGGCGTAGCTGGCTTGACTGCGTTGAAGGCGTAGCACCCGGCGGCGCGGGGCTGGCTGCAGCCGCCGGGCACCACACCAGCCCCACTGACCCCTCTGGACTATCTGCACCTCTCCTACAACGGAGATTGCCTGCAGATTGTTGTAATTTGGAGACCCTCAGGGACTGCGGGGAGGGGTTTTGGGCTCAAATGTCGCTAGAACGGGAATACATTACTGAAAACAATTTGCACTACTACAAAACCGCAGTTCAGAGACTTTCCGCCAGAAGGGTGCCCATGGCACACGGTTGCATATTCCCGCTCTAGCGACATTTCCGCCCCTGAAGCCCCATTTTCAGCACCTCGGCACACCTCGATCTACCCAGACCAACACCTCGGCACACCTCGATCCCCCCAGGCTGACTCCGCTCTGCACTGTCGAGCGCACCCATAAAGCCCGACACTGGGGCTTAAATGTCGGAAAAGTTGCAGAACGTTATTGGGTACATTTTTCATCTACATAAAATGCCTGGTCAGAACATTTTCTGCAATCAGAGGCGTGCGCCGAAATTTACGTTTTGCAACTTTTCCGACATTTCCGCATCTAGAACCCCTCCGCGGAAGCCTGCAAGACTTCCGATCGCTGCTTTAGATCTTTTCTTTACCCCTTTCCGCCCCACACAGCACCCCAGGAAATTCGGCAATTATTGACAGCATGGCGCAAACATCAAGCGCTAGCAGACCACGCCAAACCCAGCGGAAATAGCGGAAGTGTGAGTACTATTTAAGAAACTGAATGCAATTCTCACCGCCAGCAAAGGATCACCATGCGTTTGCGCTCCGTCCTCACCCATTTCACCTCGAAAAACGCCGGCCGCGCAAGCGTCCGCCCGAAGCGGGGTCGGTGGCGAGTTGGGGCTGTGGGCGTCATGACCATAGCGGCTTTAGCGGCGACCAGCTGTTCTAGTGATGAACCTCAGGAAGACAGCGCGGCGAGCAGCGCAGATCAGAGCGGCGAGGAGACGAAGGCCGACCCGACGCAGCAGGCGATCGATGCGTACAAGGATGTTTTGAATAATCCGGAAAAGTATGAGCGCGACCATTCCGACCGCGATGATTATCACCCAACTGGGACTTATTCCTATGCACTGATTGAGGCGAATATTGATGAAGTTCCGGAGTTATTGCTCAAAAATGATTGCAAATACTTTTCGCCGGTGACCTTTATCGCTATTGGCCAGGACGGAAAGCCCTTTGCCGTGGATAAAGAACTGGTGACGGGCGCGGGAACCACTGCAGCTCGCGCAAACGTAGCGGCTTCCAGCGAGGGCGACGGAATCTACGAATGGTCTTACACAAGCGGGCGCCCGGAAGTGCCAACGATTCATTACAATTTCGACGGCAAGCAGCTCACCGAGGGCGAGAAAAGCGAATGGAGCCAGGTCACGGGCACTCCAGCTGAGCAGGTTGAGTTGGAATGGTACGTCACCGACGACGCGAACGGACTGAAGAAAAACCAGTCTGGCCCTAACTTCGGATCCGGCGAATCTTCCGCGAAATCCGATAGCTCCAATAGCAAGGATAAAAGTAAGAAAAAGAAGGGTAAAAAGCCCAATCCCGATCTGCCTGCGGGTTATGTGAAGAAGGGTGACGGAAAGGAAGGCAACAAGCCCAATCCTGACGACGACGCCTCAGCCTCCGCGAATAAGAACCTCCCCGAAGGCGCCTACGCGAAGGCCGGTGGGCCGATTCCTTCGGATGCTCGTCCGGTGCGGACGATTAAGCACAACAGCCTAGGAGACATCGCGGTCTTCAAGACCCCGAGCGAGAATATAGGCTGTGACATCCAGAAAGATTCGTTGAACTGTGGTGTCGCGTCATACCGGGAAAGCAAACCCCACGGAAAATCAGGACAATACGCTAACTGGTGGGTGAAAGTCGACGCTCAGACTGTTGGGTCTAAGAACGACCCTCCCGCGTATTTTCCCCAAGGTGCAGATATCAATGACCACGCACCAACAGAAACCGTCCCCTACGGCACCACTGTCTACTATGGCCGCTACGCCTGCCACTCCGCCTACGAGGGCCTGACCTGCTGGAACTCTAATAGTGGCAAGGGTGCATTCATCACCCGCGAGCGAACCCATTTCTTCGGCTAACTACACCGCCCTGGCGGTGATTGTTGCGGCCCTGGCGGTGTTTGTTGCGGCAATCCGCACCGGCGCGTAGGTCAACCGCCACGCCGTGAGCCTGGTCGTAGGCCGAGGTGGCTGGGACTTCGGCTTAAATGTCGGAAAAGTTGCAGAACGTTATTGGGTATATTTTTCATCTACACAAAATGCCTGTTCAGGGCGTTTTACGCGACCAGAGGCGTGCGCCGAGAATTACGTTTTGCAACTTTTCCGACATTTGACCCTAGCCCTGAAGTTGGCCGAAGAAGGAAGTGGCGGCGCGGCGCGCAGAAACGGCGCTGGGACGGTTTAACAAACACAGGCCCCAGAGGCCTGGGCACAAAGAAAGCGCCGGGAGGAAAACCCTCCCGGCGCCTCGCCTAGTTCAGCGCCTAGTTCAGCGCCTAGCGCCAGCACGCTCGCGGACGCGAGCTACCAGCACTGCACGCGAACTACTAGCGCTACGCAGCGCCATCAGGCGCAGCGTCTAGCGCAACTAGCAGCTACTTCGCAGCCTCCACGCGATCCTTCAGACCCTGGAACTCGTCCCATACCTCGGACGGAACCTTCGGGCCCAGGAACTTCAGCCACTCCTCATTGTCGGCCAGGTCGCGCTCCCAGTCAGCCGGGTTCACGGACAGTGCCTCGCGGATGTCCTCCTCGGTCTCCTTCAGGCCATCGGTGTAGATGTCCTCGTAGCGGGCGGTGTAGCCAACGACGGTCTCGTCGGCCTCTACGCGGCCCTCGATGCGGTCGATGATCCACTTCAGCACGCGGGAGTTCTCGCCGAAGCCCGGCCACAGGAAACGGCCGTCCTCACCACGGCGGAACCAGTTGACCAGGAAGACCTCTGGCATCTTGTCACCGCCCTTGTTACCCATGTCGATCCAGTGCTGCAGGTAGTCACCGGCGTTGTAGCCAATGAACGGCAGCATGGCCATCGGGTCGTGACGCAGGGAGCCAACGGCGGCCTCTGCAGCAGCGGCGGTCTGGCCGGAAGCCAGGGTGGCGCCGATGAAGGTGGCGTGGTTCCAGTCGCGAGCCTGGGTCACCAGCGGCACAGTGTCCGCACGGCGACCGCCGAACAGGATGGCGGAAACCGGCACGCCCTTCGGGTCGTTGAACTCCGGTGCAGCAACCGGGCACTGCTCGATCGGCACGCAGTAGCGGGAGTTCGGGTGCGCGGCCTTGTTGCCGGAATCCGGGGTCCACTCGTTGCCCAGCCAGTCGATGAGGTGCTGCGGCTCGCCTTCCTTGGACTCCCACCAGACGTTGTTGTCGTCAGTCAGGGCCACGTTGGTGTACAGGGTGTTGCCCGGCTCCATGGACTTCATGGCCATCGGGTTGGAAGCGTAGTTGGTGCCCGGTGCCACGCCGAAGAAACCATTCTCCGGGTTAACGGCGTACAGGCGGCCGTCCTCGCCGAAGTGCAGCCATGCGATATCATCGCCGACGACCTCTGCGCGCCAGCCCGGGATGGTCGGCTGGATCATGGCCAGGTTGGTCTTGCCACAAGCGGATGGGAAGGCAGCACAGATGTAGTAGGCCTTGTCCTCCGGGCTGATCAGCTTCAGGATCAGCATGTGCTCTGCCATCCAGCCCTCGTCGCGCGCCATGGCGGAAGCGATGCGCAGCGCGTAGCACTTCTTAGCCAGGATGGCGTTGCCACCGTAGCCGGAGCCGTAGGACCAGATCTCGCGGTCCTCCGGGAAGTGGGTGATGTACTTGGTGTCATTGCACGGCCAGGTCGAGTCTTCCTGACCCGGCTCCAGCGGGGCGCCTACGGAGTGCAGACCCTTCACGAACTCGCCGTTCTCGCCGATCTTGTCCAGGGCTTCCTTACCCATACGGGTCATGATGCGCATGGACATAACAACGTACGGGGAGTCGGTGATTTCGATGCCCAGCTTCGGGGACGGGTCGGTAATCGGGCCCATGCAGAAAGGCACGATGTACATGCGGCGGCCCTTCATGGAGCCGGAGAAGTGCTCGCGCATCTCGGCACGCATCTGCTCCGGGTCCATCCAGTTGTTGGTGGGGCCGGCGTCTTCCTCAGTCTTAGAGCAAATGAAGGTGCGGGATTCCACGCGCGCAACGTCAGACGGGTTGGAGCGCGCCAGGAAGGAGTTCGGCTGCGCCTCTTCGTCCAGCTTGATCAGGGTGCCGTGCTCGACCAGCTGCTCTGCCAGCTCGTTCCACTCCTCCTCGGAGCCATCGCAGAACACGACTGATTCTGGCTGGAAGAGCTCCACGGCCTCCTCGATCCAGTTCAGCATCTCCTGGTTCTTGGTGGGTGCCTCGCCGACAAGCCCTCGAATGGTCATCGATTATCTCCCTACGTTTTTGTGTCCCACAACCCGGCCCGACCAAAAGGTGCACAAACATGCACCAGCCGACCGTCGGTTTAAACGTCCAGTTCAAACCCGGTTGTATTCACCTATAACTTTACTAAATCCTGCGGTATTTGGGCGTTCTATATAGCTGTGATCTGTAATTATTGAGACCTGCGTAACAACACAGGTGCCCCTTGCACCCAGACTATCGTGAAGCACCGGGGACATGTTTTCGTTCCGTGGCCAGTAGTTGTACATCACACCCGGCCTAACCCCATTGCCCCCGATCAACGCATTTCCAAGCATCTGCTTGCCATTGATTATTCCCCGTATCGGGGGTGTCGCTGTTGTTTCTTGGTGACGCCCCTTCGACCTCCGCGTCCTCTATCCACCGCCAGGCTGACCATTGTCCGTCGTAGGAAACTGAGGAGACGTAGTCCACCTTGCCATCGCCGTCCGTATCACTGAGGATGCTCATCCCCTGGTCGTCGGCGATGGTGACGGACTCTTCCACGCCCCCGCTGCCGTGCCACGAGTTAGATCGAGAATTGGTGCCGTAAGTACCAGTGGCATTGTGTTGACTGGTGTGCTGACTGGCTTGCTGACCGGCTTGCTGGCTGGGCGCCCGGTTGGGGTCATGGGCATTCGGGTCGTGAGAGTTCAATTGGTCCACGTAGTACTCGCGACCGCCGTACTCAACGGTCAGGCCGTCAACCAGCCCACCCACGGTGCCCGGCGACCCGCCGTGTAACTCGTGGTTACCGATCAGGTCAGCCAGGGGGTTTTGCGGAACATCAAACATGCCCCCATCCATGAGTTCATCCATGAGCTCATCCATTAGTTCGCCTCCATCGCCAAGTCACGGATGCGGGGTGCTACCGGCGGGATCTCTAGCCGCGCAACAACCTCCGTTACCACTGCCGACCAATGCTGTCGCAATGCCGCATCTTCCTTGGCTGTGCGGGCTTTCAGCGCGTCGGAGCGCAGCATAACCAGCCGCGCCCCCACCACCGCCAGGGTCACCAGCACACCGACTATCACGCCAACCAGTGGCCCCAAAAACCTGCCGACCATCGTTCCCAAGCCCAGCCCCGCCGCCAGGCCGGCCGCGGCGACCAACACCACACTCGCCCGCGAGCCCATCACCGCGGCGGGTCGAGCCGGGGCCTCCTCCTGCACCTGTGGGAGTGCGGGGAAAACCACGCCCTGCTCCAAAACCGCCAACCGCAGCCGCGCCATGAAGGCAGCGTGGAGGTATTCAAACCCGTCGGCGCCGCTAATGTCACGAGCGCCGCGCACCCCGTCACCGGCGCTAGCATCCTCCAGCACCTCCTGGGCAATCCGAGTCGCGCTGAGCCGCGTGGCGATGCGCACCCGGTCCAGCCGCTCGGCATCCGCCCGGCGCGCCTGCACCTCCCACTCGTTTACATCCACGCCCAGCGCCCGGATCCACCCGCACACCTCGTCCACGTCCTCGCACCAGACCCAGCCTGGGGTGTGGCCCCATTCAGACGAGGGGGCGTCACTACCAAAGGGCCAGAGCAACACCACACCCATAGCCTGCGCGACGGCCCGGGCGACCTCGCGATCCTCCGCGGTGGCGTGCCCCACGGCCGCAACGACAATGTCGGGGCGCTGCTCCGGGCCTGCCCCCTCCACAACCTCGAAGCGCTCCCCCGCCGTGCTGGTGCTTGCCTTAGCTTCCACCCGCGTGCGCAACTGCGCGGCGCACTCGGCGACCGCGCGCGCATCCGGGCCAATGACCGAAATGGTCTTCAACATCTTTGTTAGCTCCCCCACTTGGCTTAAGACATTCCGCAGGCCATCTGCAAGAATGGTCTGGATGAATAATTCCGATAACACGCCAGGCAGCCTTCCCCCAGGCCGCCCACTACAGACAGAGTTTAACGACGGTCGCGACTATCCGCGACTGGGAAACTTTAGCTTCCGGCGCGGCACCCTGACCGACAACCAGGAGGCCCTATGGAACGAACACTGGCCTAAACTGGGCAAAGTCCTCGCCGACGAGGTCATTGACCTGCCCGAATGGTTCGACCGCGACGCCGAAACAATTGTGGAAATTGGCTCCGGAACGGGCACCTCGACCGCCGCGATGGCGCCGCTGGAGGCGGAAAAGAACATCGTCGCCGTCGAGCTTTACCGCCCCGGGCTGGCCAAGCTGCTGGGTTCCGTGGTGCGCGGCGACATTCACAACGTGCGCATGATCCGCGGCGACGGCGTGGAGGTACTGCAGCGCATGTTCGCGCCAGAGTCGCTGTCCGGCGTGCGCATCTACTTCCCGGACCCGTGGCCCAAGGCCCGCCACCACAAGCGGCGCATCGTGCAATCTGGCACGCTGCACCTGATCGCCTCCCGCCTCAAGCCGGGCGGCATTCTGCATATCGCCACCGACCACGCGGACTACGCAGAGTGGATCGACGAACTGGTAGAGGTCGAGGAGAAGCTGGAATACCTGGGCTGGCCCGAGGACCAGTCGGACATTCCACAGCTGACGGATCGCCAGGTAATCACCAAGTTCGAGGGCAAGGGCCTGGACAAGGAACACGTCATCCGCGAGTACCTGTGGCGGAAGAAATAGCTAACACACCCCGGAAAATTTGTTATTCGCCCTGGTCGGATTCGTAGACTAGAGGGAATTCTGGCGTTATAGAAAGGACCACTCACGTTGTTTAGCTCTTGGGGCGATGTCGCCTACCGGTTCCGCCGGCTGATCCCTTTGGTGATCATCGCGGCGATCCTGGTGCTGTATGTCGTCGCTGGGCTGAAACTGGCCGACCGAATGAGCCAGGAGGGGTGGGACGACCCGAACTCGCAGTCCACGAAGGCTGCGCAGATCGAGCAAGAGGTTTTTGGTCGTGACGCCAACGGGGATGTCATCCTGATGGTCACCGGCGATAAGCCGGGGTCTGCGACTTCGGACGAGGTCAAGCAGTCCATAACCCAGCAGATCGAGCAGCTGCGCAAGGATCACCCCGACGAGATCGGGGGTGTGACCAGCTACTTCAACCGCGGCCCGGCGGCCATGGCCAACCCGGACGGCACCGCGGCCTTCGCCTCCATCGGTCTACAGGGCATCGAAGACGATGTGCTGATCAACTTCCGCAAGATCGAGGACGACCTGCGGGCCATCAGTGCCCCGGGCGTGGATGTGAAGATCGCCGGCGCCACGGCGGTTTCGGACTCCCTGGACGAGGGCATGGCCGGCGATATTCACCGTGCCGAGATCTACGCGCTGCCCGCCGTGGGCCTGCTACTGCTGATCGTTTTCGGCGGCCTGATCGCCGCATTCATGCCGCTGCTGGTGGGCGGCCTGTCGATCCTGGGCTCCATGGGTGTGCTGGCGATCCTGGCTAGCTTCACGCAGATCAACGTGTTCGCACAGTCCGTGGTCACGCTGCTTGGTCTGGGCCTAGCCATCGACTACGGCCTGTTCATGGTCTCCCGCTTCCGCGAGGAGATGGCGGAGGGCCACGACACCCGCACCGCCGTGCGCAACACCACCGCCACCGCGGGTAAGACCGTGGTCTTCTCTGCGGCGATGGTGGCTGTAGCGCTATCCGGTTTGTTCATCTTCCCGCAGGCCTTCCTGAAGTCCGTGGCCTTCGGCGCGATCTCCGCGGTGGGTCTGGCCGCACTGCTTTCCGTGGCTGTGCTGCCGAGTATCTTCGCGATGCTGGGGCCGAACATCGACAAGTGGTCGTTTAAGAAGAAGCGGACCCGCCGTCGCTCCGAGCAGGTCGAAGGCATTTGGGGCCGCATCCCAGCCTTTGCCATGCGCCACTCGAAGCTGTTTACGGTCGTGATCGTCGGCGGCATGCTGCTGATGGCGGTGCCGATTGCGGGCATCAAGCTGGGTGGCATGAACGAGACCTACCTGCCGCCGTCGAACCAGACGCGCGTGAACCAGGAGGAGTTCACCGAGAAGTTCCCGCAGTTCCGCACCGACCCGATCAAGCTGGTTATCGAGGGCGATTCCAAGACCGTGGCTGCGGTCTACAAGGAGGCCAACGCGATTCCGGGACTGACGGCCCCGTTCCAGGTCTCGCGCCCCACGAAGGACGACGTGACGGTGCTGTCCACCGGCATTGCAGACCGCGATGATAACGACCGCATCGTCAACACTCTGGAGGACATCAACGTCGATGGCGCCAACGTGTACGTCGCCGGCACCCCGGCCCTGGAGGTCGAATCCATCGACGCGCTGTTCGAGAAACTGCCGTGGATGCTGCTGTATATCGTGCTCGTCAGCTTCGTGCTGATGGCCATGATCTTCGGCTCGCTGATCATTCCTGCCAAGGCCGTGATCATGAACATCCTGGGCACCGGCGCAACCCTCGGCCTGCTGACATTGATCTTCGTCGATGGCCACGGCGCGGACATGTTTAACTTCACCGCCGGGCCGCTGACCTCCCCGGTACTGGTGCTGATCATCGCCATCGTCTTCGGCCTCTCGACCGACTATGAGGTATTCCTGGTCTCCCGCATGGTGGAGGCCCGCGCCCGGGGTGCGTCGACGGATCAAGCGATCCGCTTCGGCACAGCCACCACCGGCAGCATCATCACCGCCGCCGCGCTAATCATGATCGTGGTCTGCGGCGCCTTCGGGTTCTCCTCGATCGTGATGATGAAGTACATCGCCTTCGGCATGGTGATCGCGCTACTACTCGACGCCACAATCATCCGCATGCTCCTCGTCCCATCCGTCATGCACCTGCTGGGCACCGACAACTGGTGGGCGCCAAAGTGGGTCAAGCGCCTGTCGGAGAAGGTTGGGCACAACGAGAAGCTGGAATCCTCGCCGCACGAGGCAGCGCCTGCTGCCCGTTCGTCGCGGGTGACGGTTGCGGAACTTTCTGGTGTGGACGCCATCGCCCCCGTGCCCGCCCAGCGCCCCGGTGAGGCTCCTGCACGTCAGCGGAACCTGCCTTTCGCGGAGCTGATGCGACGTGTCGAAGAAAGCCGCGAGAATGCCGACGGCGGGGGCGGAGGCGAGCGCTAATGCGTGAACTGTGGCGGCGCACAGAAGTCAGGGCTCTGCTCAGCCTGGCGCTGATTGGAATCATCGCCTTCCTCGCCCGGGAGCACCTGCACTTCATTGGCGACGGCTGGCGCGAGCTGGCTCACGCCGACAAGCGCTGGATCGGCCTGGCCATCCTCGCGCTCGCAGCCTCCATGGTCGCGCAGGCCGAGGTGATGGTCGTACTGCTGCGCAGCGCCGGAGTGAAAGTGAAGCGCATCAGCGCCAACTCGCTGGGACTGGCAGCTAATGCCTGGTCCTCGACTTTCCCCGGCGGACCCGCGTTGTCGGCGGCCATGATCTTCCGCGAGCAACTCAAGTGGGGCGCCACTGCCGTAATTGCCAGCTGGTACATGCTGCTTTCGGGAGCGCTAGCTGGCGGCGGCATGGCGATCCTGGCCATCGGTGCTGTGTTCTTCCTAGGGCTGACAGTTAAACCGTTGACGTTGGCGATGTCCCTGATCGCCCTTGTTGCACTAGCGATCCTCACCAACTGGGTGGCAAAGAACCGAGACAAGGTGGAGCGCTGGCTAGTCAACCGACTGCGGACTTTCAACGCCCGCCGTGGCAAGCCCGTTGACCGCTTCACCGACAATGTCCGCGGGTTCTCCCGCCAGCTGTCGGCCGTGGAACTGCCACTGACCAAACTGGCCGTCGCGATCGCCGCCAGCCTGGGCAACTGGGTTTTCGAGATCCTCTGCCTACTGGCCTGCATCTACGCCGTCGGCGCCACCCCGCCCATCGCAGGCGTGGTACTGGCCTTCCTCACCGCCAAACTGGTGGGCCAGGCACAGGTCACCCCCGGCGGTCTTGGTCCGGTGGATGTCGCACTGACCAGCGCCCTGGTCGGATTCGGCACCCTGACCTCCGTCCAGGCATTCGGAGCCGTCATCGTCTTCCGCATGCTCAGCTTCGTGGGGCTGACGTTGGTGGGATGGATCGTCTTTTTCGCCACCAAGATGGTCAACCCCAAAAGCAATGCTGAGAATGCAGCCGCGGAGACGGGGCGTCAAGAAGAAAAGCAGGAAGAACCCGTCGGCAGGGCACAATAAGGCTCGGTCGAGCACAGTAAGATTAGGGTCATGAGCAACCTCGATAGCACCTCCACTGGAGACACCCCTGGCACCACCCAGCGATCGCCGGGGGTCGCGCTGTTTCTCGACGTAATCGCCGTCCTACTGTTCGCCCTGCTGGCGCGCATTGCACACAACACTCCGGAGATGCCGCTGAGCTTCGGCGGCTGGCTGGATACCTCCTGGCCATTCCTGATCGGTGTGGTGATTGCCTGGGCACTGCTGTGGATCGGCGTGGTTCGGCCAGACGGCGCCAACGGGACCGGCTTCGGCGGATTTGAGTTCTCCACCGGTGCGCTGGTGTGGGTCGTCAACGTTGTTGTCGGCCTGGGGATCTGGGGCGTGCGCCACGGGGAAGTACCGCACTGGTCATTCATGATCGTTGCCACCGTGATGAGCGGCCTGCTGTTGTTCGGCTGGCGCGGAATGTTCCGCCTGGGGCGGCTGCGGAGGTTGTCGCGTATGAAGCGAATGGGCCGCATGTTCGGCAAGTGAAGCACCTTTCAGTTTATTTAACCTGACGTACACCTTCGCGCTACGTCAGGTTTGTTCGTGGTGCTTAAAGTCTTGTGAGAAATCTGCACAATGCTGCTGACGAACTCTGACATAGACTGACGAACACTGAGGAGAGATCCCCATGGGCCTTAAGGGTCGCAACCTGCTGAAGAAGATGGACTTCACGTCCAGCCGTTCCCACCGTACCTGCGTGTACAAGTGTGGCGACGCTTGCTCCAAGCCGGTGAACAACAAGTCCGACAACAACTACTTCATGGACCTGATCCAGGGCACTTTCTCTCGCCGCACCGCACTGCGCGCCGGTGGTGCCGCTGTGGTCACCGTCGGTGGTGCTTCCTTCCTGGCAGCCTGCAGTGACGATAACGGCGAGGGCAACAGCTCCAAGGGCGGCAACGGCGAAAACAAGGGCGGCTCCGGCAACAGTGCAGACGCTCCGGACGGCCTGAAGTTCGAAATGGTCGAGCCGAACACCAAGGACGAGGTCGTCGTGCCGGTGGGCTACAAGTCCGACGTCGTTATCCGCTGGGGTGACCCGGTGGTTGAAGGCGCCGAGGAGTTCGACGTAGACAATCAGACCGCTGAGCAGGCCGCCAAGCAGTACGGCTTCAACTGTGACTTTGCCGCTCTGCTGCCGATCGAAGGCCAGAACAATCGCTTCCTGCTGGTTTCCAACCACGAGTACACCACCCCGCAGCAGATGTTCCCGGACTACGACATCGACAACCCGTCCAAGGAACACGTAGACATCGAGTTGGCTAACCACGGCATGTCCATCGTCGAAGTTGAGGGCAACGATAAGGACGGCAAGCTGAAGCCCGTCATGGGCAAGTACAACCGCCGTCTAACCGGCACCACCGAGTTCGAGCTGCGCGGCCCGATCGTCGGCCACGACCTGGTGAAGACCTCTGACGATAAGGAAGGCAAGATCGTCAAGGGCACCTTCAACAACTGCTCCGGTGGCGTAACCCCGTGGGGCACCATCCTGTCCGGCGAGGAGAACGTTGACCAGTACTTCGCCGGTGGCGAGAACGTTAAGGACGAGAAGGAGCGCGAGCGCCTGAGCCGCTACGGCATCGAGGATGCCAAGACCGCTCGTCAGTGGGAGAAGCACTACGACCGCTTTGACGTAACCAAGGAGCCGAACGAGCCACACCGCTTCAACTACGTGGTTGAGGTGAACCCGTGGGATCCGAAGTCCACCCCGGTCAAGCACACCGCTCTGGGTCGCTTCAAGCACGAGGGCTCCAACATCCACGTCACCAACGACGGCACCGTGGTTGCATACTCCGGCGACGACTCCCGCTTCGAATACATCTACAAGTTCGTCTCCTCCCGCAAGGTCCGCAGCGGTAACACCGACAAGGACCGCGAAGAGAACATGAAGATCCTGGACGAGGGCACCCTGTACGTCGCCACCTTTGAGGGCAACAACAAGGACTTCGACGAGAACAACCCGCCGAAGGGCGAAAAGTTCGACGGCACTGGTAAGTGGATCAAGCTGGTTACCGTCAAGGAGGATGGCTCCGCAGAGTCCCACGTAGACGGCATGTCCGCTGAAGAGGTCATTGTCTTCACCCGTGAGGCTGGCGACAAGGTCGGTGCTACCAAGATGGACCGCCCGGAAGACGTCGAGCCGCACCCGACCACCGGCAAGGTGTACGCTGCTCTGACCAACAACAAGTACCGCGGCACGCAAGAAGAGGGCAAGAACAAAGAGGGTGTCCGCGAGTACGCCCCGGTCAAGGAAAACAAGAACGGTATGGTCATCGAGATCGAAGATGACTTCACCGGCGAAGAACTCAAGTGGAACCTGCTGCTGGTGTGTGGTGACCCGGACGAGGCCGAGACCTACTTCGGTGGCTTCGACAAGTCCAAGGTCTCCCCGATCTCCTGCCCGGACAACGTCACCTTCGACTCCTTCGGCAACCTGTGGGTCTCCACCGACGGCAACGCCCTGGAGTCCAACGACGGCCTGTTCGCTGTCGCCCTGGAGGGCGAGACCCGCGGTCTGACCAAGCAGTTCCTGACTGTCCCGGCTGGCGCCGAGACCTGTGGCCCGCTGGTCTTTGACAAGCGCGTGATCGTCAACGTTCAGCACCCGGGTGAGGACGAAGAGGCCACCGTCAAGACCTCCACCTCCCACTGGCCGGATGGCGGCGATTCCATCGCCCGCCCGGCCACCGTGGTTGCCTGGAAGGACGACTTCGGCACCATCGGCGCTTAAGGATCAGCGCCTAGCCGAAGCGCAGCCTGCCGTCGCGCCGGACCGCCTGGTCCACGACGAACGCGCGGAACGCCTCGGCGGCGGGCGCCGACCGGGCCCGTGCGCTCCAGACCATTCCCAGCTCCCTCTCGCGGTCTTCCTCGAGGGGGAGCATTTCTATGCCCGCGACCACCAGGTTCGGGTCCCCCATCGGCAGCAGGGCCACGCCCAGTCCGGCGCTTACCAGTCCCGCCATCGTGGTCAGCTCCATCGACTCAAACACCAGGCGTGGCCGGAAGCCCGCCGCGGCCGCCAGATCGTCCAACAGCATACGGGTTCCGTACCCCGGCAGCATGGCCACGAAGGGCTCGTCCGCGGCCTCTGCGATGCTGATACTCTTGCGCCCCGCCCAGCGGTGGTTCGTCGGCACCGCCATTGCCAGCCTCTGGGTGGCCAGCTGCTGCCATCGCACTTCGCCGTCCTCCACCAGCGCGTGCGGTTTCGGCCCCACCATCGCTACGTCGGATTCCCCGGCTATCACGCGGTCCGTCAGTGGCCGTGCGGCGCCCTGCACCAACTCAAACCTCACCTGTGGGTGCGCGTTCCTGAACTCCCGCAGCAGCTGCGGCACCATCCACGTGCCCAGTGAGTGCATGAAGTCCACACGCACGGTTCCCCGCTCCGGATCCATCAGCCGGTGTACTTCGTCGACTCCCCGCTGCCATGCTTCGTCGGCCTCGCGGGCGTGCCTGGCCAGCGCGGCTCCGCATTCGTTGAGGGCGAGGTGCCTGCCGTTGCGGTCGAACAGCTCCGCACCGAGCTCTCTTTCCAGCGCCGATAGCCTCCGCGAAAGCGCCGACTGACTGATCCCCAGGCGCAGCGACGTATCCACCATGTTCTGGGTTTCAGCCAAGTCCAGGAGCCACGTTAGGTCTTTCACGCTCTGTATCTTCCTTCTTACCTTCCTTCTTGCCCTTCTTATCGACGCCCACACTTCAGCATATGCTCTATCCGGGACAGCTAAAGCTATTTATTGCATTTAGTGAATTGATACTGGTTGCGCCACACTAGATACATCGATTGTGGGCATGAGCCGCTAGAGAATTACCCAGACCCGCAGGAAGGACCTTCATCGGTGACGGACACCCTCGCAGACACTGCAGACACTGCGAACACCGCAGACGTTCGCCCCCTCACCCCGGAGGATAAGGGCTACAAGATGGCACTCATCGCCTCCTTGTGTTCAGGCCTGGCTTCGTACAACGCTCTCTACGCCACCCAGGCTGTCCTCCCGGCGCTGTCGGAAGACTTCGGCATTTCGCCCTCACTGGCCGCACTGACCGTCTCCGCCACCACGGGCGGCCTGGCTTTCATGGTCATTCCGCTCAGCGTGGTTTCCGAGCGCTTCGGCCGCCGCCGCGTGATCCAGGCATCTGTCTTGGCAGCCACCCTCCTTTCCATCGCCTTGGTCGCCCTACCCTCGATCCAGTCGATCATCGCGCTGCGCCTGCTGCAGGGCTTCGCGGTGGCGGGCGTCCCAGCTGTAACCATGGCTTTCCTCTCCGAGGAGATCGACCGCAGCTACCTTCCCCGCATCATGGGGTTCTATATTGCGGGCAACTCGCTGGGCGGCCTGATCGGCAGGCTGATCCCGGGCATCGCGCTGGAGTTCACAGATTGGCGCATTGCCACCCTGCTCAGCGCCCTCTTCGCGTTTTCGATGGCACTTGTGACCACCTGGGTGCTGCCACAGCAGCGCTTCTTCACCCCGAAGAAGATCACCCTGTCCCACGAGGTGCATGCTTTCGCCAACCACCTGCGCGACCCGATCTTGCTGAAGCTCTTCCTGTTGCCATTCCTTTTGATGGGCAGCTTCGTTTCCATGTACAACTACATGACCTTCCGGCTGATTAATACCTTCGGCCTACCGGAATCCCTGGCCGCGCTGGTTTTCGTCATCTACCTGTCGGGCACGTGGACCTCCACACGCACGGGCAAGATGGTGAACCGCTATGGCCAGGCGAAGGTCGTGGTCGCCTGCATCGCCATGGCTCTTGCGGGTCTCTTGTTGGCTTTCATCCCGACGGTTCCCACCACGCTGGTGGCAGTCCTGATCTTCACCGCTACTTTCTTCCCCGCCCACTCGATCGCCAGCGCGTGGGTCGGCGAGGTCGCCGAGCAGGATCGCGCCGAGGCCTCCAGCTTGTACATCTTGAGCTACTACCTCGGCTCTTCTCTCATCGGTTGGGTCTCCGGCTATTTCTTCGCCCACGGTTGGGGCTTGTTTATCGGGTGGTTGATGCTGTTGACTCTCATCGCCCTCGTCACCGCCCTTGCCGCCATGCGGCGCGATA
The DNA here is from genome assembly GCF_028609885.1 of Corynebacterium jeikeium. Lineage (NCBI taxonomy): Bacteria > Bacillati > Actinomycetota > Actinomycetes > Mycobacteriales > Corynebacteriaceae > Corynebacterium > Corynebacterium jeikeium. Next base: position 166,205 of record NZ_CP063195.1, on the reverse strand, counting down.
AGACCGTTTCTTAATGACGCCCCTAGCTCCAACCTGCACCCTTTCAGCAGGCTCTTAACTCTTGAGCGAATAACTCGTACACTCTCGAGTTCGCGAGAAAAATTATTAGAACTATCAGATCTTTTTAGATAAAAAACCTCCCACTTGCCCAAAAGTGTGTTTAAGATCACCCGCATGGGACATACTCGCAAACTACGTTTCGCATCAATCCTTGGCGTGGGATTGCTGGCCACCGCAGGCATGGGCGTCGCAGTTGCCCAGGGCGGCGTGTCGGCTCACCTGGCGCTCTCCGGCACCATCTTCAACATGCATGTCGGGGAGCTGGACGGTAAAGGCTTCGACCTCTTCACCGACGTCGACAAAATGCACAATGGCGACCAGGCGATCTCCCGACTGCGCATCAAGGATGCCAAGGTGACCGACGTCTGTATGACGGCACCAATCAAGATTCCGGGCGTTGGGGATAAGAAGTTCCAAATGACCGTTCCCGGCCAGAACTTCTCCGCGGAGAACATGCTGATCGGCGCCCGCAAGCTAACGGGCGACCTGACTCTGGTCAAACCGCAGATCGGCATTAATGCGGGCAAGGTCGACAAGGACGCCCCGGATGGCGCCTGGGGCCTCGTTGCCGATTCCCTGACTGCGAAGGGCCAGGGCATCGAGGCGAGCTCTCTGTCGGCGGACAAGATGACCGCCGGCGGCAGCAAGATCGCGATTGTGGATAACGACAATGCCGAGTGCTAACTCCGGCACGGATCCCAACACGAACCCAGAGCTAGATCCGAACTACGACCCCGACCTGGATGACGACCTGCAGTCAGACCTAGAGGCCGATGCCAACCAAGGCACAGAGATACAAGGCACCGCATATCAAGAGGTCGAGGAGCAGGACGTTCCCGCGATAAAGAACACTCGCGGCTTCGGCAACTGGCGCCGTCAGCGTCCGTTCGCGGCAGGGCTTTTCATGCTGCTGTCGGGCATCATCATGATCGTCCCGGCATACCTGTCCTTCGAGGTATCGAACATCGTCATCCAGGTGTCCACGATCTCTGGCGTATCCACACTTCTGATCGGCGCGTTGCTGATCACCTCGGCACTCATGACGTGGTTCAAGCCGGATACTCGCCTGCTCACGGGCGTGGCCTCCCTGATCCTCGGCATCGTGGCTCTGCCTATGTCGAATATCGGCGGCTTCGTTCTGGGCACCCTGTGCGCCGTTATCGGCGGAGCCCTGGCGCTGTCGTGGACGGATGAAGAAAGGGCGCCTAAGGGCGTCAAAAAGATGGGCAAGAACAAAGGCAAGAAGAGGAAGGTAGATGAGCAAGCAGCGTAAACGCGGCGGCTCCAGCGCTGCGAAGGCCGTCGTCGCGGCGGCGTCGATGTGCGGGCTAGTAGCGGCGCTGGCTGTCGAGTCCACGCCAAGCGCCGAGGCGCAGCTGCAGCTTCCGCCTCCGCCGCCGCTGCCGGATTTGCCGCCTCCGCCGCCGCTGCCGGATTTGCCGCCTCCGCCGCCACTACCGGATTTGCCGGCACCTCCGCCACCGCCCGAGGTGCCGGAGGACTTGCGGATGGACCTCACCCCGCCGGGGCCGATCGAGGGCGAAAAGCCGGTCCAGCAGGGGACGTACATCATCAAGGCAGATAACACGCGCCTGCTGGGGCACGTGAAGATGTCGTTGATTCAACAATCCACCCCGCAAGGTCCGAAGCCGGCGCTGCGCATCGATGCCGACAAGGCCGTTCTGACGAACCTGTCCGTGCAGTTCCCCACCGCAGGTGCAGGTCCGGAAGGTGGCATCTGGCAGCGCACCGGCCCGGGGCAGACCACCACGCTGACTGGGAACTTCCACATCGTGGTGAGCTCCCTGGAGGTCACGCCACGCGTGGCCGGGCTGCCGCTGATCCCGCTGCCCATCGACGCAAACATGGCGCCGAAGGAGCTGCAGGAAGCTGCCAAGAAGATCGGCCTCGGCACGCCAGACGCGCTCTCCAATCACTTGGAGATGACGAATGGCACGATGCACACCTACTTCGTGAAGGCCGACACTCTGAAACTGCCCGCGGGAACCAACATCGGCCTGTAGGGCAGCTGACTACATCGGCATGATGGTGTGCTTCTTCGGAGTATCCACCACCTGCTTGTTGCGCAGCTGGCGCATCGCCTGGCGCAGGCGGATGCGGGTCTGGTCCGGGGTGATGACGGAGTCCACGTAGCCGCGTTCGGCCGCCACATAGGGGCTGGTCATGTTCGCGTTGTAGAAGTCCATAAACATCTTCTTCGCCGCCGGGCGCTGCTCTTCCGGCATGGCGGCCAGGGCCTTGCCCTGCATCATCACCACGGCGGCCTCCGCACCCATCACAGCGATCTGCGCCGTCGGCCACACCAGGTTGATGTCCGCACCCAGGTTCTTCGAGCCCATCACGGCATAGCCACCGCCAAAGGCCTTGCGCACGACCACGGTCACCTTCGGCACCGTCGCCTCCACAGTGGCGAAGCCCAGCTTCGCTCCGCGGTGAATCAGGCCGGCCTTTTCCTGCTCCACACCGGGCATGTACCCGGGTGTATCCACGACCCAGACGAGGGGGACATTGTAGGCGTCACAAATACGGATAAAACGCGCGGCCTTATCCGCAGCGTCGGCGTCCAGGCAACCGGCCAGCTCCATCGGCTGGTTGGCCACCACGCCCACCGCATGGCCGTCGATGCGGGCGAAGGCAGTGACGACGTTGGAGCCGTAATCGCCCTGCACCTCCAGCACGTTGTCGTCGTCGAAGATGCGGGTGAGCACCTCCATGATGTCGTAGCCCGCGTTCGGATCGTCCGGGATGATGTCGTTCAGCTCGAAGTCGCGTTCGGTGAGCTCGTCGTTAGGCGCCCAGAACTCCGGGGTCTCGTCGAAGGAGCTGGAAGGCAGGAAGTCCAGCAGGTCCTTGACGTAGTTGAAAGCGTCTTCCTCGCTGGTTGCGACGTAGGAGACGTTGCCGTTGCGGGCTTGCTGACGCGCCCCACCGAGCTCTTCCATCGAAATCTTCTCGCCCGTCACCGATTCGATGACCGCCGGGCCCGTTACGAACATCTGCGTGCGGCCTTCGACTGCCACTACAAAGTCGGTGGTCACAGGCGCGTAAACGGCGCCACCGGCGGACGGGCCGAGCAGGATGGAGATCTGCGGGGACTGGCCACTCAGCGGCAGTTGACGGCGGGAGATCTCGGAGTACATCGCCAGGGACATCACGGCATCCTGAATGCGGGCGCCGCCGGAATCGTTAATGCCGATGACCGGGCAACCGATGCGGATGGCCATGTCCATGACCTCGCAGACCTTCTTGCCGAAGGTCTCGCCCACCGAGCCGCCGTACACCGTTTTATCGTGGGCGTACACCGCCACGGTGCGGCCGCCGACCCGACCGTAGCCGGTGACCACGCCGTCGCCGTAGGGGGCATCCTCCTCGCCGGGGGTGCGTCCCAGCGCGCCGATCTCCACGAACGTGCCCTCGTCCAGCAGCACGTCGATGCGCTGGCGGGGCGTGGTCAGCCCGGCCTCATCGCGCCTGGCCTTGGCCTTCTCGGAGCCCGGGTCCTGCGCCTGTTCCAACCTCCGGTGCAGCTCCGCCAGCTTCTCTGCGGTAGCGCCGGTGGCTTCGGTGCCGTTGGCGGCGGGTGCTCCCTCATCGGCAGCAGTCACAGTGAAAGTCCCTTCGTATTCGACAAACCCCTTCTACTAAGGGGCTATCTATTTAGTCGCCGTGCGTGTTTCAGCTAAACGCCGTCCGCAATGTGCTTGGCGATCACACGTCCCACTTTAGAGATCTCTGGCTCGTCCACAATAGCCAGGTGGTCGCCGCGCAGCTGGACGATCTCCAGATCCTCGACGATCTCACCCCAGCCACCGTCTGGTGCCACCTCGGCGTAGGCCGGTTCCAGCTCGATCGCGCCGTCGTGCATCCGCTCCGCGCGGAACAGCGTGACCGGTGCCTTCACATCCGCCCAGGCCCAGAAGTCGAGGGATTCCAGGATGCGGTTGTCCACGAAGCTGGCGCGCTGGTGCTCCAGCACGCCCGCGGGCAGGCCCATCCCCTTGGCCTCCGGGGAGGTAAGGAACTGCTGGAACATCTGCATCATCACGCCCTCGCCCTGCTGGTCCAACAGCTCGTGCGGAACCTCTAGCGGCAGGCCGTAGGTCTTCTGCGCGAACGCCGCGTAGCGATCCCAGCGCGCGTGCATCTCTTCCTTCGTATCCGGGGCGGGGTTCTTCGGCTGCACGGTATCCAGCAGCACGATGCGCTCGACCTCTGCGCTCGGTTCGCCCGCTGCGGCGCGCTTACCCAGCTGGTGGGCAACTTCGTACGCCAGGGCTCCACCGAAGCTCCAGCCTCCCAGCAGAACCGGACGGCCGTCGGCCAGCTCGATGATCTCCTCCAGGTAAGCCGCCGCGCGGTCCGCGAGTTCGCCTTCCAGGCGCTCCACACCGTAGACCGGGACGTCGTCCGGCAGGCGGCGCATTAGTGGCGCGTACACCACCGAGGAACCACCAGCCGGGTGGAACAGGAACACCGCAGGCTGAGTGCTGCCTTCGGGGCGCGACCGCAGCACGCGGATGTTGCCCTCCACTTCGCTTTCGAGGCTGCTGCGCACCTTCTCGCTCAGCGGCTCGAGGGTTTCGGCGGCCAGCACATCCTCGGCGCTGACCTCCGCTCCAGAGCGTTCGGTCAAGCGGTCCGCGATGCCCCGGGCTTGCTCTTCGTCGATGCCCGGCAGCTGGCTCGTTACGCCCTGGGCTGCCTTGCCGGTGACCTTTGCCCAGGTGGCGAACACCAGGCGCTCGCTCGCATCTCGCGGTGCCACGCCGCCGCCAGTCGCGGTGTAGTCGGTCGCTGCACCGTCTTCTTCACCAGTGACGCCACCTTCTCCCCCGGCAGCGGCCTCAGCGCTGTCGGCAGTATCAGCACCGGCAGCATCGGCTCTGTCAGCGTTCGCGTGGCGCTCCGCGATCATCTGCTCCACGAGCGCGATCACGTCATCCACGGAGCCATCGCGGAGTGCCTGAACCTGCAGCGGTGGCAGGTCGAAGTCGTACTCCACACGATTCTTGATGCGCATGCCCATCAGAGAATCCAGGCCCAGGTCGATCAGTGGCAGCTCGCCCGGCAGGTCCTCGATGTCGTAGCCCATGGATTCGGAAACGATGGCGCGCAGGCGATCCCCAGCGGATTCGCCGGAGTTCGGGTCCCACCGGTCGGCGGACTCGTCAACCTCAGGCAGCGTGTTGCCCGCGCTTTCCTTGGCGGAAGCGGCAGAGGCGGAGGCGGCCGGCGACTCGCTGGTCTTGGCGGCAGCTGACGCCGAGGCGGCGTCAGTACCCTTAGTACCCTCAGTACTCGCAGCCCCCAGGCCCCCAATCGCGCCACCAAGAGTGGCGACGAAAGCCTCCGCGACCAGTGGCATCGACTGCGCACCGGGCGCGTCGGCGGCGTAAACGGACAGGGACCAGCCGCCGAGGGAACCGGCGGCGATGGTCGTCAGCTGGCCCGCCGTCGGCAGTGGGGCGTGCTCGCGGGTGGCGGCCACGGTGGCGCCATCGGCCAGCACCTCTGCCGCAGCTTCGGCCAGCAGTTCAATGCTCGGCACATCTTCGGCCGGAACACTGAAGACAACGCGGCCATCGGGTAGGTCGACGCGGGTGCCCGGCAGATCCACGACAGGACCGGAGGATGGGCGGGCGTTCGTCCAGTGACGCTGCAGGTTCCACTGCGTGCCCGGCACCTTCGGCAGGGTGGCGCGCGGACCACCGGCCAGGGCCTTCAGATCCAGATCTGCGCCCTGCACGTACAGCTCTGCGAGGGTGGAAAGCAGGGTCTGGGCGACCGGCTCCTTGCGCTTAAGCAGGAACATCAGCTTGGAATCGCTGGCGTTGTGCGCGAAGGAGTTGTTCATCAGCGGCATCAAGGCCACCGGGTTCGGGGAGAACTCGATGAAAGTGCGGTAGCCGTCGTCGAATTGCTTGCCCGTCGCCTCGGAGAACCAGACGGGCTGGCGGGTGCAGCGCAGGAAGTACTCAGCATCGTGGACAACCTCGCCCGGCTGGTACACGCGGCCACGGTCCACGGTGGAGTACAGCGGGGTGTGGATCGGCTGCGGATCCAGGTCGCTGATCTCGTAGTGCAGCTCGCCCAGGATCGGATCCAGCATCGAGGTGTGGCCCGCACCCTTGACCTTCAGCAGGCGAGCAAACTTGCCCTCGCTCTCCAGGTACTCCACCAGCTTTTGCACTGGCTCCGCGGGGCCACCGACGGTAGTCATGCCTGGCGCGGCGTATACGGCGGGTTCCACCTTTGCGTACTCGGGGTGTTCAGAGGTGAAGGTGGCTAGCTCCTCCACGCCGAATTCAACTACGGCCATGGCGCCCTGCTTGTCCTCTGGGAGCAGGCGCTCCCCCTCGCCCATTAGGCGGGCGCGGTGGCAGGCGGTGCGCACGGCCTCCTCGGCGGTGATGCCGCCCACGGCGTATGCCGCCGCGATCTCGCCCATCGACTGGCCGACCACGGCGGCCGGCTTGGCGCCCAAAGCGCGCATCAAGTCATTCAGTGCAATCTGCACGCAGGTGATGCCCACCTGGGCGCGCTCCGTGTCGTAGTTCTGCTCGTCGTCGAGCACCATCTCGACGAACGACCAGCCGGATTCCGCCAGCACGACCTGGTCCAGCTCGTCCAGGCGGGCGGCGAAGAACTCGGAGAGCCCGTAGAGGTCCTTGGCCATCTTGCGGTGCTGCGAGCCGAAGCCGGAGAAGACCCACACCGGGCCATTGGCAGCAGGCGAATCGGCGGTCTTCACCGTTGCACCCTGCTTGCCGGCGGCGATGCGCTGCAGCCCAGCGATGGCTTCGTCGAAGGTGGCAGCGGAAACAACACCGCGGGAGCGGCCATGGTTGTGGCCCGCCAACGCGAGGGCTACACCGCGCAGCTGGTCGGCCTCATCGCCTGCCTTGGTGAAGGATTCCTTGTTTTGCTCCAGGTACGTAGCCAGCGCTTCCGCGGCCTGGCGGCGGCGGGAAGGCAGCAGCCCGCTGACGGGCAGCAGCACGCGCGGGGCCTCGCCCGCAGAATCCTCGCGGTCCAGGCCGATGGGTGCTGCGGAGTTTGCGCCGCCCGCCCCGATGCCCGCCGCGGCTTCTTCTTCCAGGTCCGGCGATGCGATCACCACGTGTGCGTTCGTGCCGCCGAAGCCGAAGCCAGACACACCGGCGATGGCACGCCCGGAGTACTCGGGCCACTCGCGCGGATCTTCCACGACCTCCAGGTGTTCGCGGTCGAAATCGATATACGGGTTCGGTCCGGTGTAGTTCAGGCTCGGCGGCAGCACTCCCTCACGCATTGCCAGAACAACCTTCATCACGCCCGCGACACCCGCGGCGGCCTCGGTGTGGCCAAAGTTGGTTTTCGCGCTACCCAGCAGCAGCGGCTCGGCTACGTCGCGCTGGCGGCCTAGAACGGTTCCCAGGGCGGTGGCCTCGATCGGGTCGCCCAGGATAGTGCCGGTGCCGTGCGCCTCCACGTAGTCCACGGCCTGCGGATCAATCCGCGCGTCGGCGTAGGCGCTGCGCAGCACGTCCACCTGAGCATCCGGGTTCGGTGCGGTCAGGCCATTGGAGCGGCCGTCGGAGTTCACCGCCGAGCCCTTGATTACGGCCAGCACGTTGTCCCCGTCGCGGCGCGCATCCTCCAGGCGCTTCAGCACAACCACGCCCGCGCCGTCAGAACGCACGATGCCGTCGGCATCATCGCTGAAGGCACGGATGCCGCCGGTCGGGCTAAGCACGCCGAGTTCGGAGAACGCCACCGTTGCAAAGGGGCTGCATAGGAGGTTGACGCCACCCGCCACAGCGACCTCAGAATCACCATCGCGTAGGGAGCGCACCGCCTGGTGAATTGCCACCAGCGACGAAGAGCAGGCCGTGTCCATCGCCACGGACGGGCCACGGAAATCGAAGGCATAGGAAACGCGGTTAGCGATGATCGAGCTGGAGTTACCGGTCAGCGCATAGGGGTGTGCCTCCGCCGGGTCGGCGGAGATCAACATGCCGTAGTCGTTGTTGGTGTTACCCATGAACACGCCGACGGGCTTGCCGCGCAGCTGGTTGGCAGGAATGTGCGCGTCCTCCAGCGCCTCCCACGTCAGCTGCAGAATGATGCGCTGCTGCGGGTCCATGTTCGCGGCCTCCAACGGGGAGAGCCCGAAGAACTCCGCGTCGAAGGAGGCGATGTCCTCGATGTAACCACCCGTCAGCTGGGCCTGCTCCATACGGCGGGTCATCTCCGGGTCACGGGAGTACTCCGACCAACGGCCTGCGGGGAGCTCGCCCACACCGGAGCAGTAGTTGGAAAACAGCTCCCACATCTCGTCCGCACTGTCGGCCCCGGGGTAGCGCCCCGCCATGCCGACCACAGCGATGTCGCGCTGGCCCAATGGAAGCGGGCCACCTGCGCTGGACGCCGCACCGGCGGAGGTGGTGGCGTCACCACCAAAAACAGCGCCGGAACCACGGCCCTGCATCAGGTGCTCGGCCAGGGCGGCGATGGTGTTGAACTCGTAAGCAATCGTCGCGTCGAGGGTGGTGCCAAGTAGGCGCTCCAGGTCGCCGGAAAGAACCACGACGTCGCGGGAAGACAGGCCGAAGTCCTGCATCGAGCGCTCGTCGGAGATCTCCGCAGCATCCAAACCGGTGGTGTTCGCCACCCAGGTGCGTAACCACTCCCGCATCTGCTGAATAGTGGCGGGGCGGGATTGCTGGTCAGCCGTGGGGACGCCCTGCTGGTTGTCTGCCATGGAAGGTCGCGTTTCCTTTCGTACCGGGAAGCCTTAATGAAGGCATGAGTGAGTCACCGTAGCGCTACATTTTAACGCGCCGAGGTCGCTTTATGGATTAAGCGCCCAGCGTGCCCTCCAGATACGCCTTCGCGGCCACGCGGCGGGCGATCTTGTTGGCGGAAGAACGCGGCAAGGTGCCCGGTGCGATGATGCGCACGTCAGACGGCTGCACGCCGTGGGTGGCGGTAACGGCCGCGCGCATGGCCTCGATCGCTTCCGCGTCTCCGTCCTCGCTGGCATCCGGGTCACGCTCAGCAACGATGACGAGCCCCTCCACAGACTCACCGTCGGCGGCGCCGCTAGCGGAACCACCGGCCTCCACGGCGAAGGCTGCGATGACGGCCGGGGCGGTCTGCTCGGTGGCTTCGTCGGCGGTGGCCTCAATGTCCTGCGGGTAGTGGTTACGACCTGCGACGATGATGAGGTCCTTCAGGCGGCCGGTGATGAACAGGTGGCCATCGACGATGACGGCCAGGTCACCGGTGCGCATCCAGTTGTCCTCTGAAGCGTCGCCCGCACGGCTATCAGAATCCAGGCGGTTGGCGGTAGGCAGGGAGTTGCGGAACGTCTCCTTGGTCTCGTCCGGGCGGTTTAGGTAACCCGCGGCCATGTTGTCGCCGTGAACCCAAATCTCACCGACGTTGCCGTCGGTCAGCTCCTTGCCGGTTTCCGGGTCGACGATTGCGAGAGTCTGCGGGAGGCACACCTGACCCAGAGAGACCAGGGATAGGCTGTCTGCATCGTCCGCACTGCCTTCCACGGCGGTGCCATCGGAGAGCTCCTCGCGCTTGAACCACTTCGTCAGTGGACGCTCGTCGGTCTGCGGGGTGCTGACGAGCAGCGTGGCCTCGGCCAGGCCGTAGGACGGGCGCATGGCTTCCTTCTTGAAGCCGTAGGGGCCGAAGGTTTCCAGGAACTTCTGCACAGAGCTGTGGTGGACCGGCTCAGAACCGTTGATGATCCCGTCGACGGCAGATAGGTCCAGGTCAGCCAGCTCCGCGACCTTCGCCGGGTCCGCGTAGCGCACGGCCAACTCCAGGGCGAAGTTAGGCACAACGGTGTAGACGTTCTCTTCCTCGTTCTTGCGGTTTAGCTGGCGAACCCAGCGAGCCGGATCCTGGATGAAGTCACGCGGGGACATCAGGTCGAAAGGTAGGCCCAGGATGATCACAAAGGCGGAAAGGATCACGCCCATGTCGTGGTGCAGCGGCAACCAAGTGCTCAGGCGCAGCGGAGACTGCAGGTTCGCCGCCTTGAAGATCTGCAGCACGTTGGTGACGATCGACTTGTGAGTAAGCACCACGCCAGCCGGGGTGCGGGTGGAGCCGGAAGTGTACTGCAGGAACGCTTCCTCGCTGGACTTCGGCGCCAGCGACGGGTCCGCCATGATGGCGGCCATGGGGTTCTGCCATTCGTCAGCCAGCGCATCCGGCAGCGCGTCTACCGTCAGCACGCGGGGGCGCTCAGTGGTGGGCGTAGAGGCGAAGTGCTTGCGTACGGCCGTAGCGGAGCGCTTATTCGTCAGCACCACCGTCGGCTCAGAGGAACCCAATACGGCAGTCAGGTGGCCAGTGTGGCCCGGCTCGTTCGGGTCATACAGTGGGACGGGCACTATGCGGGCGTACATCGCACCCAGGAAGGCGTACATGTACTCCGGGGAGTTGTTGGCCAGGATGGCCACGCGGTCGCCAGGCTTGGCGACCTGCTGCAGGCGAACGCAGACGGCCTTGATGCGGGTGTTTACCTGCGCGCGGGTGATCTCGTGCACCGTACCCTCGCGGGACTCGCTGAAGTCCCAGTGGCGGATCAGCACGTTATCCACCGTGCCCTCCATCTGCGCCATGGTGTAAAGCATCTCGCACATGCCGGAAAGGGTGAGCTGCTCGGGCACATTAATGTCGCCTTGCTCGTCGTAAAACTGGCCCATTGCTGCAGTGATGTCCACGCGGGGTCTCCTCTAGTTTTCCACTCGGTTCAAACGGTATCGGGTTAGCTACCTAGCTCTAAGGCCTTAGCTCTAACACCATAAACATTTAGTTTCACTTGTAAAACACATCGTACCGGGGTGCGCTCCTGTTACCCGGCAATTTCGCTTTCCTGTGCGCCGCGTGCCCCCACCACTCCGGCACATCGACGCGCAGAGAGACCCGCCGAAGCGGCAGCCCCTACTGCACGCGCTCGTTAATCAGATCCCGCGCCCATCCAACGATGTACTCCGGGACAGTCTGGCCTTCCACGACCTTTCCGTTAGTCGCATATTCCGCATGCACAGCGTTGGCGGCCACCAGGTCCTTGGCTCGTACAAGAGCGTTGCCCAGATCCGCTGGGGCGTCACAAATAAGGTCCGCAGGGGCGCAGTAGTTATTTACTCGATCATTAAGTTCACCGAACCCATCCGGGCGCGGGCCACGCATCGTAGCGCCCGGCACGATCGGCTGGATCAGCCCGCTCACCGGATTCAGAGCGATCTCCGCGCCGGTGCCGCGGATGCCCTGCGCACCAACTAGTTTGCCCTTATCCAGCTCCTGCCTACCGTCGGCGATCAGCGATACTCCCAGCACCCGGTCGGCAGGCACGGGGCCACGCCCGTTGCCGATCTCTCCTGCCAGGTCGCCGGTGATAACCGCACCCTGGCTAAAGCCGGTCAGGATGAAGGACGTTGCCGGGCACTTCTCGTGCATCGACCGCAGCTCCTCCTTCATTCGCTCGAAGCCCTGGTTGCGGGAGTCGTCGTAGCTCATTTCGTGCTGTGCGTTCATGTTGCGGAACTGCGCGGTGTACGGCAGGGTCCACACCTTCACCTTGTCCGGGGAGAACTCGTCGCCCAGAGGGCGGGTGACGTTAAGCATCAGCGAGTGAGGGTTAGCATGCGGCGCCAGTGGATCGTCATCAGCCTTGGATTCCCACGTGCCCGGCGCGGCTAGTACCTCCACGTCCACACACCCGGGTGGGTTCTGTGCCTCCGGGGCGGGCGGCGGGGTGGGCTTACCCGGTCCTGGGCCATCTCCCCCGTCATTGGTGAGCAACCAGTTGCCCACCCCCACCACAATCAGTGCAAGCAAGACCAGCACGGCCAGGATGGTCAATACCTTCTTCATTGCTTTCTTTTAGACCTTCCTCTGAGGCTTTACGGCTTTTACGGCTTCTACTGCTTTTAAAGCAAAACCAGGCTGCCCTCGCCACCTATGGCGGACAACCTGGTTATGGGAAACGAGTGACCACTAACAATACGCGGATTTCGCGGCTTCGCGGATGGCGTCTTCGGCCTTCTTCGGATCACCGTCGATCACGCCGTTGGCCTCCAACTGGCCTGCGGCCAACGGGGTGTACACATCAGCCTGCCCGCCGCCCTCGGCGGTGCAGTGCGCGTGACCAGCCGCGATGACCTGATCTTCCAGGCCACCGATCTCCGCTGCATCATTAGCCTTCGTTAGGTCGATGCCGCCGTCCTTCAGCCGCTTCAGGAAGTCCTTATCCTGGTCACTGCGTTGCGCGCCGGATGGAATGTCGTCCACCTCATCCACAGCACCGTCCCTTGCCGGTTCGCCACCACGGTCGCCGGCGGGAGCTGGGGCGTCACTACCTTCCGAAGAGCCAGATTCTCCGTCCTTGTCGTCTCCGCCGTCCTTGCCGTCCTTCGCATCGTCGGACTTCTCGGTCTCAGTCGCAGACTCCGTCACCGAAGGCACGGTCGTGGACTCCGCCGAATTGTCGACCGTCTCATCGCCGCCACACGCCGTCAGCGTGGCCAGCGACAGCAACGCCGCACACGCGGCACCGGCGGCTGCACGAAACTGCCTATTCTTTGTGACGCCCACAGTTAGAGCACCTCAACGCGTCCGTTGACCTCGCGGATCTCGCCGTGCTGGAACTTGATCTTGGTTCCACCCGCCGGGATGTCCTCGTGGTCGCTGATCGGGTAGCCGAGCTTGCCCTGCTCCCAGCCGCGCTTACCCCACTCATCGAACACGTTTCCGTAGTAGATCACGTGTGCGCCGGTGGACGGGGACCAGTAGATGTTGCCGTGCTCGAACTCGGTGAAGCGGCCGCCCTTGATGGCCAGCTCGCCACTCTTCGGGTTGCCCAGCTTAGAGGTCACGCCACCCAGCTGCAGGTACTTCTCTGCGATCTTGCCCTGGACGTAGTTGGTCTTGTTGTCCTTGTCGCGGATGATCACGCCGTTCTGGTACTTCTGCATGTAACTATCGCCGACCTTCTCCAGCTCGGAGATCGGGTAGCCCAGCGGGCCGTTCTCCCAGCCGGTCTTGCCCCACTCATCCATGAAGTCCTTCGGCACAGCGTGGGCGCCAGTCTCGTGGGTCCAGTAGATCCCGCCGTTCTCAAAGCTGGTGAAGCGACCACGACCGTTGGAGATGACGTGCTCCTCGGAGGTCGGGTAGCCCAGCCAGGAATCCGGACCGTTCAGAGAGGCATAGTGGGCGCCGATGCGACCCCACACGAAGTGGGCTCCAGTCTTCGGGGACCAGTAGGCACGGCCACCACGGAAGTCCTGCACCTTGCCGCCGTCCTTAGCGTCGTACTCGTTGGAGATGCAGGCACCCAGCGTAGCCGGGGCGTTCTTCATGTTCTCCGCGATGGCGCCACCGATCTTGCACTTCGCACCGCGATCAGCTTCCGGGATGCCCAGTGCGTCTGCGATGTGCGGCCATGCCTGGATCATCTCGTACTGCCAGTATGGCCAGTCGTGGGTACCGGAGGGGCGGAAGGCGGTGATCGGCTTAACGCCGGCCTTCTTCGCGTACTTGACGAAGGTCTCGGTGGTCATGCGGGACATGGCCTCCAGACCGAAGCCGGCCATATTGGCGGGCATGCCAGGGATGGTACCTGGCTTGTCATACTTGCCAGCGTTGCCGTTACCTGCAGAGACGTAGACGGTCATCTTCTTCAGCGCGTCCACACCCAGCTTCGGATCGTGGTCAATCCAGTCCTGAGAGCCGAATTCGCCCCACATCTTCTTGGCGTCGTAGCCATTGCCGTCGTTCGTGGCGTAGGCGATGGCTTCCGGCATGCCGTAGGAGGTCGTGTCCAGGTAACCGGAGAAGGAACCGACGAACTTCCACATGTCCGGGAAGCGCTCAGCTAGGTTCATTGCGGCGGTGCCGCCCATGGATAGGCCGGTGATTGCGCGGTCCTCGTTGGCGCGCCAGCCCTCGCGCAGCACGGATGGCAGCTCCTTGGTCAGGAAGGTCTCCCACTTGTAGTGCTTACCGTTCTCCGGCTGCTGCCAGTCCGTGTAGAAGGAGGACTCGCCACCGACAGGCAGAATAACGTTCACGTTGCGGTCTGCGTACTGGTTGGCGATGTTGGTGGACAGGGTCCAGCCGGACTCATCTTCGCGGGCACGCAGGCCGTCCAGAGCCCACACGGTCGGGAACTTGCGGTCGGGCTGGGAGTACCAGTCGCGGGCCAGCAGGATCTGTACCTTGATGGGCTTGCCCGGCATGGCGGCGGAGTTGATGAAAACATTAGCCCAGCGCTCAGTGATCCACTCGACGCGATCCACGCTCACGCCCTCCGGCAGGCCTTCCAGGTGCTGCTCGGTGACCTGGCGCGGGGTGCGCTTCGGAACACTGTCCGGATCCAGGTAGCTGGTGCCGGACCCCGGGCCCATGTTGCCACCGAGGGAGCTCTGCGCGGTGGCAGCCGGCATCATTGGCATTGCCAGCGCAACGGAAAGCGGCAGAGCCAGGATCGCCGCGGTCTTACGGCGAGGGCTGCTGGCGGAGCGAGTGCGACGGGAGAGGTTCGCTGCAAGGCGCATAGTCTTCATTCTTTCTGTTGCTTTTTTGGTTGTTGTGTAGCTTTGGTTGCTGTTTAGCCGTTGTGGTCTGGTTGGTTCGAAACAGGTTCCCCTCCTGCTTCGAACACCACCGGGTGCTTCATCAAGCCATTCTCTATTTACGTTTACGTCTATCGCGACCTGGATTTTCTCGAGCTTTTCAAAGCTTTTGAACTTTCCGAGCTTTTAACGCAGGTGCGCTTCTAGCACGTGAGCAATTATGGCAAGCAAAAGCGCTTTCACATGGACAACACGCGGAACATTTAAAGTTTTACTTGAGGGTTAGCCTACCATGTTGCCAGTGTTACTTATGTGACTCTTGAGCTTCTTTTTTATTGACGCCCCTAAGCTCCACTCGCTTTTGAGCCTCACTCCCCCAACCAACCTCGACCGCAAACCTCGTTCACAACAGCTCCTCGCGCAGTGCACCACGTCTTGAGCACACAAAAAACCACTGCCCTAGGCAAAGAGCCAAGGCAGTGGTTTTAGTGGCTTTAGCGACTTTAGTGACTCCAGTTCAAAACTAAAGCGATCTCAGGCTAAGCACCCAGCGCACGCAGGATGTGCGGGCGAGCCTTGTTCAGCTCCGCATCCCAGTACGGCCATGCGTGCAGACCGTTGATCGGGTAGCTCACAACAGGTCGAGCTCCGGCTGCACGGGCAGCCATCTCGAACTTCGCAGTGGAGGTGCGCGCCATCCACTCCAGGCCGATGCCAGCAGCAACTCCTCGCGGATTATCCAGGAACTTCTCGCCGCGAGACGGGACGCCGCCAGAGGCGGCCAGGTACAGAGGCATACCGTTGAATCGGCCAGCCTGTACGGTCGGGTCGTTGCGGAAGCGACGCGGGTCAACCGGGCTACCCCACATGTCCCAGATGTTTGCACCCCGGTCCGCGTCAGACATCGCGTACTGGATTCCGGCGTACATGCCCGGCCAGGTCGGGTTCAGGTAACCGGACAGGGAGGTTGCCTGCTTGAACTGGTTGCGGTGCCACGCAGCCAGGTTCATTGCGGCAGTACCGCCCATAGAAAGACCAACAATGGAGTTGCGGGTCGGGCTCACGCCGAAGTTGCGCTGCAGGTAGCCCGGCAGCTCGCGGGTCAGGAAGGTCTCCCAACGCGGCTTCTTCGGGCCACCCTTACCGCCGTACGGGCCCATCCAGTCCGTGTAGAACTGAGCCTGCCCGCCGACCGGCATGACCAGGGTCACGTCGTCGTTAACGAACTTCTTTACAGCGTTGCCCGACCAGACCCATGCGTTCCAGTCCTGGCGTGCACGCAGGCCGTCCAGCATGTAGACGCCAGCGTTACCACCACGGGAAGATGGCTTGATCTGCACCTGGATCTTCTGCCCCATTGCCGGGGAGTAGACCCAGCAGTTCTGCAGGTAGTACTTGTGCTTGCTCCAGTGGCAGCCCGGACGCAGGTGGCCACGGTTGTCAGCAGAAGCAGTGGGTGCAGTGACAACAGCCATGCCCAGCGCAGTAGCGACTGCAACCAGGAAAGCGGTGAGCTTGGAGCCCAGACCCTTGGTCTTCATAGTCGTGTTCATGTAGTCCTAAATGTCTTGAAACGTATATGACAAGAGGCGTCCCGAAGACGCGCCTCGAAACACAGGATGCGTGTACGTTACCAAATCTTTACGATCGCACTCAACGTAATGAACGAATCGCTTTCCCTAAACGCTACATCCCTAGATCATTCTCAGCACATCCTTAGAGTCGCCTAATCACATCTCCCTCCTGCCCCACTTGTGTCACTGCAACCCCACCATTAGCACGCTAGGAACCCAACAAAGCCCTAAAAGCTAAGAACGCCGACTCCCCCAAATAGGAGAAGTCGGCGTCACAAAGAAAGAACAGAAAACTAGACCTAGAACAGGGAAACTAGAACAGCGGAACGATGTAGACCGCCATCGCCACACAGAACAGCCAGGCCAGCGCCAGCAGCTGCAGGGTGCGATCCTCGAGGGCGATCTCGTCAGGCGCGCCACCCTCACCACGGTCAACGTCCGCGGCATATCGCAGAATCGCGATGGTGAACGGCACCATAGAGACCTGGTACCACACGGCGGCCACACCGGACTCGACCGTCTGCGCCAGGCCAAAGCCCCACAGTGCGTAGCTCAGCACCACAGCGGTGGCAGCCAGGGTCCACACAAAGCGCAGGTAGGTCGGGGTGTAGCTCTCCAGAGACTTGCGGATCTTCGCGCCCGAACGCAGCGAAAGCTTCAGCTCCGCGTAGCGCTTACCCGCCGCCATGAACAGCGAACCGAACGCCGCGACCAACAGGAACCACTGCGAAAGGAGGATCGAAGCAGCCACACCGCCCGCCATCGCGCGCAGCATGAAACCGGAGCTCACCAGCGCGATGTCGATCACCGGCTGGTGCTTCCAGCCGAAGCAGTAGCCCAGCTGCAGTGCGATGTACACGGCCACGACGATAGCCAGGTTCGTGCCCGACGAAGCCAGCAGTGAGCCACCGATTGCCGCAATAATCAGCACCACGGACATCGCATACGCCAACCCCACCGGCAGCACGCCCGCCGCGATCGGGCGGAAGCGCTTAGTCGGGTGCGCACGGTCAGCCTCAACGTCGCGAGCATCGTTAATCAGGTAGATGGAGCTGGCCGCCAGGCAGAAGGCAATAAATGCGATCAGCACATCCAGCAGCACGCGACTGTGGAACAGCATCTCTCCACCAGCCGCCGCGGGAGCTGCGATGACCAGCACATTCTTGACCCACTGCTTCGGTCGCAGCGCCTTAATCATCGCCTCCGGCAGGTTGCGCGGTGGGCGCAGCTTCTTCGTTTCGGTGGCGGTGCTGGTCGCCTGGTTGGGATCTTCCAACCCGGAAGTGTGCGGCTCCGCGCCGATCAACGGCTCCGGTCGGCCGTTGCTACGCTGTTCGCTCACTGACTTTTCTCCTCACTGTTCTTCTTTGTGACGCCCCCACGTCCCCCATCGACAACCTTGCGCACGGCGATGGCCGTGGCAGCGCCGATGCAGCTTCCGAGGGCGACATCAGAGGGATAGTGTACGCCCAAAACCATGCGCGACAGCGCCATCGCCGGGATGCCCACCAGAGGCAACGCCCCGGTGCGGTTGTTCACCGACTGGGTAAAGGCCACAAGGGCGGCAGTGGAGCTGGTTGCGTGTGAAGACGGGAAGCTGAGCTTCGAGGGAGTCCCCACGCCGATCTTAATGCGCGGATCGTGCGGGCGAGGGCGACGGATGATGCGCTTAAGCACCACACTGGCAGCGTGTGCCAGGAAGGCGCTGACACCGACGGACAGCCAACCACGGCGTTCCGGCCCGTCGGCGGGCTTGCCCTTCGCGGTGGCGAGGCCATAGCCCAGGGCAGCGGATCCCATCCAGCCGAGGGCATGCTCGCCGAAGTGGCTCATGCCCCGTGCAGTGGGCAACACACCCGGCTTATCGGTCAACTGCTTTTGCAGCGCGACCAGCAGGTCGGATTCACCCAGCGGATCGCCGCTTATGCGTGTGGCGCTCATAGTTTCTGCGTTGTCCTTAACTTCGGTCTGGCTTGGTCTCAGTCTGGCTTGGGTTCGGTGCAGCTAACGCCGGCTCGCTACTTGTTTTCCACGCTCTCGGGCTCGAAAATCTGCGCCCAGCCTTCCTGGCTGGTCAGGTGCGGGTGGGCTGCACGGTAGGCGTTGCGCAGCTCGTCGAAACGGTCGTAGACCTGCTTTTCCAGGCGCGCGTATTCCTTCGCCAGCGCCAGCATCTGGCCCCGGTCACGCTTGCGGTAGAACACGCCCTTGCCATCGGCGGTGGTCACGGTCGCACCGTCGACGCGGGAGAGGCTGAACCAACGGGCCTCGACGGGCGGGAGGTTCACCTGCGGTGCGTGGTGGTGGCGGGCGTCGGCAGGCTTGGCGTTGTGCAACAGGGCCTTAGCAAGCGTGACAATCTTGGCCTTCTTGCTCAGCGGGATACGCGTGAGGTCTGCCGGGCCACCTGTCGCTGGGGGCAGGTCGGTAGCGGATGGGACTACGACTGCGTCGGAGTAGTTCTTACGCAGCTTCGCGATGCGCGGCAGGGAGGTATCCAGGATGTCGAAAAGCTGGTCCGGGCCAGCCAGGAAGTCCTTCATTGCCTCGATGTGCAGGGCAACGGTGGAGTACTCCAGGCATAGGAGGTGCTTTGTCGCTAGCTTGGCCAGCGAGACCAGCAGCCCGCGCGGGGATCCTTCCATTTGCATGGCTGCCACGATCAGTCGGTTGCGAATGTGGAAGTAGGACTGCCAGTCGATGGCATCGTCCTTGTTTGCCCAGGCCATGTGCCAAATCGCGATGCCCGGCCAGGAGGCCGTGGGGAAGCCAGCGTCCTTTGCACGCAGGCCATATTCGGCGTCATCCCACTTAATAAACAGCGGCAGGGGCTGGCCGATGCGATCAGCGACATAGCGTGGGATCAGGCACATCCACCAACCGTTGTAGTCAACGTCGATGCGGCGGTGCAGGTCCTTGGAGTTCTCCGAGTTGTTCGGGGTGCCGTAACCCTTGTTGATCACGTCCCGGGCCACCGGCGCGATCGGCTGGCCTGCCGCGTTGTGAGCAGTGCCG
The DNA here is from genome assembly GCF_028609885.1 of Corynebacterium jeikeium. Lineage (NCBI taxonomy): Bacteria > Bacillati > Actinomycetota > Actinomycetes > Mycobacteriales > Corynebacteriaceae > Corynebacterium > Corynebacterium jeikeium. The sequence goes on along the minus strand of NZ_CP063195.1, from coordinate 146,950 downwards.
TCGCCCAGGTCGCGCAACGGGTGGCGGTAGAAGTCGTGGGTGTAGTGGGTGTGCGGTGCCCCACCCCACATAAACACGTCGCGGTGGACAACTTCGCCCATGCTGTGCAGGAAGCTGCGCTCCTGCAGGTCCAGCATCTGGCCGCCGATCAGCATCGGGGACTTCGCGTAGCGGGCGGCCGCCAGGGCGCGAAGCACGCTATCGGGCTCGATGGCGATGTCATCGTCCATGTACAGGATGTAGGGGCTGGTGGTGCCGCGCTCTGGGTGACGAGCCTCGTACATGATGCGGGAGTAGCCGCCGGATCCGCCCAGGTTGCCCTGCTGCACGATGCGCAGGCGATCGCCGAAGTGCTCCGCGACTTCATCGAAGTCAGGCTCGTCGGCGGGGTGCTTGTCGCCCTGGTCAGGCATGATGAGGGCCTCGATGCGGCCGTCTACCTCGGGGTCGGAGGCGAGTGCGTGAAGTGCAGCGACCGCGTCAGTCGGGCGGTTGAATGTCGGAATGCCGATGGTGACGCTCGGTTCAGCAGCCGGCAGCGTCTCGCCCCCGAAGGTCTGCTCGCCGGCCTCGACGGTGGCGTACCAACCCGCGGAATGCAGGCGGGTTTCCTTCTCACAGGTCAGGTCGAACCAGATCCAGCCACCATCTTCGAACGGGGCCAGGGAGATGATGAATTCGGCGATGCCGTGGCCGTTCTCATCTGTTTCGATCTGGGCTCCCTCGATGCCGATGCGGGAGCCGTCGTACTTGGAACGGTACAGGTCTACGCGAGCCTCACCTGTAATTTCGATGCGTAGCTTGACCTCGTCCAGCTGGGACCAGCGGCGCCAGTAGGAGGCGGGGAAGGCGTTGAAGTAAGTCTCGAAGGAAGTCTCACTGCCCGCTGGCAGGACCGCTTCGGTACGGGAGACGGCGTTAACGCGGCCGGGGGTGGTGGCCTCGTTCTCTACGAAATACAGGGAGCGCACGTTACGTGGTTCGCCACGCTTCGGCAGCAAGATGCGCGCCAAGCGGGTGGCATCAAACCCATCGTTGGTACTGGCTTTCACTGGCTGAGCGTTCATATGCTGAACACAAACCTCCGCATAGGCATTAAAAGACATTGGAATATATCCGATTATCCATGAAAGCCCGTCATAAGAGCTTGTGCGACACAGCCCCAGTTCAGCCCGAGTTAGCTAGGCCTCTACTTCGGACAACGAATCTAACTCCCGAGATTCCTGGGCTCCACGCCACGTAATAATGGCGCCAGCTGTCGCGATCAGGACGATGCCCACCACCATGGACCAAGTGAGCTGATCGCCGGAAAAAGCCCAGCCCAAAATCGCTCCTATCACCGGGTCCAGAGCAAAGAGCGTGCCGACGACCGCGGCCGAGACAATTCCGGCGGCGATGGTATCCACTACATAGGGCACAACGGCGCCGATAAAGCCAGAGATGACGATGATGCCCCACATCGTGGCGTCAACATGCGGCACCGCCGGGACAGAGAACGGCGCGAGTACTATCGCGGCGACAACCACGGACAGCGCCAGATCCGGCATGCCACCACCCTCGGTCTTCCCAACACGGGCGGCAAACAACGTGTATGCGCCAAAGAAGATCGCGCCGACTGCGCCGAATCCAATACCGACAATGTCCAGGTCATTGGAAGGCTGCGCGATAAGAGCAACGCCGACAAACGCGGCGATGGCCCACAGGCGGGAGCGCCACATGGTCAGTCCTAGAAAAGACACGACGCAAGGGCCGAGGAAATCTATGGTGACGGCGACGCCCTGGGGCAGGCGGGCGATGGCTGCGTAAACCATCATGTTCATCATGCCTATGGCGATGCCGTAAACGACGATGTTGAGGGCGCGGGCGCGCGTCATTCCGGACAGCTTCGGGCGGAAGATGACCACCATGATGATGGCGGCGGCGGTCATGCGCAGGCCCGATACACCCGGCGCGCCAACCGTAGAAAGCATGTCCGTGACCAGCACCGCCGCGGTTTGGGTACCAATTGAGCCAACGAGGACCAGGAGGACCGGCGCCACTGGCAGGGCGAGGAACTTGCTCACTCGCCGCGGCGATGGCTCTTGCTGAGCTGCCTTTGTTTGGGTTTTCTCACGCAACACTCGTGCGATTTTAGTGCAGCTTCCTTTGGCTGATGCAACCGGGATTTAGTGCCCGCGCGCCTGCTCCAGCGGCTCGCTCGACTCGAAGTACGGCGCCAGCTTGTTGTCGTACATCGACAGCGCCGCGCCGATGGCCATGTGCATGTCCAGGTACTGGTAGGTGCCCAGGCGCCCGCCGAACAGCACCTTGTTCTCCGTAGCCTCCGCCGCCGCCAGCTTGCGGTAGGCCTCCAGCTTCTCGCGGTCCTCCGGGGTGTTGATCGGGTAGTACGGCTCGTCGCCCTCCTCCGCGAAGCGGGAGAACTCCTTCATGATGACCGTCTTGTCCTTCGGGTACTTGTCGCCCCGCTCCGGGTGGAAGTGGCGGAACTCGTGGATGCGGGTGTACGGGAACTCGGCATCGTTGTAGTTCATCACTGGGGTGCCCTGGAAGTCGCCGGTGTTCAGCACCTCGGTTTCGAAGTCGAGGGTGCGCCAGCCCAAGTGGCCTTCGGCGTAGTCAAAGTAGCGATCCAGCGGGCCGGTATAGACAACCGGCGCATCCGGGTTGGCCGCGCGGACCTCGTCGCGAATCTCGAACCAGTCGGTATCCAGGCGCACCTCGATCTTCTCGTCGGCAGCCATGTTCTCCAGCCACGCGGTGTAGCCCTCCACCGGCAGGCCCTCGTAGGTGTCGTTGAAGTAGCGGTTGTTGAAGGTGTAGCGCACCGGCAGGCGGGAGATATTAGAGGCCGGCAGTTCCTTCGGGTCGGTCTGCCACTGCTTGGCGGTGTAGTCGCGCACGAAGGCCTCGTACAGCGGACGGCCAATCAGGGCGATGCCCTTTTCCTCGAGGTTCTTGGCCTCTGCCGGGTCCAGCCCGTCGGTCTGGTCCTTAATCAGCTGGCGAGCCTCGTCCGGGCTGTAGTACTTGCCGAAGAACTGGTTGATCAGCCCCAGGCCCATCGGGAACTGGTAGGCGGTGCCCTTGTGCATTGCAAACACGCGGTGCTGATAGTCGGTGAAGTCCGTGAACTGGTTGACGTAATCCCACACGCGCTTGTTGGAGGTGTGGAACAGGTGCGCACCGTACTTGTGGATCTCAATGCCCGTCTCCGGCTCGGCCTCGGAGTATGCGTTACCGCCGATGTGGGAACGCTTCTCCACCACCAGCACGTTCTTGCCGGCCTGGGTTGCCGCACGCTCGGCCACGGTGAGGCCGAAGAAGCCGCTGCCGACAACGATGAGGTCGTAGTTCTGTCCGCTCTGTGTCTGCTCAGTCATGCCTGCCAGGTTACCGCGCTAACTCACTGTTTTTCGGTCATGACGCCACCTCGGTGTGCCGCCCGGTACTGCGATTTCAGGCAAGCGGTTCTTTAAACCCGGCCCAGTCGGGCAGCTTCTCCACCCAGTCCCCCAACCAACCTTCCGCAAAGCCGAGCATTCCGGTGTTCCACATCACCCAGAAAACGCCGCTGAAGACCACAGCACAGCCCGCCAAAAAGCCCAGGCCGATAAGGCTCTTGGTCGTCGCCCCCTGCCGCTTCCAGAAGGCTTCGCAGCTGTCGTATTTCCGCAGCCCCCAATCCAACAGTCGGTTGGGCCAGACCATCTCGAAGGACAGCACGCCGATGCCGAAAAACAGCAGGAACCAGCCCGGCCCGGGCGTGGGGATGATAAGAATGCCGCCAACCACAAACAACCAGCCCGCCAACAACGTCAACGGACGAACTAGGAAACCGTAGCTTTTCTTCTTCAAGCCCTCGTGGCGCACCTGCAGCTGGGCTACCTTCCGACGTACGTTTTCGCTCAGCTTGGACATGGCTACCTAAAACCACCGCTCGAGGACGGCGGCCACGCCGTCCTCGTCATTCGTCAGGGTGACTTCGTCGGCGACTTCTTTCAGCGATTCTTCGGCATTGCCCATCGCCACGCCGTGCCCCGCCCAGGTAAGCATCTCCGTGTCATTGGGCATGTCCCCGAAGGCAATGGTCTGTGCGGCATCCACACCGACCTGTTCGGCGATCCATTCCAGCGCGGAGCGCTTGGAGATTCCCGCCGCCGAGACCTCTACTAGACCCCCTTCATAGCTGTAGGTGGCTTTCGCCTGGGTGGCGTCAATAAAAGGGCGCACCGCGGCAAAGAGCTCGGCCGAGGTTCGATTGGGGTCCCGGACCAGCAGCTTCACCACGGGCTTGGCGGCGAGTTCTTCGAGGGACTGGACGGCATGCTCGGTGGAATCCCAGGCGTGGTCGTAACCGGGCGAGACGGAGAATAGCTCGTCGGCGCGGTCGAAGGCGCTGGTCCCGGCGCGCTCGACGGCGAAACCCACCCCAGGGACGGACTCGCTGAGTTGCTCAATGAGCGCCCGGATGAGGTCCGGCTCGAGGGTCGCGGCGTGCACGATCTGATCCCGGTCGGCGTCATAAATAATGGCGCCGTTGGCGCAGGCACAGACGGGCCGGACAGGCAGCTGCTCGAAGACGGGCATCAGCCAGCGCGGCGGGCGGCCTGTGGCGATGGTGAAGACGGTGCCCTGGCGCAGCATCGAACTCACCGCGCGACGCATCCGCTGCGAGACCCGCTCCCTGCTGTTGAGCAGGGTGCCGTCAACGTCGCTGACCACCAGCAACGGGGAATCCTGCATTGCTCGGGCCTACTTTTTGCGCAGTCGGTTAATGCGCTGGCGCAGCGGCACCAGGATCTTGTTGATGCCAGTGGCCTGCTCGCGTTCGCGGGCCTCGGCGGCGGCGCGAAGCTCGGCCTCGGCCTTCTCCTGGGCGCGCTTTTCCTTGCGGGCCGCAGCATCGGCGCGGTCCTGGACGGTGGCTTCCTCCAGCGTCGGGGCGGTTCCGCCGAGGGCGGCCGGCACCCAGAATTCGCCCTTGGGCATGGGGCCGAAGCGCTCTTCCCAACGCTGGCGGGTCAGGTCCATCTGCTCAACCATGGTCTGGTGCAGCCGCTCGGTGGTGGCCTGTGCATCTTCCGTGACCTCGACAGGCTTGCCGACGGTGATCACCAGCTGGGTTTCCTTCGGGCGCCAAATCGGCTTGCGCCCCTTCGTCCACACGCGCTGGGAACCCCAAATGGTCAGCGGGATCAGCGGCACGCCAGCCTGGTGGGCAATACGCGCGGCGCCCTGGCGGAACTCCTTGATCTCGAAGGATCGAGAGATCGTGGCCTCCGGGAAGATGCCCACCAGGTCGCCGGCCTTCAGCTGCTTGATGGCCTGGTCCACCGATGCCTGGCCGTCCGCGCGGTCGACGGGGATGTGGTTGTAGGAGCTCATGAGCGCGCCCACGCCCTTGACGTCGAAGATCTCCTTCTTCGCCATGAAACGAACCACGCGGCCACCGCGCACGTGCGCCGGGACGCCGCCGTAGGTGAAGTCCCAGTAGCCTGTGTGATTTACGGCGATCATGGCCGGACCGTCTGCGGGGATGTTTTCCGCGCCGTAGACCGCGCAATCCAGGTGCTGCATGTAGCGGAACCACAGCTTAGCGATGCCGATCGTCGGGAAGCCGTAGGGGAATTCCTTGGCTTCCTTGTGGCCGGTGGTCTTGGGCTGGTAGCCATCGGGGAAGCTGAAGCTATCGAGCAACGACATGGGTGGCGGTTACCTCTCCTGAGTCCTTGGAAACTGTGGCTCAACCAGCACGCGGGGGTCGCGCACTGGGCCGAGTCGGCGCTTTAGGCGCCGGATTCGCTGAGCTAATTGCTGGGCTTCAGAATATCTTTACCGACGAAAGGACGCAGCGCCTTCGGCACAACCACAGAACCGTCGGCCTGCTGGTGGTTCTCCAAAATAGCCACCAACCAGCGGGTAGTTGCCAGGGTGCCGTTCAGAGTGGCAGCGGTCTGCGCCTTGCCATCAGCGTCGCGGTAGCGAGTCTTCAGGCGACGGCCCTGGAAGGTGGTGCAGTTGGAGGTACTGGTCAGCTCGCGGTAGGTCTGCTGAGTCGGGACCCACGCCTCCGTATCGAACTTGCGGGCCGCCGAGGAACCGAGGTCGCCACCGGCGACGTCGATCACGCGGTAAGGAACCTCAATGGCCCCCAGCATTTCGCGCTCCATTGCCAGCAGTTCCTGGTGGACCTCGGTGGCTTCCTCGGGCTTGCAGTAAACGAACATCTCCACCTTGTCGAACTGGTGGACGCGGATGATGCCGCGGGTGTCCTTGCCATAAGAACCGGCCTCGCGGCGGAAGCAGGAGGACCAGCCGGCGTAGCGCAGCGGACCATTGGAGAGGTCGATGATCTCCTCGGAGTGGTAACCAGCCAGCGCGACCTCGGAGGTACCGACCAGATACATGTCGTCTTCTTCCAGGTGGTAGATCTCATCTGCGTGAGCACCCAGGAAACCGGTGCCGGACATGATCTCGGGGCGCACCAGTACCGGCGGGATCATGAGCTTAAAGCCGTGCTCCACGGCCTTCTGGGCAGCCAACTGCAGCATGCCCAGCTGCAGCAGCGCACCATCGCCGGTGAGGAAGTAGAAGCGGGCGCCGGAAACCTTCGTGCCGCGCTTCATGTCGATCAGCCCCAGGGATTCGCCCAACTCGAGGTGGTCCTTCGGCTCGAAGTCGAACTGCGGCGGCTCGCCCACCACGTCGAGGGTGACGAAGTCTTCCTCGCCACCGGCCGGCGCACCTTCCTCCACAATGTTGGAGATCTGCATCTGCAGGTCGTGGACGGCCTGTTCGGCGCTGGACTGAGCCTCCTCCAGCTTCTTGACTGCCTCGGCCTTCTGCTTGCCCTCCTCGCGCAGAGCCAGCTTCTCTTCGTCGGAAGCGGAGCGCATCTTCTGCCCCATCTCCTTGGAGAATGCCTTCTGATCCGCGCGAGCCGCATCGGCGGCGCTGATGGCCTCGCGGCGCTGAGAGTCGGCTTCCAGCAGCTGGTCGATCAGCGCCGGGTCCTCCCCACGAGTGCGCTGGGATTCACGGGCTACATCGGGGTTATCGCGCAGAAACTTCAGATCAATCATGGTGTTTAGCTTAGCCGGTTCGCCCGCGTAGTTGTCTGCCCAGTTCCCCCTATGGCACAACCCCTACTAGACTGGCTTCACAATTACGGTCGAATACCGTCAAAAACCGTTAGATACCGTTAGTTACCGTCAGATACCGTTAAATACAGCCGAAAACCCCAAAGCAGATTTAGAGCGAGCTCCCATGACCACCAGCGAAGCGAAAACCCACCGCCGAGCACGCAGCATCACCGTCGCACTGTTCGCCGCCCTGTGCGGTGGCGTCAGCGCTGCGGCGTTCGCCTTTGTCGCCCCCGAGGGCAGCACCCCGCTGGTACCGGCTGATGAAAAGCAGGGGCAGCACGTGAACAGCACCACGTTCACCCAGGCCAGCAATGGCGACTGCGTGAATTGGAATCCCGGCAAAGATGGTGTGAATTCCAACTTCGCCACCGTGGATTGCGAACAACCCCACCGCTTCGAAGTCAGCTCTCGCGAAGACCTCGGCCAATACCCCACCAGTGAGTTTGGCCCATCCGCCAAGCAACCGGACTTGAAGCGTCAAGAAGAATTGACCAACGAGCTATGCACCGGACCGACGATGCAGTACCTCGAGGGCAAGCTCGATCCCGAAGGTCGCTACTCCATCTCCCCGATCCTGCCCCCGCAGTCCGCGTGGAACGACGGCGACCGCACGATGCTGTGCGGCGTGATGGTACCGGACGCTACCGGCCGCACCACCGAGACCACTGGCTTCGCCGCTAAGCAGGACCAGTCGCGCTACTTCGAGAAAGACCGTTGCGTACGGGTGGACGGCGATCTGACCAACGAAGTTCCGTGCGAGGAGAAGCACGCCTGGCAGGTGACCTCCGTGGTAAACCTCGGCGAACAATTCCCCGGTGCCTGGCCGGATGCGAAGAAGCAGAACGAGTTCCTGAACAAGGTCTGCACCAAGGCCGCGCAAGACTACCTGGGCGGGGACGATGCGCTATACAACTCCACGCTCACGCCGTTCTGGACCACGCTGCAGCGCCAGTCCTGGGATGCGGGCTCACGCACCGTGAACTGTGCTTTGACTTTCGGTCGCCCCGGTGGTGGATTCGCCACCCTCGCCGGCGATGTACGCAGTAACTTCACCATCGACGGTAACCCGCCGAAGACCCCACCGAAGCGCAATCCGCTACGCCGAGATACAAGGCCTGGCAATGCCGACAGTGCTAGCAATGCTGGCAATGCTGGCAACGCCGGTACTCCGGCCGCCGAAAGCCCGAACGCCACCCCCGCCCCGGCACCGTAGGCAGACTTTCCCCATGGCCATCGACGTTTCCCCCGAGCGCTTCGAAGAACTCGTTGACCTCGGTCTTCGGCGGATCCCCCGCGAGCTGCTGGATAACGTCAACAACGTCGCCATCGTCACCGAGGATTACAATCCCGAAAGCCCGGACATCCTGGGACTCTACGAGGGAATCGCGCTAACCGAACGCACCTCCGAGTACACCTCTGCCCTACCCGACAAGATCACGATCTACCGCTACGCCCTCGAGGACATCTGCGACACCGAGGAAGAGCTAATCGAGCAGGTCGCCATCACCGTCATCCACGAGCTCGGCCACCACTTCGGCATCGACGACGACCGCCTGCACGAGCTCGGCTGGGGCTAGAGCGTCGCCGCGCCCCACCCCAGCACTTCGAAGGAGCCCTCCAGACTGTCGAGCACGCCGGAGCGCGCAGCCTTGTTTTGTGACGCCCCAGGCCGGCCCGCTGCAACATCAGCCAACTCTGCAATGTTGTCTGGCACTCGCAGGGTAATGACGTTGCCGTTGGCCAGGTAGTGCATGAATGCCCATTCCGGATCCACCCCGCCCAGGAAGCGGGCGACCAGACGGATCACGGCACCATGGCTGACCAGCGCAATATCGGTGGGTTCGGCTCCATTCTGCACTGCCTCCCGGTTGGCCACTTCATTCTCGGCGAGCGCGACCAGCAGCGTAGCCAGGTACTCGCGCAGCACCTCCGCGCCGGACAGGCCTCCAGGAACGGCCTTGTCCACTCGGCCGAGCATCCAGGTGCCCAGGATGGAGTGGTAGGCCTCGTGTGCATCCTCGTCGTTTTTCATCTCGTACTGCCCGGCGGGAATCTCGGAGACCCGCGGCAGCCGCTGCAGCGCTGCTTGAATGTGATCGGTCGCGCGGGCGGAGGCGGTGGCGTCATTTAAAGATTCCCCGCGGGAAAAGCCCGCAGGAACGATCTCCCCGCCGAAGGCGCCGGCTAGCCCCACGGCCGTTTGCTGTGCGCGGGCGGCAAACGAGGACGCGATCTTCAGGCGCTGGGTACGCTCGGAGAGCCAGTGGCCGGCCTCGGCAGCCTGCTCCCAGCCCAGATCAGTGAGGTCGGCGCCTGGCAGCGCGGTATCCAGGGCGTGAATGGCGTTGGAGGTCGTCTGGCCGTGCCTGACCAGGAAAAGACGTGTCGATTGTGCCATTGCCTAGCTACCCCTCTGACCGCTCTTGAGTTCCTCAATCCATCTACTGGATTCAGCGTAGTTCGGCGGGGCACTGTCCGCATGGCGATGCAGTGGATGGGTGATGGAGGGCTCCACGACCGGCAGAGCTTCCGCCGAGGGCCAGCTGCCCAGGAAGCGCACATCCTCCGCGCGGCGGTACAGGCCAGCCAGAGCTTCGGCCACGGCGGCATCCTCGATGTGGCCGACGATGCCAATGTGGAAGACGTAGTTACCATTGGCCGCGCCCTCGCCCTTTTCCCCAGTGCGGCGGGGGCGGGAGCCGATACGTGCCATGTCCACCTGGCGGGTGGACAGTTCAGCGATCGCATCCAACAGGCTGGAGGGCACGTTCGGCAGCCAGAGAACCATTCCGCTGCGGTCATTGCCCGAGCGCTCGGGGGGTTTGCCAGGGTTGCCGACCAAGATGAAGCGGGTCTGAGCACCAGCGACGTCGGCAACCCCCTCGGCCAAGGCCTCTAGCTGGTGGATCTCCCCCGCACGGGCCGGCGCTGCGGCAGCGTCCGCCTCTCCGGCCTTCACTGCTGCCGCGGCGGCACCGTTGCTGGAGGCGGGGACGAAAGTCGCGTCCGGCAAGTTCTCTGCCACCCAGTTTCGCACTTGCGCCTCGGCCACGGGGTGAGTGGTCAAGGTCTTGATGTCCTCCAGCTTGGTGCCGGGGCGCACCAGGATGGAGAACACCACTGGGACTAGTACCTCGCGGTAGATCTGCAGTGGCTTGCCGTAGGTCAGAGCGTCTTCCGTTTGCGAGACCGGCCCGTCAACGGAGCTTTCCAGCGCCACGCAGGCGTAGTCGGCCTCGCCGTCACGCACCATGTCCAGCGCCATCCGTGGGGAGGTGACGGGAATCTCGGTGGCTTCCTCCGGCACCGCGCCGAGCTGCTTGAACTGCTTCAGTGCCTCTTCGGTGAAGGTTCCTTCGGGGCCGAGGAATGCGACGCGTCCAGAGGCATCATGCCCAGAAGATTTACTCATGCAACCACTCATGCAGCCAGTCTAGTGGAGAACCCGACCACCGATTCCTCGCAATTCCCTGCGTTTCCCTGAGTTTCCCTGCGTTTCCCGGAGAAGACGTCTCCCAGCTCCACCCTAGGTATATCCTTGGGGGCAATGAACCGCACGCCCGACCAGTCCAGTACTTTCGCTGCTCGCCTCGCCCGCGCCCGGCGCGATACGGGTCTAAGCAATGCACAATTGGGCGTCGCCCGCGTCTACGACAACCCCCACAGTTACGACTTCCTGCGCAGTCACCCGGACCTTCCTCTCGGCGGCGAGGAGGTGCTGATCAAGGATCTTCAGCAGGTGGCGGGCGAGGTGACGACGATGGGTTCGGTCCACCACAGCTTCGTAGCTAACTACCACGACACGGCCGCCCACCGCCTGCTGGTCAGCGGCGCCACGCTTGTCGGCGCGTCTTCCTCCGCGGAGTACGGTACTACCGCCTATACCGAGCCCGTCGGCATGCCCCAGCCCGTCAACCCGTTGAACTCCGCGATGATGGTCGGCGGTTCCTCCGGCGGGGCCGCCACGGCCGTCGCCCGCGGCCTGGTGAACATCGCCCACGCCACCGACGGCGGCGGCTCAATACGCATTCCTGCGGCGTGCTGCGGCCTCGCGGCGTTGAAGCCCGCCCACAACCATCGGTTCGGCTCTTTTACGCCGGTCGCCCAGGGATTTATCGCTTCCGACCTTCCCACCACCGCCCGCGCTTACGGTCTACCCGCGCCGGATACGGACACGCTGCACCTGGAGCCCACTCAACCGCAACAGCCTCTACGCATCGGCTACACCAACCAGCCCTTCCACACCCGCAGCGTCGTCTCCCCGGAGATTGCCGCCGCCACTGCCGCGGCCACGGCGCTGGCCACCACGCACCCGCTCGTAGAATCCGTAAGCCAGGCGCCCGCCCCCTATTCGCCGGCCACTTTCCAACTCTTCCGCGACCTCATTGCCTCCCGCTGCGCGGACCTGCCGGGCACGCTGTCGCCCATCACTTCATGGCTGCGGGAGGAAGGCCGCCAGGTGCCGAAATGGCGGCGTCAACAATTAGAACAACAAATAGTCGGGCTAGACCCACAACGGGCTTGGCCGCATTTCGACGTGATCGCCACACCGACGCTCGCCTGCGCACCTCCACCTCCCGGTGCGTTCTCGCAGCTCAAACCCGCCGATAACTTCTGGGCACAAACCGCCTGGACCCCGTGGGGCACCCTGTGGAACCTGACGGGCTGGGCGGCCGTCACGCTGCCGCTCGTCGCCCCAGAGCGCGTGCCCGGCCGCTGGCCGATCGCCCTGATGCTGGGCGCGGTAGGTAATCGCACGAGCGCCGCGACACTGCTTTCCCTCGCCGCCTTTATTATGGACGCCGCCTCGCGCCTGCCCGTCGAAAATCTCAGCGTTGCGGTTCCGGGCGATATCGAAGCCTTGGATTTTCGTTCCAAACCCGACAACAGCCACAGTCACAACCACAGCCACAACCACAGCCATGAGCACTAGCGCCGATAACCGCACAGCACTGCGGTGGGAGTTGCTGCTCGTCCTGAGCATCACCTTCGGCACCTCTGGGTTACGCGCCATCGCCCGACTGGTGGAGGCAACCGTTAGCCCGGAGGCGCTCAATGAGCAGAAGGCCACGCTCAACCAAACACAATCGGTGCTGCCGTGGTTGGATCCGCTACTGCAACTGCTCTCCAGCGGCGTGCTTTTCGCCTGGGGCGGATTGGCGATATTCCTGCTGTTGCGACACTTGCCCACTCCGGCGTTGGTGCACACTTGGCGACTGCGAAGCCGTGATTGGCTGCATGGGGCAGGGCTGGCCGCGATTATCGGGCTGCCGGGGCTGGCGTTTTACTTCGGCGCGGTACATTTAGGGCTTTCGAAGCAGGTAGTGCCAACGGGCTTGGACGAATCCTGGTGGCGGATCCCGTTGCTGATAGTGAACTCCTGGGCCAATGGATTCGCTGAGGAATTGGTTGTCGTGGCTTGGCTCAGCACCCGCTTGCGGCAGCTGCGTATTAGCTGGGCTTGGGTGTTCGCCGCCAGCTCTCTGCTTCGCGGTAGTTACCACCTCTACCAGGGGTATTCCGCCGGGCTGGGCAACATCATCATGGGGGTTATCTACCTGTGGTACTTCAAGCGAACCGGGCGGATCTGGCCCCTCGTGATCGGCCACGGCCTGATCGATACCTTCGCTTTCGTCGGCTACGCCGTGCTGTTCTAGTACTGCTTTGCCACTGCATTGACACGAGTGCTGTCCCCGGAACCCGTTATTATTGTCCCCATGAATTCTCGCGATAATTTCGGCTCCCGCCGCCCCGCCAACAATTCCGGTGGAACGGATGGCGCCGGAGGTACGGAGATCGCCCGGGATCGGCACGGCAAGCCCCTACTGGACCGCTACGGGCGGCCGGTGCGTAAGGGCGTCATCCCTCCCAGCAACAGCGGCCCCGCCGAGCACAGTGAACCCCAACGCCGCGAGATCCCGCAGCAACCCGAACGGCCGCGCTACCGCCGAGCCGAGCCGATTCCGCCGCGCGATGTCGGCCTTGATGCTAACCGGGGCTACCGACCGCAGCCGGGGCAGCCTTTCGGCGAACCGCAATTCGGCGGCTACACCGAGCGTCCTGGCAGAGCTCGCTCTGGCGGAGGCGAACCCCCGCGCTCCACTCGGCGCCCCCGTGGGCTGACTGCCTCGCGACCGAAGAGGCGCAAGCGCTTCGGTTTCTTCAAGGCACTAGGCCTGCTGTTGGTCATCGTGCTGGCCTTTAGCATCGGTGCGGCAGTGTGGATCGATACGAAACTGCAACGCACCGATGCTCTGCAGGATTACGACGGTCGCCTGGGTGGAACCTCCGGCACCAACTGGCTGCTGGTTGGTTCGGATTCCCGCGCTGGCCTAAGCAAGGAAGATGCCGACCGCCTCATGGCCGGAGAGCTAAACGATTCGGTGGGACGCACAGACACGATCATGGTGGTACACATCCCCCGCTTCGGCGGGGAGGCAACCATGCTATCGCTGCCGCGCGACAGCTGGGTCGACATCCCCGGCAACGGAAAGAACAAGCTCAACCAAGCGTTTTCTATCGGTGGACCGGCGCTACTGCAGCAGACCGTAGAGCAGGCGACGGGCATCCACCTAGACCATTACGCAGAGATCGGCTTCGGTGGTTTTGCCAATGTCGTAGACGCAGTTGGTGGCGTGGAAATGTGCCTGGATGAACCCTTGGAGGATCCGATGGCAGGCATCAACCTGCAGGCGGGCTGCCAGGAACTGGATGGGCCGACCGCACTGGGTTATGTTCGCTCACGCTACACCTCGGCCCAGGGCGACCTGGACCGCGTGGAGCGCCAGCGCAAGTTCCTGGCCGCGCTGTCCAAGAAAATCAAGTCCCCCGGCACCCTGTTGAACCCGTTTAAAAACCTGAAGGTCGCCGATGCCCTCAGCGCCAACATGACAGTCAACGAGGACGACCACGTGTGGAACCTCGCCTCGTTGGGGCTGGCCATGGCCGGTGGTGCAAAGCAGGAGACTGTGCCCATCGCGGGCTACGAAGACACTTACGCCGGCAACGTCGCACTGTGGGACGATGCCGGCGCAGAGGAGATGTTCGCGAAGCTGCGTTAGCGAGAGGCTAGTCAGGGCTAGCCGCTAACCAGCGGCTACTAGCGGATGGTGACCTCTCGAGACTGAATGGTCTGCTTAGCCTTCTGCTCATCGGCGGTCAGTTGAGCATCCTTAGCCAGGGCTTCCTCGATCTTCGAGTCCAGAGCCTCCAGCCCTTCCTTCCAGGAAGCGGCCTCGCGACTGCGGTCCAGGTCCCACACCGGAACCAGGATGCCGTGAGTACGGAATACACCGGCGAACTTGGAGCCCTCGCCCAGGTTTAGTTCACCAGCGGCGTGCAGGCGAGCCAGTGCGTTCAGCAGCTCCTCCTCACGCTCCTGGCGAACCCAGCGGATGTGCGCCTTGTCGGACGGGTCGATCCACCACGCGGCGCCCTTGATATCCGCCTCCACACGCTCAGAGGGCAGCACGGAGTCGTTAGCGCGCTGCAGCGTAGCAGCAATCTGCGGGTTGTTGCGGTTTTCCTCGGTCAGCCACCAGCCGAAGTCCTGAGCGACGGTGATCTCCGAGGCTGCATCCTTGTTCAGGATGTCCGCCAGGGCGGGCTCGGTACCGTCGGCCACTCCGACCTCCAAGGACTGCCCCGGCTCGGCCTGCTTTACCCAGTTCAGGGCGTATGCCAGGTCGCGGTTCGGGTTGTCACCACGACGCTGAGTCTGCAGTGCAACAAAAGCCTCGCCGCCGTCTTCCTCCGAGCGGCGCAGCGCTGCAACCGCACCGGGCAGAACGGTAACGACGGAGATCTTGTGCTCAGAGTCCTTCACGTCGGCGACAAAGTGCGCCGAGGGGACGAATTCCTGCAGGGCGATGAGGTCGGCCTCCATGGCGAAACCATCAAAGGGACGCGGATCCTTCTGCAGCTTCGCGCGCTCCGCGGCGCGGGCGGCGAGCTTCGCCTGGCGGCGGCTCATGCCCTCGGGCAGGTTGTCTTGGTTCTTTTTCTTCTTAGCCACGGTCGTTAATTGTACCTGGCTGCACCAAGGAAAACGCAGAAGCACTGGTTTCGCTGGCTACCCTCAACCTTTCGGGCCCCAGCTTGTCCAGCCCTAGCTCGCTGTCGCGCCACATCCGTGCCCGCCCGGGGTAGTTCGTTGCCAGCCAGGTCACGCCCTGGCGCGCCGCCCACCGCACCTCGTCTTCCTTGTCGGCAGTCCACACGTAGGTTCCATCGCCAAAGCGGCCGATAATGTCGGGGCGAATCCGACCACGTGCGACCGACAAGCCGTGGGCGTCCACAACATGTAGTGCCTCCAGTCCCGGGTTGAGCATCCGCTGGTACTCGCGTCGCAACAGGATACGGTGGACCGCTGGATTGATCATCTTGAAACGCACCAGCGATTGCGGGCTGAAGCTGATCAGGTGCACATGCGCGCTCTCCGCCAGGTGCGCCCGCTGCAGTTCGTAGTGCAGGGCGTGCTCGACCTTGGGGCCGTAGCGGTTCGGGTGCTTGGTCTCGATAAAGATGTCTTTCTTTAGTGACGCCCCCTCTTCAGCACCAGCCGCCTCCGCCCTCTGGCTGTGCTCCTGCTTGGCGTCGATCCGCGAGGAGTTCACGTCGTTAAAGAAGGTCAGAAGTTCGCGCAGAGTAAGCACCTGCGCGGGTTCCTCGGGAGTTCCGACATTCAGTTCCCGCAGCTGCGCCAATGTCATCTCGCTGACCACACCACTGGATTTCGCGGGTTTGTCCACCGCCACCCGGTCAATTGTGCGGTCGTGCAGGCAGACGAGCTCCCCGTCGCGGGTCAGGCGAATGTCGCATTCGAAGCCGTCCGCGCCTCGTTGCTCGGCCAGTTCATAGGCTGCCAGGGTGTGTTCTGGGCGTTCCTTGGAGGCTCCGCGGTGGGCGACGATTCTCATACCCTCTATTTGTAATGCGCCAGCGTGCAACCGGCATCCGCGCACGCCCCGCAGCCTCCAAGTTTCACTTATTGTTTACTTAAATGCAGCGCTGCTTAAAGCCGCCCGGCCTAAATCAGCCCGGCCTCGCCCATTACCTTGCGCAGCACATTCGCGGAGTGGTCGAACCTCTCCTTTTCCTCGGCATCCAGTTGCAGCTCCACAGCGTGGCGCACACCCTGGCGGTTAACCACCGCAGGGGTGCCGATGTAGATGTCCTCGAAACCGTACTCACCCTGCAAAAGGGTGGAGATCGGCAGCACGACATCCTGGTTGCTGAACACCGCCTGGGTAATGCGAGCCAGCCCCATGCCAATGCCGAAGCTGGTGGAGCCCTTGGCCTGGATGATTTCGTAGGCCGCGTCACGGGTCTTCACGAAGATCTCGTCGACGTCCTCGTCGGCAGACTCACCCATCTTCTCCAGCCGGTGGCGGATGGAGGTACCCGCCACCGAACCGGCAGAAAGCACCGGCAACTCAGTATCTCCATGCTCGCCGATCACGTAGGCGTGCACGGAGGTCGGCGCGAGGTCGAAGTAGCGGCCCAGCGCATAGCGGAAGCGCGCGGTATCCAGAATCGTGCCGGAGCCGATCACGCGGCTGGAGTCCATGCCGGAGAACTTCCACGTCGCGTAGCTCAAAATGTCCACCGGGTTGCTGGCGACCAGGAAGATACCGTTGAAGCCGTGTTCCATCACGTCGCCGACGATCGTCTTGAAGATTGCGGTGTTCTTGGCAACGAGGTCCAGTCGAGTCTCCCCCGGCTTCTGCGCCGCGCCCGCGCAGATGCAGACCATCGCGGCATCGCGGCAGTCCTCGTAGGTGCCGACTGTCACGCGGGTGTTGTGGTGGGACCACGGCACTGCGTGGTTGAGGTCCTGTACGTGGCCCCAGGTCTTGCGCTCATCCAGGTCGATGATTGCCAGGTGGTCGGTCAAACCTTGATTGACCAGGGTGTATGCGTAGGCGATGCCGACGTCACCCGCTCCAATGAGCACGATCTTGGAGCCGGGGGTCGGGGGTGTAATGGTGTGCGGTTGTGGAGCAGTCATGGTGGCCTTCTTCCTTTTGGTTGCCCTGTAGGTGCCTGCGTTCTCTTTGACGCCCACGGCCAGGATAGCGCTACGCTCAGACACGCTCACCTCAAGAATTTCTGATGTTTGAACTTTTGAGATATAGCGTCAATAAATAAAAAGTTCCTAATAGAAAACCTTGCAGGAACTATATTTTCGCGTCACACTTGTTGTCATAAGCACTTCCGACGTGTGAAAGGAACTTTAAAAACTATGGCTAAGTACGAACTCCCCGAACTGGATTACGCATACGACGCTCTGGAGCCCCACATCTCCGGCGAGATCATGGAGCTGCACCACACCAAGCACCACCAGAACTACGTTAACGGCGCTAACGCTGCCCTCGAAAAGCTGGAGGCTGCACGCAAGGACGGCTCCATCGCTGGCGTAGTTACCGCACTGTCCAAGGACCTGGCGTTCAACCTGGGTGGCCACACCAACCACTCCCTGTTCTGGAAGAACCTCTCCCCGAACGGTGGCGGCGAGCCGACCGGCGAGCTGGCTGAGGCTATCAACCGCGACTTCGGCTCCTTCGAGGCATTCCAGGAGCACTTCAACGGCGCTGCTCTGGGCCTGCAGGGCTCCGGCTGGGCAGTCCTGGGCTACGACCACATCGCTGGCCGCCTGGTTATCGAGCAGATGACCGACCAGCAGGGCAACCTGTCCATCAACCTGACCCCGCTGCTGCTGCTGGATATGTGGGAGCACGCTTTCTACCTGCAGTACAAGAACGTTAAGGCAGACTACGTAAAGGCTGTTTGGAACGTCTTCAACTGGGACGAGGTTGCAAAGCGCTACGAGGCTGCCCAGAAATAGCCCAGCAGTAGCCCAGCAGTAGCTCAGTAGTAGCCCAGCAGTAAAGCTGACTCAAGGGGCGCCTTTGTAAGCGCCTTCTAGCACTGAAAACTAAATAGAGCTAGCCCTGTATCCGCCGGAGGTTTTCCGGCCATTTGATACAGGGCTTTTTGCGTACCTAGAAACGCTCCGGGCTATACGAACGATCCCTTAAACGAGTACTCACTCAGCTCACGCGCTCGACTGGGTTTTACACGGCTGGCCCGCAAGTCACCTACACACCCACCTGAGATTGGAGAAGAACAATGAAGGCTCACGTACGAACCATCCGTTCCAACCACTCCCCCGACCCCCAGAGCACGCGCGGCACACGCCGCAGCCGCCAGCTTGGCGCCGTGGTCGCCCTGACCGGCCTCCTGCTGGGCACCGCCGCCTGCGGTGATGACAGCAATGACGACAATGAGGGCGCTCCCTCTGCATCCGCAACCTCCAGCGCCCAAGCCGCGGACGGCGAAAACGCCGACAAGGACAAAGCGCCAGAGGGAGGCAGCGACCCAGCAGCGGAGGCAAACACCGAGAACGCTGCTGCGCCGAACCCCGCCGAAGGCGAGAATGCCGAAGGTGGCGATGCTGGTACTGGCGCTGACGGTGGCAACAAGGATTGCTCCGAACAGCCGAACTCCCCGGAGATCACGAACAACATCAGCAAGCTGCCGCCGAACCAGTTCGGCTGGAAGCCCACGGGCCAGTCGAACTACAACCCCTGCAACGACCTCAGTTACGCACTGATCACCCAGGCGCAGCAGGGCAATAGCCAGTTTGCGACCCAGCTGATGCTCTTCCACAAGGGCAAGTACATCGGCGTTGGCTCCGACACAATCCAGCAGACGGAGATCCTTTCCGACACGGATTCCTCCGTCACCGTGCGCATGCGCGACTGGGAGGCACTGCAAGAGTCCGGCGATGCCAATGCGAATGCTGGCAAGTACTACTCAGACGTCACCTTCCGCTGGGACGGCGGCAAGGTCGTTCCGGAGGGGCGCATTCCGAACCAGAACCTCTCCAAGTAGAGCCAAAGTTGCTGGCTCGCTAGTCCCCCAGCACCCCGACGGGGCAACTCACGCCATTTGAACCGTGGTTGCAATACCCGCCGGGGTTCTTGTGTAGATACTGCTGGTGCTCGTCCTCGGCCAGGTAGTACTGACCGTCGCCAATGTCCGCCAGCTCGGCCACTTCCGTGGTGATCTCCCCGAAGCCCGCGTCACTAAAGCGCTGCTGCCAGCCTGCGATGGCCTGCCGCACGCGTCCCAACTGTTCAGCATCCTGCGTGTACACACACGAACGGTATTGCGTGCCCACGTCGTTGCCCTGCCGGTCCCCCTGCGTAGGATCGTGGTTCTCAAAGGCGATCTGCAGCAGTTGTTCCAGGCTCACCGCGGCGGCGTCAAAGATAACCCGCACCACCTCCGCATGACCGGTCCGCCCGGTGCAGACCTCGCGGTAGGTGGGGTTTGGGGTGTAGCCACCGGCGTAGCCTACGGAGGTTCCCCACACTCCGTCCACGCCCCAGAACATGCGCTCCACACCCCAGAAGCAGCCCAGCCCCAGAACGATTTGCGCGGGTTGCTCTAGCCCATCGGCCTCGGCCCAATAGCTATCCTCCAGGCCGGTCAGTGGCGTTCCCAGAACTACGTTCGGCTGCGGATTCTCCAGTACGGGCGTCCGTCCGCCCTTCAGTGCATCCTCCGGCCCGACTCTTTCGGCCCGGTACGGTCCTTTGCTGTTGAGTGCCATAATGCGGTCGAAGAAGTTCGTCATGCCTTGTCCTCTTTCTTATTGACGCCGCAGTTCCCGCAGGCCCGGCGCGCCCCGGCGCAGCCAGGCGCGAACCGCCGAGGTCGCCACGCAGTCGTCGGCGTTGTAGCGCTCCAGCTTACGCCTGGCCGCCTGCGCCGTGGTGCGGGATCCGCCGATGGCCTGCTCAAATAGTTCCACCGCTGCCTTGCCGTTGATGCCCGCCTGGCTGAACTCGAATCCCGCCAGCGGCGCCACCGTCTTTAGCCCCAGCGAGTCCGTGGGCGCCAGCGCCTTCTTCACCAGGCCGAAGCAATCGCACCAGTGCTCGGAGGCGATGAAGGCATTCACCTCCTCCAACGTGGGCATGGTCACCTTCACGTTGGTGCCCGCGACCTCGTAACGGTGCCCGCCGTAACGCTCGGCGGCATGGCGCAGCCAGTAGTTTTCCCCCTGCGCGGCATACACCCACACCTGGAAGTTCTTTCCTTTCTCCAGAGCGCGATCCTTCTGCAATTGCAGCCAGTGCCAGAACTCGGCGACGTGTTGGCCTTCATCGCCGTCCCGGCTGAAATCCCCAAACCCGATGTAGCGCGAGCCGTCGAAAGTACCCCAAAGGAAAGTGCCACGGTTGGGGTGGGCCTCCATGTCCACGTCGATCTCCACCCAGTCGCGCAAGGCCCCGGCGGCGTTCCGCGCGCTACCGCCCCAAAGCTCCGGCTGCTCCAGCCAGTTTTTCTTCGGGCGGCGAAGGGCCACTTGCCCGTCCATCCAGGCCTGTGCCAGCTCTGACTGTTCCCCGTTACCGGAGGCCGCCAGCTGCGGCAGAGTTTCTATCCCTTTTTCCCGCCACTTGCGGGCCTTGTCCCCCGGCAGCAGCAGGCTGATCTCCTGGCTTTGCAGCAATTGGGCCCGGCAGTGATTATGAAACTCGCAGGTCTGGCATTCCTTGATTCTGCGTGGCTCGGTCGGGATCGGTTCCTCCAACGCGGCCTGCAGGCCGGGGAGGACAGAGGGGGCGTCAAAAAAGAAGCAACGAGGCCTACCCGGCCCGGCGCGCCCGATCAGCGCGACGGCGCTGGCGGCAAAGCCCCACTTCCGCAGCACAACGTGGGCAATGGCCACTTTTTGGGCGTCTCCGGCGGCAGCGCGGTGGCGGAAGTCGATAGGCGCCGGCACGGCCAAGCCCAGCGCACCTATGTCCGCCACTCGACAGTCCGCCAGCTGCGTAGCCCGCGCGCGACGTGCCACGGAGTGCGAGGAGATGGCGACAGGGGTGTACTGCATAAACTCGTCGACCCCCTTGCCAAGGTCCGCGCGAACCAGCAGGTCCAGCTCCACCCGGAAAGGACCTTCGGCCAACACGGGACGGGTGATCAGGCGAGCGCCCGAAGCCAGTGCCTCCAAGGTCTGCTCAACGGCTGTGTCGGGCTCGCTAGGGTCGATATCCACCCTGGTGGGGAACACTTTGTCGCCCATCCGCGGCCTACTCGGCAGACAGCGAAACACCTGTTCCCGGCGGAGCGCCGCGGTGGCTTTGTGCTGAACGGACTCCACGTAGGCCTCGAGATCCTGCGCGGTATGGATGCGCGGGGCAACAGGTGGTTCCTGCTGTTCTGTGGAGCGCCGATTCTGATGACGCCGCAGTACCGCACGGTGGCGGCAGCCCACGAGGTCGCTAGGGCCGAGCGGCGGAAGATCTTCAGGCAGGCTCACACTCACAATAGTTTCTAAGCCTAGCGCGTCCCTGAGGCTGGCTGCGCGCCTCCCTAAAGGGTTGAGCTTCTGCCTCGGGGTGTCGGAGTACAGTGAAGCAAGTACAGTAAAGATGTTTCTTAAGTAATCTGGTTGAACAGTAAGACAGATCAAGACAGATCAATTCGCATCGGAGTGACATGGGACTGCTCAGCGGTATGCGCAAGCGCCGTCAGGAAAAGAAGGCCATCGAGAAGGCAGCGAAGGTTCGCGCCAAGGCACAGGTAAAGGCCGACTCGAAGCTGGAGAAGCGCAAGGAGGCCTACCTGCGCAAGACGGCCAAGCAGGTACGCAAGTTGGATGCCAAGGAACTCAAGGCGCAGCGCAAGCACAACGAGAAGATGGCGAAGGCCTCGCTGGAGCAGATCAAGGCCGGTCGTTTCAACTCCAAGAACGTACTGAAGGTCGCTGGCGCCGCCCGCGTTGCCGCACCTTTTGCCATCCCGCTGTTCTACCGTGGCATGACTGCCCTGCAGGAGGCATCTAATAGCTCTGCGGCCCGCCGCAGCGGCCTGGCCACCCAGGCAACCGCGCAGTTCCCGGGCGATGGCGGCCTGCAGCAAGCGCGTATCAAGAAGATCCGTAGGTCTTTGGATGACGGCGTGCCTACCGGCTTCGCCAAGGACATCTCCGAGCGTATGGACGACCTAGACACGGCCGTTGAGAACTCCCGGTCCATGAGCGAAGGTCAGGCAAAGCGAGTGCTGCGCTCCGTATCCAATGAACTGGATCTGGTAGAGGCCCAGATTAAGGCCAAGCGCAAGTAGGCACTCGAGCTAGCTCAAGCTGGGGGGAACTTGCCCAGCGAAACCCGTTTGCGCGTGGTTTTATTGGGCTATGACGAAGAAGCCTCAGGATAATTCCACCCCGGCCCAGTCCGGCCAGTTCACCCGCCGCCAGGTTCTACAGACCAGCGCCGCTGGTGCAGCTGCCGTCGGCATCGGCGCCGTTGCCGCCAACTCCACTGCCTCTGCCGCGCCGCTGGGGTCCGCCAAGCCCGCGAACCCGCCCATCAACAAGAAGATGGGCAAGCAGGCCTTCCAGCACGGCGTTGCTTCCGGCGACCCATACCCGGATAGCGTCCTGCTGTGGACTCGCGTGACCTCTAACGAAAACGACTACCCGGGCGATGGCCGAGGCCAGGCCACCACTGTGAAGTGGGAGGTCGCCAGCGACGAAAAGTTCACCCAGATCGTCACTTCCGGCACCGCCAAGGCAGAGCCATCCAGCGACATGACCGTGAAGGTAGAAGCCCGTGGCCTAAAGCCCTACACCGGCTACTTCTACCGCTTCATCACTGTCGACGGCCCTCGCAAGGACCAGACTTCCCCGGTAGGCAAGACCCGTACCGCACCAGCCAAGGGCGCCGATGTTTCCGAACTGCGATTCGCGCTGTTTAGCTGCTCTAACTGGGAAGCCGGCTTCTTCAGCGCCTACCGCGATATGGCCAAGCGCGGCGACATCGACTACGCGCTGCACGTCGGCGACTACATCTACGAGTACCCGCGCGGTGAGTACACCGGTAAGACCGGCTCTGTCCGCCTGCACGAGCCGGCCAACGAGATCGTCTCCCTGGCCGACTACCGCCAGCGCTACGCCCTGCACCACACCGACCCGGACCTGCAGGCCGCGCATGCTGCCTGCCCGTGGATCGTTACCTGGGATGACCATGAGGTCGCCAACGATAACTGGTCGCACGGCGCGGAGAACCACCAGGCAGACAAGGAGGGCGACTTCATCGCCCGCCGCAACGCCGCCATGCAGGCATACCTGGAGTGGCTGCCAATCCGCGCCACCCCGGTTTCCAAGCAGGGCCACATCTACCGCAACCTGTCCTTCGGTAACCTGGTCGAGCTGAACATGCTGGATCTGCGCACCTACCGCAACGAAAAGCCCGGCTTCACTTCCGCCCGCAAGACCGACGATGAGTCCCGCACCATGCTGGGCTCTGAGCAGTTCGGTTGGCTGACCAAGAAGCTGTCCACCTCCACGGCCCGATGGAACCTCATCGGCAACTCTGTGATGTTCAGCCCGGTCCTGATTCCGCCGCTGGACCCGGAGGCCACCAAGGCCGTCACCCAGCTTCTGGGACTGCCGGAAGAAGGCATGCCCTACAACTTCGACCAGTGGGATGGCTACGCCGCCGAGCGTCGCCGTGTAATCAAGTATTTGGTGGACAACAAGATCCGCAACACTGTCTGGCTCACCGGCGACATCCACTCCTCCTGGGCCAATGACATTCCGGCCAAGCCGGGAACCTACCCGAACGGCGGCACTGCCGGCGTGGAGATCGTCTGCACCTCCGTTACCTCCTCCAACATCGACGACATTCTGAAGCTGCCGGAGGATAACGCGTTGTCTCACACCGTGGAGTACGCCTTCACCAACATGAACCGCCACGTGAAGTACCTAGATTTCGACTCCCACGGCTACACCGTCGTGCGTGTCACGAAGGATGCCGTGGACGCCAACTGGATCTTCCTCGGCCCAGACGGCAAGCTACAGCCAAACCAGCCACTGCACTTCGGCAAGGCCGCCACCGCGAAGTGGGGCGAGGGAATCCACACCTCCACCGTGCGCATCGACCCTGCTAAGCACTCCGCTCGCTAAAAACCGCTAAAGCGTCGTATTACCCCCAGGTGCCCACCTGGGGGTATTTTTATCTTTTCTTTTCTTAATGACGCCACCTTTCCAGCACCTTTACAGATAATTTAGCTTTAAACAAAACTCGCCATTGAGTTTTGTCTTTAATGAGTTAGACTGGTGTGCGAATATCCACTCACTAAATATTGCAAGTAGCGCCGGTAACGCAGGCAGCGCAAGCAACAGCCTGGAAACTACAGGCAACAATCATTTCGAATGGAAGGAATGCCCCGATGGCCCGCCGTGAAATTACCCAGTTCTTCGACGACCTTGACAATGCCCCACTTTCCGAGGACGAGGTCAACGTCGTTGATTTCAGTGTCAATGGAATTGATTACACTTTGGATTTGTCCGCCAAGAACCGCGAGGCTTTCGAAAAGGCGTTGGAACCCTACATTCAGGTTGCCCGCCGCAGGACTCGCGGCAGCGCCGGCCGTCGCACCACTGGCCGCAACTCCAATCCGGAGCGCAACCGTATGATCCGTGAATGGGCACGCGAAAACAACGTTGAGGTATCTGAACGTGGCCGTATTTCGGCCGACGTTATTGAAAAGTTTGAAAAAGCTCAGGGCAAGTAAACGCTACTCTTTTTGAAGGATTCAAGGTTGCCGAAATTGGGGCGTCACAAAGTAAAAAGAGCTTCCCTAGCGCTCGTGGCAGGCATCGCACTGGCCTTTAGCGCCAGTGCCTGCGGGAGCACAGAGACCGACGAGCCAACCTCCGAAACCTCCGCAGAGCGCACCGTCGACCCGGTGAAGGGAACGGAACTGCCAATTGACGCTGCCCCGGAGCCAGTGGGGCAGGGCGGCCAAGAGGTTTGCCCATACCTGGACGGCGAATGGTTGCAGAACACAAATGGCCAGCGCCTGACTGGCACGGGCACGGATGAACGCTTCGACCCTCCTGCATGCGTTTTCTGGTCCTACGAAGACTACCCGCAGGCCACGGTGATGGTGCGCCACATGCGAACCAACTCCGATGCAATCGCGGTAGTGGACCATGCCGCGCCAATCGATTCCACTCTTAAGGCCCTCGAGCCGGAGGGGTGGAGCGGCGGGCGCCGTGGTGGCGACGGGCAATCCGGTGCGGTGTACGCAGTGTGGAAGGACGAGACGGCCGTGGTGGTTACCACGGCACAGGAGCAGTCCGTAAAGGCGCAGAAGATCGCCGAGGAGACGATCAAGAATCTCAAGCTCTAGCGGTGCTAGAGCTGCGGTGCTAAAGCTTAAGTAGCAGCCCCTCCAGTGGCGACCCGCAGCAGCCCCTCGGAGACCTCCACGTCCGTCCAGGGCATCATCGGCCCGATCCAGGGGAACACTACCTCCATAAGGAGGAAGAAGATGCCCACCAGCAGCACCAGGACGATCAGCAGCTTGACCCACCAGGGCCCCGGCAGGTTACGCCACAACATCGCGTACATTTAAGCTCCCTTCGTCAATTCCTCGGGCAGCTCTCCGCCCTTCTTCGGCTCCGAACGGACCAACGCCGCATGGACGATCATGCGCTGCTTGTTGGAAAACTGCGGGTGGCAGGTCGTCATGGTCAACAGCGCAGCATCGTCCTTCGGGTGAACTTCGACGCGCTGCTGGCCGGGGACAGGATTGATCACGTTAACGTCGCTGGGGGTGGTGATGTAGCGGCCGTTGACGCCCGCGTATTCGCCGCTGGAGATCTTCTTCGCCAGCTCTGGGGGCATACATTTCTCAGCCTCCGCCTGACGATCACCTGGGGCTACATCGATTGGCAGCACGCGGTAAATATTCCAACTACCTGCAGTTTCCACCACCACAGAATCGCAGGTTTTCAGCAGGCCTAGGTCGTTAAATGGGGAGCCGCGCCCCACGCGGTGGCCGGCCATCGCAAAGTTACCCGGCTTACCGGGCGCCTGTGTTTCCTGGTAGTGGCCCGGCCCCTTGGTGAGATCCTCATCGGAAACTCCCTTAACCACGGAAAAGTTAAAGTCCGAGCCAAAAGAAGGAATGAAAAGACGTGCAAAGGCTGTGCCTTCGGCCGGTTCAGTGAGCGGGCGGGGGTTCTTATCGTCCCACTGGTTATCCAGCTCCTGGGCGACGGCGGCCTGTTGACGGCCAGATTGGATGTCCGTCCAAAAAACATCCCAGAATCCGAAGAGCAGTGCAAGGACGCCAAAGGTGATTAAGACCTCGCCGAAAACACTAATCGGATCGAGTCGTGTTTTCGCCTGTCGTCGGTGTCGCGCCATGCGTCACATCGTACTACGTTTCAGGGGGTTCCCCTACCGTGTCCCGCAGCTACCGTCCATGGCGGGTAAGCTCACCTCCATGAAGATTGTCGAGTATCCCGTTGCTTTATTCCTGAAGGCATGGCATTACCTTTTTGCAGACATTTTCGGCTGGGATGCAGCGCAATCTTGGTTGCTGGCACTTGTGCTTTTGATCGTCACCGTCCGATCGCTGCTTTTACCCTTCGTTTATCGGCAGTCTTATTCCAGCCGTATTTTGGTTAACATCCGACCGAAGGTTTATCGGCTGGAGCAGGAATACAGCGACGATAAATCAGCGGAAGGTCGCAAGGAGTTAGGCAAGCGGCGACGTGAGCTACAGAAGGAACACGAATATCGGTTCTCCGATGGTTGTATTCCCGCGCTTATCCAGATTCCGGTTCTGCTGGGCCTGTACCGCATGCTCATCCACGTCACCAGCCCGGACCCGGAGATCAATGCTTCCGTCAACGGCTTTGGCCCTCTGAATGCCGAGGAAGTCCAATCATTACTTTCCGCGAAGCTCTTCGGAGTTCCTATGGCCGCTTATGTACAGATGGCGGATTCGCAGTTCGCGGAAATTCACACCACTAAGGAGCAGGTCTTTTGGGTGGTGTTCCCTATGGCGATTTTGGCGGCAATTTTCACCACCTCTAACTGGGGTTATTCCATGTACCGGAATTACCTCACGGTGGACCACAATTCGGGATTAGCTCGCGGGCTACTGAAGATGATGTGGCTGATTGGACCTGTCGTACTGCTCGCCCCGTTCACCATCGCTTTGGGGGCTGTCGGTCCCGTAGCGCTGATGATCTACTGGGTGGGTAATAACCTGTGGACCACTACCCAGACGATCACCATTCAGCGGATCCTGGACCGCAAGATCCCCTACTCAGATGAATTCCTGGAGCACCACAAGCTGATGAAGAACCAGCTGGTTGAGCGAAAGAAGGAGAAGAAGCTCGCGCGGAAGGCCAAGCGGAATAGCTAGATGTTGTAGCTCATCGGAGCCGTCAGCAGCAGCTGCTTCGCCAGGCCGCGCGCGGTTTCCAACGGCACGGTGTTGCGGGACATTTTCGCTCCGTTAAGCCCACCGTCCATGAACACCATCAGCTGGTCTGCCAGTGTCTGCGAGGCATAGCCAAAACGTTCGGTTAACAACTCTGCCATCGTGTCGCGACACCAGCGGCGATACTCCATCGCCGCGTCGCGAATGCGCTGCTCCGAATCGGTTTCGGGGCGCGGGTACTCGCTGGCCGCATTCTGGAAGTGAGATCCACGGAAGTTGTTGTCTGGTTCCTGCTGAATGCACAGGTCAAAGAACGCGATGATGCGATCCTCTGGCTTTTCGCGTTGATCCGCCAGCGCATGCCAATCGGCGCGCCACTTCTCATCCAGTTCCTGCAGGTAGGCGACAACCAGATTATCCTTCGATCCAAATAGGGAATACAGGCTGGCCTTCGCCACGTCTGCGTCTCGCAGGATGCGATCGATGCCGATAACACGGATGCCTTGCGTGGTAAAGAGGTTCGTCGCGCTTGCCAGCAGCCTTTGGCGCGGTCCAGGACGGTTACGTCGACTGGAACGCGCTGTCTGCTTTGTGGCCTTACCGGTCTTCTTGGCCGTCTTCTTCGCGACCTTCTTGGCCGTCTTTGCTCCCGATGTCTTGGCTGCTGCCTTGGCCGAGGAGTTAGTAGAGGCCGCGGAGCCCGCCGTGCGGGGTTTATCCTCTGCCGTTGCCATCTACTTTTCTCCTTAGTCCTGTCATCCCTGTTATTCGGCTTGTGGCGCGATTACTCGCTCAAGTCTACAAAATCCTGTAGAGCCCTTTGGACTCTACAGGATTTGCATTATACGGCCGGTGGCGACCGCTAGTTACGTTGGCTTACTTGCGCTTCTTGTCCTTCGGACGGACAACCATCATCGGGCACGGTGCGTACTGCAGCAGGGTGCGGGAGGTGGAACCCAGGAGCATGCCCTTGAATCCGCCGCGACCGTGAGAGCCAACGATCAGCAGCTGGGCATCCTTTGCCGCCTCGGTGAGGGACTGCACCGGGCGCTCGCGCTCAACGATCTCCTCCACCTGTACGCTCGGGTACTCCTTGATGAGCTCCTTCAGCTCGTCTTCCATCATGTTCTGACGCTCGACGATCATGCGATCCATCTGGTTCTGAGCATCCACCAGACCAACGTAGGTGGTGTGGATCTGCGTGTCGGTCCAGGAGTGCACTGCGCGCAGCAGGGCGCCACGTGCCTCCGCCTCGCGGAACGCAATCTGTAGTGCCTGGCGGGAAACCTCAGAACCGTCTACGCCGACCACGACCGGACCGTACTTGTTGTCGACGGTGACGTCGTTGTCCCTGCGCACAACCACGACCGGGCATTCGGCGTGGGAGACAACAGCGCTGGAGACGGAACCCATGACCAGGCCCGAGAGTCCGCCTAGGCCGCGGGAACCCATGACGATCATCTCCGCAGTTTCGGAGAGATCCAGCAGGGTATCAATCGGGGCGCCTTCCTTGACCAGGTAGCTGACCTCGACATCAGTGCTGAAGTCGGTGACGATCCTGCGGGCGTTCTCGATCTTGTCGCCGGCTTCACTCTCAAGCTCGTCGTAGAGCTCCTGCGGCGGAACCATTCCGTCGGCGTACATAAACTGCGGCATGGTGTAAGCGCTGACCAGCTTCAGCGGCTGCTTGCGCTTCAGGGCGGCGTTCGCAGCCCACCTGACGGCCTCGTTGCTGGCGTCTGAGCCATCAACTGCGACGATGATTTCCTTATCGCTCGTGGTAGCCATGGGAAACGATCCTTCCTTGCAAGGGCATTATTTGATTGATCCTCTACCACCTCCCATTATCCTCAAAAGCGCTAATCAATGCAGAAAGGGCGCCCTTTTGCCCCTATTCTCGGGACAATTCGGGCGCCCTTTGGGTGAGAATTTAGATTTTAGATTGAGGAACTAGGCCTGGGTGTCGGGCAGCGGAACGTCCTCAGCGCCGGGGGCGTTGGACGGGGAGAAGAACTCGAGGAGCGTGCGGAAGATGTTCAGCAGAACACCGCCAAGCTCGCTCTTGAACAGGGAAGACAGGGAACCGGTAATTGCAGCAATATCCATGCCGGGTAGCATAACGGATTGATGGGACCATTACCAGTAAAAAAGGGACTAAATCCTACGCGGATTCTTGTTCCCCCAGCTACCGACACGCCGTGGGTGGCAAAAGATTTTTTGTGGCACCTTATTTCCTCCCAGCGCCACCGCGCAGAAGATGATAATTTTAGCGCCGTTTTAGATCGCTTCGCTGCAGGCGAAGTGTGCCTGGATTCAGGCGAGGCACTCGCCCCGGACGACGTTCTGCGTCCCGGTAGCTTTATCAATTTCTACCGCCGCCCTGCCCCGGAGCGTCCCGTCCCCGGCGAGATCGCAGTACTGCACCAGGATGCGGATATCGTCGTGGTGGATAAGCCGCCTTTCTTGGCTACTCTCCCGCGGGGACAGCACATCACCGAGACGGCACTGGTCAAAGCACGGGTACAGCTCGGTATCCCGGAGCTCTCCCCCTCTCACCGCCTCGATCGCCTCACTCGCGGCGTGCTGTTGATGACCGCCCGCCCAGAGATCCGCGGCGCTTACCAGACGATGTTCGAGCGCCGAATCCCCCACAAGGTTTACGAGGCACTGACTCCCCTGCCTGAGGAGGCTCCATTCGCTCCCATCGCTCCACTAGCTGACTGGCGCTCGTGGGATCCGCCCACGCCTGAGCGTCCGTGGCGTCTGGAGCACAGCATGTCGAAGACGCGCGGGCACCTCAGCACCATCCTTACCGACGGGTCACCCAATGCTCTTACCCTGGTCACAGGGCTGCGCACGGAGTGGCGCGAGGGGCGAAAGATTCTTGTTTGGCGTCTGGAACCCCACACCGGCAAGACCCACCAGCTGCGCGTCGTCCTCCGTTCGCTTGGTCTGCCGATTCTGAATGATCCCTTGTACACCGAACTCACAGACGCGGCGCTCTTTTCTATTGACGCCCCTACGCCCCGGCCGGTCTACGTGGAGGACGAGGACTTTTCCTCCCCAATGGGGCTTATCGCCAAGGAGCTCCGCTTCCCCGACCCTTTGAGTGGCCAGGAGCGGAAGTTCGTCAGCCGCTTCTAGCCATCTGCGAGATCAGTCCTGCAGCTCCACAGTTACGCCCCGCAGGATACGGGCTGTGTAGAGGCAGCCGGCCGCCAAAACCACCACGACCAAGACTGTAATCAGCGCGAAGGCATGGGAATAGGCCGTGTCTGCGGCAGCTATCAGCGGTTCCGCCCAGCTGGCGTCTGAAGAATGCGCAAGATGCACGGCGGCGTGCAAGCTGTCCGCAGCCTCCTCGGGAGCACCGGTTGGCAGAGTAATCAGTGCCGAATAGAAGGCCGTCACCAAGCTACCGAGAACAGCAATGGACGTCAGGGAGCCGAACTCGTAGCTGACTTCCTCCACTGAGGAGGCCATGCCTGCACGATGGCTGGGTACGCCAGAGATCATGGCGATGGAGGCTACCGCCATCACCGCGCCCAACCCCATACCCTTAATAAACAGGCCGCCGAGCAGTAGGGGCGTCGACTCCCAAAGACCATAAAGACACACAATCACCGCACCGATGGTGGCTAGTCCGAAGCCGCCAGCGATCAGTCGCCTGATTCCGAAGCGCGCTAAACGAGCACCGGCATAAATAGACGAGAAAAGGGCCCCAATGGGTCAAGTCCGGTGTAGTGGTGTAGCCGTTTGTGCTTTCGGCTCGATATGAAGTTCGGGGCTTGGTTAGGCGGTTAGCTGGTGGTGGTCGTCACGATGTTCTCCTGGGTGGTGCATGAGGTGCTTGGTGTGTTCGAGTGCGGTCAGTGACATGTAGCGTTTTTGTTGGATCCAATCGTCGTGTTGCTCGGCTAGGACCGCACCGACAAGCCGGATGATGGATTCACGGTTTGGGAAAATGCCGACGACGTCGGTGCGCCGGCGGATCTCTCGGTTTAACCGTTCTGTGGGGTTGTTTGACCACACCTTCGTCCAGACTGGTTTCGGCACTGCGGTAAACGCCAGTACTTCATCGAGTGATTCCTCCAAATACGCCGCGACGTGAGGGAATTTCGGCTCCAGTAGGTCGACAACTTCGCGGGCTTGAGCCCAAGTGGATGTGGCGTCAGGTTGCTGGAAGATTGTCTGGAACATCGCAGAGACCATCGGCCATTGTGTTTTCGGGACCTTTTCGTAGAGGTTCTTCGCGAAATGGGTGCGGCACCGCTGCCACGACGCATTGGGCAGCACTTCGGAAATGGCGTGCTGGATGCCTTCGTGGGCATCACTGGTGATAAGGAATACCCCAGTAAGTCCGCGGGCTTTTAAGTCCTGGAAGAAGCCTTTCCACGACGCGTTGGATTCCGCGGTGGCGACGTGCATGCCGAGCATTTCGCGATACCCGTCGGCGTTGACTCCGGTGGCAAGCAGCACTGAGCATTTGACCACCCGGCCGCCTTCACGGACTTTGATCGTGAGCGCATCGCACGATAAAAAGGCGTACCCGCCGGGGTCTAGTGGGCGGTTTTTGAAGTCTGCGACCATGTCGTCGAGTTCTTCTGACATGCGTGAGACTTGCGATTTCGACATGCTGGAAATCCCAAGTGTAGCCACCAGATCATTCATCCTGCGGGTGGAAACCCCCTTAAGGTAGCACGTGGCGATCACAGTCGATAAGGCTCGTTCTGCTCGTGAGCGGCGCTCTAACAGCCAGTCTGGGAAGAACGCGCCGTGGCGCAGTTTCGGCACCGCCACGTCGATCGTGCCGACACGGGTGTCAAGGTCGCGGTGGCGATACCCGTTGCGGTGGTTGACCCGCTCGGTGGATACAACCCCGTATTCGGCGCCGCAGACGGTGTCAGCCTGGGCGGAGAGGATCTGGTTGATAAACCCTTGCAGCATCTGGCGCATCAAATCCGGAGACGCTTGGGCCAGCAAATCATCCAGATAGGTTGTCGGGTCGATAGAATACGGTGCAGCGGTCATCGTCATAGGCCTTTCGGTGAGATGTGGTAGTTGAGTTGAAAGGCTAACTGGCGGTGGCCGCCCACTACTTTCCGGGATCCACCATCAGCAAGCGTTACACCACACTAAGGGACGCAACCCCCCAATGGCCGCGAATGTCACGTAGACGCCGGAGCGCAGCGGCGATAAGCCGTCGGCAAGCTGCAGTTTTTGTGTAATGACGTACTGCAGGCCAGCAAGAGCAAACATGGAAAGCGCTGCTCCCAACGCGCCGGCGCGAAACGCAGGGAATCGAAAGATGTCAAGGGTGATCAACGGCTGGTCTAGTTTGTTTTGACGCCGAGTAAAGGCCCAACCGCCGAGGATGAGCGTAATGGCTGCTATGCCAATAACTGGCCAATTCTGCGGGGAGTGACTGCCCTCCTTGATGAGCATCACTGCGCTTACCAGGGTGACCATTGCGTAGAAAGAAGAGATAAAGTCCCAGTGCTTATCCCGTTGCGGCTGATCCTTCGGAGCGACGAAAGGCACAGCGATCAGCGCTGCGATAACAAGGGGAACGTTGATCAGGAAACAGGATCCCCACCAATACAGTTCCAAAAGCAATCCGCCGGCGATAGGTCCGAGAGCGGCGGAAACGGTTGAAAGACTACCCCAGATGCCGATTGCGAGGTTTAGCTCTGCCGGATCTAAAAATGTAAGCCGAATGAGCGACAACGTAGACGGCATCATCGTAGCGCCACCTACTGCTAACAAGGCGCGGCCGAGAATAAGAATCCCGGGGGTAGGGGCGAAAGCTGCTACGAACGAAGCAATTCCGAAAATGACAAGCCCCGCCACGAACATTCGTCGATGCCCGATCTTGTCTCCAAGGGTTCCGGTGCCGAGTAGTAAGCCGGCGATGACAATTGCATAGATATTGACAATCCATAACTGTTGGGTGCTGGATGCACCGAGATCTTCTACGAGGCTCGGAAGCGCTGTGTAGAGGATGGTGTTGTCGATCGTAATGATGGTAATACCTACGCCGACTGCGGCTAGTAGCAACCAGCGTTGGAGGGGTGTGTTTAGAGCTGGCTGAGCATTCATAGATGAGACTTTAGCAATTGCATTTGGGCATGAAAAAAGGGAGTATGCACATTTAAAACGTACATACTCCCTTAATTTTTAGTTTTAGTGCCGGCGGTGACTTACTCTCCCACACCCTCCCAGGTGCAGTACCATCAGCGCAGGTAGGCTTAGCTTCCGGGTTCGGAAAGGGACCGGGCGTGACCCCACCGCTAACAACCACCGACAAACCACAACAGAACAAAACACACACCCAACCAAACCCCACAACCGGGGCTTACTGGTGTGTAGTGCCGTTCCAGACACTGCATAACAGACGCGAGCACAATTTAGCGACAATTCGAAATCGTCTCAGCAACAACCACACAACAAAAGTGGCTTTTGTGTTGAACATCGGCTAATTAGTACCGGTCACCTCCATCACTCACATGACTTCCAGATCCGGCCTATCAACCCCATAATCTATAGGGAACCTCAAAAGAAACCTCATCTCAGAACAGGCTTCCCGCTTAGATGCTTTCAGCGGTTATCCCTCCCATACGTAGCCAACCAGCCATGCCACGGGCGTGACAACTGGCCCACCAGAGGTATGTCCGTCCCGGTCCTCTCGTACTAGGGACAGCCTTCTTCAAGTTTCAACGCGCACGGCGGATAGAGACCGAACTGTCTCACGACGTTCTAAACCCAGCTCGCGTGCCGCTTTAATGGGCGAACAGCCCAACCCTTGGGACCTACTCCAGCCCCAGGATGCGACGAGCCGACATCGAGGTGCCAAACCATCCCGTCGATATGGACTCTTGGGGAAGATCAGCCTGTTATCCCCGGGGTACCTTTTATCCGTTGAGCGACACCGCTTCCACAAGCCGGTGCCGGATCACTAGTCCCTACTTTCGTACCTGCTCGACCTGTCAGTCTCACAGTCAAGCTCCCTTGTGCACTTACACTCAACACCTGATTGCCAACCAGGCTGAGGGAACCTTTGGGCGCCTCCGTTACACTTTGGGAGGCAACCGCCCCAGTTAAACTACCCACCAGGCACTGTCCCTAACCCGGATCACGGGCCGAGGTTCAGATGCCCAATCCGATCAGAGTGGTATTTCACCAACGACTCCACAACCACTAGCGTGGCCACTTCACAGTCTCCCACCTATCCTACACAAACCGAACCGAACACCAATACCAAGCTATAGTGAAGGTCCCGGGGTCTTTTCGTCCTGCCGCGCGTAACGAGCATCTTTACTCGTACTGCAATTTCACCGGGCCTGTGGTTGAGACAGCAGGGAAGTCGTTACGCCATTCGTGCAGGTCGGAACTTACCCGACAAGGAATTTCGCTACCTTAGGATGGTTATAGTTACCACCGCCGTTTACTGGGGCTTAAATTCTCCGCTTCGACCACAAGGATCTAACAGGTCCTCTTAACCTTCCAGCACCGGGCAGGCGTCAGTCCGTATACATCGACTTACCGTCTTCGCACGGACCTGTGTTTTTAGTAAACAGTCGCTTCCCTCTATTCTCTGCGACCACCACCAGCTCAACACGTCGTTCACCAGCAGTGGCACCCCTTCTCCCGAAGTTACGGGGCCATTTTGCCGAATTCCTTAACCACAGTTCACCCGAACGCCTTAGTATTCTCTACCTGACCACCTGTGTCGGTTTACGGTACGGGCCGTACATGCACTCACTAGAGGCTTTTCTCGACAGCATAGGATCACCAACATCCCCACAACGGGTACGCATCACGCCTCACCCACATGCAGGACGGATTTACCAATTCCTGCGGGCCACACGCTTACACCACAATCCAATAAGTGGCTTGGCTACCTTCCTGCGTCACCCCATCGCTTGGCTACTACCAGATCAGGTCCCACGCATCCACACACCACACACACAAAGTGTGAGTGGCATCCTTCAGGGCGGTTAGTATCACTGATTCACCATTGGTCGCACACACACGGGTACGGGAATATCAACCCGTTAACCATCGACTACGCCTGTCGGCCTCGCCTTAGGACCCGACTCACCCTGGGAAGATTAGCTTGACCCAGGAACCCTTAGTCATCCGGCGGATACGTTTCACACGCATCATTCGCTACTCATGCCTGCATTCTCACTCGCATAACCTCCACCACACGGTCACCCGGCAGCTTCAACGATCACACGACGCTCCCCTACCAACCCAACCAAAAGATTGAGTTCCGCGGTTTCGGCGGTGTACTTGAGCCCCACTACATTGTCGGCGCAGAACCACTCGACCAGTGAGCTATTACGCACTCTTTCAAGGATGGCTGCTTCTAAGCCAACCTCCTGGCTGTCTTCGCGATCCCACATCCTTTTCCACTTAGCACACTCTTAGGGGCCTTAACCGGCGATCTGGGCTGTTTCCCTCTCGACTAACGAAGCTTATCCCCCGCAGTCTCACTGCCGCGCTCTGACTTACCGGCATTCGGAGTTTGGCTGACGTCGCTAAGATGATAGTCCCGCTCAACCAACCAGTAGCTCTACCTCCGGCAAGAAACACACGACGCTGCACCTAAATGCATTTCGGGGAGAACCAGCTATCACGGAGTTTGATTGGCCTTTCACCCCTACCCACAACTCATCCCCTCAGTTTTCAACCTAAGTGGGTTCGCGCCTCCACAGCCTCTTACAGCTGCTTCACACTGGCCATGGGTAGATCACCCCGCTTCGGGTCCAGGACATGCCACTACAAACACCCTAATTAGGATTCGGTTTCCCTACGGCTACCCCACAACACGGGTTAACCTCGCGACATGCCGCTGACTCGCAGGCTCATTCTTCAAAAGGCACGCCATCACCCTCTAAAGGCTCTGACGGCTTGTAGGCACACGGTTTCAGGTACTATTTCACTCCCCTCCCGGGGTACTTTTCACCATTCCCTCACGGTACTCATACACTATCGGTCACAATAAGTATTCAGGCTTACCGGGCGGTCCCGGCAGATTCACAGCAGATTCCACGAGCCCGCTGCTACTCGGGTAAATCATGTCAACCCCAACACCACATGCTTTCACGTACCGGACTCTCACCGTCTACGGCAGGCCATTCCAAACCACTTCCGCTAACACACAATGCCGGGGCACGGCATGGCAGCACCGCACAACACAACCCCACAACCCCACACACGCAACCCCTGCCAGGTATCACACGCATGCAGTTTAGCCAAAATCCACGTTCGCTCGCCGCTACTAGCAGAATCATTATTATTTTCTTCTCCTGCGGGTACTAAGATGTTTCACTTCCCCGCGTTACCACCACACAGACTATGAATTCATCCATGCAGCGACCACACACAACTGTGGCCAGGTTTCCCCATTCGGACACCCTCGAATCAACGCTCGATTGACAACTCCCCGAGGACTATCGCGGCCTTCCACGTCCTTCATCGGCTTATCATGCCCAAGGCATCCACCGTGCGCCCTTCACAGACAACACACAATACTAAGACACCCACACACCAACCACACAAACAAAACATTCATGTAATCAGCGCGTGAACAAAAATGATTTCAAACAAAAAATCACAAAAAGAAGATACTCGCGTCCACTATACAGTTCTCAAACAACACTGAACACCCACAACACACCAACGAAACACTCCGTCAGCCCATCGAAAGCATCCACAATCAGGAACAACAGATTGTCCCAGACACCCAACAACATGACAAACCAAACAACAACTCTGCCAACCCCAACACTGTGCCAACCCCAACACACAACATCCACACTTCAACAAAAAGCGACCTGAACAAAAACAGTACCCAACAACCACCACCAACCGATGGTTGAACCGGCTACCTATTCACCCAGAAACAAAACAAAAATAATAAATACTCCTTAGAAAGGAGGTGATCCAGCCGCACCTTCCGGTACGGCTACCTTGTTACGACTTCGTCCCAATCGCCAATCCCACCTTCGACAGCTCCCTAACAAGTTTGGGCCACTGGCTTCGGGTGTTACCAACTTTCATGACGCGACGGGCGGTGTGTACAAGGCCCGGGAACGTATTCACCGCAGCGTTGCTGATCTGCGATTACTAGCGACTCCGACTTCATGGAGTCGAGTTGCAGACTCCAATCCGAACTGAGACCGGCTTTAAGGGATTAGCTCCACCTCACGGTATCGCAACCCACTGTACCGACCATTGTAGCATGTGTGAAGCCCTGGACATAAGGGGCATGATGATTTGACGTCATCCCCACCTTCCTCCGAGTTAACCCCGGCAGTCTCTCGCGAGTCCCCACCATAACGTGCTGGCAACACAAGACAAGGGTTGCGCTCGTTGCGGGACTTAACCCAACATCTCACGACACGAGCTGACGACAACCATGCACCACCTGTACACCAGCCACAAGGGAAACTACATCTCTGCAGCGATCCGGTGTATGTCAAGCCCAGGTAAGGTTCTTCGCGTTGCATCGAATTAATCCACATGCTCCGCCGCTTGTGCGGGCCCCCGTCAATTCCTTTGAGTTTTAGCCTTGCGGCCGTACTCCCCAGGCGGGGCGCTTAATGCGTTAGCTACGGCACGGGAATCGTAAATAAAACCCCCACACCTAGCGCCCACCGTTTACGGCATGGACTACCAGGGTATCTAATCCTGTTCGCTACCCATGCTTTCGCTCCTCAGCGTCAGTAACTGCCCAGAGACCTGCCTTCGCCATCGGTGTTCCTCCTGATATCTGCGCATTTCACCGCTACACCAGGAATTCCAGTCTCCCCTACAGCACTCTAGTTATGCCCGTATCGCCTGCACGCCCGAAGTTAAGCCCCGGGATTTCACAGACGACGCGACAAACCACCTACGAGCTCTTTACGCCCAGTAATTCCGGACAACGCTCGCACCCTACGTATTACCGCGGCTGCTGGCACGTAGTTAGCCGGTGCTTCTTATCCAGGTACCGTCACCACACAGTGGCTTCTTCCCTAGCGAAAGGAGTTTACAACCCGAAGGCCGTCATCCCCCACGCGGCGTCGCTGCATCAGGCTTGCGCCCATTGTGCAATATTCCCCACTGCTGCCTCCCGTAGGAGTCTGGGCCGTGTCTCAGTCCCAATGTGGCCGTACACCCTCTCAGGCCGGCTACCCGTCGTCGCCTTGGTAGGCCATTACCCCACCAACAAGCTGATAGGCCGCGGGCTCATCTTGCACCGAAAAAACTTTCCACCACACACACTAAAGCATGGTCCTATCCGGTATTAGACCCAGTTTCCCAGGCTTATCCCGAAGTGCAAGGCAGATCACCCACGTGTTACTCACCCGTTCGCCACTCGAGTACCCCTTGCAAGCAAGGAGCCTTTCCGTTCGACTTGCATGTGTTAAGCACGCCGCCAGCGTTCGTCCTGAGCCAGGATCAAACTCTCCATAAAAACTGTCATCAGACACATGGTGAGCCTGAAAACCAGGCAAACAAAAACAAAATTACTGACAAAAGAATTGAAAAAAGGATAAATAAATCACATCAACCAACACCAACAACACAAAACGCTGCTGGCTATTGATCAGACACAACATACATCCACAACTTTCCAAAACTTATTCATCAGCCCAACAAGCACCCGTAAGAAAAAGGCGACTCTCGTTGGGATACGCACATTACATATCGTGGAGACGTTAAAACCACGCTGGCGTAACCACCACCAACCCACAATCCATAGGGGCCAGTGGAGCACTGAAACAAGTCACAAAAGTGAACAGACATACAATGCATCAGAATCAACACAAAGGTTGGTCAACAAAGTATCTAAACTTGGTTCATCACGCTATTGAGTTCTCAAACAACCTACGCACACAACAAACACACCACAATCATCAGTGGCAGCCACGTTGCGACGGATTACGAGTGTAAAGCAACCGTGAAAATAAAGCAAATTCCCGGTAAACAACCCGCTGCACTCGCACACACGAACTGTTTTTACAGCTTTAAAGTGATTAGCCAGACGCTTATGACCTTCAGCGTTCCGAGAGTGTGTAACTCGCGGCGCCGTGTCGCGCTGACTTGGATTAATGTACACACACCCCACACCAAACACAAACCCGCAGGCCACAGGCCGTTTCTAAGAGGTGTTCTAGGCCTCCGAATCCAGGCCCAGATTTTCCTGAATTGACTCATGGGCCGTATCGAAGCGCCCGATACCCCATCGCAGTGCCGCAAATACGAGCATGGTCATCACAGCTACGGCGCCAAAGATAGTGCCAACAGGCCCCAGCAAACCGGTTCCGGCTTCATCAATTTCTTGAACCGAGACGATGATTGCAGCCATCACTGATGACACCAGCATGATGGCTATAAGACTGGCCACCCACTTCATCCATCCGCTGAAGCGGTTGCTTACCCAGAAGCTCTCGATTGCCACTGAGCCAAAGGCCATTGCCACTGTCGCTGCAACGAGCAAGGTCATCAGTAAACCCTTGCCACTGAACTGCAGTTCTACGTCGCCCACTCCCGGGAACAGCACACACAGCAGCGCGAACTCCGCCGTTCCGATCAGCACTAATAGAGCCACTCCCGGCATCCATAGAGCTAGCCGTCCAGCAGTCTTCGCGTACCAGCTGCGGCGGTCACCCGAAAGCACCAGCCAATTGCGCAAGCTCGAGTTCAGCGTCTCACCGAGGTAGTAGGCAGCCACCAGCAGAATCATCGCGGCCGGGTACAGCCACATCGCCCCACTAGCCGTTAGCCCGGAAGTGAACCAACCGATCACACCGATGACTATCGCGATGAGTCCAGCCAGGTGCACCCAAGCCATGAAGCCGTCGATCCGCCAGCGGACAAGGTAGTTGAGTGCCGTGGGGTTGTTGCCCTTCTTTTCTTGTTGACGCCACCTCGTCTCCGTATTTAACAATCCAACCAACGCGGCCTTATCCGCTTGGGCGGTCTCGTCTTCCTCGGCGTCGCTCTTGGCGGCCTTGATGACCTCACTATTATCCCCGACACGTGCCAGAGCCCCGATGATGCTGGCCACATGCACGAGGAAGACGAATCCTAGGACAACCCTGAATGCCGGGATGTGCCAATCGAAGTTTTGCGCAACGACGTAGCCCAGCAGCATCGCGCCACAGACGAGTGCCGATGCAATTGGCATGACTATCAGGAGGTTTCGGCGGATATCCGCCACGCTCATTCCCAGCGCACGAAGCTGAGCCTTGTCCCACACTGCGGTGATCGGCTGCAGCCCCAGCGAAAGCCCAAATAGTAGGTATATTCCCAGCTTGAACCCGTTGATTTCCTCGCCGCCCATTGCAAAGAAGAGGATCAGCAGGATGAACACGGTGCTAAGACCAAGGTTCCCAGCTTTAGGCAGCAGCTGGCGCATGGCCAATTTCCAGTGCGTTCCCCAAGGCAGAGGTCGGTAGGTGGTCTCCAATGCTAGAACTCCCTTCCGGTCAGCGCTAGCACCGCTTGCTCCAGGTCCGCGCTGGTTACGCGAACCCCGCTGCCCTCAATGCGGGCGGCGAGGTCCTGCACGCTGTCGGTTTCCAGCCCGTGAATGTCAAGGACTATTCGGCGTAGGCCGGAGGATGTGGCGTCCATAAGAACAGAACCAGTGGCCCCAACTTCGCCGAGGGTGGCTTCGACGGCCGCGGCGGAACCAGAGAGAATCGCGATGCGCTCGGTGATGGAGTCGAGCGTTCCGACTCCCGTGATCCGCCCCTTATCGAGGAGGATGACGGAATCGAGGATGCGGGCGGCGTCTTCGACGTGGTGAGTCGAAAGGATGAAGGTGCGGGGATTGCGCTCCACGTCCTGCAAGAGATGCTTGTAGAACAGCTCGCGGTTCTGCACGTCAAGGCCAAGGTAGGGCTCGTCGAGGAGGGTGATGGGACACTGCGCAGCCAGACCAATAACGATCGAGACCAGGGACTTTTGTCCGCGTGAGAGCTTAGACAGGGGTTTGCGCGTATCGACCTCGAAGTCTTCGCAGAGCTGGTCCGCATAGCGCTGATCCCAGGTCTCCCAGCGGGCGGCAACCACACTGAGCAATTGTTTGACCTTGATATCCGAAGGCCACGGCACGTCGGGACCAGAAAGGATCAGGCTGTTCAGCACTTGCGTGTTGTCGTAGACCGGCTGGCCGCCAATAAGAACTTCGCCCTTAGCGCGGAGTTGCCCGGCAATTGTGCGCAATAAAGTGGTCTTACCTGCGCCGTTTCGGCCGATTAGGCCATAGACGCGACCACCGGGCAGGTGCGCCGTCGCGCCATCAAGGGCGTGAGTGGAGCCGAGCTTGCGCCTGACGTCACGCAACTCGATATCGGGAGCGACGTCGGAGCCAGCGCCGGGAGATTGGGTGGAGTTCATTCGTAAAGTCCTCGGCTTTCTGCGACTTTGTCCATGAGGGTTTTTAACTGTGTGCGATTCATGCCCAACTTGGCGGCTTCGTCGACGAGAGGAACCAAGTAGCTGGCGGCGAAAGCTTCCTTACGTAGGGCCAGGATTCGCTCGCGGGCGCCGTGTTCAACGAACATTCCCACGCCTCGTTTCTTGGCCAACACGCCCTGATCAACGAGTAGCGCCAGCCCCTTTCTGGCAGTTGCGGGGTTGATGCTGTGAAATTCTGCGAGTTCATTTGTCGATGGTGCGCGTTCGCCCTCAGGAAGCGACCCATCCACGATCGCGTCCGCGATGAGGTCCGCGACCTGCTGAAAAAGCGGAGTAGACGATTCATTCATGGGACACCTCCTTCCGTGGGCTGTTTAACAAGTTCCTAGTGCGCTCTGCGCCTCAATGCATTCTCAACACACTTAGTTAGTTGGTTGGTTACTTGTGTAACTAACCATACAACAAAGTTTTCAGGCATGCTAGAGGGAAAGAACACGCAAGAACTAGTTACGAACGAAACGAAAAGAGCAATGAACAATGTTGGAACGAACTCAGGTCTATGTCGACACGTCTTACCTGTTAGCGAGCTTTTATAACTCCTGGGACACCGGGGCCCGCGCCCAGTTAGAGATCGACCTTCCGGAGGTTGTGGCGGTCCTCGGCCAAATGATCCAGGACCAACTAAAACAGCCCGTTCACCGGCAGTTTTGGTACGACGGCATCCCCGACTCCGGCCCTCACCGCTACCAGCGCTCGCTGCGTAGCGAGCCGGGCGTGCAACTGCGAGCGGGCCAGCTGATCGAATGGGGCGACCGCCGCACCCAAAAAGCAGTCGATACACGCCTGGTCGCGGACATCGTTATCGCCGCGATGAAGCGCCAGGTATCCGACATCGTGCTCGTTTCTGGTGACGCCGACATGCTGCCCGGTGTGGAAGAAGCCGTCGCGGCAGGCATCCGTGTGCACCTATATGGCTTCGGCTGGGATTCCATGTCCTCCGCTCTGCGCTTCGCCTGCGATACGACCACAATCCTGGATCCGCGCGAAGACTTCCGCGACACCATGCGCTTGCAGGTATTGGAAGGCCCTCTGCCGGCTGGCGAACAACCCGAACAACCCGAAGACAAGCCGTTGGGCGACGCGGAAGAACCCACGGACTCGAGCCCGTGCGTGCTCACCTCCGCCAACGCTCCCACTGATGCTCCCACCGATGCTCCCACCGATGCTTGCGAGAATGACACCGGCGAGGACTGTGCTCCCAGCGACGCTGCCAAGCCGAAGGCCCCGTCCACTCCGCAGATTCCGGAACCTGTGCGCAGCGGTCCTGCAGCCACCTCTCGGGGCGCCACCCATCCGAGCGTGAACCAACAGGCCACCCCAACTCCGGCAACTCAATCTGCCACGGAAACTACAACGGAACCTGCAACTGGAGCGGCCGCGGCTGCACAGAACACGCAACCCGCAGCGGCCGAGGTCAACGCATCAGCTGAGGCGGCGGCCGGGCCGGAAACGGCGGCGTCACCAAATAGGACAGCAGAAACACAAGAAACAGATACAGAAGCACCCAAGCCGAAGCCGCGCCCGAACCCCGGCATGATGGCGCGCCACCGCAAGCTGCGCAGCCGCTACGTGCCTCTACCCAACGAGGTGTGGGCGACCGCAGGGGAACAGAGCCCCTCCGATATCGGTCAGCAATACGCGGTGTGGTGGTACGACAACGTGGCAAACGAGGAACAACGCGACAATGCCCACCTGCTGTCGGGCGGCGGACTGCCGCCGGAGATCGACCGGCCGCTGCTGCAATTTGCCTGCGAAACGTTGCACGAGTACACGCTCTCCGAAACCCAACGCGTAGGCCTGCGCGACGGGTTCCACTCAGGAATTCGCGCAATCATGCTGCGATAAAACAACTGGACGTGACGGACACAACCCGCGCACACAGCTTCAGCCAGCAAGGGTTGTCCGAGGCGTGTGCAAGAATGAGGCAATGAGCTCAAGTTCCGCCACACAGGCCGATCGGACGGTTCCTTTTACTAAGGACGCACTGTCCATACGCCAAACCCTCGTGCGATTCGTAGTAACCGGCGCACTTACATTCGCCGGGACCACCGTGGGGTGGTACCTGATGTCGCACACGAACTTCCCCGCCTTTACCAATAGCTTCGTACTGCGCGGGCTAACTACTGCAGCCATAACCGTCTTGGTGGTGCTCACTGGACTGGCTTGCTACTGGTGGATCTACCCCGCGAAGTGGATGCTCAGCGGGCCAACTAAGGGCACGCGGGGCACGGGCGCACGGGGGGCGCAACGGCCGGCTCTGCGCGGATGGGCCTCCGTCCTGCTGCAGCTAGTCATGCACCTTGCCCCCGCCGTGCTAGTACTGGCAGCGCTGGGAATTCCACTAGCAGCAACCCAGCTTTACCTCGGTGGAATCAGCGTAGACCAGGCATTTCGCACGCAATTCCTCACCCGCATGACCGACCAGCTGGGCTGGGAGGACATGGCTTACATCGATCAGCCATCTTTCTACCCCGGCCTGTGGTTCTTCAGCGGCGGATTATTCGCCCGCACCTTCGGCCTGGCTGGGTGGGTAGCGATGCAACCCTGGGCAATCATCACGATGGCCATGACCGCCAGCATGCTGGTACCAGTGTGGCAGCGCATCAGCGGATCCTTGCCGACCGCCAGTGCACTGGCAATGGTGACAGCTGCGGTTACCCTGACGGTCGGCGGCGACGAGCCCTATGCGGCGATCGTGGCAATGGGTATGCCGCCGGCATTTATCCTCGCCGGACGCGCACTGCACGGAGGGCGCGCCGCACTTCTTGGATCCATAATCTACCTGGGGCTTTCAGCCAACCTCTACACGCTGTATACCGCCATCTCGGCACTGACAGTGGTGGTAATTGCCGTGGTCACTGCAATTGCGGTACGCGGCATCAAGCCGCTGATCCGGCTGGTGACAATCGGCGTGGGGTCCATTGCAATTGCCCTACTCGGCTGGGCACCGTACCTGTGGAGCCTGGCCACCAAACCGCATGGCCCCACCAGTACCGCGCAGCACTACCTGCCCGAAGTTGCTACACAGGTGCCCACTCCGTT
Source organism: Corynebacterium jeikeium (assembly GCF_028609885.1). Taxonomy (NCBI): domain Bacteria; kingdom Bacillati; phylum Actinomycetota; class Actinomycetes; order Mycobacteriales; family Corynebacteriaceae; genus Corynebacterium; species Corynebacterium jeikeium. The sequence goes on along the minus strand of NZ_CP063195.1, from coordinate 102,014 downwards.
CTTTGAGTCCGCGGCCATCGGCATCCTCTCCGTCATTGCACTGATCTGGATGGTATTCCGCCGCAAAGACGGCGACGTCCGCACCCTAACTCTCGGCCTTTTTGTCTGCTACGCATGGGTGATTCTGTCACTGCTAGTGACGGTCTTCGGTACCACCCTGCTGGGCTTCCGCGTGGCTGTACCAATTAGCATTATCCTCGCCGTTTCGGGTGTGCTCGCCATAACGGATTGGCGGCTGGTGCACGTTCCGCAATTTACGGTTGCGGCCGGCCGGAAGCCGGAAAGCGGCGTACTAGTTAGCCGCGTAATGGCCATTATGATTGCCGTTTGCGGAATTCACTATGCAACGCAAATCCCCTTCGTACACGAAAGCTACATCGACACGGCCTACACCGACACTGACGGCGACGGAAAACGCGCGGACAAGCTTCCGGGCGATTCCGCCGTCTACTACTCGCAAGTAGACGAAGTGCTTTCCAAGGAACTCGGTGGCCGCTCTGGCAAGGTACTGCTCACGGATGAGAAGACCTTTATGGCCTACTACCCGTACCACGCCTACCAGGCCTTTACCACGCACTACGCCAACCCGTTGGGTGACTTCGCCCGCCGCAACGAGGAGATCGAGGGCTGGAGCAAGATCACGAATCCCAAGGATTTGCTGGCCGCAATGGACAACGCAGAGAAGGCAAACGGATGGAAGGCACCCGACGCGCTTCTCCTGCGCGGGCAGTTGAACCCTACCGATAGCAAGAAGGACGGCGACAACGCTTTTACTTATCTGGTGGCAGATGACCTGTACCCCAGCCAACCGAACGTACGGTTCCGCCCGATCCAATTCGATGCCTCCGCGTTCTCCGAGGGGTGGAATCTGCACCAGGTCGGGCCGTTTGTAATCGCCGTGCGGCAGCGCTGATGGACACTGTGCGGCAGCGCTGATGGACACTGTAGGCAGCGTCACAAAAGCCTCTCTAAGCAACAGGAATTAACTGAAATCCCGGCGAATAGGTAATTTGAGTTCTGCGTTAGCCCGACCGTGGCCTACAATTACCTGTTGTGTCTAAAGTTCAGCAGCCAACAGGGAAACTAAAGTTAGCGTCCATCATCTCCGGCCTCATCGGCATGGTGATGTTCGTTTCTTTGCCTTTCCTGCCTGTAAACCAGGTACAGTCCTCTTTCAACTGGCCACAGGACGATGACCTCACATCCGTCCAGGCGCCCCTGATTTCCTACGTTCCCCAAGACGTAGACATCACGGTCCCTATCCGGGAAGTTCGTAGCTTGGAAAGCGGTGCGACGAACATTCTGTCCACCCTTCCGCCAGAATCTACAGAGGCCACTCTTCGCGGTTTGTTCGTCCGTTCCACCGACGACAGCCTCGACGTCGTCGTGCGCAACGTCGTTCCGCTGTCCATTAATAAGGACGCTCTGCAGAAACTGCCAGACGACGCGAAACTGCGCATCACCTCTAACTACGAATCCACCCACGCCTGGGTCCCGGACGCAGACAAGCACCTGGACTACGTACTGGATTCCACTATCAAGGACGACGTCCGCCCCGCCCTGACCGGCATCTACACGGACATCAAAAACACGGAGAAGAATTCCAACAGCACGATCGACGCAGGCTTTCAGGCACACGTCACCGTCGATTCGCGCTTCACCTCCTCCCCGTCGGCCATCAAATATCTGGCCGTCTTCGTAGGCATTATCTCCACTGCAATCGCACTGTTCTGCCTATACCGCATCGACATCCTCGACAAGCGGACCACATCCCGCCGTCTATTCCACCGCAACTGGTGGAAGCCTCGTCCGCTCGACGGCGTGGTCGGCTTTGTTCTTCTGGCCTGGTACTTCGTCGGCGCCAACACGTCGGATGACGGCTACCTGCTGACCATGGCTAAGGCCTCCCACGAGTCCGGTTACATGGCCAACTATTACCGATGGTTCGGCGTACCGGAATCCCCCTTCGGCTCGCCGTTCTACGACTTGCTGGCACTGATGGCTCACGTCACCTCCGCATCCATCTGGATGCGACTCCCCTCTCTGATCGCGGGCATCGTCACGTGGCTGATCCTTTCCCGTGAGGTCATGCCCCGCCTGGGTGCAAAGATCAACCAGCGCCAGGTTGCCCACTGGACCATGGCGGCCACATTCCTGCTGTTCTGGATGACTTTCAACAACGGCACTCGCCCAGAACCAATCATCGCCGTACTCTCTCTGATGGCCTGGGTCTCCTTCGAACGGGCCATCGCCACCCACCGCTTACTTCCCGCCGCAATCGGCACGATCATCGCCACCCTGGCGCTGGGCGCCGGCCCGACCGGCCTTATGGCCGTCTCCGCTCTGCTCGCCTCCCTGGGTGCACTGATCCGCATTCTCACTCGCCGCCTGCCTCTGCTGGGCGCACCGAAGGGCGCACCGAAGAAGACGGTCATCGCCGCCATCTTGGCGCAGATCGCGCCATTCCTGGCCGCCGGCACCGCGATCCTGACGGCCGTATTCGCAGACCAGACACTGCGCACAGTCACGGAAGCTATCAAACTGCGTGGTGAGATCGGCCCGTCACTGCAGTGGTTCGAAGAGTTCCGCCGCTACGAGGCGCTCATGGAGCAGACCGTCGACGGCAGCTTCCCGCGCCGCTTCACCATGGTGATGCTGTTCTTCTGCCTCGGCATCGTCGTGGCTGCCATTTTGCGCAATGGACGCATTTCCGGTGTGGCGAAGGCACCATCCACCCGCCTGTTGCTGATCATTCTCGGCACGCTCTTCTTCATGACGTTCACGCCCACCAAGTGGACCCACCACTTCGGCGTGTTCGCGGGCATCGGCGCGGCGCTGACGGCCCTGGCTGCCGTCGCCGCTTCGCGCTTCGCACTGCAGACCAGGCGAAACCAGCTGCTGTTCCTGGGCTCTACCCTGATGCTGTTCGCCTTCACCCTCGCCGGCCCGAATGGTTGGTGGTACCTGTCCTCGTACGGCGTGCCATGGTGGGACAAGCCGGTGCAGATTTCCGGTACCACCGCTAGCAGCGTGATGCTCGGTGTATCTGTTGTGGTCCTTGTCTGGGGAGCGATCGTTGGTTTTCTTGCTGACGCCAAACGCGCCCGTGCCACCACCAAGTCGGAAGTGGCCGATCTGCAGCTGGCCGAGAACAAAAAGCTTCACCGCTTCCGTGGCTTGACGGCCGCGCCGATCGCCGTACTGACGGCCTTTACGGTCGTTTTCACGCTGGCATCTCTTACAAAGGGCATGGTCAGCCAGTGGCCCGCCTACTCCGTGGGCAAGGGCAACGTAATGGCCCTTACTGGCCAGACCTGTAACCAGGCCGCAGACGTCCTGGTGGAGACCAACACCAACGACTCCTTCCTCAAACCCGCTGACGGAAGCTCCCTGAAGGAGTCCCTAACCAGCGGCGGAGGGCGCGGCTTCGAGCCAAACAACATCCCCGCGAAAATTGACTCCAAGTCGTCCAGCGACTCCCAGGCAACCGTGGGCTCCACCGAGCAGTTCCGCAGCGAGAATTCCAGCTCCAATGATTCGAACGCTTCCTCTGACAGTGATGACACGCAGAATGCGGCGTCACAAGATAGGACAACGAACGAGTCCGACAACAAGAAGAGCAACGTCGACGGCAACGACGCATCCGGCACCACTGGTGGCTTGAAGGCAACCAAGGGCGTGAACGGGTCTTATGCCGTGCTGCCGTTCGGAATCGACGCGAACAAGGTGCCGGTGGTGGGCTCGTACACCGAGGGGCTGCAGACGCCCGCGAATACCACGACTAGCTGGTACAGCCTGCCGGAGGACCGCGAGGGCCTGCCGCTGCTTGTGTTCAGCGTGGCCGGACAGGTCGGGCACTTCGACATGGACGGCATCTTTAAGTATGGCCAGGAGATCAAGGTTCAGTTCGGCAAGTCCGGTGGCTCCAAGAAGGCCGAGGACTTTGAGGTGCTCGGCGAGCAGATCCCGCTGGATCCGGGCTATGCACCTGAGTGGCGTAACCTGCGAATCCCTATGGATCAGGTACCGGAGGATGCGGACTCGGTTCGTATTGTGGCGAACGACCCGAACCTGACGCCCGCACAGTGGATTGCCATTACGCCACCACGCGTACCGGAGATGGAGTCGCTCAACGACTACGTGGGCTCTGAGGCTCCGACGCTGCTGGACTGGACGATTGCGTTCCAGTTCCCGTGCCAGAAGCCGTACGACCACTGGGCCGGCGTGGCAGAGGCAGCTGAGTTCCGCATTTCGCCGGACCACGACGTGCGCAGCAACCACACGCCGGTGATGGACTACTCCGGCGGCGGCTCCTACGGACTGGTGCAGATGACCTCACAGGCCGAAGAGATACCGACCTACCTACAGGATGACTGGCAGCGAGACTGGGGCGTGCTGGACAAGCTGACCCCGTTCCCGAATGCGAACGGCGATAAGCCAAAGCCGGTGAAGCTGGATACGGAGACGGATAAGCGCTCCGGGCTCTGGTACAACGGGCCGATGAAGTTCTCGGACTAGGTTCCTTAGACAAAGTTCCGGGACGTGGGCGGGGTGGATTTCACCACCCCGCCCTTTTTCCATGCCTTGGTGCCTTTTCATGCGCGCGCTTATCATGCGCGGGCGCTTATCATGCGCTGGCGCTAATGCATGACCCTAGGACCCCTGCGCCCTCCACAGCCCGAGGACTCCCCTGCGGCATGATGCCTCAGCGCCGTGGCGAGGCCACGGCGCACGGGGCACGGGGCACGGGGCACGGAACGCAGCAATGCCGCGTTGCCTCCATGCCGCAGTGCTGCAGTGCCGTGACGGATGCCTCGTGTTAGAGGAGCGATGTCCGAAATCTTCCACTTTCGACGAGTAGCGCCTTTGCAGCAAAAATCTACGAACCTCTGACCTGCAGAAATAGATGGCTATAAAAACAGAGTGGAAGATTTGGGACATCCGCCTCGGTGCCAGCCCACCGCGGCGGGGATACGAAAGCAACGAAGGACTGCAGAAGCGGGGGATGCGATGCAAAAAGCGCCGCCCGGTTAGGGCGACGCTTTATTTCCTTAGCCGCGAGCTCGCTGGCTCCGCAGTTCAACTAGCTCGGGAGCTCCGTGTGCTTAGCCAGACGCAAAGCACTGACGATTAAGTTAGTTAGCAGCGGGAGCCGGAGCTGCCGGCGGAACCGGGGCAGCCGGAGCCTGGGCAGCAGCCGCCGGAGCGGAAGCATCCGGGTTCGCAGTCTTGGCGGCGTCTGCCAGCTCAGCGAAGGCATTCGCATCGGGCTGGACTTCGCCGTTCTCCAGCTTGGCGCTCCAGTTGGAGATACCGCCGAACTGCTGCAGCAGATTCAGAACCTGGCCAATGCTCACGGTGCCACCCTGACCGCCCTGGCCGCCAGCGCCCGCGTAGCCCTGAACCAGCTTCAGGATGGCCTCAACCGGCAGCTTGTTTCCGCCAGCGTTGAATTCCTTCAATGCACCGGACAGTGCGGTGTAGGCGGTCAGAACCTCCTGAGCGGTCTTAACGGAGCCGGAAGCCTGAGCGCCCTGGTCCGGACCGCCGACCGAACCGGCAACTTGCGCCGGGTCCATACCCTGCAGCTGCTGCTTACCCTGGGTCAGCAACACATCCGGGGACACGCGGCCACCGATGACACCCAGCAACTGCATCATGAAGTCAGAAGCCAACGGGACATTCACGCCGGTGGCATGCTCGATCTTGTTGGCAACCTCAGCTTCGCCCTCGACAGCAGGACGGATCGGATCCATCGCCTGAGAAGCCTGACCTGCGGCAGTATTCGCAGGCATGCCCGATGCTAGAGCGTTCAAGGCAGCGTCGTCGCCGTAGTACTTATTCAGATCCACCTGCGTCTGCACGCCATTTACGTTGCCGGAGCCGGAGTACTGCCAGAAGGTCACGTGATCCCAGCCACCCGGAATCTTATCCGGCAGAGTGTCGCGGTAGTAGGCCAGCCACAGCGGGTACTCGGAGAATTCAGTGGTGTTGGCCATCCGCTGGATCCAGAAGCTGTAGTAGGTGTAGATGATCGGATCGCGGCCGGTCTGAACCTTAATCTCGTCAATCCACTCGCGGACCCAGTTTTGCAACTGGGTCGGGTTCATGCCCCCGTGTTCCTCCAGGTCCAGGACCGGGGGCAGCGAAGGCTGCACACCAGTGGCCAGGACGCTGGCGTAGTGGCGAGCTTCGGCACGCGGGTTACCCTCGCCCGGGCGAGCGTAGTGGTAGCTGCCCGGAACCAAGCCAGCCTGCTGTGCCTTTGCGGAGTCCGTGGTGAATGCCGGGTTGGTGTAGGACGTGCCCTCGGTCGCCTTGACGAAGACGAAGGACTGGCCGGACTGCTTCACGGCAGTCCAGTCGATGGCGGCACCACCTGGGTGCTGGTGAGAGGCAACGTCGATGCCATTGAGCGCCCACGAGGGGACGGGTACGACATCGGTGGCGACGAGCGCTGCAACCGTCAAAGCGGAGCCAGCGAGTGCCGTTGCGGTGAGGCGTTTCGGTACGGACGTGCGCGTGGAGCGGCGCCATGGCAGTGAAATCATGAATCACACCATACCCAAAAACCACAGGTTTCACATTATTCACGCAAACCCCACGGAACACATTATTCACCCCACGAAAGCACTACAGGCAAAACCCCTGGTCAGCAGCCCATGTGACATTCGTCACATTCGTTGATATATCGTCACAGCTGGGCAAATACCGCGCTTCTTCCACCGCAGGAACTCCACACTCGTCCACACAATCGCCCCTACCGTGAGCGCCACCAACACCACCCACACAATGCCCATCCACAGCAGCTGAAAGCCCGGCGACACATCTAGCCAGCGAACATTCCAAGCAAAGTGCGTCAAAAAGCCAAGGCCGCCCCACAAAACGACCGCACCCAGGCGCCAAGCGACACTGCGCGGCTTCCCCGCCCTCGCACCCACGAACATCGCCAGGCCAATCCCGTAGCCGACCAATGCACTGAACATCATGTGCTTCGCAGGCCCGGCAATCACGCGCACAAGGTACGTAGACAAGGCACCTTGCATGTCAGACACCGGATCCATCACTGCCAGCATCATCGCGTACATCATGTTCTCGAAGACTTCGAACCCCAGCCCCACCAGCAATCCGGCGATGATGCCATGCCACGGACGATTCCACCATGCGCGCCCCATCCACAGCAGTAGCCAGATGCCCAGCCCCTTGGCGATCTCTTCCGGGTAAGCGCCACCGAAACTGGCCGTAAGCCCGTGCCAGCCCAGCTTGTCCACAGTGCTCACCACCGGCGGCTGAATTACTACCGCTGCCAACACCACAGATGCCACCCCACCCCACAGCACTGCCAGCACAACCAACCGCTTAGGCGTTCCTCTATATATCGGCAGCGCCCACAAGCACAGCAGCACCCCTGCCAGGTGTAGTGCGCCGATCAGCAGCACTAGCCCCAGCGTAGGGCTCACCTTCGAAGGGTTGTTGCCGATCAGTAGGAACACGGACATTACGAGGCTCGGAACTACTAACAGCCAATAAGCAGCCAGCCAGCCGTCGCGGAACAATCGCAGTTTCGGCCGCTGCTGAGGCGGGTGCTTCATGTGAAACTCGAGCGGCACCTCGAACACGCGGTAATTGCGCGTCTTAAACATTGGACTCACCTGCGCTTTCTGCGTTGTCATCCAGGCTGATGCCGCGCACTAGCTCGTCGATCTGTTCTAACTGTTTTTCCAGTGACGCCGACTTCACCGGCATCTGCACCACCACTATCGGGGCCGCGCCGTCGGGTTCGAGGCTGTGCTCCAGTCCGCCATTGGGTTCTCCGCCGGTACCATCGTTTGAGCCGTCGCCTGCTTTCCCACCGGCCTCTGGTGAGCCCGCGTCCGGGTCCCGCACAAACGCAACCGCCATGAACTGCTTCTTACCCAGCTTGTAGATGTCCGTCACACGCAGTTGTTTGACCTGCATCTTTTTCAATAGCTCTCGGCTTTCCCCCGAGATGCTTTTCTGTACGTCAATCGACTGCAGCTCCACACCGTCCTGGAAAACCAGCGCCCGTACAGCGCGGTTCACGGCCTGGGAGATGGGTTCCTCGCCGCCCTTCACGTCCACGCCCGAAAGGCCGGTCACGCCGTAGCTCTCCCCATCACAATCCAGTTGCATCACCCCGGGGCGCCCCAGGCCGGGCGAGTCATGGCACTCCTCCAGAGACGCAAACCGCAGTGGCCATTCGGAATAGGTGAGGATTGAGCCTTCCATCCCTTCCGCGACGGTCAGGGATTTAGGCTCGTCCTCCAGGGTGGCGTCCACAACAAAAACTCCTCCAACCAGCAACAACAGTATCCCTAAAAGATAGGCCGAGTAGGCACCGCGCTGCTTTGGACTGGTCGGCGCAGGGCGATACGTGGTCGGCGGGGCAGGCTTGGCCGGCCTTGGGGGCGGCATCGACGGGGCTGGGGTCAGAGAGGCCGGGGCCGGTGGACGCTGTTGTGGGCGGGCTGGTGGCCCCTGTGGCGCGGAATGATGGAACATACGCCATAGCCTAACCACTGTGCCGGACATCCTGTCCGCAATGGTGTTTAAGGTGTCTAAGGTGGTGGCCATGGTAGAAAACAACACTGTAGAAATTCCGGACGACATCTCCGAGGCCGCGCCACAGAACCAAGCCGGCGAGGCCACCCAACCTTCGCCCGCGCAGGATCTGTACCGGCACGTCAACGGCACTTGGCTGGCGACCCACAAGATCCCCAGCGACCGCCCCGTCGACGGCACTTTCCACCAGCTGCGCGACCTAGCTGAGCAGGAGGTTCGCGAGATCGTAGAGGCCGCCGCCACCGACGAACCGAACGGCCGCGTGGGCGCCCTGTACTCCTCTTTTATGGACGTGCAGGGCATCGCCGCCGCGGGTCTGGCCGGCCTGCGGGAGCCCTTGGGGCTTATTAATGACGCCACCTCGGTCAGCGACCTGGCCAAGGTGCTCGGCAGGCTCGATATGGAGGGCATCGGTGGTGTTGCGGGATATTGGATCGAGAAGGATTCCAGCCAGGACATCGAGCGTGCCTACCTGGTGCAGACCGGACTGGGGCTGCCGGATGAGGCGTACTACCGAGAGGAGCAGCACGCGCCCACCCGCGAGGCCTACCGCGAGTTCGTAGAGGACATGTTGGGTCTGGTCAGCGAGCTAGAGCTACCCGGAAAGTACGCAGATGCGGGCGCAACTGCGGCGGCGGATGCGATCTTCGCTTTCGAGACCGAGCTGGCGCGCGGACACTGGGACAACGTAGCCAGCCGCGATGCGGAGAAGACTTATAACCCGACGAAGGTTGAGGACCTGCCGACGGGCTTCCCCTTCCGTGAGTGGCTGGCGGCCACCGGCGTGGATACACAGAGTGCTGGCGGGGCCACCATTGTGGTGTGCCAGCCTAGCTACCTGGAGCACGTCGCGGCAATGGCCGCCGGTGCGGGCGAGAATCCACAGGTCAGTGGTCTGGACGAGTGGAAGCTATGGGCATACTGGCGAGTGATCTTGAGCAGCGCGGCCTACCTGCCGACGGAGGTGAACCTACGGAACTGGGAGTTCTACGGGCGCACCCTGTCCGGAGCCACGGAGCAGCGGGCGCGGTGGAAGCGCGGCGTCGCACTGGTCGAGGGCGCCGTGGGCGAGGAAGTCGGCAAGAAGTTCGTCGCCGAGCACTTCCCGCCGGAGCACAAGCAGAAGATGCTGGAGCTGGTGGACTACCTGATCGCCGCCTACCGCGAGCGCATCAGCGAGCTAGCTTGGATGACCCCCGCGACCCGCGAGAAGGCGCTAGCGAAGCTGGAGAAGTTCGAGGCGAAGATCGGCTATCCGGATAAGTGGCGCGACTTCGACGGGCTGGAGTTCGGTTCCACCGGCGCGGATCTGCTGGCGAATGTGCGCGCGGCGAGCCGCTTCAATCACAACTACGAGGTTTCCAAGCTGGGTAAACCCAGCGACAACGAGACCTGGTTCACCACTCCGCAGACGGTGAATGCGTTCTACAACCCGGTAAAGAACGACATCACATTCCCGGCGGCGATCCTGCGCCCGCCGTTCTTCGACCCGGCGGCGGACATGGCCGGCAATTTCGGCGCCATCGGCGCGGTGATTGGCCACGAGATCGGCCACGGCTTCGACGATCAGGGGTCGAAGTACGACGGCGACGGAAACTTGAACTCCTGGTGGACCGAGGAGGATCGCGAGGCATTCACCGCGCTGACCGACAAGCTGGTGGCCCAGTACGACGGCCTGGTGCCGACGGGTCTGCGCCAGCGCGGCATCACCGAGCACACCGTCAACGGCAGCTTCACCCTGGGCGAGAACATCGGTGACCTCGGCGGATTGGGCATCGCCATCGTGGCTCTCCGCCGCTACCTGGCAGATCAGGGGCAGACCTTCGAGACAGCGGAGAAGCTCCCGGTCGAGGGGCTGCTGGATGCCGACGGCAACCCGGACACAACCGAGTACACCGTCCTGCAGCGCGTGTTCCTGCGCTGGGCGCGGATCTGGCAGACCGCGATCCGCCCGCAGATGGCGGCGCAGTACGCCTCCATCGACCCGCACTCGCCGGCGGAGTTCCGCTGCAACGTGGTCTCCAGCAACATCGCGGAGTTCTACGAGGCCTTCGACGTCTCCGAGGGCGACGGCATGTGGCTGGCCGAGGACGAGCGCGTCTGCATCTGGTAGCGGCGCCCGCTGGACTTGCCGAGCGCGCCGGAGCCAGCCAGCCGCCCAGCCCGGCGCGCTAAAACGCCTGGAAGTTCTCCGGGGCCAGCAGGTCCGGCTCGTGTGCGTCCTCGTCGGGGACGAACTCCTCGATCTCGCAGAGGTTCACCAGAGCGCCCGTCGGATCCTCGATGGTGGCCATGCGGCCGAACTCGGATTCCCAGGCCGGGCGAATCACCTTTCCGCCCAGCTCCGGCGTGCTAGCAATGGCGGCATCCACATCCGCCACGCCCAGGTAAACGGTCCACATTCCAGGCACTTCCAGCTTGGAGGTATCCCACAGGCCAACTACGGCCGCACCGTCGAACTCGCCGGTGGCATAGCGGAACTCCTCAGCCCCCGCGCCATCCCCTGCGCTCTCCCCAGCGCCATCCCCCATGGCCTTGATGTCCCAGCCCGCCAGCTCGTGGTAGAACTCCAGTGTCGTATCCCAGTTCTGGGCCACCATCAGCTCGAACCACACCGGGGTTCCGGGCTCGCCCGCGGCGATCAACGCATGCTCGTCCGCGGGGTTGCGTAAACCGATCGTGGCCCCCGACGGGTCGACGATGATGGCCATATCGCCACGGTCGCCGAGCCCCTGCGGCTCCAGCACGGACTTCGCCCCCGCCTGCACGGCCTTGTCGTGCGCCTGCTGCACGTCCGGGGTGTACAGCAGCACTCCCCACACAGACCGGTTGCCCTCTGGGATCTGCGCGATGCCCGCCACCGGCATGCCCTGCTTTTTCGCCACGGTGTAGCCGTCGGAGACCTGCTCGAACTCCCAGCCCAGTAACTCGCTGTAGAATTTTTCCGCTCCGGCCGCGTCGGTGCTGGCCAGGTCCAGCCATACGGGCATTCCGGGCTGGGCGATCATTGCAGGCATGGTTCCTCCATTGCTCTTTCTTGTGTTCTTGTTGGGGGCTAACTGTTGTTTTTTTGTTGACGCCAACCCGGCCCCCGCCGGCCAGGCGATCGGCTAACGCTAGATCGCGTTATCCTCGCGGACATCCTCCAGGCTGACGTTGCGCCACTTCTCCGGGTCGAAATCATCGTCCGCGGTGGACTCGTCGAAAAACTCTCCGAGGTCGTCGTCCGATTCCGTGCCGGCGTCTTCTGCGCCGTTCGCAGCAGCCACCACGGCTCCTGCCACCACGTCGCCGGTTTCCGCATCCACCAGGGTCACCTCGTCGCCCCCGCGCAGCGTCTTGCCCCGGCGGGTATCCACCGCACCGTTGACCTGCACAACACCGGCGGCGATGGCCTCTTTGGCCTCCCCGCCGGTCTCCACCAGGTTCGCCAATTTGATGAATTGCCCCAGCTTGATTTCGGAATCGCGAATGCTGACCTCTGGAAACTCCATGAGCCTCAGTCTAGCGGGCTTTAGCTACCCACCAGCATCTGCACGCCCTCGAAGGCCAGGAACGCGCCCAGCACGACGAATAGCACCCCGGCCACCATCTCGATGAAGGGATTGATGCGCTGGATCTTCTCCGCCCCCGCGGCCACCGCCAGGGCGAACCCGCAGAACCACGCCACACCCACGACGGTCATCAAAACGAGCACCAGCAGCCGGTCCAGCAAGGAAACGTCCACCGGGATGAACTGTGCGAACACCGATCCGAAGAACAGCAGCGCCTTGGGGTTGGAAAGGTTCGTCGCAAGCCCCAGGCGCCAGGAAGCGAAGTCTCCCAACGGTGCGCGCGCCGTAGCCTGTACTCCACCGGCAGCCGTTGGGGCGCGGGTGGCGTCACTAAGAGAAACAGCGGGCAAGACGGCACGGGCGCGCCAATCCGCGTATCCCGAGCGGAACGCGCCTTGGCCCATATAGATCAAGAAACAGCCACCGAACAGGTACAACACCGTCAGGATCCACGGGAAGGCCGCGATCAGCGCAGCCAGGCCGAGCATCGTGACCACCGGCCACAACACGTTGCCCGTGCAGATTCCCAGCGCGGCGAACACCGCCGAGCGGCGCGAACGGGCACCCAAACGAATGAGCTGCACGGTGTCCGGACCTGGCACCGTAATGGCCAGCACCCAGGCACCGAGCAGCCCAAGGTAAGCGGCTAGGCTCAAGCCTGCATCGCCACGTCAGTCGGGTTGATCGGGCGCGGCAGGGCGGTCTCGCCCATCAGCTCGCGGTCCAGCTCCGCTGCTGCGGAACGACCCTCCGAGATGCCCCACACGATCAGGGACTGGCCACGGCCCGCGTCGCCAGCGACGAACACCGGAATGTCCGCGAACTCAGCGTTGGTGGGCTGGGCGCGGAAGGTGTCGTCGCGCTCCAGGCGGCCGCGCTCGCCAATCTTCAGGCCCAGGTCCCGCACCACCGGAGTCTCCTCCACGGAGACGAAGCCCATCGCCAGCAGCACCAGGTCGGCGTCCATCTCGAAGTCCGACTCCGGGATGTTCTCCAGGCCGTTCTCGCCGAAGCGGCACTCGGCGCCCTTCAGGCCAGTGACCTTCTCGCCGTCGCCGGTGATCTCCACCGTGTTGATGGAGTAACGGCGGATGCCGAGCTCATCGCCCGGCTGGCGCTCGGCCAGGCCCAGGGCGGCGATCTCGTCGGCGGACTCGTTGCCGGTCACGCGGTACTCGCCCTCCTCGTGGGCGGACGCCACGCGCCAGATGCGCGGGTAAGTCGGCCACGGGGTGGAGGCACCACGGGTCTTCGGCGGCTTCGGGGTGATGTCGAACTGGGACACAGAGATGGCGCCCTGGCGCAGCGCGGTGCCGAAGCAGTCGGTACCGGTATCGCCACCGCCGATGATCACCACGCGCTTGCCCTTGGCGTTGATGGTGGATACCTCGCGGTCACCCTCGCAGACCTTGTTGGCCTCCGGCAGGTACTCCATCGCCTGGTAAACACCCTTCAGGTCGCGGCCCACGACGGGCAGATCGCGGCCCACGGTGGAGCCGATGGCGACGATCACGCCGTCGAACTCCTTCAGCTGCTCACCGGTCGGCGAGGTGTTGACGACGAACTTCGTGCCCTCGGCCTCCATCTGCTCCAGACGGCGGTCGATCCACTTCTTTTCCATCTTGTACTCGGGCACGCCGTAGCGCATCAGGCCACCGATGCGGTCTGCGCGCTCGAAGACGGTGACGTCGTGGCCCGCGCGGGTCAGCTGTTGTGCGGCTGCCAGGCCGGCCGGGCCGGAGCCGACGACGGCCACGCGCTGGCCGGTCTGGAAGCTCGGCTTGATCGGCTTGACCCAGCCTTCCTTCCAGGCGTGCTCGACGATGGTGTACTCGACGGTCTTGATGTTCACCGGGTCGTCGCCGATGCCCAGCACGCATGCGCCTTCGCAGGGTGCGGGGCACAGGCGGCCGGTGAACTCCGGGAAGTTGTTGGTGGCGTGCAGGCGGTCGTAGGCCTCGCGCCAGTTGCCCTTGCGCACCAGGTCGTTCCACTCGGGGATGATGTTGCCCAGCGGGCAGCCATCGTGGCAGAACGGGATGCCGCAGTCCATGCAACGGCTGGCCTGGGTCTGCACCTTGTCGTCGGAGAAGTCTTCGTAGACCTCGTTCCAATCCAGCAGGCGCAGCGGGACGGGTCGGTGTGCCGCCGACTCGCGACGGTGCTTCAGAAATCCGCGTGGATCAGCCATTTACTTCACTTCCTCCATGATTGCGGCGGCGATGCCGTCGTTGTCCAAGCCTTCGGCTTCGGCTCGTGCGATCGTCTTGAGCACGCGCGCGTAGTCGCGGGGCATGACCTTGATCAGATCCGCAGCGTTGACTTCCACGGTAGATCCGGTCAGGTCGCGGTGGGTCTGGATCGTCTCCTCAACCCATCGCAGTTCTTCGGCGTCGGTGATCTTTTCGATGTCGACGAGCTCGGTGTTGATTCGGTCGGTGACGCCACTACCGTCATCAACTAGGTAGGCAATGCCGCCGGACATGCCGGCTGCGAAGTTGTTGCCGATCTTGCCCAGGACGATAACGCGACCACCCGTCATGTACTCACAGCCGTGGTTGCCCACGCCTTCGACCACTGCGGTCAGGCCCGAGTTACGTACGCAGAAGCGTTCGCCCACGGTGCCGCGGATGAACATTTCGCCCTGTACGCCACCGAAGCCCAACACGTTGCCGGCGATGACATCGCTGGTGACGTCCTCGGCTGCGTCTTCTGCCGTCGGGCGGATGATAATGCGGCCGCCAGACAGGCCCTTGCCCACGTAGTCGTTGGCGTCACCATTAAGGGTGAGCGTCATGCCGTGGGTGGCAAAGGCACCAAAGGAGTTGCCGGCAGAGCCCGTGAACTGCAGGTTCACCGTGTCCTGCGGCAGGCCGTCGCGGCCGGCCACGCGGGAGATCAGCGAGCCCGTCATGGTGCCGACGGTGCGGTTGACGTTGGTGATCGGGTAGCTGAGGTCGACCGAGACGTCCTCGCCCGCAGCGGCGCGGCGGATCGTGTCTTCCGCGTCAAAACGGATCTGGTTGTCCAGCGCCTTGTCCAGCGAGTGGTCCTGCTCCTTGGTGCAGTGCAGATCCTGGTGCATGAAGGGGCTGTCCGGCTGGGCGAAGATAGGCGCCAGGTCCAGCTTGCCTGCGGTCTTGTGCTCGACTTCCATCTCGCCGCCGGTCAGGCACTCGGAGTGGCCCACGGCTTCTTCCAGTGTGCGGAAGCCCAGCTCTGCGAGGTATTCGCGGACCTCTTCGGCGATGAACTTGAAGAAGTTCACCACGTGCTCTGCCTGGCCCGTGTAGCGCTTGCGCAGCTCCGGGTTCTGGGTAGCCACGCCCACCGGGCAGGTATCCAGGTGGCAGACACGCATCATGATGCAGCCGGAGACCACCAACGGAGCGGTGGCGAAGCCGAACTCCTCGGCGCCCAAGAGGGCTGCAACCATCACGTCGCGGCCGGTCTTCAGCTGGCCGTCACACTGCACGGTGATGCGGTCGCGCAGACCGTTCATCAATAGAGTCTGCTGGGTCTCGGCCAGGCCGAGCTCCCACGGGCCACCCGCGTGCTTCAGCGAGGTCAGCGGGGAGGCGCCGGTGCCGCCGTCGTGGCCGGAGATCAGCACCACGTCCGCGTGTGCCTTGGAGACACCGGCGGCGACCGTGCCCACGCCCTGCTCGGCGACGAGCTTGACGTGGATGCGGGCATCCGGGTTTGCGTTCTTCAGGTCGTGGATCAGCTGCGCCAGGTCCTCGATGGAGTAGATGTCGTGGTGCGGCGGTGGGGAGATCAGGCCCACGCCCGGGGTGGTCACACGCACCTCAGCGATCCAGGGGTACACCTTGTGCGGCGGCAGCTGGCCGCCTTCGCCCGGCTTAGCGCCCTGAGCCATCTTGATCTGGATGTCCGTGCAGTTGTTCAGGTAGTGGCTGGTCACGCCGAAGCGGCCGGAGGCCACCTGCTTGATGGCGGAACGCTTCCAGTCGCCATTCGGCTCCGGCTCGAAACGAGCCGGATCCTCGCCACCCTCACCGGAGTTGGACATGCCCTTCAGGCGGTTCATGGCGATCGCCAGAGTCTCGTGCGCCTCGGCGGAAATCGAGCCGTAGGACATCGCACCAGTGGCGAAGCGCTTCACGATCTCGCTGACCGGCTCGACTTCCTCGATCGGGATCGACGGGCGGTTGGACTTGAACTTGAACAGGCCACGCAGCGTAGCCAGACGCTCGGACTGCTTGTCGACCTTCTCGGTGTACTCCTTGAAGATGCGGTACTGGCCGGTACGGGTCGCGTGCTGCAGCTTGAAAACAGTCTCGGGGTTGAACAGGTGGTATTCGCCCTCGCGGCGCCACTTGTACTCGCCGCCGATCTCGAGCTCACGGTGCGCCTGCTCCTCAGGGCGGGGCAGGAATGCGGCGCGGTGGCGCTTTGCAACATCTTCGGCGATCTCGTCCAGGCCGATGCCGGAGATCGGGCTGAAGGCACCGACGAAGTACTCGTCGAGCAGGCTCTGGTGCAGACCCACCACGTCGGCCAGCTGGGAGCCACGGTAGCTCGCCACCGTCGCAATGCCCATCTTGGACATGACCTTTTGGATGCCGGCGGTCGCGGCCTTGATGTAGTTTTCCTCAGCCTCTTCTGCGGTGACGCCCACTCGTCCGTCGTTGGCCATCTCATTGACGGTCTCGAGGGCCATGTACGGGTTGATGGCATCCGCGCCGAAGTTGATCAGCATGGCCAGGTGGTGCACCTCGCGGGCTCCGCCGGACTCGATCACCAGCGATGCGCGGGTGCGCGTCTTCTCCTGCACCATGTGGTGGTGCACAGCGCTGGTCAGCAGCAGCGACGGGATCGGAGCGTAGCGCTCGTCGGACTCGCGGTCAGAGAGGATGAGAATGGTAGCGCCATCCTCAATTGCTTCAGTGACCTGGCGACGGATGCGGTTGATGGCCTCGCGCAGGCCTTTGCCGCCGTGGGCGACGGAGTACAGGCCTGGAATGCGCACGGCCTTGAAGGCGCTCAGATCCACACCAGATTCGGCAGCCTCGGCATTCTCCGCCGCACTCGCCAGGTTGGCCAGCGTTTGGTTACCCAGAATCGGGCTGTCCAAGTGGATGCGGTGGGCGGCGTCCGGACCAGGGTTAAGCACATCCGCCTGAGCACCCAGCTGAGTAAACATGCTGGTGACCATCTTCTCGCGGTAGCTATCCAGCGGCGGGTTGGTCACCTGTGCGAAGCGCTGGGCGAAGAAGTCGTACAACAGACGCGGGCGGTTGGACAGGGCGGCGATCGGGGTATCCGTACCCATCGAGCCGATTCCTTCGGCACCCTTGTCGGCCATGGGGCGCAGCAGAGTCTCGAGGTCTTCCTCGGTGTAGCCGAAGACCCGCTGGCGCAGGACGATGCGCTCGTGGTTCATGGCGATCGGCTCGGCAGTCGGCAGGTCGGATTCGCGGACCAGGTTCTCCTCTACCCACTGCTCGTAGGGCTGGGCAGCCAGAGCCTGCTTGATCTCCTCGTCCTCCACCACGCAGCCGCGAGAGATGTCGACCAGGAACATCTTGCCCGGCTCCACGCGGGTACGCTTGACGATCTCGCTGTCCGGGATGTCCAGCACGCCGGCCTCGGAAGCCATGACTACGAGGCCGTCCTTGGTGATCCAGATGCGACCCGGGCGCAGGCCGTTGCGGTCCAGGGTGGCACCGATGAGGGTGCCGTCGGTGAAGGTGATAGCCGCCGGGCCGTCCCAAGCCTCCATAAAGCTGGAGTGGTACTCGTAGAACGCGCGGACCTGCGGGTCGATGTGCGGGTTGCGCTCCCACGCCTGCGGAACCATCATCAGCACGGCGTGCGGCAGGCTACGGCCGGCCAGGTGCAGCAGCTCCAGGGCCTCGTCGAAGCGGCCGGTATCCGAACCCTCCGGATCACAGATCGGCAGCACGCGGTCCAGGTCGCCCAGCACCTCGGAGCGCAGCTGGGATTCGCGGGCGCGCATCCAGTTCTCGTTACCGCGGACGGTGTTGATCTCACCGTTGTGCGCAACCAGGCGGTAGGGGTGCGCCAGAGGCCAGGACGGGAAAGTATTGGTGGAGAAGCGCGAGTGCACAATGGCCAACGCGGACTCCATGCGCTCGTCCTGCAAGTCCAGGTAGAACTCCCGCAGCTGCGGGGTGGTCAGCATGCCCTTATAGACGATCGTGCGGGCAGACAGGGAGGGGAAGTACACGGTGTCTCCACCGGAGCCCTCGCCAGCACCCTTGGTCCCGAGTTCACGCTCAGCACGCTTGCGGACGAAGAAGGCGCGACGGTCGAGCTCTAGGCCTTCGAGGGGGGAGCCGTTGGCGTCAACACCAGAGATAAAGAGCTGGTGGAACAGCGGCTCGGCGTCACGAGCGATAGCGCCCAGAGTCGAGTCGTCAACGGGCACGTCGCGCCAACCGATGAGGTTCAGGCCCTCTTCCTCCACGATGGCCTCGACGGCTCGCACCGCATCGAGTGCGGCCATGCGAGAGTTCGGCAGGAAGGCGATACCGGTGGCGTACTGACCGGCCGGCGGCAGGGTGATGCCCTGCTCGGCCATCTCCTCCCGGTAGAAGCGGTCTGGGACCTGGATGAGGATGCCGGCGCCGTCGCCAGTGTTCTTTTCCGCTCCAGCTGCGCCGCGGTGATCCAGGTTCACCAGGGCCTGAATACCCTTGTCCACAATGTCGCGTGTCGCGCGGCCGTGCATGTCAGCCACAAAGGCGACACCACACGCATCATGCTCAAACTGGGGGTCGTAAAGACCCTGGCGTGCAGGGTAGTTTTTCATGATTTACGGCCTAACTTTCGTCACAAGTACTGCATTTGCATATGCGAATAAAGTTGCAATCGGACTGCAGGTCTGGTGGTGACTTGAGTCTCCGCCAGAAAACAGCTGTAGTTCCGGTCACACCATTTCGTCTTGGGTTATCTAGAGTGCACCTGTCGGCGCGAGCAGACAAAATTAGGTTTGCCTTACTCTTTCTAGACTCTCCTTAGTGTGTGACCGAAGTCACGCTGAACTGCAATAATCGTCATGCATTACTCACATTTTGATACATACTTTAACGCGCAGCAGCCTGAATGATCTTGGTTTCTTCGAAAGCTCCACAAGTTTTTGCGCAGTTAGGGATAATTGCGCCCATGACGAACCAGCCTTCCAACAACTCCTCTACCTCCGCTGACGCTTCCGTGCGCACCCTGCTGCCGCTGACTACGGCACCGGGCGCAGCCACTCTCACCGCCACCCCGGTGGAAGATCCCGCCACCGCCTACAAGACCCTCCTCTCCCCCATCCAGGTCGGCAAGACCACCTTCCGCAACCGCGTGATCATGGGCTCTATGCACACCGGCCTGGAGGATTCCATCGAGGACGTGCCGAAGCTCGCGGCTTTTTATGCCGCCCGCGCCGAAGGTGGCGTGGCCGCGATGGTCACTGGCGGCTACCCGCCGGTCCTGGAAGGCAACCTGACCCCCTACGGCACTCCGTTTAACACCCCGGAGATCGCCGAGGCTCACCGCGAGATCACCGACGCAGTGCACGCCGGTGGCGCGAAGATCCTGCTGCAGCTGCTACACGCCGGCCGCTATGGCTACCACCCGATGGCGGAGTCCGCCTCCGCCTCGCAGTCGCCGATTAGCCCCTTCCCCGCCCGCGAGATCGCGACCGAGAACGTTGAAAAGCTTGTTGACGCCTACGCCGCCTCCGCCGCCCTCGCCGCTGACGCAGGCTACGACGGCGTGCAGGTGATGGGCTCCGAGGGCTACCTGATTAACCAGTTCCTCGCGGAGCGCACGAACCAGCGCACCGACAAATGGGGAGGCTCCGTGGAAAATCGCCAGCGCTTCCCCGTGGAGATCATTAAGGCCATCCGCGCAAAGGTACCGGAGGACTTCGTGATCGACTACCGCATCTCCGTGCTGGAGCTGGTCGAGGGCGGCCAGAGCCAGGAGGAGATCCTGCAGCTGGCTAAGAAGATCGAGGAGGCCGGCGCTGACCTGCTGAGCTCCGGTGTGGGCTGGCACGAGGCGCAGATCCCGACCATCGTGACCTCCGTGCCCCGCGGCGCCTTCGCCTGGGCAACCCAGAAGGTGCGCGAGCACGTGAACATCCCCGTGGTGGCCTCCAACCGCATCAACACCCCGGAGGTTGCCGAGGCCATCCTCGACGGCAGCTGGGACGGCGGCAACGGCGAACCCGCCGGGACCCCGCAGGCGGATTTGGTCTCCATGGCTCGCCCACTGCTGGCCGACCCGGAGTTCGTCAACCGCGCGGCACGTGGCTTGAATACCGAGATCAACCACTGCATCGCCTGTAACCAGGCCTGTCTGGACCACACCTTCGAGAACAAGCGCGCGACTTGCCTGGTTAACCCGCGCGCCGCCTACGAGACTGAGCTGGAATTGCTGCCTGCCCAAGGCACCAAGAAGGTCGGCGTAATCGGCGGTGGCGTAGCCGGACTCTTCGCCGCCGAGGCACTAGCACTGCGCGGCCACGATGTCACCATCTTCGAGGCGGCTGACACCCTGGGCGGCCAGTTCAACCTGGCGATGCGCGTGCCTGGCAAGGAGGAGTTCGTGCAAGCCCTATACGCCGTGGTCAACCGCCTAGAGGCCCTGAAGGTGAACATCTCCACCGGTAAGGCCGTTACCCCGGAGGAACTTAAGGCCGAGGGCTTCGAGGAAGTTGTTGTGGCCACGGGCGTGCGCCCCCGCATCCCAGAGTTCCCGGGCGTGACTGAGGGGCTGGAAGGCAAGATCGACGGCGTGACCGTCGCCACCTACGCCGAACTGATCTCCGGAAAGAAGGCGCCGGGCGAGTACGTAGCCGTCATCGGCGCCGGCGGCATCGGCTATGACGTCGCGGAGTTTCTACTGGAGGACCGCCAGGGCGCACCACAGTCCCTGACCTCCTGGAACAGCCAATGGGGTGTGGTCGAGGACTCGGATGTGCACGGCAACCTCTCCTCCCCGCAGCCGGAGCGTCCGCAGCGCCGCGTGGTGATGCTGCAGCGCAAGCCGACCCGCATGGGCCGCACGCTGGGCAAGACGACCGGCTGGGTTCACCGCGCGGCGGTGGCCATGGGCGGTACCGAGCAGATCGTGGGAGTGACTTACGAGAAGATCGATTCCGATGGTCTGCACATCACCGTCCCTGTGGAGGACCCGCAGGTAACGCTGAAGAAGATCAAGCAGATCAAGTCCGGCACTTTCGAGGGCCGCACACTGGATCGCGCCGAAAAGCAGGAGCTGCTGAAGCAGATCGAGCGCGAGACCAAGGAGAACCGCGAGGAGCGCATTATCAACGTAGACACGGTCGTGCTGTGCACGGGCCAGGAGTCCGTGCGCCCGGAGGGTGCCGAGAAGAACGATGCCGAGCAGGACAGCACCTCTAACGTCCACATCATCGGTGGCGCAGACGTCGCCGCGGAGCTGGACGCCAAGCGTGCCATCCGCCAGGCCGTGGAGCTAGCCGCGCGACTCTAGGGACTCTAAAGCACAGGCTTACCCGGACTGGGCTACCCGGATTAGGCTACCCAAGAGGGTTAGCTTCCGCGGGCGGCTCCACCACTCGGTCATCGACCATGCCGATGGCTTGCATCAACGCATAGCAGGTAGTGGGACCGACAAACTGGAACCCCCGGCGCTTCAGTTCTTTCGCCAGTGCCCTCGATTCCGGCGAGGACGAAGGCACCCCATCCAGCGATGTCGGTCGGGAGTGCTCCGCCGGGGTGAACGACCATACGAGCACCGGCAGCCCCGGTGCTAACCGGTTGGCCGCCCCGCCCAGAACCTCGCGCGCGGGCGAATCCCCCGGTAGTTTCTGAAATTCCTCCGCTCGGCGCAGCTCCAGCGTCGCCTTGGCGTTTTCGTAAAGTGACTCGTGCTTGCGGGCATTCCGGATCAAGCGTTCGTCCTGCAAAGCGGCACGCCTTTGGGGCTCGCTCATTTCGGCGATGCGCTGGGCGTCAAAAAGAAAGAAGACAGAGCGAAAGTCCCGCCGCTTGCGCAGAATGGTGGCCCACGACAGCCCGGATTGGAAACCTTCGAGGGCGATGCGCTCCAGCAACCCATGCTCGGTAATGACCGGACGGCCCCACTCGTTGTCGTAGTAGTCCAGCTCAATCTCGCTGCGGTAGGCCCACGGCGGGCGCGCGACCCCCGATTCATCGACGAGCTGCCCGGTGCTGGTGGTGAGAAGCTGGCCTTCCATCGGGTTCCTTTCAACTACTGCCAGACACAGGCGACAAACATGTGACATGAAGTCTGGCGTACGGGGATCTGAAGTGCGGAATTTGGAGTGCGCCCGCGAGCGCTGGTAGACATTCAACAGCGTAACTAAAAGGTTGGACGGACACCGGGCACCGAAGCGACCACCCCCATCCATACAGCGGGGTTATCCACAATCAATTCCGACTGTGTATAACCCTGCTTGAGGGTGGAACAAAAGGGGCTTAACTGGCGTTATACCCCTGGAATAGGGTCAGCCTTAAAGCGGGGGATCCACGTGACTAAGCTGAAGGTAACCCAACAGTTTCGACTCTCCATTCCTCTTATTCTTTAAGTTTTTGTAGGGCTTCACACAGCTCTGCAGAAGTCATGCAGGATTTCGCCACCCAAATTCTGCCGATGTCGCTTTCCTAAATATGCAGCTAAAACAGCACGAACCACCGAGAAATACGAACCGGAGAAGACCGATGGAAGACAAGCAAGGAGACACGGGCACATTCCGGGCCGTATCCGTCCAGCGTGGCGGCTTCGTGGACGAGACTGGCGCTCCGGCTGTGGCCCCACAGAAAAAAGGCCCCCAACCGACGGTTGAGGTGCCTCTGCAGGAAGAGCCTAAGAGTGGACCCTTACGGTCTTATTTCTTTATCGGCGCGCTGATTTTTATCATCTGCGCTTTGGTTATCCTGCTGCTCGTAATGTGGCTGGACCTTGGCCTTGAAAACGAAAGTACGCGCCTGGGGGGAAGCACGCTTTCTATGTTGCTAGTGGATTAAGCTCCAGATCCAGCCAGTAACAGCAAGCTGCTACTGGCGGTTACCTACTTCTTCCGGTTTCCGGTAACCAAGCCAACGATGAAGAGCAGGATGCAGGCTCCCAGCAGGCAGGTCAGGAAGCTCCAGAACTTGCCGCCACTACCGACTCCCAGCAGGCCGAGCACCCAGCCGCCCAGGAAGCCGCCGATAATGCCGACGACGATGTTCAGAAACAGACCCATCTGCTCATCGGTGCCCATGATCTTGGAGCCAATCCAGCCAGCCAGGCCACCGATAATGATCCAACCAAACATGCCCAGCGGCGGCACTGCAGAGCCTTCGGCGAGCAGGAAAGTGTTTGCTGCAAAAGTTTCAGTAATCATGTTCCCCACCCTACCGACCACAAGCTGGGATTTCTACAGTCTCGCCATACAACTAACCAGCTTGTTCCAATCCAATTGGCAGCTTCTTCACATAAATGTATAGTCACATTCGTGAATCGATCTCTTAGCTCCTTCTTGTCTTCCTTTCAGCGCATTGCTGTAACTCTGTCATTGGTGCTGGCCACTGCGTTCGGCGCCGCAGGCGTGGCCGCATACAACGCACCTAAGGCAGATGCAGCCCCGCAGGGCTCCATCCCTCAGCTGCCGCCACTGCCCCAGCTTCCTCCCATGCCGCAGCTGCCCGAGCTACCACCGCTGCCAGCCGGTTCGGCTGACCTGCAGCGCATGCTCCAGCCCCCGGCTGCGGGTCAGCCGGCTGGCCCGCAGCGCGTCAACACCGCCAAGCCCGCCCCGCGCGTCGGCAACGGCCACCAGACCAACGTGTACACCCGTTCCGCTGGCTACAACCGCCGCTACATCCTGGAGATGCCAACGCACTACAACCCAGCACGCCCCACTCCGGTGATCTTCGGCTTCGACGGCTGGCGTGATACCCCGGAAAACTTCCGCCGTTACTCCCGCCTGTACGAGACTGGCGCTCGCCAGCAGGCCATCAAGATCTTCCCGGAGTCCATCAACCACGGCTGGGAAGGTGCCCCTTACGCAGTTGTGAAGGGCGGTACGGACCTGAAGTTCATCCTGCAGATCATCGATGAGATCGACCGCACCTACAACATTGACCGTGGTCGCATTTACGCCACCGGCCACTCCAACGGTGGCGGTATGACCGCCGTCGTAGCTTGCCACCTACCGCACGTCTTCGCCGCAGCTGCTGCTGTCGGCGGCGCCTACTACGACCCAGTAAACATGGGCTGCAAGAACCGCGCGATCCCGTTCCTGATCATGCACGGTCGTGGCGACACGATGATGAAGATCAACGGCGGCTACCGTCACAACGGCGCCCACTACCTGGCCGTTCGTGACCTGGTGGGCAGCTACGCGAAGCGTAACGGCTGCGCTAACGCGCCGCGAGTCACCCGCATTCCTGGCGGCGAGCGCCACGTATTCCCCTGCGCCCGCAAGGAGCTACAGCTGATCCTGAATCCGCAGAACCACACCTGGAACCGCGTTCCGGATGCCTCCCAGGAGGTCTGGAACTTCCTGTCGCGCCAGCGCCTCTAGTTGGATTAGCTAACCAGCCGGCGCCTTAGCCCTCCAGCTGGGCCGCTAGCCAATCTCGGAGCACAACCGCATGGTTGTGCTCTTTTTCTTTCGCGGCATAAAGCAACAAAAGCTCCGGAGCGTCTTCTTCGGCCGCCCATTCCCGGTAGTCGCGCAATTCAGTCAGCGCATCGTCCAATTCCCCTGCAGCTTTTCGTTCCTCCAGCTCTGCTACGTACTGCTCGCGGAAGGCAGAAAAGTCCAAGCCATTGTGGAATTCTCGGCGTAGATCGCTGCTCGGCGTTAGTTCTTTCAGCCAACCGGCCAAACCCAGGCTTTCTTTCTTGACGCCCCTCGGCCACAACCTGTCCACTAAGTACAGGCCCTGGCGCTTTCGATCGCGCCAGTTGTACACCCGGTCGATGTCCATTGATTCTCTCCTTAGCGCTTGAGCTCGCCCCTTAAACGGGGCCTTAAGCTAGACCCCAAGCTAGTCCTCAAGTGCGAGTCCCAGAATCTCTTTAGCCCTTTGAGGGAGTGCTCCGGAACTAGGGCTCAGGCGAAACGCCCGAGGCAGCGCAGAGCTTCGTCGTACATACCTTGCACGACCTCGCCTGCGGGCACCTCTGCCCGCAGCAACTCCACGCCCTGCCCCGCGTGCAGCTTCAACTCGTCTGCAAAGTCCCCACCCTCAGCGCGAGCTGCGATCAGTTCCTCGTCGGTAACCTCCCCCGCTTCGGACAGCGGGCGGTACACATCCACGAATGCATTGCGAACGGTGCGGGTGGGCCACTGTTCGGTATCCCACTTCTGCTTTTCCGCGCGGTCGTAAATATCGGTCAGGACAGTGCGGCTGGCCGTGGCCTTGATTGCGGCCTGTCGCAGTTCCGGTGCCCCGAGGGCTTCCGGGGAGGCCAGCAGTGCGGTGCCAACCCACGCTGCGTCGGCGCCTGCTACCAATACAGAGGCCACGCCCCTACCGGTGGCGATGCCGCCTGCCGCAGCGATCGGTACGCCGGGCGCGTTGACCTGCATGTATTCCATAACGATTTGCAGCAAAGGCAGGGTACCGATGCGCCCGGTATGCCCACCTGCGTCCGTTCCTTGTACGCATACAGCGTCCACGCCTGCAGCCAGCGCCTGGCGCAACTGCGCCATGGTGTTGATTGGGGCGACGACGGAGATTCCAGCCTGGTGGGCGCGGTCCACGTACGGCTTAGGGTCACCGAAGCCCAAGCTCACCACCGTCGGCTTAGCCTCCAGCACGGCTTCGAACTGAGCCGGGTTATCTTCCAGCGCCCACACCATAAGGCCGATTCCATAGGGGCCGGCCTCTGCGGCAATACGTGCGTTCTCCAGGATCCATTCGGGTTTGGTCCCAGCGCCTGCGCCAAACATTCCCAATCCACCAGCGCGGCTGACGGCGGCCGCTAGGTTGCCGTCGGAACGTCCCGCCATCGGCGCGCCGATGATGGGCTTATCGATTCCCCACAGTCTGGTTAACCGGGTATCGATGCGTTCAACCATGGAACACATGCCTCCTAATGGTCTTGGGTCTAAAGGTCTCGAGTCCGCAGAAAGGTTAGGTCTGGTTGCCACACTAGTCCTACCTCTAATTCAATTGCGAAACTACTCCCCTTCACCGGCGTAGAGTTGACGGTATGTCGAAGAAGAATCAGCTCAACAAACTCAAGCCCACCACTTCCCTGAAGCCCGCCAAGGATGTCAACACCGCATCCGTCGTCATCACTGGCCTAGTCGGCGGCTGGCTGACCGCCCGCGAGACCGGTATTCGCCCGCTCGGCGGCGTGATTCTAGCTGCCGCAGGTGGCTACGCCGCCCGTTCTTGGAACGCCAAGGCTGGCGCGGGAGTTGCCGCAGGCCTGACCGCCGGATACATCGCCGCGTTTGGTCTATCCCACCCACTGGCCAAGAGGATCGGCGCCTGGCCTGCCGTTCTGACCGTCACCACCGCCACGGCTGGCGCTGCGTGCGTCCTGTCCGACCTGCGGTAACGAGCTCTGTTCTTGGAGCTCTTTAGAATATTGACGCCACAGCCTGGCCCACCACAGCCTGAGCCATCGCCTCTAGCTCCGCCAGGTGGGGCTCGATATCTCCCGTGAACTCGACAGGTTCGGCCACCGTTTCCCATTCCAGCCCCGTAAGGATGGAACGCATGGCCTTTTCCGCGCCTGTCGTATCGTAACCACCCCGGATCCACCAGCTGGTCGGGGTGGCTTTCTTTTCTTCGAGGACGGGTACGTAGACCGTGTCGAAGTAGTGCTTCAAGGCTCCGGAGATGTAGCCGAAGTTAGCGGTGGTTCCCAAGATGACGGCATCTGCCCCGCGGAGCTCCTCCACGTCCGGGTCCAGGGCCTGGCGTTCCAGCACCTGAACGGCGGGCAGGCCTGCGCCCTCGCCTGGCTCCCCGCCTGCGGCTTCGCCCAGCTCCGCATTCACCTCCTCCGCGGCGGCGCGTGCTGCCGCGAGTACCGTGTCGGCAAGTTTCTGCGCCTTCTCGGTCGGGCTGTGGTGGACGACGAGGATCTTTATTGATTTTTCGCTGGTAGCGTTCTCGCTCATGGATTCAACGCTACCGATCCTGCAGGGATGGGTTGGGCATTCGCGGCAAAGCAAAGCGTGGGCGTCCAAAAATAGTTAGTCTGGGGAACATGAATGCAGCACCGATTATCCTTCCATATCAGGGCAAAGTGCCGAGGATCCACCGCAGCGCGATGATCTCCCCTGGCGTGACGATCATCGGGGATGTGGAAATCGGGGCGGATTCCTCCGTGTTTTACGGGTGCGTACTCCGTGGCGACGTAGGCGCGATCCGTATCGGCAAGCGGACGAACGTGCAGGATAACTCCGTGATGCACGTGGAACGCGGGCAGGAATGCGTGCTGGAGGACGACGTGACAATCGGTCACCAGGCATTGATCCACTCTTCGCACGTGGGGGCGGGCACCCTGATTGGCATGCAATCCGCACTGCTATCGGGTTCCACTATCGGAGGCGGCAGCCTCGTCGCCGCGGGCGCAGTAGTGCTGGAAGGGCAACAGATTCCGGCGGGGTTCTTGGCCGCAGGCCTGCCCGCGAAGGTGCGTCGGGAGCTGACGGAGGAAGAGCGGCAGGGCTTCATTGCCCACGCGGCGCGCTATGTAGATACCGCCCGCAACCAGGCCAGTGCTGCAGAGGCGCTGTCTTTGGAGGACGTGTACTTCGAGTAGCCTCTCCCGGCCCCTAGAGTGACCGCCGTCGCAGCTTTAGACCTTCTCGGGTGAGTCGTTTCGATATTTTTCCCGCTGGTCAATAGACTTATCCGAGTTATGGCACAGGGAAATTCTTCGGCGGACGACAGCGCAGCCAAAAAGGCAGAGCAGTCGGACGCCACAAAAGTTAAGCAACCGGCGGGGCCAAGCACTACAAACAAGGGTTCCTCCGGTAAGTCCGGCGCATCGCCTAGCCTGATGCGCTATGACATCGAAGGGCTCCGCGGCCTAGCCATCGGCCTGGTCGTGATCTTCCACGTTTTCGTCGGCAAGGTTAGTTCCGGCGTGGACGTGTTCTTGCTACTCGGCGGCATCTTCTTCTTCGGCAGCCAGCTGCGCAACGCGCAGAACCCGAAGGGGCTCACCTTCATTCAGTCGCTGATTCGCATCATCCGGCGACTATTCCCACTACTCGCAGTGGTGGTCGCTAGCGTATTGGCGGCTTCGCTACTTCTAATGAACCGCCTGGTGCATGTCCAGATGGCAAAGGACGCAGTAGCTTCCCTGGGCTACTACATCAACTGGCAGCTCGCGTACTCCGGCCGCGAGTACACCTCTGTACGTACAACTGTCAGCCCATTCCAGCACCTGTGGTCCATGTCTGCGCAGCTGCAGATCTACGCAGGGTCTCTGCTGGTCGTTACCGTACTTGCCCTGGTCTTCCGGAAGTACGCGCGTCAGGCCCTGCTGGTTGTGCTGACCGCCGCGACGGTGCTCTCTTTCGCCTACGCCACGTACTTCCACTTTGAAGACCAGACCGTTAATTACTACTCCACGCTGAGTCGTTTCTGGGAGATCGGCCTGGGTGGCCTGTTGGGCATGCTGCTGCTGCGCCGCGACGCGAACGGCAACCCCGTGCTGCGTCCGTTGGGTCGATGGACCCGCACCGTGATGGGCATCCTCGGCCTCGGCATGATCATCAGCACCGGCCTCTTCCTGGACGGCGCGGACCAGTTCCCCGGACCGTGGACGCTCATCCCGCTGGTAGGTGCACTGCTGGTGGTTCTTTCCGGCCACTCCGGCGAACCAGTCGGCGTAACTCGCCTACTGTTGACGCGCCCCTTCCAGTTCCTGGGCCGCATCAGCTACGCCCTATACGTCTGGCACTGGCCGATTCTGGTGCTCTGCGTCTACTACTTCAACGTCCCGAAGGTCAGCCCCGCCCTCGGCGCGGGCGTGATCGCGGGCAGCGTAGTGCTGGCCTGGCTCTCTAACAAGCTGATCGAACGCCCCCTGCGCCAGGGGAAGAAGCCCGAGCGTAACTGGGTACTGCTCAGCCCGAAGTACTGGGCAAAGTCCCTGTCCGCTTGGCCGAAGGCCGTCTATGCCGTGCTGATTCTGGTGCTCGCTGGAGCCGTGGTGGCGTCACCACAATATTTGCAACACCGCGAGGATGTGAACAGCGAACAGCTGTGGGACCTGGCCGCAGATAGGTCGATCTACCCCGGCGCGGCAAGCTTCCTGGTGAACGCCCCCGTGCCAGAGAATATGCCGATCGTGCCACCGCTGGAGGACTTCCACGCACTGCTGCCGCAGACGCAACCGGATGGTTGCCAGATTGGCTTCGATAGCGATGCGTTGATTCTGACGAAGAACTTCAACCGTTCCGACGAGGAATGCGCATATGGCGACATCAACTCCGACAAGACGATTTATGTGATCGGCGGCTCGCACTCCGAGCACTACATTCCGGCGCTGGACATCGTGGGCCGCAACCGGCACGTGAAGATGATCCCGCTGCTGAAGATGGGCTGCCCGGTAAACGCCAAGATCACGCGCGTCAATGGCGACGAGTACCCCACCTGTATTAGCTGGTCGGAGAAGGTCGTGGACTACATCAAGGAGAACCCACCAACAGAGGGCATCTTCATGACGGGTACGCGCCCGTCTTCGATCGGCGGCGCTGGCCCGGAGCAGGTGCCGCAGGAGTACAAGGACCTGGTGCAGAGCTTCACGGACCAGGGCATCCACAGCTGGCTGATGCGTGATAACCCGTGGCAGACCACCCCCGAGGGCGCACCCCGCGACATGCGCGCCTGCGTAGCCGAAATGATGGAAGGCAAGCAGGGCGAGGTTGCAGAAGACGAGGACTTCCCCGGCCTGGCCAACCCCGGCCGCCCGAACTTCGATGAGGTGCTGGCCATCAACGCCGAGTGTGGCCAGAGTGTTTGGGATTCTCTGCTTCCTGTGGATCCTTCCATCGAGGCGTACAAGGGTATGGACGTGACGCTCATGGACCTGACGGCCGCAATTTGCCGCGAGGATTGGTGCCCGTCCATCATCGGCAACATGGCGGTCTACCGCGATGCGCACCACTTCAACAACATCTTCGCGGAGACGCTGGCTCCGGAGATCGAGGCGCAGATGTTCGACCCGAACCACAAGATCCCGCCGATGAACGCCGGCCTGATGCCGAAGAATAGCCAGCCGGCTCCTCCGAATCCGCAGAACTAGCGGGGCTGTAGTAGGTCTCTAGCGGGGCTGACTCAGCGCCGCTCTAGGCGCCCTCCGCCGCCTCCACCAGCAGCGGCGCCCCGTTCGCTGCGGTCGTGCGCAGCGACCACGTGCACATATCCGTCAGGTCGGTGCGCGCAGGTGAGATCTCCACGATGGGCGTACCGCGCCGGGCCGCGATCGCGGGCAGGCCTGCGGCGGGCCACACCACTCCCGACGTGCCAATGATCACCACCAGATCCGCCGCCCGCATTGCCTCCTCGGCTGCCTCCCACTCCCGGTGCGGCAGCGGCTCGCCGAACCACACCACTCCCGGCCGCACCGGATTCCCGCACAGTGAGCACGTCGGTGGTGTGGCGCGCTCCACCTGTTTCTCGGGCAGCTCGGGCATGCGCGCGGGCTTGCTACAAATGCTGCAGCGATAGCGAAACAGGCTGCCATGCAGGTGCGCCACGTTCTTACTGCCGCCACGCTCGTGCAGGTCGTCGATGTTTTGGGTTGTTACGTGTACGGTGACGCCCCCTCGTGCCGCCCACTCACCTATCGCCCGGTGCCCCGCGTTTGCCTCTGCGCGGCGGCATAGCACCGCCCGCCACAGATACCAGGCAAGCATGGACTCGGGATCCTTCGCCCAAGAATCCAAAGTGGCCATCGCCTGGGGATCTACATGCGACCAGATGCCGGTCTGCGCGTCGCGAAAGGTATCCAAACCGGAATCGGCGGACATGCCCGCCCCGGTGAACACTTCCACATACTTGGCGCGGCGCACTGCGGCGACAAGATCCTCCGGCAGATCCTCCAACTTCAGCGGCTGGAGATCGTCGGAGGTGGACTGCGGGCTGGCGATCACGTTGACCATGCCCCCACCCTAGCTGGAATAGTTAAGCTCAAAAGCCTAGCCGGCGTAAAAGAAGATTGCCTGGTAGGCTACGAAAAAGTTTCGACGCGCTGGAGGTAGATGAGTGAAAAGGATCAACGTAGTCGGTGCTGTTCTTGTCCGCGATGGCAAAGTTCTGGCAGCCCAGCGCAGCGAATCCATGTCTCTTCCACTGATGTGGGAATTTCCCGGTGGCAAGATTGAGCCAGGCGAAGCCCCTGTCGAAGCTCTGCGACGCGAGCTTAAAGAAGAGCTCCTGTGCGACGCGATCGTGGGCGACCATGTCGAAACGACCGAGCACAACTACGGCTTCGGCACCGTAATCCTCAGCACGTTCTTCTGCACCCTTAACGGCGAGGATCCCCAAATCACGGAACATGCGGAAATTCGGTGGGTTAGCGTTAGCGATCTCCTCGATCTCGAGTGGGCCCCGGCTGACATCCCAGCCGTCCAAAAGATCGTTCAGAAACTCAGCTAGATAGCCGCGATTTAAAGGGACTAGCATGTCGGTTTTCGATTCGAAGGTGGGCCTAGATACAGCCTTCGGTTATCTGGATCGGAAAATTCAATCCAATCAGGTTTTTAACCCAACGCTGATTGCGAATACCGAAAACAACGACATGCTCCGCGCGATCAAGCACGAGCTGAAGAGCGCGCAAAGTTTCGACTTTTCAATCGCCTTCATCACCTCCTCCGCATTAGCCCTCTTGAAACAGGACCTGCTCAACTTCGAGGGCCGTGGCCGAATCATCACCTCAACCTATCTTCAGTTCAATGAGCCTGCTGTCTTCAAAGAGCTTCTTCAACTGGGAAATGTGGAGGTCAGAGTCCTTAAGGATTCAGTCGATGCCTTCCACAGTAAAGGCTATGTTTTCGAGCATGCCGACGGCACCACAGCGATCATTGGTAGCTCGAATCTCACCCGGAATGCCCTGATCAGCAACACGGAATGGAATGTGCGCTTCTCGGCCATGCCGGATGGTGACATTGCCCTACAGGTTCGTGACGCAGTCGCGCGCCTAGAGGAACGTTCCAAACCACTGACTGCCGAGTGGATCGAAAGCTACGAAGAGTCATGGAAGCCGGTTCCTCAGCGCAACAAGCTCTTGGGCGAGAGTGGCGAAGTTATTCCCGTCGGCCGCATTCGGCCTAACGCTATGCAGTCGGAAGCCCTCGAGAAGATTAAGCAAATCCGGGAATCAAATGCCCGGCGCGCTGTAGTGATCTCTGCGACCGGTACGGGAAAGACGATTCTCGCTGCATTGAGCGTCCGCGAGGCGAAGCCCGAAAGAATGCTGTTTATCGTTCACCGCGAGCAGATTCTCGACAAAGCAATTCTGGAGTTCCAAAAAGTGCTGGAAGCTCCCGCGGAAGACTTCGGAAAGCTCGTCGGTTCAACACGCCAGCAAGACCGCAGGTACGTTTTCGCCAGCATCCAATCATTGTCGCGCGAAGAAAACCTGCAAGATTTCGATCCTGCTGCGTTTGACTTCATCATCGTCGACGAAGTCCACCGCGCCGGCGCCGAAACTTACTTACGCACTTTGGAACACTTCCAACCCGCTTTTCTCTTGGGCCTTACGGCGACGCCGGAACGTACCGACGGCTTTAACGTCTTTGAACTCTTTGACTACAACGTCGCCTACGAGATCCGTCTTCAGAAAGCCCTGGAATCAAAGATGCTTGCACCGTTCAGCTACTACGGTGTAACGGATTACATCGATGAACAGGGAAAAACTATTGAAGAAACGAGCTCGCTATCGAAACTGCTCTCCACCGAGCGAGTCAAGCATCTACGTGAAATGCTCACCATCTACGGTCGAGCGGATAAGGTCACGGGCCTCATGTTTTGCTCGTCGCGAAAGGAAGCGACGGAGCTTTCCACCTTGCTCAATGAAGAATCAGTTTTCGGCCATCGTCTTCGCACCAAGGCACTAACCGGCAAGGATTCCCCACAGACCCGCAACGCCGTAATCAAGGAACTCGAGGATGGCGAGTTGGACTATGTGCTGACCGTCGACATCTTCAACGAGGGCATCGACATTCCAGCTGTTAACCAAGTGGTGATGCTGCGGAATACCGAGTCCTCCATTATTTTTACTCAACAACTCGGCCGCGGACTGCGCAAAGCGGACGGCAAGGATCACCTCCGAGTGATCGATTTCATCGGCAATTACAAGAACAATTTCCTAGTTCCGATTGCCCTATTTGGAGATAGCTCCTTGAATAAGGACGTTATCCGCAAACGCTTGCGTGATGCCGACGAATCAGGCTCTATCGCCGGAATCAGCAGCATTAGTTTCGACAAGATTTCCGAACAGCGGGTTCTCGAAAGTCTGGCTCAGACCAGCCTGGATACTCTCCACCAGCTGAAGCAGTCATTCTCCGACTTGGAGTTTCGGCTGGGGCGCCAGCCCTGGCGTATAGACTTTGCCATTCAGGACACCGTTCAACCCACGATCATCGCTACGGCGAAATCTGCCAACTACTGGGACTTCCTCATCCGTGCGAAGAAGGAAACCCAAGTCCCATCCACGGAGCAAAGCGCTTTCCTTACATTTCTCGACAATGAGCTGCTCAATGGCCTAAGGCCGCACGAACTCCTACTCCTAAGACAGCTGCTTGAACAGGATCGAGTTTCTGTGGAGGATCTCCGCGCGCTATTGAAGCGTTACAGTCCGCGACAAGCAGAACAGGGTTTGGACACTCTTACGCTGAAGTCTGTCTCCAGGATTTTGGACTTAAGCTTCTTCACGCAGAATGAGAAAGCCAAATATGGCAATCTCCCTCTCGCTACTTTTGAGAAAGACATCTTCACAATCAGCAAGAAGCTGCGGAATAATTACGACTCTTCGTCTCTTTTTGCCCATCACGTACGCGATTCCATCGAGACCGGTCTGTGCACCAATCGCGAGTCCTACGCATTTCAGGGACGCATGCTCCCCGGTAAACAATATTCCCGCAAAGATGTCTGCCGCATGCTGAACTGGGAAAACAACCAGTATTCCACCATGTATGGATACGCCGCTAACGAAGATACGAAGACGTGCCCGATTTTCATCACCTATCACAAGGCTGACGATGTTTCGGATTCCACTAAGTACGAGGATAAGTTCGATAGCCCATCAGTAATCAGCTGGTTCTCAAAGTCCAACCGACGCCTAAACAGCAAAATTGAGCAGCGTATTGTCTCCGGCGAATATGCTCTAGAAGTCTTCGTTAAAAAGGACGATGCCGAAGGAAACGACTTTCACTACCTAGGCCAAGCTCATTCCCGTGATGCGGTAGAAACCACCATTCCAACAGCTAAGAAGCCAATGCCGATCGTGAATATGCGCCTAGACCTGATGCAACCCGTTTCCCCGGGTCTTTACGAGTACTTCACTCGCCACCCCTCCACCAACTGAAGTTTTCAGGCGCGCAGCCCACGCAGTCCTCTATAGTCAGTTGCATAAGCGCGCCCACTGCCGACGTGGGCGTCAATAAGAAAAACTCGCAGAAAGGCCAGCAACGCCATGATCGTCACTACCACCAACAACGTCGAGGGCCACACCATCGGCCAGTACCTGCGCATCGTCTCGGGCGAGACGGTTGCCGGTATCAACATGTTCAAGGACATCGGCGCGGGCTTCCGCAACATCACCGGTGGCCGCTCCTCCGCATACGAGGGCGAGATCCTGCAGGCCCGCGAGACCGCGCTGAAGGAGATGGTGGATCGCGCGCTGGAGATGGGCGCGCACGGCATCGTCGGCGTGGACGTGGACTACGAGTCCCTGGGGCAGGGCGGCATGGTGATGGTCAGCGCGACCGGCACCGCCGTCACCTTCCAGTAGCTCCTGGTTGCCGGGGTTAGCCCGGCGAGACTGACCCGCCGAGCATCCCGAGCGCCAAATCTTAGACCTGGTCGAGCGGGCGGATCATGATGGACTCCACGTCCATGTGGCGGGGGCGATCCGCGACCCAGCGGATAGCCTCGCCGATGTCCTCTGCCTGCAGGTTTAGCTTATCCGCGTAAACCTCCTCGGCGCGCTCGGCATCGCCCTTGAAGCGGTTCAGGCTGAAGTCAGTGGCCACCCGGCCCGGATCGACCTGGCATACGCGCACGCCCGCCTCGGCGAATTCCATGCGCATCACGTCGGTAAGCGCGGTCTGCCCGAACTTCGCCGCGTTGTAACCCGCACCCCCGCGGTAGGCGCCGCGACCGGCGACGGAAACCACATTGATAACCTGCGGCGCGTCCGCCACCTGCAGCTGATCGAATAGTGCGCGCGTGACTTCCAGGGTGCCCATCACGTTCGCCTCGAACATCCAGCGCCAATCCTCCGGATCGGCTTCCAGCACAGGATCGAGCCCCCGCGCGCCACCTGCGTTGTTGACCAGTAGGTCTATCTTGGAGCCCGTCAGCTCGGCTAGCGCTGCGGTGAAGTTATCTATTGACGCCCTATCCGTCACATCGAGCACAAGAGGCGTAGCCTTACCGCCCTCCTGAGCGATCGCTTGCGCTACCTGCTCTAACTTTTCTGCACGGCGCGCGGCCAGCACCACGTGCCAACCATCGGCGGCCAACAGCTTCGCGGTAGCCTCGCCGATGCCCGCACTCGCGCCGGTGACGACGGCGACGCGGGAGTTGGTGGGTGGGGTGGACGTAGCCTGTGCATTCGTGGCCTGTGCATTCGTGAACTCTGCATTAGTAGAACTCATGAATTCCAATGTAGCGACCAAGCACAGGCCGCGGGGGCTGTTTAGTTTTGGCTGGAGGCAATCCCTGCAGAACACTGCAATAGAGAAAGCTATGCATTAACCTTTTCCGTTAGCAAAGGTTATGGCATACCCTTAAGGAATTCTTATGACTAATAACTACGGAGGCGGTTACCCCGGATCCGGAGACGGTTCCCAGAACAACCCAGGCCAGAATCCGAATCAGCCCCAGAATCCCTTTGGTCAACAGGGCTACGGAAATCAGCAGTTCCCGGGCGGCCAGAACCAAGGCCAACAGGGGCAGCCAGGCCAGCAGGGCTACGGTCATCAGGCGTACGGCCAGCAGGGCCAGCCGAGTCAGCAGGGCTATGGCCAGCAAGGCTTCGGTCAACAGGGATACGGCAATCAGCAGTTCCCGAGTGGGCAGAACCAGGGCCAGCCGGGGCAAAACCCATTTAATGCGCAGCCCTATGGCGCTTATGGCCAGCCAGGCGGTGCCGGAGGTAACGGCGGCGGCAACGGTGGCAAGATCATCGGCATCATCGTCGCCGCGGTTGTCGTAATCGGCCTGATAGTTGGTGGTTACTTCCTTCTGGGCAAGGATGACGAAAAAAGCACGGATGCCTCCAGCTCTTCGTCTAGCTCCGAAGAGACCGGCTCGTCAGATGAGAGCAGCGAAAGCTCCTCCGAATCCAGCTCGGAATCCTCAACCTCGGAGACTTCGTCTTCTTCCAAGGAGCCCGCGAAGGCTGGCGATATTGGCGGCCCGGATAATTCGATGGACAAGACCTACGCCGACGCGATGCCCAAGAAGATCCAGGACCTGGTGTACGACTGCAAGAACGGCACCTACGAGCTAGCCCGCGATAACAACCGCAAGGTGAAGGGCATGCAGTGCACCGGCGTATGGGACTCCGCCTGGGAGTTCAAGAAGGTGGACTTCGTTAGTGATGCGAAGTTCATCCCCGAAGAGATGGACTACGTAAAGAAGAAGGGCGCTGAGATTTGGTCTGATGACCCGAACAACTTCGCAGGCTACCTCATTGATGGCTCCAAGCCGTTCGTCTTCGTAATGAATAAGTCCAAGGGCATCGCCATGGAGACCAAGATGTACTTCGAAGACGAGTCCACCCTGCAAGAGGCCCTCACCCAGCTGGGCTACAAGAAGCCTTAGTATCATCGCAAAGGAGATTTATCTCTCCCCCCGTTATCCCCCCCTAAATCGGTAGGAGAATAGCGAAACGGAACATCCCGCGGGGGTCGCGCCATTCGACCTACTGAGCGCCGCGGGAAGGCGCCCCTCATACAGCGAGGGCGCCATTTGCTCCCCGAGCCCGAAAAGCCGAAATCGACGTTTCTAGAGTTTTAAGGAACTACCCCTCATGACGAACAACAATCCCTTTGATAACCAGCCCAACCAGGGCGGCAATAACGGGGAGAACAACCCCTTCAACAACGGTTCATCCAACCCAGGTGACGAGACCACCCAGTGGGGCGCAAACCAGAACCAGCCGCAGGGCGGCCAGCAGTATGGCGCACAGCAGCCGCAGCCCGGGGGATATGGCCAGCCCGGTCCGCAAGGCGGGTACGGCCAGCCCGGTGCCAATGGTCAGCCTGGGCAGAACCCTTTTAACCAGGGCGGCTACGGTCAGTCCGGACAGCCCGGCCAGCCGGGCCAGAACCCCTTCGCTGGCGGTGCCGCCAGCTCTTACGGTCAAAACTTCAACTCCGGCGGAAACGGCGGGGGCACCGGAAAGGTTATCGGCATCATCGTTGCCCTTGCTGTCGTCATTGCCCTCGCAGTAGGCGGTTACTTCCTATTGGCAAAGGATGACGAAGGATCCGGCTCCGACGAGACCTCGACCTCCAAGTCCGAGGGCGCCGATGAATCCACCGAAGAAACCACGTCGGAAAGCAGCGAGGAATCCACCGAAGAGAGCTCCGAAGAGTCCACCTCCTCCGAGACTTCGAGTGCACCCAGCTCCTCCGCAGCAAAGAGGGGCGACGTCGGCGGCCCGGATGATTCCCTCCCCGCGACGTACAAGGATGCAATGCCGGAGAAGGTCAACGACCTCGTTAATAAGTGCCAAGACGGAACCTTCACCCTGAACTACTACGACTCCTCCAAGAAGTCCCGAAAGATGACCGGCGCGAACTGTAAGGGCGTGCGGGGTTCGGGCTGGGCCTACTGGAACGTGGACTTCATCAGCGACAAGGAGTACGTCGAGGTCAAGGAGAAGGAATTCAAGGATGGCGGCGCAACGATCGTCAACGATAAGTCGAACGAGTATGCCGGTTATGTGAAGGAACGGGGCAACACGATCGTGTTCATCTTCAACAAGGACAAGAATATCGTTCTAGAGTCCAAGCTCATCGCCCCGAAGCCCGGCGAGGTCAAGCAGGTATTCGACGAGCTTGGTTACTCCGGCGTGAGCGAGGACGCCTAACCCCCTACAGCGGCTTGATCCAGCCCTGCTGCACGGCATACTGGTAGCCCCCAGCCACCGCCGCGCCCAGGGCAACCGCACCTAAGACACCGCCGACCCAGGCCAGGATGCCTGCGATCGGCGGTGCATCTTTACCCAGGGAACCTGCGGGGTCGGTGCTGCCCAGAGGGAAGGTTTTCAGTAACCATTCGGCCCCCGGGTTCGCGGCTTCAATACTGCCGGCCAACGAGCCCTCGTTAGTGGCCTGCGGGTTGTTCGGATTGAAGTCCGGGTCGACGGGCTGGGTGATCGGGGCGGTGCTGGAGCCCTTGCCCTCGGACGGGGCAATGGCCTGCGCCGGGGTGGCTGCGATGGCGCTGACGGCTAGGGCGCTTGCGGTGGCTAGGGCGGTGAGGGACTTGGAAGGAGAAAAGGACTTCATAAGCCCCGTATTTTAAAGCTGTTCCAGAGCCTGCGCGACATCTGCGAGCAGATCCTCCAGATCCTCAATACCAATGGAAATGCGCACCAGGTCGCGCGGAACCTCCAGCTGGGATCCCGCAACCGACTGGTGAGTCATCGTCGCTGGGTGTTCCAGCAGAGATTCCACGCCACCCAGCGACTCCGCCAGGCAGATCAGCTTGGTGGCCTGGCAGAACTTCAGTGCCGCCTCCTCAGAGTGGAAGCGTACGGAGATCATGCCACCAAACCCCTTGCCGGTGGACTGGCGCTTGGCCACCTCGTGGCCTGGATGCTGCGGCAAGCCGGGGTACAGGACGGTGGCGACTTCCTCCCGCTCTTCCAGATATTCAGCAATAGCCTGCGCATTCGAGCAGTGGCGGTCCATGCGCACCCCCAGGGTCTTCAGACCACGGGCATTCAGGTAGGCATCGAAAGGCGAGGCAATCGGGCCGGCACCGCCGAGTAGGAAGTCCAGATCCTCGTCCAGCTGTGCGTCGTTGCTGACGATCGCACCGCCGACCACATCGGAGTGCCCACCGATGTACTTCGTGGTGGAGTGCAGCACCACGTCCGCGCCGTGGTCCAGGGGGCGCTGCAGGTAGGGGCTGCAGAAGGTGTTATCCACGATCAGCTTCGGGCGCGTGGGGGCGTCACTACCAAACTCGTCGGCGAGCACCTCGGCGATGGCGGCGATGTCAGTTACAGCGAGCAGTGGATTCGTAGGGGTCTCCAGCCACACCAGCTTCGTCTTCGGGGTCAGCGCCGCACGGACGGCCTCGGGGTCTGTCGTATCAACCACGGTGAAGTCCACGTTCCAGTCCTTGAATACCGTGGCGATCAGGCGATACGTGCCGCCGTAAGCGTCGTGCCCCATGATCAGATGGTCGCCGGGGCGCAAAAGCACGCGCAGCAGGTGGTCGGTGGCGGCCATGCCCGAGGAGTACACGCGACCGTGCTCGCCCCCCTCGAGGGCGGCGATTGTACGGGCCAGCGAGTCGACAGTGGGGTTCGCCACGCGCCCGTATTCGTAGCCTCCGCGCAGATCGTTCGGCGCGTTCTGGGCGAACGTGGTGGAAGCGTAGATCGGAATGTTGATGGAGCCCATGAACTCGTCGGGCTCGTAGCCTGCGTGGATGGCGTCTGTGTTGTGGGCCATGGAAACTCCCCTTCGAACTAGTGCTTGATTGCGCGTTTTGGTGCTTATCTGCGCCGGAATTCACGGCCCGGCGCGCATCGTTTCAACGATTATAGACCAAGCAGTCTAGTTTTCGGCAACAATGGGCCAACCTTGGCGGGTTTAGGGCAATAGCACCACAATGGCTACATGGATCGAAGCGCACAGAGAATCGACTTCACCCAACCCGCCGACGTCGTCGCCCCACTTTTGTTGGGCGCGGTCTTGCGCCACGGCGGAGTAGCTATCGAGTTGACCGAGGTCGAGGCCTACCTAGGGACTGCAGACGAAGCCTCCCATGCCTTCAACGGTCCGACCCCTCGTTGCGAAGTTATGTTTGGCCCTCCCCAGCACCTCTACGTGTATGCCAGTTACGGCATCCACCGTGCCGGCAACCTGGTGTGCAGCCCCGATGGCGAAGCTGGAGGAGTACTGCTGCGCGCAGGAAAAATCATCGAGGGGCTCGATATTGCCCGTGCCCGGCGCGGATCAAAGCCCGCGGATGAAGCGCTTGCGCGTGGGCCAGGAAACTTGGGCGCAGCACTTGGTTTGAACCTGGACCTTAATGGCTCGGCGGTTGATCAAGTGTTTTCTGGCGCGGGCGATAGCTCACCCACTTCTGCCCCGTTTACCCTGACCCCACGCACAGCTATCCCAGAGATCACCCGTGGCAAACGCATAGGGATAAGCAAAAACGCGGATGCCTTACTCCGCTTCTGGGTGCCCAGCGACCGCAGCGTTTCCAGCCCTCGCGGCCGGCAGCTGGGAACCCCTCTTCGAGCATCCTCATAGTGGGCTTCTAGCAGCGGCCGAGCTCGCGTTGGATCGCCTCCTTCTCCGCTTGCGTGACCCACAGCTGGTACTCCGCCTTCACGCGCACCTGGATGGAGACATAGGTGCAGCGGAAACCCTTGTTCGCCGGCAGCCACGTCGCAGCATCGCCCGCACCCTTCTGCATATTCGCCGGCCCATCAACGGCCAGCAGGTTCATCGGATCGTTGGCGAACTGCTCACGCCGTTCCGGGGAAAGCTGCTGCGCACCCTTCTGCCAGGCATCGGCCAGCGCCACCACGTGGTCGATCTGCACCGCCTGGCTGGTTTTTTGCCCACGGACAAAGTGGATGTGCTGGTCGGTATAAGGATCCTGCAGATCACCGCTGAGCACCTTGCAACCCTTTGGCGCGTTCACGTTGGTGAGGTCTCGCGCCAAGATGTCGTTTCGCTGGTCGCAACCGTTACGGTCGATGTCCTTCCACCGCTGGCCGAACTCGGCGCGGCTGTAGCCGGTCTTCGGCGCGCGCCCCTTGACTGCCAGTGTCTCCAGCAGATCCAGCATGTTCTGCTGGTGCAGCGACCGTTCCGGCGCTGCGGGTTGCTCTGGTTCTTGTTCAGGTTGCTCTGGCGGCTCGGCCTGTTCCGGCTGGTCCGGCACCGTTTCTGTGGTCGGCTCTAACGGTGCGGTAGAGCTTTGTGACGCCGAACTTCCGCCCTCTAGGAACTCCGCACCCTCGGCGCACCCACCGAGCAGCAAACTCACGCCCACTAGGAGCGCTGCCGCACGGGCGGATACACGCCCACTTACCCTCTTGCTCATATTCCAACACGCTAGCAATCGCCCCGGACAGCCCAGGAGGCAATCCACTTTAAGTTTCGAACAGGCGTGCGGGGCGACTCGGGCGTAGGGGCGTCAATAAAAAGAGAATACTTTTATAGCTGCTTACCGCTGACGGTCTCGCGGTAGCATAAACGCATCATGAAACCTCTAAAGAAGATTTACCGTGCACAAATGAAGGCAGTACCGGCCTTCGCAGACAAGATGATCAAGAAGCCGAACCGCATGCGGCGGATGATGAACCTCTGGCCACCGCTGCTGTGCTCCGGTATTAAGATGACCCACGTTTCCGAGGACTGGGAGCACGCGCGCATCGAGCTGAACCTGCGTTGGTGGAACGCCAACATGCACGGCGCAGCCTTCGGCGGAACGCTATTCTCCATGACGGATGTGCTGTTCGGCACCCTGATCGCCCGCCGTCTTGGCACTGAATACGAAGCCTGGACCCGTACCGGCACCTTCCAATTCCTCAAGCCCGGCCGCAGCGGGGCATACATGGAAGTGGACCTCACACCAGAGCTGATCAACTGGATCACCGAAACCGTCGAAGAGGACGGCTACTGCAACGTGCCGTACACCTCCATCATCTACAACAAGGACGGCTCCATCGTGGGCATCGGCCAACAGGATCTGCACGTCCGCCCGCGTGGTGGCGGCAAGCGCGCCGACCAGCCGAAGCAGGCTCTGCACCCGCGCGGCCTAGTGCTGGAATCGCTGGCGAATGCCGTGGTCTGGCACTGCTTCAAGGACCAGCCGGAGATCCTGACCGTGCTGATGTCCGAGCAGCGCCGCATCCCCGACCCGGAGGACCAGATGCGCCACGTGGTGAAGGTAGCGCTAGAAAAATCCACCAAGTCCCGGGAGGACCTGGTGGCTCTCGATATTCCGGAAAAGTACCTGGACGCCTAAGTTAGCGCGGTACTTGATTAATCCGGTACCTAGCTCAGCATTTAGCCGAGCACCTTGCCGCAGTTCGGCCAAGCGCCTGCGCCCTGCTTGGCCAGAACCTTCTCGGCAATCTCGATCTGCTGCGCCTTCGTGGCCTGGTTAGCCGTCGGGGCGTACTTCGTACCGCCGAAGCCAGCCCAAGTCTGAGCGCTGAATTGCAGCCCGCCGTAGTAGCCGTTGCCCGTGTTGATCTTCCAGTTGCCGCCGGACTCGCACTGTGCGACCTGATCCCAGGCGCTAACTGGTGCGGCCTGCGCGGCCGGAGCTGCCACAGCTGCGGCGGCTGCCGGAGCAGCAACCAGGCCTGCGGCCATGCCGATGCGGGCGAAAGCGGTCTTTACGGACTTATTCATGTAGACGAAAACTCCTTCTGCGAAGCCGGCCGAGTGGCTGGCTCCATATCGATTGTTTGGTGTCTACG
The DNA here is from genome assembly GCF_028609885.1 of Corynebacterium jeikeium. Lineage (NCBI taxonomy): Bacteria > Bacillati > Actinomycetota > Actinomycetes > Mycobacteriales > Corynebacteriaceae > Corynebacterium > Corynebacterium jeikeium. Next base: position 58,998 of record NZ_CP063195.1, on the reverse strand, counting down.
CGGCCGCGCTTTGCGGCTGCACGCTGGCAATTACGCGAATGAATCGCGCCCCGGCTGCCTGCCGGGCAGTTGCCACTAAGCACGCAAACATACGCACCCTCCCCCGGGGTGCGTCAACTGAAAAAGCGCTAAATCCCGAAAAAACCTCGGATTGATAACGAAATTTAAGGGGCTTCTTATCCCCCGTGTTATTCCCTGCCCCTTTCTCCGAACTATCGGCGCGGGCCGTAGACCGCAGCAGATTCGATGCGAGAAGGCACCACATACGCGATTGCGGCGGTGCAGACGATACCCGTGAGCGTGACCAACGTCCCCCAGTCGCCGCTCAGCAGTCCACCCGCGAGCACCCAAGCGATCGCGGCCACTGCCGCCAGTGCGATAACGGCCATGCCAAAGAGGTGCTCGTTGCCTGTGCCGGAGACTGGGATGTACAGAAGTCCGGCAAGTACGCCGATGACGCCGGCAATCACTCCAGTCAGCACAGCAGGACCTACGCCCGCGGACGCTTCACCTGGGATGAATCCCACCAGGAGGTCCACGATGAACACAGCGGCGAAAGTGACGGCTGCGGCCAAGACTGCGAGGACGATGAGGTTCATCGCAACCTTCTTGCCGTCGTAGCGGCCGGCCAGCAGACCTTCGCGGGGGTCGTGCTGCGGCTGGTTGTAGCCAGAGTTATAACCCTGCGGGTACTGCTGCTGGTTGTTGTAGCCAGAGTTGTAGCCGCCATAACCGCCATTGCCCTGCGTGTTGAAAATGCGAGTCTGGTCGTCGTTTCCTTGCGGGTACGTCACCCAACGCTCCTTTCACCGGCGTTTCAGGTGACCTATGTTACCGGAGTGACTATTGAGTAGTCACTCTTCTCCGCAGCTTTAGTGATCGAGCTTTAGTGATCGTCCCAGTGGCCCTCGTGCTCGCGGTGCAGGTGGCCGTCGTGGACGTAGTCGACGTGATCATCGTGCGGAACGGCGACGTGGCCGCAGTTCGGGCCGTGCTTGTGATCATGGTTGGCGTGGGTGGTACAGCTCATGGTGAACTCCTTCAATACAGGGCAACCATGGAGCCACCTCTCCTTTGGTTAGGTGGGCCAGTTGGTTGCTTCGACGCTTCCTATACGCCCCCTCACCTGCTACGTTGTCAATACGTTTTCATTAAATATTGGTTAGAAGCAGTGCGCGCTAGTCACCGGATTACTTCTTCAGGCGCTTTTCCACACTGGCGATAAGGCTACGAACGTTGGTGAGTACGCGTTCTTCCTTTTCCTCGACCGTCAGCGTCTCCGCCATCTGCGTGGTTCCGTCCGGAGTTTTCGCCCCTCGGACATAATCCACACACGCCAGGTCACTGCACATGTACGTACCGATACTGCCGTAGTTATCCTGCGCGGACTTCGTAGTGACGATCGACATCAGAGAGGCGCCACTCGAGGGGTGCAGCGTGCGACAGATCTGGCACATACGCGCCCCACCGCCCGTCGGCGCTTTACGGATCTCCATGGTGAGCCCCTGCAAACCCTCTGCAGTCTCCGCGACGAGGTAGGCCCTCTGAGGTGCCTTGGGATCCACCCAGCTCACAAACACCTGGCTTTCCCAGTCGGCGCCCAGAACGTGTGCCGGAATGTGAATGCGCGCAGCGGCACCCTTAGAGCAGTTGATAAAGCTCTTCCGAATCCCCTTTTCAGAGTAGGTCTGCACGATACTCCACCTTTCCGTCGCGCGAATTGCACCATTCATGCAGGTACGGTGGCCAAGTGTAACAATCCTCGAAGGGAGTAGATCATGGCACGCAATGCGACTAAACCACTCGACGTACTCATCATCGGCGGAGGATTTGCGGGCACTGCGGCGGGTATTGCCCTCGCCCGAGCTCAGCGAACCGTCCGAATCATCGACAGCGGAAAACCGCGTAACCGCTTCAGCGCCCACTCCCATGGCATTTTGGGGCGCGACGGGGCTAACCCAATGGAGCTGCTAGACCAAGGCCGCAAAGAATTCATGACATTCGGCGGTGAAGTAACCCAGGGTGAGGTCACCACCCTCGAACAAACAGGCAACGCATGGACGGCCACTACGGCCGACGAACAGCAGTTTCCGGCCCGACAGATACTCATGGCGACGGGCATCACCGACGAACTGCCAGACGTACCGGGCTTAGCCGAGCTTTGGGGATCGCGAGTTTTCCACTGCCCTTATTGCCACGGCTACGAGGTCCGGGGGCGCGACCTTGCTGTCATCGGCGGAAGGAATCCCAGGTTTACGACGCACATGGTGCACTTGATGCGGAAGTGGACCGATCGCGTCACGTTCTTCACCAATGGGCTCTCCCTTGACGAAGCCGACCGTGCACTGTTCGAAAAGCGCGGTGTTGCTCTTATGGACGCCCACGTCACCGAGGTGCAACCCGACCCTGAGTCAGGAACGGGAGTTCTGGTGAGCATCGCCGATCCCAACAAAAGTGGCGACTCTGTCTTTACTACCCGCGCCTTTGAGGCGTGCTTCACCGGCCCGGAATTCCACCCCAATGATCAACTGCTGCTAGCAGCTGGTTGTGAATCCGAAAACGGCTGGGTAGTTAGACAGCCCGATGGCAAGACCTCCAAAACCGGACTGTGGACGGCCGGCAATGTCACCAGCTCTCCCGACCAGGTTTCTCAGGCGATGGGCACAGGCGTGGCCACTGCCATCGCGATCGATCAGTTCTTACTGCACGAAGAACTGCAGCAGGTTCGAGGGCAGACCCATGAATAACGGACGACCACAGCGCGTAGCGTTTATCCTGTTCGACGGGTTTGAACTGCTGGATGTCTTTGGGCCTGCCGAAATTTTCTCCAAGGTGCCTGGCCTACAGGTGGAATTCGCCTCCGCGGATGGGGAACCTGTAGCCAGCTCCCAAGGTGTAAAGATTCTCCCCGACACAACCTTCGATTCCCTCGTTTGCGACACCGTTATAGTCCCCGGGGGTCAGGGAACGCGAGCACTCGTCAAAGATGCGGATTTCCTGGCCCGCATCCACAAAATGGCGAGCTGCACCTCGCTTGTCTGTTCCATATGCACGGGTTCAGCGGTTTTGGCCGCAGCTGGTTTGCTGGAGGGATACGCCGCCACCAGCAATAAGCTTGCGTTTGATTGGGCCACGTCTTTCGGCAAGGACATCGACTGGAAAAGCTCTGCCCGGTGGGTGCACGACCGTGATCGCTGGACGTCGTCCGGTGTGGCAGCGGGGATAGATATGGCCGTCGCCTTCGTGTCTCACTTCTTCGGCGCTTCGCTTGCGGAGAAGATCGCCCATGACCTGGAGATTCAATTCAATAGCGACCCGGACCACGACCCGTTTGCGGTATAGCGTTCAGCCCAGCAGATGCAAATAAAGATCGCTTTACTCGGTACTTATTGCAATACAACTTAGAAACTAATTCCACTTGGGGCACGGCGCAGCCCAAGAATTGAGTGCGACGAGAAGTTCATCAACGGTGTCGGCAACAATAAGCGTGTCGACATCATCTTGACGAATAAATCCCTCGTCTGCCATATGCTTGAGCATCGATACCGTAGGCGCCCAGAAACTTGAACCAAAAAGGGCAATGGGCTTGCGATGAAGCCCGAGCTGTTGAGCTGTCCACGCATCAAAAAATTCGTCTAACGTTCCAGCGCCGCCAGGCAAACACACGTAGGCATCGACCAGGTCACTCATCCGTTGCTTACGCTGATACATCGTGTCAACAATCTCAAGGTGCGAAAGACCCGCATGTGCAATTTCGCCATCGACAAGATTCTGAGGAATCACACCGATTACACAGCCACCGTTGGCCAGACAGGCATCCGCCGCAGCACCCATAAGGCCGACTTTGCCGCCACCATAAATCATCCGTACGCCCTGCTCAGCTAGACCCGCCCCTAGGGCTTCAGCAAGAAAGGCATTGGTATGGTTGCGACCACTGCTCGCCCCTGTAAATACGGCTACAGAACGCACAGGATTGGCAATCAACTCCGGAAACACTTCATCTTTCAAAAGCGGTGCCAGCTTAACGTTCGGCACGGACGGGTTTACCCATTCGCACTCAGCAATTTCTGCAGCTGCCACGGGCTCCACCGAATCTGAAAAGTAAAAGAGATCCGCAACAACATCGCTACCGGCTTCGTTAGCCGCAACTGCACGGTATGTTCCCATCGGAACCAAGAGAGCAGCATCAAGCGAAATCCCCAGCTCTTCATTAACTTCCCGTATCACCGCATCAAGCGAGGACTCCGCAAACTCGAGCTTGCCACCCGGAAATTGAAATAGCGCAGTGCCCTTCTTACGCACGCAAAGGACTTCTCCCCGCGAATTCCTCACTACAACAGCGCTGACATGAATATCAGAAGAAGGCATGCGTGCAAGCTTAGAACAATCTGTTGAATCGACGCACCTGCAATCTTCGACTCTTATACACCAGAAAACGAAAGAAACCGGAGGTAACATTCCCTTTCGGGTTTGCTACCTCCGGTAGTGCAGTTTGTTCAACTGCTAGCTGTGGGCGAAGGGGGACTTGAACCCCCACGTCCCGAAGGACACTGGCACCTGAAGCCAGCGCGTCTGCCATTCCGCCACTCGCCCGAGTGACTATGTAGGACACATGGTTTTCACCACAGTGTTTACACTGTCTTGCCTGCTAAAGCCGCACATTCCTTTTTGGAAGTAATGCTCGCTGGCAACGAAATGAAACTCTAGCACGATGCACCCATGCATCCAAAAAACACATCTGACCTGCAAGAAAGTGCACGTGACCCGGCACTGCCCCTATAATGGCCAACTAAACACTCGCAATGCGACTGATTTTTCGCGCAGTTCAACCCCGTCATGGACTCGCAGCCTCGGGGTTTGGGCTATAACAGCACAGCGCGCCAACCGGCTCCCGCGACTTACGTTATTGGGCTGCCCCGCAGGCAGAACTAGCGCCAGTTTTTAAGGGCACGCGACTGCAGTGGAAGATCACAGTACGACACAGGAGGACTACGGACAATGGGTCTGTTTGGACGATTCAAGAAGCTCGACAGCTCGCTTCAGCGTGGGCTGGATAACGGCTTCGCACGTGTCTTCGGCGGCGAGGTCGTTCCAACCGAGATTGATGAGGTTCTTAAGCAGTACGCAGAAGAGTCCGTCATGACGGATGCCCAGGGGCGGCGTCTAGCGCCCAGCTACTTTCAGGTGCTAGTCAGCACTCGCGACTACGCAAGTCTCACCGAATCTCGCCCGCGGCTGGCGGAAGAGATGGGCGATCGCCTGAGCCGCTTCATCCGCAACCAGGGCTGGCGTACGAACGAGCCAGTCAAGGTAAGTATTTTTGCCCACGACGGCATGCACTCCGGCCAGATGCGGGCTGATGCTCGCTTCGATGTTCCTCACACCGCAGATCACTCTGGCGCCAATGTAGCTATCGGTGAGGATTTCTCGGAGCAGGAAGGCCGTCCGGAGTGGCCATCGTCGCAGCCCGGCGAGCGTTCGTTGGTGTCGCATAACTATGACGCCCCTAGCTCCAACGATGCCCCTTCCAATGAAGTACAAAACCCCAGTACCGAGCGGTCTCTCGGGGATCTGGTTTCGTCTGCGGAAGACCAGCACCACCACATCGACTCTACTGGCGCAGCCGAAGGCGCTGGGGCGACTGGTGCCGCTGCAGGTGCTGCGGGTGTCGGTCCGGCAGGTGCAGCAGGCGTGCACCGCGCCGCCCCGGATTTCGTTCGCAGCCAGTGGACGGATCAGGCGCAGCAAGTGGAAGACTCTGAGCCCCGGGTGCCCCAAGAACCCCAGGCGCCCCAGGATTCTTCGGAGCCCCACGACCAGCAGGCCTCGGAAGTACAGGAGGAAAGCGCCATGCACAACCAGCAGGATTGGCAGAACCAGCCGGAAGGCAATGATTTCGAACGTCCGGTGAGCTACCCGGGCACCGAGGTAATTGTGCAGTCCACCCCCGCTCCCGTGCGCGGAGGCGTGGGCGCGGACGGTGGCGAACGCGAACTGCGGGTCACGCTCACGCTGCACGATGGCTCCGACCGTACCTACGAGCTACGCAAGGGCAGCAACATCATCGGGCGTGGCAACGGGGTGGATCTACGCATCCCCGATACGGGTGTCTCCCGTCAGCACGCGGACATCACTTGGGATGGCTACGACGCCGTACTGACGGACCTGCAGTCCACCAACGGCACCTCGGTCAATGGCACTCCGATCGAAAACTGGCTATTGGCCAGCGGCGACGTGATTTCTCTGGGCCACTCCGAGATCGGCGTGGAGTTCCACTAACCCTGTTTTTCCCTTCCGCCCTACTCCTTCAGGGTCATCTAAACTAGGCTATTCACATACACATGTGCCCCGCGGGACTGTGTGTGCCAGTGTGCTCCTGTGTTTATTGAGTGCTCACTGGGCCTTTCGGCCTTACTGGCCTTGCTGACCTTACCGACCCTACTGAGGAGTTGAATACCGTGCAGACCACGCTACTTCTGCTGGTCAAGATTGGCCTGCTGCTTTTGCTGTGGTTCTTCATCTGGATGACTGTTCGCTCCCTCAAAAAGGATGCAGATCGCACCTCTGGCTTGGCTCCCGTCGGGATGGCTCCCATCGCAGCGGGATACGGGGGTCCCATGAACGAACCCTCTTCTTCCGGTCATGCTTTCCGCAGGCACAAGGCCCCGCAATCTCTGGAGCTCACCAGTGGCCCACTGACCGGCACCACTCTGAACCTCAAGGGGTACCAGGATGTCTCCATCGGCCGCTCGCAGTCATGCACGCTGGTGTTGGAGGATGATTTCGCCTCCGGTACTCACGCACGGTTGATCCGCCGCGGCTCGGATTGGTACGTCGAAGACCTCGACTCGCGCAACGGCACCTGGATCGGAAATGAGCGCCTGGACCAGCCCGTTAAGCTTTCCGCCGGTATGGAAATCCGCATCGGCCAGACCCACGTGAGGATGGACGCATGACCGAGGATAAGAACGGAAACATCAGGCGCACGCTGAACTTCGCGGCGTGCTCTGACCGTGGCCTGGTTCGCGGCAACAATGAAGACTCCGCCTACGCGGGCCCGCGTCTGCTGGCACTAGCCGACGGCATGGGCGGCCACGCTGCCGGCGAGGTTGCCTCCCAGTTCCTCATCAATGCACTCAGCCCCCTGGATTCCCCACTAATCGACGAGCCCAACAACCGCGATCAGCTCGAGAACCTGCTGGCCACGGCCACGGACGAAGGCAACCAGGACATCGCTGCGCACGTAGACGAACACCCAAACCTAGATGGCATGGGCTGCACTCTGACCTCCATGCTTTTCCGAGAGAACGAAGTGGCGATCTGCCACATCGGCGATTCCCGCGGTTACCTACTGCGCGACGGCGAGCTGCGCCAGGTCACCAAGGATGACACGTTTGTTCAGTCCCTCGTCGACGAGGGCAAACTCGACCCCGAGGACGTCAGCAGCCATCCGCAACGTTCCCTCATCTTGAAGGCCCTCACCGGCCGCCCCGTCGAACCGACCCTCTGGCGGGAAAAAACACAGGTCGGCGACCGTTTTATGCTCTGCTCCGACGGGCTTTCGGATCCCGTCAGCACCGACACGATCCGTGAAGTACTCTCCCGCGGCACCCCGGAGAAGGCTGCCCGGAAGCTTGTAGAGATGGCACTGCGGGGCGGCGGCCCGGACAATGTCACCGTTGTTGTTGCCGATGTGGTTGAATTTGACGCCAACTCCAACGCACCGACGGACCCAGAGCTCACCCTGCCACCCCGCCCGGTGATGGCGGGAGCTATTGCTGGTGAAGCAATGGATATGCCCCGACCGAATTCCTCGGCAGCCCGCGCAGCGGCAATTCAGGGGCTGTCGACGACAACGGCGGCGTCGCCAAAAAAGGACCCTAAAAAGGACCAGGAGGATGACGAGTCCGACCCCGCGACGGCCCACAGTGGCCACGATCGCACAGGTAACGCCAACAGCGACCATGGCGACGACCACGGCGAGGGCGGCGCAGGGGCAAGCACAGCCACCAAGCCGAAGAAGTCCCGGCGCGGACTGTGGGTGACCCTGGCGATCATTCTGGCCGTAGTGTTAGCCGCCGGTGCGGCAACCTACGTGATGTACCAGCGGGTAAAGGACACGTACTACGTTGCCTCGGATAACTCGCAGATCAAGGTGATGAACGGCACCGAATCCTCGGTGCTGGGAATAAAGCTGAACTCGGTGCACCAGGACGTCTGCTTGGACGAACAAGGCAAGGCGACCTTTGTGGATCCGGGCGCGGGCGGCGATTGTCACCTGTTTAACACTTCCGACCTGACCCCGGCGGCGCAGGGCGCACTGTCGGACCTGCCGGAGGATTCCTACGACAAAATCACGGAGCAGGTCGACCGTTTGGCGGAGCAGACCCTGCCGGTATGTGTGACCCGCGTGCCGGCGGACAAAGAGAAGAGCGATAAGAAGGACAGCCAGGACAGCACAAAGAAGAGCGACGCGCCCGAAGATCTCACAACCCCCGGAGTCTCCTGCCGCGAGGTGAAATAACCCATGAAACTTTTTAGCCGACGCACTGAGGCCGGCCTGTTGCTGCTGGCCGCCATCGTTTTGCTGCTGGCCATAGTGGCGCTGGAGATCTCGCAGGGCAAAGAAATCACCTCCGAGGTGTTCTACCTGGTCGGCGGCTTCTTCCTGACGTTCCTGGTGGGGCACCTGGTGGTGTGCTGGACGGCACCAGAGGCCGATCAGATAATGCTTCCCATCGCGGCCTTGCTCAACGGCCTGGGGTTGGTGATGATCTACCGGCTGGATCTCGGATCGGGCCTATCGCTGGCGAAGTCGCAGATCATGTGGACCGCCCTGGGCGTGGTCCTGTTCTGCCTAGTGATTGGCTTTCTGCGGGATCATCGCTCGCTGCAAAACTACTCCTACTTGCTGGGCCTGGCGGGCCTCATCCTGACGGCACTACCGATTATCTGGCCTACCTCCCTGAACGCGGACGCTAAGGTGTGGATCAGCATCGGTCCGTTCTCAATCCAGCCCGGCGAGTTCGCAAAGATCATGCTGCTGCTGTTCTTCGCGGCACTGTTGGTGAATAAGCGCCGTCTGTTCAACGTGGCCGGCAAGTCTTTCCTGGGTTTGCAGTTCCCGCGCTTGCGCGACCTGGGCCCGCTGTTTCTGGTGTGGGGCATCGCGCTGATGATCATGGCCGCGCAGAACGACTTCGGTCCGGCACTGCTGCTTTTTGGCACCGTGCTAGGCATGTTGTACATAGCCACCGGTCGCGCCTCTTGGCTGGTGTTGGGCTTCGGCCTGGCCTTTGTTGGTGCATTTGGTGTGTACCAGATTTCGGCGAAGATCCAGGATCGCGTGTCCAACTTTGTCGACCCGCTGGCGAACTACGACGGCAACGGATTCCAGCTCTCCCAGGCGCTGTTCGGCATGTCCTTCGGTGGCGTGACTGGCCGTGGCCTGGGCGAGGGTTACCCGAACAACATTCCCGTCGCGCACTCCGACTTCATCCTGGCTGCCATCGGCGAGGAGCTGGGACTGATCGGCCTAGCAGCCGTTCTGATTGCCTACATCGTGTTTGTCTCGCGTGGGTTCAACACTGCCATGCGGGCCCGCGATTCCTACGGCAAGCTTGTCGCCGCGGGTCTGGCGCTGACGATCGCCATCCAGGTTTTTGTGGTCACCGGCGGTATTTCCCGCCTGCTGCCCATGACCGGCCTCACCACGCCGTTCCTGTCGCACGGTGGTTCGTCGCTGTTGGCGAACTACATCTTGTTGGCGATTATTCTTCGTATTTCTCATGACGCCCGCACGCCCCTGGCCATTAAGGAAAGGGAGGAAGCATGAACCGCTCCATCCGCGCGGTAGCCATCTTTAGCTTCATCTTGGTGGTCGCCCTCATCGCAAACCTGACCTATATCCAAGCCTTCCAGCAAAAGTCACTGGCGCAGAATCCGCTGAATTCGCGTCAATTCCTAGAGGCTAAGTCGAAGGAACGCGGCAGGATCATCGCCGGCGACCAGGTACTGGCGAGGTCGGTGAAGGATTCCGACGATTTCTATAACCGCGAATACCCGTACATGTCCGCCAAGTACGGCTCCGTGATCGGATACCTATCGGATCAGTACGGTGCCTCGGGGATCGAGTCCTCCCAGAACTCAATTCTGACCGGCGAGGATGATTCCCTGTTCGCTACCCGCACGTGGGACATGCTCACGGGCAAGGAGGCCGGCGGAGCGAACGTGGAACTCACGCTTAACCCGCAGGTCCAGGAAGTGGCCTACGACCAGCTAGCCAACAAGGGCTACTCCGGTTCCGTGGTGGCCCTTCGCCCGTCAACGGGAGAGGTGCTGGCGATGGCCAGCACCCCCTCGGCTGACCCGGCGCAGATCGTCGGCCCGCCGGCTGAGCAGGCGAAGGCGAATTTTGAAAGCTACGCCAATGATGATTCCGCCCCGCTGTTGAACCGCTCTACTCAACAGATCCAGCCTCCGGGCTCCACGTTCAAGGTAATCACCACCGCAGCTGCACTGGAGGAGGGCGACACCCCAGAGACGTCCGTAACCGCCGCGCCGCAGATCACCCTGCCGGATACGGCCACGACGCTGGAAAACTACGGTGGCGCGGCCTGCGGTGGTGGCGGCACGACCACCCTGCGCGAAGCATTCAAGCGCTCCTGCAACACCGCCTTCGTGGACATCTCCACCCGCCATGGTGCGGATAAATTCAAGAAGATCGCCGAGGCCTTCGGTGTCGGCGATAAGGACGATTACCTGGGTCTGCCCGTGGAACCTTCCCGTCTGGGTGACATCCCGGACGGTGCGGCCCTCGGCCAGTCCTCCATCGGCCAGCGAGACGTTGCGCTGACCCCGCTGCAGAACGCGGTGATCGCCGCGACCATCGCCAACGGTGGCGTGCGCATGAAGCCGTATTTGGTCAGCAAGGTCACGGGCCGTGACCTATCTACGCTGCGGACCACCAAGCCTCAGAAGGCCAAGCGCGCAGTGCCGGGTGAAACGGCGGATACGCTGAAGGAGCTGATGGTGGAGGCCGAGAAGTGGGCCGGCGGAGATGCTTCCATCGCTTCGAAGACAGGTACCGCTGAGCACGGCGAAGATTCCCGCAACTCCAAGCCACACGCCTGGTACATCGCGTTTTCCACCACGGCCGACGTGGCGGTGGCCGTTCTGGTGGAAAATGGTGGCGACCGCGGGCAGGCAGCTACCGGTGGTTCGGTGGCTGGCCCCATCGGCCGAGCCGTCATCCATGCAGCTGAGAAGGAGCAGCAGTAGGCCATGAGCGATTCCCGTCAACCCGACCGCACAGAGATTGAGCGTACGCAGCGGCTTCTGGGCGAACGCTTCGAGCTGCAGTGGATCATCGGCCGCGGCGGTATGTCCACCGTATGGCTTGCCCACGATGTCGAGCAGCAGCGCGATGTAGCCGTCAAAATCCTCAAGCCGGAGTACACGGAAAACGAGGAGTTCCGTGCGCGCTTCCGTAACGAGGCCTCCGCTGCTCAGGACCTCGACAGCCCTAACGTCGTAAGAACCTACGACTCCGGCGAGGTCGAGGACCCGGACAACGGTACGGTGTTTTGCTACATCATCATGGAGTACATCCGTGGCGAGTCCCTAGCCGATGTGCTCTCGCGCGAATCCTCGCTGCCGCAGAATCTGGCGCTAGACGTATTGACGCAAACAGCCGCGGGGCTAAAGGCTATCCACGAAGCCGGACTGGTGCACCGCGACATCAAGCCGGGCAACCTATTGATCACCTCCGACGGGTTCGTGAAGATCACGGACTTCGGCATTGCCAAGGCCGCTGCCGCGGTGCCACTAACCCGCACGGGCATGGTGGTTGGAACCGCCCAGTACGTCTCCCCCGAGCAGGCTCAGGGCGACCAGGTCGGCCCGGCCAGCGATGTGTATTCCCTGGGCGTGGTCGGCTTCGAGATGCTGGCGGGCTACCGTCCCTTCTCCGGCGAATCCACCGTGTCCGTGGCGATCAAACACATCTCCGAAACTCCGCCGGAGCTGCCGGAAGAGATCGACCCCAACCTGCGGGAACTGATCAGGGTCTGCCTGCGCAAGAGTCCGCGCACTCGCTACGCCGATGGCGCGGAGCTTGCCACTGCCACCGTTATGGTGGCCGAGGGCAAGCAGCCCCCGTCGCCGCACAACGTGCCGAATGTCAGCGCCGAACCCCACCCGCTAACCGAGCAACTGGGCAACGTTGCCAGCGGGCCGGGAACTCGAGTGCCTTCGGTACCTGGTCCTCAGTACGGGCCGGGATCGGGGGCCAGGCCCGGTCAAGGTCCCGGCTATCCTGATTCCTCCGTTCCAGTCGTCGGCGCGGGTGCTCCGCCCACGGGCGCGGGCTACCCCGCGACAGGGCGTGGGGCGGGTGGGGCGCAGGGGGCGTCACCAAAAAAGAACCGCTGGATCATTGCGGTGCTTGCCCTGGTGAGCATCCTCGCACTCGCCTTAGCCACCTTCCTACTGACCAGCGGTGGCGACGACGAAGCGCCGAACCCGTCGACGATGACCGTAACCAACGAGGTCACGACCAGTCCGACGGAGGAAGGAGAGCCAGCTAACCCGAGTGGCAACGTGCCCGCACCGGTAAATCCGTCGCCGACGGACACGACGAACGGCCCGTCAACCACGTCGAAAACCGAAACGTCTCGAGAAGAGACCGAGACCTCCGAGGAACGCGAGCCTTCCTTCCCCACGTTGCCGACCATCCCCAACGGAGGCGGGCGCGGCAACGGCAACGTCAACGGTGAGAACGGCACAGCCCGCCAAACCGAGCCCAACCAGCCGCACACAAACGATAATGCGACCTCAGAGGATAGCGATATGCCTGCCGAATTACGCAGCCCGAGCACGAACCCGGAAAGCCAACCAGTGCTTTAAGCACCATTCAATTCAGTCATGTAAAAGGGAAAGAACTATGTCCATACAACAAGTTGGACTAGGATTTGTTAATCAAAGTGACTAGAAAGCCATTCTGGGGTTAACTAGCGGCGCTGAGCCAGCAACATTGAGAGACGCAGACAAAGGAGCAGAAGGCGTGGACCGAATCGGCACAACCTTGGGCGGTCGATACCGCCTCGGTGCCAAGATCGGCACCGGTGGCATGTCTGACGTGTACGCCGCTACCGATGAACTGCTCGGTCGCGACGTTGCGGTGAAGATGATGCGCCCCGACCTGGCGCGGGACACCACCTTCCTGGAGCGCTTCCGCCGCGAAGCACAGAACGCCGCGAAGCTGAACCACCCCGCCATCGTCGCCGTCTACGACACAGGCCAAACGCCGGACGAGGACGGCGCGGTGCCGTACATCGTCATGGAGCGTGTGCACGGCGAAACGCTGCGCGACATCATCCAGGACTCCGGCAAGATGAGTTTGAACGATGCCGCGGCGGTCATGTCCCAGGTCTGCTCGGCACTGTTTTTCTCGCACGAGGCGGGCATCATTCACCGAGATATCAAGCCGGCGAACGTCATGATTACCAACACCGGTGCGGTGAAGGTCATGGACTTTGGCATCGCACGTGCGCTGAGCGATAGCTCCTCTGCTATGACGCAAACCGCAGCCGTGATTGGCACCGCACAGTACCTCTCCCCAGAGCAGGCGCGCGGCCAGTCCGCAGATGCGCGCTCCGATATTTATGCCGCTGGTTGCGTGTTCTATGAGCTGGCTACGGGCAAGGCTCCCTTCCACGGCGAGTCTCCCCTGTCCGTCGCCTTCCAGCACGTGCAGGAAAACCCGGAGGCGCCGTCCCAGGTTCTGGGTATGCACCTGTCGAAGCGTGAAGCTTTGAGCCTGGATTCCATTACTCTGACCGCTATGGCGAAGTCGCCTTCGGATCGCTATGACGATGCCCAGGAGATGGCGACGGATCTGAAGCGCCTTTCCGAGGACCAACTGCCGCTAGTGGCTCAGGCCTATGCCAATGACGCCGACTCGGCTAATGCTGGTTCCCACACCTCAGGCCGTGCTGCCGCCGGCGCCGCAGGACTAGCGGCCGGTGCCGCTGCGGCGGGCGTGGCAGGTGCACACGCGAATGGCGATGACGTGCAGACGTCCGTGATTCCTGCCAGCCACAGCACGAATAACGGCGCTGCTGCCGGGATGGCTGCCACTGGCGGCGAAGGGGGCGACGGTTACTACGGCGAGTACGACGACGATTACGAAGGTGACGATTACTACGACGGAGCTTACGGCGACGAGTACGACGACGAGTACGGCGATGGCTACGACGACGAATACTACGAGGACGAACCCAAGCGTCGCTGGTGGGCTCCAATCGCGTGGGTTGCCGGCATCGCCGCAGTAATTGCCGGTGGTTACTTCGCCTACCAGGCATTCACCGGAGACGACGAGCCAGAAAAGCCCATCGAAGCCGAGCAGGTGAAGATCCCGCTCGTGGCCAACAAGGACCGCGCCGAAGCGGAGAAGATCCTCAAGGACGCGGGGTTCGAGGTAACGGTCGAGGAGACCACACACGACAAGATCGCGCGCGGTAAGGCTATCGGCACCGACCCGGCGGCCAACGCATCCGTGGCCCGCGGCACCGAGATCAAGCTGCTGGTCTCCAGCGGCCGTGAGATCACCGATGTTCCGGACCTGACGGGCAAGACCACCGAAGAAGCGGTAAAGCTGCTGAAGGATGCCAAGCTGGTTCTGAACAACGAAGTCAAGGAAGAGGCCAGCGATGATGTGCCGAAGGGCAAGATCATCACGCAGACCCCGCCGCAGGGTTCGCAGGTCTCCGCGGGCACGAAGGTGACGATCACCGTCTCCACCGGCCCGGAGGATGTCCGCGTGCCGGTCGTCACCGGCCAGCAGGTCGAAGATGCCCGGGAGAACTTGGAGTCCGCTGGCTTCAAGGTGGTTGTGAACCAGGTCGATTCTGTGGAGCCGAAGGGCCAGGTGCTGTCCGCAAGCAGCGAGGGCGAGAAGCTGGCCAAGGGCAGCGAGATCACCCTAGAGGTATCCCTGGGCAACCAGTTCGAGATGCCTTCCCTGCAGGGCATGAAGTTCGGTGACGTGTTCCGCGAGCTGCAGGCCGCCGGCTGGCGCGGCACCCCGGATCAGCTACACCGGGAGAACAAGAACACCGCAGATCTGGGTCGCGTAGACGAGGTCGCGCAGCAGTCCATCCATAGTGGTCAGGTGATTAAGCGGGACGAGGACATCACCGTGACGGTGTACGTCTTCAACCTGCTGCCCTAATAGCAGCAGCGCCTCTCAGCGGACCCTAAAGCATCGAGGCTTCGGCGCTGATGGCGCCGGTGACCTCTAGCTGCTCCTGCACTAGACGATTCACTAGCTCGGCTGAAACTACCTCGCCCGTGCCGTTCAACCGCCCGGCTTCGTTCAGCCAGTTCGCCAGCATCAGGTGGCCGTACTGTGTCATCACGGACTCGGGGTGAAACTGCACGGAGTGGACCGGCAGCGTCTGGTGGCGCATCGCCATAATCATGCCGGAATCGGAAGTCGCCGTGACCTTCAGTTCCTCCGGTACAGTGTCGGGATCAACAGTGAGCGAGTGGTAGCGCGTCACCCGGAACGGGCTCGGCACCCCGGCCAGCACGCCAGTACCGTCGTGGGTCACGGGCGAAGTTTTGCCGTGGAAGAGTTCGTCTGCCCGAACGACCTTCGCGCCGAAGTGCATGCCGATCGCCTGGTGCCCCAGGCACACTCCGAACAGCGGAATCTGCTTTTCAACCGCGATTTTCAACACGTCCAGCATGCAGCCGGCCGCGCTCGGTTCGCCGGGCCCGGGGGATAGCAGGATCGCATCGAAGCCCTGCAGCATGTTAGCCAGCGCATCCGTGTCAGCTCCGTCTGGGTTGCCGGCACCTGTGAGCTCGGGGGCGTCATTGCGCAACACCACACAGTCGTCCCCGCTGAAGCCCAGCTGCCCGATGTATTGCACGAGGTTGTAAACGAAGCTGTCGTAGTTGTCGATCACGAGAATGCGCATAGCAAAGAGTCTAGCGCGGCAGCATGCATAGTTTTGCCGTGGTGTGCTGGTACTATCGTTTGGTACGTATTTTGCCCATGGGCGCTCGGTACCTCGTAGGCCGTCCGCTCCGCATTCAATCGCTTCGAGGTTTTGAACAATGCCAAAGTCCAAGGTTAATTCCGCTGAGGAGAACTACTCCAGCTCCTCTTCCGCGGACCGTCGCACACCCGTGAAGCTAAACTCCAGCGGTACCCCGCGTTGGTACATTGTGCTGATGCTTGCGCTGATGCTTCTGGGCCTGGCCTGGCTGGTTGTTAACTATATTGCCGGCCCGGAGATCCCGTTCATGCGCGATCTGAACGCATGGAACTACCTGATTGGCTTCGCCCTTCTGATCGTGGGTCTGCTGATGACCATGGGGTGGAAGTAGCACCCACGTCACTTCCCGGCACTGCTCTAGTAGTGCCACCCCAGGCCGGTCCATATGGTGAAGGCCAGGATGACCGTCGCGGCTAGTGCAGCGGCGGTCTTTCTGCTTATTGACGCCCCCACGCCCCCATTGCCTTGCTCGCCAACGGTACTGGTGATGAATGCGATGACGGCTCCTCCGGCGAGCCCACCTATGTGTCCCCATAGCGAAACATTGGAGTACATGAGGGAGTACCCAAGGTTCACCAGCAGCAGGATGATGGGCCCGCGGAGATCACGCTGCCGTATCCGCGACAGAGAAATGAGCATGGCGAATAGCCCGTAGCCAACGGTGGAGGCACCGCCAACTGGCACATTCGGCTGGAAGTACATGCAGGCCAGCGCACCGCCAGCGGCACTGGCGACGATGAGGCTGAGCATCACTACTGGCCCGTAAAAGCGTTCGACATCGCGGCCGATCAGGAAGATCAGCAACATGTTGAAGCCCAGGTGGGCGGGGTCCAAATGAACGAATGCGGCGGTGAGGATGCGCCACCATTCACCGAATAGGGTGACGTTGGCGGCGTTGAAGAGCATCTCCCGCCCCAGGTTGTTCAAGCTGAGGCCGAACATGGATTGGCCGCCGAGGGGGTTGGCAATGCTGCCGGATTGAAAAACCGTCACCACGTACACAAGGCAGCAGGCTGCGATGAATACGTTGGTGACGGAATACCGCCAGCTGTTCCGGCGGGCTTGCGTGTCCAGCCACGGCAAGGAGTTTTTACTCCTGGATCTCGACAGACTCGATAACGACGTCGTCGTTCGGGCGGTCCATGCGGTCGGTTGCGACGCGAGAGATCTTCGCGACGACCTTCTGGGACTCCTTGTCGGTGACCTCACCGAAGATGGTGTGGCGGTTGTTCAGGTGCGGGGTGGCCGTCACCGTGATGAAGAACTGGGAGCCGTTGGTGCCGGGGCCAGCGTTAGCCATAGCCAGCAGGAACGGACGGTCGAACTGCAGCTCCGGGTGGAACTCGTCGCCGAACTGGTAGCCCGGGCCGCCGCGGCCGGTGCCGGTCGGGTCGCCGCCCTGGATCATGAAGCCATCGATGATGCGGTGGAAGATCGCACCATCGTAGAACGGGCCTTCGTTGGTACCGGAGGCGTTGGGCTGGGAGTACTCCTTGGTGCCCTGAGCCAGGCCAACAAAGTTGGCTACGGTCTCCGGCGCGTGGTTGCCGAACAGATCGATGGCGATATCGCCTTGGTTGGTGTGCAGAATTGCGGTTGCAGTCTTATTAGTCACAGTGATCCATTGTACTAAAAAGCCACGACGGCTTCCGGCACCTTAGCGACCCAAAAGCTGTATTGCCCATCCTGGCGGGGATTTTTCTTTAGGATGGGTGCTAGCACGAATGCATATTGAAATACACAAATAGATCTCCAAGGAGCATCTCGCACGATGAACCCCACCACGTTGAAGCTGGCGCTGCGCGGCGCCAAGCAGGGTCGCACCATGTTGAATAATCGCAAGGAATTTAAGCGCCGCCAGGAATTCGACGCGCTGCAGCAGCTGCGCGACAACTTGGCCACGGAGGGCGAGCGAGAGGGCATCATCGCTGGTTCCCCCGCGCACGTGAAGGCCGTTGCGGAACTTATGCTCAAGGAAGAGGGCGCTGCGGCTGCCCTCGAGCAGGCTCGTGCAGCTGCGGCTGCCCGCAAGCACCACCAGGTACACCACTCCGACGAGTTCACCTCTGCGGATGTTGTGGACATGAGTTCCACCGGTTCCCAGAATGCGGCCGACACCGCCAGCAAGGCGGATAAGGCTCGCGCGAAGGCCGAGAAGAAGGCCGAGGCTGCAAAGAAGAAGGCAGCGAAGGCACAGGCCAAGGCAGCCAAGAATGCTAAGAAGGTTGAGGGCGAGGCTGCTGGGCTGGTGGCGTCGCTAAAGAAGAAGGGCGAAGAATTGAACACCGATGAGCTGACCGAGAAGCTGGGCGCGGACGCCGAGAAGCTGCGCAAGAAGATCGACAAGCGTACGCAGAAGCTGCGCAGCCGTTTCGACGAGGCGCAGGAGAAGGCTCAGAAGAAGGCCGGAAAGAAGGCCAAGAAGCGTGAGCAGAAGATCGCTCAGCTCACCGCGGCGCTGAAGGACAACGCTCACGATCTGCAGGAACGTGGCCAGGCTACGACCAGCAAGCTTTACAACGAGGCCGAGTCCCGAGGTAGCGACCTGGCCAAGAGCGCGGAGAAGAACCGTAAGCAGCTGGCCAAGAAGCTGGAGGCCACCAAGAAGAAGGCAGCCAAGCGCGCCCAGAAGCAGACCAAGGGTGCTCAGAAGGATGCCCGTAAGCGCGCTGCGAAGCTGGACAAGAAGGTAACTCGCGCCACCAACAAGGCGCAGAGCAAGGCGCTGGCGAAGGCTGAGAAGAAGGGTCTGAAGAAGCAGGAGAAGAAGAACGGCCTGTTCGGCAAGTTCCTGCTGCTGGCCATCCTGGTTGCTGCGGGCGCTGCTGCATTTAAGTTCCTGCGTGGTGGCGAGAACGCTCCGAAGAACACCCCGAAGGTGCAGGACTTCGCGGACAAGGCCACCGGCGCCGCCGAGAAGGCTAAGGCGAAGGCCGCCGAGGTTAAGGAGACTGCCGAGGCCAAGGTCGAGGAGGCTAAGGCCACCGATAAGACCGGCGATAAGACCAATGCAAAGACCGAGGAGCAGGCAGCGGAGAAGCAAGCTCCGGCTGCCCCCGCTGCACCGTCTGCACCTGCTCCGGGTGCTCCGGGCGCTCCCGCACCGGGCGTAGCTGTTCCGGGTGCTCCGGCTGCTCCGCAGGCCGGTAGCGACCAGGGCGCTGCCGAGGCCACGGACGCAACCGACGCCGCCGAGGCCGACTTCCCGCTGTCCGATGGCCCGGGCGAGGATCCGGACGAGGGTGGCAAGCACCGCCTGTAACCCGCACCCCCAGATCGCGCGCTGAATCCGGCGCGCGATAATGGCGTACATGACCCCGCGCCGCCTCACATTCCGCACCATCCCACTGCCGCAGACAGGTAGTCGGGACATCGCCGGAAGTGTCGCGCCGCGGGTCTTTTTGTCTTTATTTAATGACGCCCCCACCGCCGCCTGGCTGGATTCCTCCGGCAACGGCGGCGCCCTCAGTGTGCTGGCAAATAGCGCGGGTCCCCTAGCCCGAACGTGGATGCCGCAGGTGGAAAGCTCGAATACGTTCTTCGCGCAGCTCAGAAGCACTTTCGACGAGTCGGTTGAGATTCCGCGAGACTGGCCGTGCGACTTCGCCCTCGGCTGGGTGGGCGCATTGGGATACGGAGTGGAGGACATTGCCCGCTCCCGGGAAGACCATCCGGATGCGGCACTGCTGTTCGCCGACCGGGCGGTCGTGATCGACCACGCACACGCGGTGGCCTATGCAATGGCAATGCTGCCGAGTGCCAAAGATGCCGGGGATGCCGGGAGCACCCACGATGAGCAGCTGGAATGGCTGGACACCACCGTCGCCGAGGTGCGACGGATCGCTGGCGAGGTCTCCGAGACAAGCGGTGCGGGACTGGAAGCCATTCCGGAAACCTTTCCGAGCAGCATTCCGGGCGGTGCACCGCCCCGTGACACGGTGCCCGCCGAGTCCGTGACCATTGAGCGCGCGGCGGCCTTCCGCTTCGACCAGCCGAAGCGGCAGTACCTGGCGAGCATCCAGCGCTGCCTGGATTACATTGCCGCAGGCGATAGCTACGAGGTCTGCCTGACAAATACCGCCCGCGGGCCGGCACTGCGAGATCTGGCCGACCTGCAACCCGGCGCGAACTCGCCCTACGCACCGTCACCGGAATTACTGGCCTACCTGCGGCTCCGCGAAGTCAGCCCGGTTCCCTATGGCGCATTCCTGCGCTTCGACCGCCCTGGTCAGGCGCCACTGCACATCCTCAGCGCCTCCCCCGAGAGGTTCCTCAAGGTCTCACCGGAGGGAGAGGTCTCCGCCAAGCCGATCAAGGGCACCCGCCCCCGTGGGGAGGACGGAGCGGCGGATGCGAGGGGGCGTCAGGAATTAATGAGCAACCCCAAGGACCGGGCGGAGAACCTGATGATCGTTGACCTGCTGCGCAACGACCTCGGCAGAGTGTGCGTGCCGGGCAGTGTGGAGGTGCCGAAAATTTTTTCGGTGGAGAGTTTCTCGCACGTCCATCAGCTGGTCAGCACCATTACCGGCCAGCTCCGTCCGGGGCTCGGCGCCGTCGACGCGATTGCGGCCAGTTACCCCGGCGGCTCCATGACAGGCGCGCCGAAAATCCGGACGATGGAGATTATCGAGGAGCTGGAGCCGCATCCGCGCGGGTTCTATTCCGGGGCGATCGGCTGGATCTCCCCCAATTCCGCCACAGAGCTGAACATCACGATCCGCACGCTCGTCGACGATGGCGCGGAGTGTTCTTTCGGGGTCGGCGGCGCGATCGTCGCGGACTCGGACCCGCTGGCGGAGTACCAGGAAACGCTAGTGAAGGCGGCGGCGCTACTCGATACACTCGGGGGCCAAATCGCCTAACATTCTACTCGAAACATTTTCGAGTACGTTGTTTATCGCAGGTCAGAGGCTCGAAATTTGTTTCTAGTAGGTTTCGAGTACCTTTCGAGTAGCTTTCCTAGCTACCTAAGCGGCCCCTTTACAGACCACACGGCACGCGGATCGCGCGGTCCATTTCCACGCCAATGAACCAGCCCAGCATCACGCATGGCCTGCAATGCACGGCGCACTGGCGGGGCCGACAAGCCCAGCGCCTCGGCAACATCACCCGTGGACATTGGCCGACCACTCATTTCTAGAGCAGCAAGCACATCCTCGGAATGACGAGGGAGACCACCCAGCACTTGGGCGTCTAAACGCTGTGTTGCGTTCAATGTAAGAACTACGCTGCCACTAGTTTGCGTATATACCGGATCAGCAAACCCAACCCGCCGCATACTTGCAAACATACGTCGGATTCCCTCACCCAGTTCCTGGCCAATGCGGAGCTCAGCGGTTACTCGCGCAATCAGAGGGTTGCGCGCAAAGCGGGCAATGGACTCCGGTTTAGTCGGATCTACAAGACCAGGGAAGCGCCCCGGGCTAGAGACCTCAATCCGGCTCGGGAAAATTTCGAAACGAATGTGATCCCCGACCATGCTGTACGAGCGATGCACCACCGCGTTGACCAACCCCTCAAGCCAAACGTCGTGAGGGATAAGGTTCTCATCCTCGAAAAGACCCGCGCCGGTGAGCCGTCGAGTATTTGGCAGCATTCCGCTAATTGCTTCCTGAGCTGCTTGAATCTGTTGCGGTATCGGACCATCAAAACGCTGGTCATCCATCAACTGCTGCATCTGGCCAGGCAATCGCTCGTCCTCGCCAAAACGTAAAACCCGGATGTGTGCGTTCGGGAAGAACTCTTGAGGATTGTGCCCGAAAAGCAATATCCCAGCAGCACGTGGCCTGCCTTCCCGGTCAATCAGGTTGCGCGCCTTCAGAGCATCTTCGGCACTCGAAGAACCAATGGTCTCGGCATAAGTCTCAACCAGATCCATGTTGAGATCGTTCGGGGTAGCGTTCGCGGGAACCGTGGCATCGTATTGCTGCTCACCCTTGGTGTAACGAAGCTCCAGAATGTCATCAGCCCTCAAGTGCTTCGTTTCATCACCCACTCGCAAGAAGCAGTCCCCTGACTTCAGGTAATGGACCCGCTCACTGGGCAAGACGTGGAAAAGATACACCTGCGTACGATCATCCACGTCGCACAACTCGATCTGGACGCGAACCGTCGGATCCGTGTGATCCAACGACGTCTGCCGCAGAGCATTGTCTTGGGTAGCGGTCGGCTTTCCTTCGAATTGCCGGTCCGAAATGCCAACCGCAATTACGCCGCCCTCAGAATTGGCCATGCCGACAATTGTCTTAGCCAAGTCCTTCGGCTTAATGCGGAAAGATTTGCGCTCGAACCACTGGTCTTCGGGGAACTGCAGAAGCTGGTTCGGCTCCTCGTGGATATTTCGCTGCACACTCACAATCTAACATTCTACTCGAAACATTTTCGAGTACGTTGTTTATCGCAGGTCAGAGGCTCGAAAGTTGTTTCTAGTAGGTTTCGAGTACGTTTCGAGTAGCTTCTTTCGCAACCTTGGAAGCCGATAGGTTAGCCTGAAAGAAAGCTATGCATATTCGCAATACCAGCGATGCTGGGGCGGGTGTGGCTGTAACGGTAGGCGTCACTAAGCAAAAGAGGGGTGAATCCGCGCGTGCGAACAGGCGAGCAACACATCGACACCGCCGCGTGGATGCAGGCCATCTTCAACCGCAGCGAGCAGGCAGGTACGCGTCGCGAGCGGACCAAACAGGCGTTACTGCGCGCCGGCATCGAGTTGATCGCGGAGGAACAGACGGACCTCTCTATCCTGGCGATCACCCAAAAGGCCGGGGTTTCCAACGGCAGTTTCTACAACTTCTTTAAAGACCGTACGCAGTTCTTCGACGCGGTCGCGGAGTACGCGGTTAACAACCTGGCCAGCATCTTTGATCTGGCGGCGGACCAGGATCTGGACTCGATCGATGCGGCGGCCATGAACATCCGCATCCTGGCGTATGCGCACCGACTGGTGCCAACGCTGTCGAAGTCGATTGTTCGCCGCTCCCCGGACTTCTACACCATGCCCAACGAGCTGGTGCGAAAGTTGCGCCAGCGGATCAGCGCGGGCGTGGACGACGGCTCCTTCCACGTGGCCAGCACCGAAACGGCTGCAGCGATTGTCTTCGGGGCAAACGCGATGCTGGGGCAGCGCCTGCACGAGGATGCGACGTTAAACAGCAGGACCGCCGGGGACGACCTAGCGCTGGATTTGCTGCGCATGCTGGGGGTTAGTGAGGAGCGCGCCCTGCAGGCCATCGCGCGGCCAATCGACGATTACTTGACGCCACCGCAATAGGCGCTGGGGCTAGTCCTCCCGTGCCACGCCGAAGCCGAATCGGTCTAGGAAGCGGTCTTCCTCCCGGCGCGTATCCCGCGAATGCTTAGTGATCCAATCCGTAATGCGCTTTTGTAGCTCTGGGTTCAGGGGTACGCACACCAAGTCGGAGCCTAGGATCCGCTCCCAGGTGGGGACCATAATTCCACGGTAGTTATGCCCGTGACCTGCGGGAGTTTGCTTAGAGTTCAGCATGTCCATGGCCACTTGCCAGCCGGTGGTAAACGGAATCCAGCGGAGCTTATCCACTACGTCGTTGTACTGCGTGGAGGGTGCGGCCACGCCCCGAGCTCCGGGCTCGCGTAGCCAGTCGGGTTCCTTCCAGAACAGATCAGTATCCCACCACACGATCGCATCGGAGGCGTGCTGCACCACGGCCATCCGCGGATGCTGCCACGCCTGGCCGTACTCCTGGCCGCGCCAGTCGTGGTCCAGGTGGTCGGCGTGGCTAATGAAGCGCACATGCCGACCTTGGTCATACAGCGGTAGCCGCTCCGGCGAGCCTTCGCCGCGGTTGGTGGTCATGTCCCTGATCATCGTGGTGAAGCGGGGCGCACCGGATAATACTGCCCCGTCTACCTTCGCGAGCATGTCCTCCAGCCCATCGAAGGCCGCCGCCGTGCCGTAGGCCCCCAAGGATTCGCCGGTCACAAACACCTTTGGTGGGTTGGTCATGCCGTCTAGCAGCTCAAACACGGCGTCAATAAGTAACTTGGCAGCGCGCACTGGGGTATCGCGGTCAAGCACATAGGCCACCGGCGACTGCACATAGGAGTACTGCATCGTCACGTTCACGCAGTTGCCGCCCGTGAGGAACTCGACGGTATCCAGCTGCCAGTCCGGTACCCATCCAGTGCCTGTGGAGGCGTGGATAACGATGGCCGAACGATGCAGGGCGCCCGTCCGCAGCAGTTCGCGTTTTACCAGTTCAACGATGCTCTCCAGCGTTCGTCCGGGGGCCAGTCCGCCGTAGATGCGGATCGGCTCGTGCACATCGTCCAGGCCCGTGACCTCCGTGATGTCGCGCGCCCTGGGGCCACCGCCGACGACCACGCGGCCTTGGGCGCCCAGGGAGATCCACCTTTCGTGTGACCACACCGAACCAGAACGCTCGGGCTCCCAAGGCTGCTGGTAACCCCAGTACACGCGGCGGTTTACGAGCTCGGCCTTCTCGTTGAACTTCTCGAGGAATTGCCGCAGCAGGATCTTGTCGGAGATGAGGTAGGCTATGACGCCCACCGCCCCGGCGGCCACAGGCACAGCAACGGGGGCGGGGACGAACCGGCGCAGCGAATGGCGGGTGAAGTCGAAGCTGGACTGTAGTAGCTCGCCGAGCAGCAGGAATGCGCCATAGCCGAGAGTGCTGACGGCCACTCCAACGAAGGCGGAGGGGGCGCCTAGGCGCTGGCTGTTTACCAACGCGGCGGACTCGCCCTGACGCTTGTAGAAGCGATAGGCCGCGACGGCTGTAGCCAGGGTAAACGCAGCGTGGATGGCACGGTAGGCCTCGCGATAGCCGGGTTTGTTCACCAGCTCCCGCAGGTCCAGGCCAGCGGCACGGAAGGCCGGAAGCACTGCGTTAGCGATGATGGTGCCGTTGAGGTGTCCGACCGCCTGAGACGTAGAGGCGTTACCGGCGACGGCCCACCAAGGGTGCGGCAGCAGCGAGGGCGAAAAGGCATTCCACATGCCGATTTCCGCGCCGATGATGGCGAAGCCACGGCGGGGATCCAGGGCATAGCGCCTGTTTAGGCGCACGCCTGGGAAGAGGTTGGCGTAGAGGTCAATTGCGCCGGCGGCGGCACGAAAGGAGTAGGACAGCGTGGTGAGGGAGGCCCACTTCGCACGCCGTTTTAGGCCCGGAAGGATTCTTCGCCGCGGATTACGCATGGGTGGTGGTCGGTTCTAGTGCTGGGCTCCACGCAGGGTGGTGTGCGTGACGTAGTACTCTTCGTAGTCCCGCAGGGTGCGGGCTTTCTCGTTGAGACGGGCCATCACGGCCTCGCGGGCGCTTTCGCGGTCGTTGTAGAAGCCCAACGGGTCACCAACACGGACTTCTTCGCCACGTTCTACCAGCATGTACGCCTTCCCCTCAGGGCCATCGATGGTTTGCTGCGTGCCGGTGAAGGGGTCGGTGTAGCGATACGTGGCGGTTGTGCTGGTCATAAGTCGTGGGGCTCCCTGGGTTGGGGTTTGCGGTTTGATTGGGCTCGCTCGCCCCACATTACTTGCAGCGGAGGGGGCACCACCACGCAAAGCTTAGAGAATATCTGGGTTACCAGGATCGGATTCGTGAACCCGGTGAAGAGTTGCATTCTTTCGACTATTTGTCGCCCTCTACAGCTTCCTCGAGTTCAGTGGTAGACGCATCACAGGTAGCAGTTGCGAACTCACCTGTTGCAGTATTCTCCGTTACGGTCTTTCCATCAACCAGAATCTTGCAGGTAACGGTACCGGTATCGTAAATACCGTTGGTGACGCTGAGATATGCACCGAAGAAGCCCTTAACGGTGACATCCTTCTTCCAACCGGCCGCGATTCCCGAGTCCTGCGTGGAGTCGCTATCGCCAACGTGGTAAGTAGCCGTCGCGTCTTGCGCATCACCTTCCACAACGTAGGTGAGGTTGTGCTCTTTCTTACTTTCCTTATCCATCTCGTTCGCCACGCCGCCTACGAGTGCCATGCAACCGCCCACGAAGAGAATGAAAAGAAACACCAAGGTGAGTGGAACCATGATTACCGCACGCTTGTACCACGTCTTCTTAGGCTGCTGTACAACGTAGACCGTCTGTTGCCCTTGCGGAAACTGCTGCCCATTCGGCTGCTGAGGGGCATTGCCACCGTAGGGATTCTGATTATTGTTCTGATGCGACAATCTTCTGTTTTCCTTTCAAAACCTCAACAAGACTGTCTTATCTTAATAAAACCTATGCGGCGTTTACTAACTACTCATACATATATTATGTGCAGGGTGCCCCCGGAGGTCCCAGGTTCTACGTCCGAAATAGTGCGCTGCTCTCTAGAGCTTCCCCTCGGCCAGCACGGTCCCACCCGGCGTGGCGCTACCGTCCATCGGCTCCTCGGTGACGCGCACCATCATCGTGTCCGCCGGCAGCGGCATCCACACGTTGTCGTGCGGATCCTGGCCAATCACGCCGGCTGATCGGGCGGCGCCGTTCTTGTTGATCGACCACACCTGGGCGCCCATGCCGTCCTTCAACTCGGGTGCACCGTTGACCATCGCCCCACCGGAATCCATCTCCGTCGAGACCACCACGTCCAGCGTCGACCCTTCGGCCTTCAGCGACACGCTGCGCACATCCCCCATCGCCATGATGGAGTGCATGTGGTCTTCCGCTTCGGCACCCTGCATCAGCTCATCGCCATTCGCACCCTGACCAGCTCCTTCGGAGTCCGAGAACACCTCCGGGACATCTCCTCCACCGTCTTCGCCGGACTGGTTGGTGTTGTTCTCCGCAAGGTCGGCGTTCTCACCGCCACCCCACAGCCCGCTGGTGATGCCCACAATCCCCACGCCGGCCAGTAGTACAACTGCGGCAGCCGCGGCAAAGGCAGTGCGCGCGAATCCACGGCGAGTCCCGCGCGCCTTCGACAAAGGCACAACGTTATCCGCACCAACCTCTTCACCCGGCGCGACCTGTGGATACTCGCCCGAAGCGATCGCATCCATGATGTTCGACTTCAACTGCGGCGGAGGCGCCACAGGTTCGGCCAACTCCGCCAGGTCGGCCTCTAGCTCGCCGAAGTCCGGCTTCTCGTCTTTCATCGGGCACCCCCTTCCGCCAGTGCGTCACGTTGTTCCTTGAGGATCTTCTCTAGCTTACGAAGCCCATCACGCACGCGCGTCTTCGCAGTTCCCAGCGGTACACCAGTGGCTTCCGCCAGTTCCGCGTGAGTCATGTCGCCGAAGTAGGCCAGCAAAATCGCGGTCTTGTGCGGCTCGCCCATGATCTCCAGCGCAGTCCGCACGGCGTGACGTTGCACATTCCTCAAGGCCTCGTCTTCCACGCTTTCTTTTTTTATTGACGCCACCAGGAAGGCCTCCCGGTCATCCCGTTTCAAGGTGGCGATAGCGCTTCGGACGCGATCAATGGCGCGGAGCCTCGCCCGGCGGAGGATCCATGCTTTGGCCGAGCCTTTGGCTGGGTCGAAGTCTGCAGCGTGCTGCCATACTTCGATGAAAACTTCCTGGGTGACCTCCTCTGCCTGCGCCTGATCGTGGAGTATCTGCAGGCTGAGGCCCAGAACAGTCGGGGCGATGTGGTCGTAGAGGCGTGCGAAAGCCGCCGCATCACCCTGCTGGGTGAGCAGCATCAAGCTCTCGAGAGTTTCTCTATCGACTACGGCCACCGTTTTCATCGTAGTGCCCCTGGGCCTACGACCTGCTAGCTTTCTACTTGTTCTGCTTGCCCTGCAGGTCCGGCATCATGCTTTCGTCGGTCTCCATCATGTTCTCGACCTTGTCTTCCATCTTGCCGTCCATCTTGTTGTCCATCTTCTCAGACATGGCGGGCTTGTCCGGAATCATGCTCTCCTCGGTCTCCATCATGTTCTCCGTGTTTTCCTCGGTCATCTTCTCCTCGGTCATCTTCTCTTCGGTCATCTTGCTCTCGCTGGTCATTTGAGAAGAAGAGGTTTCGCTCATCTTGGAGTCCGCAGAGTCATCGTCCTCGTTGCACGCAACCAGGCCCAAGCCCATCACGCCGGTCAGAGCTACGGCCATGGCGGCACGGCCAACGGAGAATCCGGCTGCGCGGTTAGCTGCAGAGTTAGTCTTGCGAATCATCATTTGTACTGCTCCTTCGGGGTAGCGATCGTATTCCACGCGACCCCGTCGCGGGGCCGCTTCATTGGTACATACGGCGCCCTCCCCCACACCGGATTGGAACTTCTTCAAAAAATTTTTTATCCAATCCGTTTTCCGCATGGGCTCCGTAGTCATTCACATAACTCGTTTGTATGAGCGCCCCGGCTACGCGCGCTGTGGGCGTCAATAAGAAAGAAGAAGGAGCACAACAACATGGGATGGGACATCGCGCTGATTGGGGTGATCGGCGGGTTGGTGACGGGCCTTTCGCCGTGCATTCTGCCGGTGCTGCCGATCGTGCTGGCGGTCAGCGCGGATAAGCGGCGCAAGCCGTGGCTGGTGGCGACGGGCATTGGGCTGAGCTTTACGCTGGTCACGCTGCTGGGAACGCTGATCCTCAGTGCGCTGGGGCTGCCGAAGGATCTGCTGCGTTGGGCGGGCGTGGTGCTGCTGGTGCTCGTGGGCGTGAGCATGCTGTGGCCCGCGCTGGGCGATCAGTTGGAACGGCCCTTCGCGCGGATCCGGATTCCGGGGTGGATCCAGCGGACCACGAGGGGCAGGGGCTCCGGGTTCGGCATTGGTTTGGCGCTGGGTGCGGTGTATTCGCCCTGCGCAGGGCCGGTGCTGGCGGCGGTGACCGTGGCGGGCGCTACGGGGCAAATCGGCTGGGGCAGCGTAGTGCTGGCGGTCAGCTTCGCGGTCGGCGCGTGTACGCCTTTGTTCTTCTTCGCGCTGGCGGGCAAGCAGATCGGTACGCGGGCGGACTTCGTGCGCTCCCACCGCAAGGGCATTTCCTATGGTGCGGGCGCGCTGGTGATCGTGCTGGCTGTGGCGATTGCGTTCAACGCTCCGGCGGCACTGCAACGGGCGCTGCCGGATTGGACTGCGGGAGTGCAGGAGCAGTTCAACGCTTCGGACAGGACCAAGAATGCTTTGCAGCAGGCCAACGGCGGTGGCGCTGGCAGCCTGGAATCTTGCCGTAACTCTGCGCCCGATAGGTTGCAGGACTGCGGGCCGGTGCCGGCCTTCGCTGGCCTGGAGGGTTGGCAGAATACCGAAGCGCCTGTGGACCCGCGCCATCCGGCGAAGGTGAACGGCAAGCGGAGCATCACCCTGGTGGATTTCTGGGCTTATGCCTGCATCAACTGCCAGCGCGCCAACGAGCACATAACCAAGCTGTACGACCGATACCGGGATAGTGGACTGCAGGTGGTAGGTGTGCACTCACCGGAGTACGCGTTCGAGCACGAGGCCCACAACGTTGCCGCCGCCATCCGCGACCAGGGCATCCACTACCCCGTCGCGCAGGACAATAACTTCACCACCTGGCGTGCCTTCAATAACCGCTATTGGCCTGCGCATTACCTGGTGGATCACACGGGCAAGGTCCGCCAGATCCACGAGGGCGAGGGCGCCTATGCGGAGACCGAACTCCTGGTCCGCGAGCTGTTGTCGGCGGCCAATCCGGGCATCAAGCTGCCTTCGCCGGTAGAGGAAGGTGGGGATTCTTCTAATGACGCCACCAGTTCCCGCCAGCGGAACCCGGAGACGTACCTGGGCACGCGGCGCGCGGAGTATTTTTCTGATCCCGCAGGTAAGTACAAGAACGGAACCCACGAGTTTGCGAAAGTACAGCCGGAGGCGCTGCACTACAGCTTGGAGGGCAAGTGGGAGTTGGCGGAGCAGTCCATCCGCCCGGTGGACAAACCGGCGGTGTTGCACCTGAACTACCAGGCCAGGCGCGTGCAGCTGGTGGTCTCTGGCCGGGGTGAGATCTTCGTGGCCTACGGCGACGGCACTACCCGCCACTTCCCCATCAACTCGGATGGCACGGTGGACATCCTCCGCGAACCCGAACAGCAACAGGGTGAGCTGAGCGTGCGGGCTGGTAAGGGCGTGGAGCTCTACTCGCTGACGTTTGGGTAGTGCTGGCGGGATCTGCGGTACCCCGCAGACCTTTCGCTACAAGACAGTCCGGCAGACAAGCGTTCGATTATCTCGCTGATTTACCGACTGGGATGTCCCACCCCGTCACTAAACTGACCTCTACACCCACCAAAAATGCCTTAGCACTTGCCCGCCATAGACAACTGCACAGCAGATCAGAAGGAACACGACATGACCGCCGACAACCGCACCGAAGATCAAAAAGTAGCCGCGGTCCGGGCCTCCATGACGATGGCCGGATACACCATGACAACCCGAGACGAAGAGGATGTCCGACGCATCCTCCGAGGAGAAATCACCGGCGACGAAGCTGTACTGGAAGTGTTGGAACGACACGGTTTGGGCGACAGCGAACGCGCCAAGTTCCTTCGTAAACGCATCGCCGAGAACAAGAAGGAAAAGCCAAACAGGCAAGAGTGATGGGCGGAATCAAGCGGTGGATGCGCCACGCTTGAATAGTTCGTTAAGTATTTCACGTGGGGTTGCGCCGCCGAGGATTTGTCGGGGTGTTTCGTTGAGCTCATTTTGCACCCACGCGACATGTTCGGGTGTGACGGTGGCAAAGTCGGTGCCCTTTTTGTAGAACCTGCGCCTGATCTCGCCGTTGGTGTTCTCGTTGGTTGGTCTCTGCCACGGTGAGTGCGGTTCACAGAAAAACACCTGGCAGCCGTCTTTAATCTGGACTTGTGCTGTGACAGCCATTTCTGCGCCTTGGTCCCATGTGATGGTCTTTAGCTGCTCGGTGTTGAGGTCTTTGACCATGTCCTGCAGGGTTGCGACCACGGTGTGTGAACTGTGCTCATCGGGAAGGTGTCCAAGCAGGGTGTAACGGCTGGTGCGCTCTACTAGGGTAATCAGCGCGCTTTTGCCACCTTTACCAATAACAAGGTCGCCCTCCCAGTGCCCGGGAATAGCCCTGTCATCAGCTTCCGGGCTGCGGTGGGTGATCTCAGCACCTTTGATCCAAGGGCGACCGGTTAACACGCCAGCGTTTCGGGCACGACGCTTGCGTGTTGAGCCGCCGCGGATAAGTACGTCTTTAGTCTTCATGACTTCTTCAAGCTCGGCTCGCAGGCTGCCTTTGCCTTGAATGTATAAGGCACTGTAGATCGCTTCGTGAGAGTGTCCGATTCTTTGTGTGCGGGGGGCTTGGGTTACAAGTAGTCCGCGAATCGGTCGGGGTACGCCACAGCTAGTTGGTTGATGGCTTGTTTCCACCCGGTGGCTTTCGCTCCTTCAATATAGCCGTTGCATTCGATGTCGCGTTTCGCTTTCTTCGCTCGCTGGGCGGCGCGCTTGTCTTCGATGTTGCAGATCATCAGCCACAGCGTTTTCAGCGCCGCAGTATCGTTCGGGAATTGCCCCCGGTTACGGGTAGCTTTCCGCAGTTCAGCGTTGAGCGACTCGATTGAATTGGTGGTGTAGAGCACCCGGCGTGCGGCCGGCGGGAACTGCAGAAACGGTATGAACCGCTCCCACGCGTCGCGCCAGACTTTGACCGACTGCGGGTATTTACGGCCCAGTTCACTGGCCTCGAAAGCATCAAGGCTGGCCCGGGCGGTGTCCTCGTTGGCGGCCGTGTAGACCTCACGTAGCGCACGGGAGACAGATTTGCGGTCCTGGTAGGACACCCACCGGTTCGCAGCTCGAATTAGGTGCACGATGCAGGTCTGCACCATAGAATTCGGCCAGGTTGCCTCCACGGCTTCCGGTAGACCTTTCAGCCCGTCGCAGCAGACGATGAACACGTCTTGGACACCCCGGTTGGCCAGATCCGCGCACACCGATGCCCAGAATGCAGCGCCTTCATTTTCAGCGATCCACAATCCCAAGATGTGCTTGATGCCGTCGATGTCGATGCCAACAGCCATGTAGCAGGCTTTGTTGACCACGCGGTGACCGTCACGGATTTTGACGCGGAGTGCGTCGAGGAAGATCACCGGGTAAAACTCGTCGAGCTGGCGGTTTTGCCAGATCATGACCTCGTCTAACACCGCATCGGTAATCGTGCTGATCGTATCCGGGCTCATATCCACCCCAAGCGTGGTTGCGAGATGGTGTTGAATATCGCGCACTGTCATCCCGCCGGCGTACAGCGAGACGATCATATCGTCGAGCTCTGTCAGCCGACGTGCGCCCTTGGGCACCATCTTCGGTGTAAACGTGCCGGCACGATCCCTGGGCACGGTCACTTCCACTGCACCGTAGCCAGAATTGACGGTCTTGGTGTACGACCCGTTGCGGTGATTGCTCTCCTGCGCGGCTTCCACCTGGGCTTTGGCCTTACGGTCGGAATGTCCGTAGCCCAAATGCGCATCCATTTCCGCCTGCAGACCAGCGTTGATCGATGCCTGCAGCAGGCCTTTGACCAAGTCGCTTGCATCATCAGCGGACGTCGACAGCTCGCTGATCAAGCTAGCGAGCTCAGGATTTTCCATCAGCTTCTCGCTGATCTCGTTGACCCTTGCCGGGTCATGGCCTTTCTTCGGTGACACAGCAGTCATTATCAGTGAAACTCCTTCTAGATCAGAGCCTCACACACAAACTTCCTGACACCCTCTCGCTTCGTGGGAAATACGCATGCTTTCATCATCGCTGAAAGCATGCTCAAGCCATGCACTAATGCGCCCAGGTGACCACCTGCGGGCAAGGCAATCGACTACTACACCCCGAAGCGTTGGGCTTTCATCGAGCTTGCGTAGTTTTGGCCGCACCATCCGACCAGCAGTAGAAACAGCAGCGTTGTGGGCGTTATACCGCAGCTGCTCTGTGCCGTCCTCATCGACGATCTTCCAACCATTACGGGTGATTTCACGAGCGACGACACTGTGGTGCCTATTTATTTTCTGCGCGATGGCTCGTGCCGAATCACCGACACGACATCCCGCTTCAATAGCAACACGGTCTTCAACAGTAAGCCTGCGACCACGCCCTACTAAGGCGTGTTTGTCGAATACGCCGCTAGGAAATCCATCAACGGCTTGAGTTTTCATCGGTGCTGGCATAACAGAATCTTTACCCAGCTTCTTGCCTGTATCTGGCAAAGACACCACCGCCTCATCAGGCGTTCGACGATGTCGCTGCCGGCGTAACTTCGCATACCGCTGCTTCCTTATCCACCCATACACGGTAGAAGGATGCACACCGATAGCATCAGCCACTGTCTGACAGCTCTCACCAGCAAGCACTCGCTCCACGGCCTGGGCACGTTCATCAGGTGACAAGTGGGCGCGTCTAGGCCGCACTTCGATTACACCAGCTTTCTTTAACCTGCTGTGAAGCAAGCCAGTCGATATTCCAACAGTCTGTGCTGCTTGACTGATCGACATACCTGCACGCACCAACCCAACAGCCTCACGGACAAACGGATCACGCAAACGACTCGCACGCCTGCCTGGAGGTTCGACACCTCTTACCCTCAACCAACCGTAAACCGATTCGGGGCCTACACCCACATCACGCGCGACCAGGCTAACTGCCTCGCCTGCCACCACGCGCTCAACAGCAGCATCCTTAACATCCTTCGGAGTCCAACGCGTCACAACTACCTCCCGGTCGAAGTGGCGCATTCACCCCTTGACAGCACGCCCGTTGCCACAACATCCAGGAGTCCAATTGTTTCATGCCGATTTAGAGCACTACTTAGCCATTGTTGAGCGGGTTTATGTTGCGGTGCAGCGGAGTGGAAGGCATAAACGAGAATGTTGACATCAGGAATGATCATCGAGTACCGCCCACACAGCTTCTTTGTTGCTGAGATCAACTAGAGCCGGTCCGCCGCAATCGAAGGAGGGCAGGTTAACGGGGGTGTCTTCGGTACTGATGCGGGCTTCCTTCTTGAGGGCAGCGCGGACCGCCTCTTCGACGTATGAGCTCAAAGTGACATTGTTGGCTTTGGCTTGGACCTTCGTTTCTTCAAGGAGTTTCGGCGGGAGGTTTATCGTCGTGCGCATACCTTTAGGGTAGAAAGCATCAAGTCATCATTCAAGAGGTGCAATGATGTATCTGCCTTCAGGAAGCCGTGAAAGGTTGACTGGTGTCTTAATTCAGTGCGAGCGTCAGGATCAGTACTCCGATGGAGAATGCGAGCATGCCTAAGCAGTTGATCCAGAATGCGCTACCGAGGAAGTGGGCGCGGACATGGGCTGCTGCGGCCGCGCAGAAATAGGCGATGACTCCAATCATGGCTGTGATTCCTACGCCGGGGAACCAGAGGCCGGCAATGAGTCCTACGGCGGCGAGGCACTTGATGACAATGAGCGCCCACCACCAGTCCTTGGGGAGTTTGACGCCGCTGAGGCAGGCTTCGATGAAGGGGACTGGTTTGAGGGAGAGGGCGGCGTCGCCAAGCAGAATGGCTGCTAGTAGAAGGGAGGGCCAGGCTGGGGAAGATTCTAGGATCATTGGGTTACTCCGAATGCGGTGTTGAGGCGTTCGATCGATGAGGCGGCTTGGGATGTGAGGTGCTCGGTGTCGTAGATTCCGGCGGCCCAGCCGATGAGTAAGCCGAGGTAGACGTTGTACAGCAGGTCGGCGTACTCGGCCGCATCGGCGCTGCTGAGCCTGGTGCCGAGTCGCAGGGTGATTTCATCGGTCAGGAGCGTTTTGAGTGCGGTGAGCGCTTCGCCTTGATTGCCTTGTTGGATGAGTGCTGCGCCAAAGGCGCGGGAGAGCTCTTCGTGGCCGGTAAACATCTGGAGGAAAGGTCTCAGGACATCGAGAAGGCTATCGGATTGTCCCCGGATGTCATCGTGGAGTTCTGAAATGTGTTGGCCAATGGTGCGGATGAGCAGCGTTTGTTTGTCGCCGACTCCCATGACGGTTCCCACGCTAACGCCAGCTTCGGATGCGATAGTCCGGATGCTGGTGGTGGCGTAGCCCTGAGTGAGGAAGAGTTCGTAGGCGGTGGCTAGGACCTTGCTGACGGTGCCAGCTTTGGCGGCCGAGCGCGATGAGTGAACGTGTTCAGTGAACATGTTCAAAAGGGTAGCTCTTGATGGTTTCGAGGTCAATGACGCCGAAGTGTTGACAGTTGGCGCTAGGCCAGCGTGGGGAAGACGCGGTCGCGCAGCAGGTGTGCAAGCTCGCGGTCGGGGGCTGCTGGGTTGACCCAGGCGGTGTCGCCGATTTCGGCGGCGGCATGGGGTTCGTCGGCGGTGACGGTGCGGGTGTAGGTGAAGATGGTGCCGACGACGACCTCGCCCGGTTCGTTGGCGGCGGGAGCGTCGAAGGTGCCGAGTTTGTTGAGGCTCTCGGCGTCGAGGGTGAGGCCTACTTCTTCGGCAACTTCGCGCAGGGCGGCGTCGACAAGCGCCTCGCCCGCCTCGGGCTTGCCGCCGGGCAGTTGGTACTTGGTGGAGGACTTCTTGCGCACGGTAAGCACGTGGCCTTGTGGGTTGCGGATGACGACGGCTGCTACTTCAATCATGGCTGCTGATTGTAGGCGGCCTAGAGCAGCGGCAGGAGCACGAGGGCGAGATTGAGTGCGATGACCAGCGCGGCAAGCGTCCAGCCCACGGCCATAGACCAGGGTTTCGCGGCGAACTCACCCATGACGTCCCGGGAGCCGGCATAGCGGAAAAGCGGGATGATGGCGAAGGGGATGCCCAGGGAAAGAAGTGCCTGGCTGACCACCAGTGCCATAGTGGGGTCGACCCCGCAGCCGATGATGACCAGCGCCGGGATGAGCGTGACCAGGCGGCGGACTAGTAGGGGGACCTTGATGTGAAGCAGGCCGTCCATGATTTCGGAGCCGGCGTAGGCGCCCACTGACGTCGAGGCGAGGCCGCTGGCCAGCAGGCCGATGGCGAAGAGAACGCCGGCCAGCGGGCCGAGGTGGCTGGCAATCGCCGTGTGGGCCCCGGAGATGGTCTCTGTGCCGTCCACGCCGTAGAGGGCCGAGCCCGCCAGGACCAGCAGGCCCACGTTGACGAGCCCGGCGATGGACAGCGCCACGGCGATGTCCGCGCGGGTGCCGGCCAGCACGTGGGGGATTTCCAGGTCGGGGTAGCGCTGCTTGGTCAGGGAGGAGTGTAGGTAAATGGCGTGCGGCATGACGGTGGCGCCCAACATGGAGGCGGCCAGCAGGATGCTGTCCTTGCCCTCTAGGCGGGGGATGAGGCCGCCGGCCACGTCGGCGGGGTCGGGCGGGGCGATGGCGAGGCCGGCAAGGAAGCCGATGCAGATGACCAGGAGCAGGCCGATGACAAGCCCCTCGAACCACTGGTTCTTCTTCTGGAAGATGAGGAGAATGATGGAGACCGCGCCGATGATGAGCGCGCCCGCGAACAGGGGGAGGTTGAAGAGGAGTTGCAGGGCAATGGCGCCGCCGATGACTTCGGCGAGGTCGGTGGCCGCGGCGATGAGCTCGGCCTGGGCCCACATGCCTAGGCGCGCGCGGCGGGAGAGACGCTCGCCCATGATTTCCGGCAGGGAGCGGTGGGTGACTAGGCCCAGTTTGGCGGAGTGGTACTGGATGAACATGGCCATGAGGTTGGCCACGACGAGTACCCACACCAGGAGGTAGCCGTAGTGGGAGCCGGCGCTGATGTTGGCGGCTACGTTGCCGGGGTCGACGTAAGCCACTGCAGCAACGAAGGCGGGGCCGGTGAGGCTGATTAAGGTCTTACGCATAGGCATCTCCATACCAAAAGTTCAACTACTTGAAGTCTAGTTTTCATCGCCATATGTTCAAGCCAGGGGGGCGGAATCAAGCGGTGGATGCGCCACGCTTGAATAGTTCGTTAAGTATTTCACGTGGGGTTGCGCCGCCGAGGATTTGTCGGGGTGTTTCGTTGAGCTCATTTTGCACCCACGCGACATGTTCGGGTGTGACGGTGGCAAAGTCGGTGCCCTTTTTGTAGAACCTGCGCCTGATCTCGCCGTTGGTGTTCTCGTTGGTTGGTCTCTGCCACGGTGAGTGCGGTTCACAGAAAAACACCTGGCAGCCGTCTTTAATCTGGACTTGTGCTGTGACAGCCATTTCTGCGCCTTGGTCCCATGTGATGGTCTTTAGCTGCTCGGTGTTGAGGTCTTTGACCATGTCCTGCAGGGTTGCGACCACGGTGTGTGAACTGTGCTCATCGGGAAGGTGTCCAAGCAGGGTGTAACGGCTGGTGCGCTCTACTAGGGTAATCAGCGCGCTTTTGCCACCTTTACCAATAACAAGGTCGCCCTCCCAGTGCCCGGGAATAGCCCTGTCATCAGCTTCCGGGCTGCGGTGGGTGATCTCAGCACCTTTGATCCAAGGGCGACCGGTTAACACGCCAGCGTTTCGGGCACGACGCTTGCGTGTTGAGCCGCCGCGGATAAGTACGTCTTTAGTCTTCATGACTTCTTCAAGCTCGGCTCGCAGGCTGCCTTTGCCTTGAATGTATAAGGCACTGTAGATCGCTTCGTGGGAAATACGCATGCTTTCATCATCGCTGAAAGCATGCTCAAGCCATGCACTAATGCGCCCAGGTGACCACCTGCGGGCAAGGCAATCGACTACTACACCCCGAAGCGTTGGGCTTTCATCGAGCTTGCGTAGTTTTGGCCGCACCATCCGACCAGCAGTAGAAACAGCAGCGTTGTGGGCGTTATACCGCAGCTGCTCTGTGCCGTCCTCATCGACGATCTTCCAACCATTACGGGTGATTTCACGAGCGACGACACTGTGGTGCCTATTTATTTTCTGCGCGATGGCTCGTGCCGAATCACCGACACGACATCCCGCTTCAATAGCAACACGGTCTTCAACAGTAAGCCTGCGACCACGCCCTACTAAGGCGTGTTTGTCGAATACGCCGCTAGGAAATCCATCAACGGCTTGAGTTTTCATCGGTGCTGGCATAACAGAATCTTTACCCAGCTTCTTGCCTGTATCTGGCAAAGACACCACCGCCTCATCAGGCGTTCGACGATGTCGCTGCCGGCGTAACTTCGCATACCGCTGCTTCCTTATCCACCCATACACGGTAGAAGGATGCACACCGATAGCATCAGCCACTGTCTGACAGCTCTCACCAGCAAGCACTCGCTCCACGGCCTGGGCACGTTCATCAGGTGACAAGTGGGCGCGTCTAGGCCGCACTTCGATTACACCAGCTTTCTTTAACCTGCTGTGAAGCAAGCCAGTCGATATTCCAACAGTCTGTGCTGCTTGACTGATCGACATACCTGCACGCACCAACCCAACAGCCTCACGGACAAACGGATCACGCAAACGACTCGCACGCCTGCCTGGAGGTTCGACACCTCTTACCCTCAACCAACCGTAAACCGATTCGGGGCCTACACCCACATCACGCGCGACCAGGCTAACTGCCTCGCCTGCCACCACGCGCTCAACAGCAGCATCCTTAACATCCTTCGGAGTCCAACGCGTCACAACTACCTCCCGGTCGAAGTGGCGCATTCACCCCTTGACAGCACGATGACCATGTCAATTGACTATGTGCGCTGGATTGGAATTGCAGCGTGGACCAGTGGTTTAGCCATCCCACGAAACTGCCTGGCGTTGGCTGTTCTTCCGGG
This sequence comes from Corynebacterium jeikeium, assembly GCF_028609885.1. Classification (NCBI taxonomy): domain Bacteria; kingdom Bacillati; phylum Actinomycetota; class Actinomycetes; order Mycobacteriales; family Corynebacteriaceae; genus Corynebacterium; species Corynebacterium jeikeium. The sequence continues at coordinate 20,327 of NZ_CP063195.1, read as the reverse complement.
GGATTCTCCCAGAAGAATCTTAATCCAGAGCGCCGGGGGACGCGCCACAACATTCGAGGACATTGAGCGTGAGTACACACATATCCAGTGGTTGCTAGCTGGAGCTCCTAGTGATGAATCTGTGCTGGATTATGTGAACCACCAGCAGCTCTGTTTAACGCATTATGACCTCATCGACCATGACTTCGCCATCCTGGATGTCAGCGATAGCGCGTGCGGGAGCAAAAACTACTCCTTCAGGCAGTCGTCTGCCGCTGATCGCCGCCCCGACTACAGTCCCAAGGAAGCATTAGCTGCAGCTCAGCGCCTCAGCAACTCCGCGATAGGATCGGCTCTTTCAGAACATATTCCTGCCTGGAATATGGCCGAGTCATTAGGGCTGCTAGCTCTTGCTATTCGTGAATACTTCACGGGCGCGGTAGTACGGAAACTTACTCGGAAGTATGTAAATGATCTTCGTTCGGATTCTCTAAACACCCAGGAAGTTCTCGGTTGTGGCCGCCTCGCCTATAGCGTGGCGTTTCAAGTTGATGATGACTCTGCAACCACCGCTCCGGTGATCACCCTGCACGTTCAGGAAGATGATCCTCTTTTCACAGAATCTGTGTTGAGGCACATCGTTGACCGGGCACAGGCTTTCGCTAGCGCATGTGGAAGTAGCGTTCATTGCGAGTCGGTATTCCACAACATCATTTTCCACCAGGCGTTCCCTAGCACCGTCCATGAACCGGATACTGAAGAAACACCAATCATTCTGTACCGAATCCCGCTCAGCGCTGAGCTTCTCCCTGTCCAATCCTTAACGCAGGTGTTGGGTGACAGCGCCGCCCGCACAGCCGATAACGCACTAAGAGAGCCTCCCCAACGGAGTTTGCTAAGTATTCGTCGACTTCCAGATAGCGGCATCATACGGGTACGCAGCTTCATCCCAGGAACAAGCATCGTCGATCGTGCAATTCACCGCGGCGGCTATCTCGCATCCTCGGAGCTTGTTTCTAAATTACAACAGGAAAAGGCGATGGCTGATCCTGATTGTCTCGCCGCAGCTGTAACACCGACGCTGATCTGGGAATCTCTCAGCACTTGGGGTCTCGCATCCGACAGCACCGCAGGTTCAGTGTGTTCCGTACTTAGCGTGCGTGCCAATAGCACCTCCGCTGTGGAAAGTTCCATTCATCAACCACTGCTGACAGTTGAGGTCGATGAGCAGGCGCCACTCGGCACCGTGGCACATGACGTGTGTGATGTTCTCGGTGACCTGGGCATCGATTCCTTGACGGACTTCCCGATTGAGTTACTGTGGCTCGATCCACCGAAAGAGGCCGACTTCAGCACCTCCTCTCCCAACGCTGCACCTCCACAGGCCACGTCGCTGGAACTCCCCATCTTATGGCCCCGTGCGTTAGGGGCACGATCAATAGCTGCCACAAATCAGGCACTCGCGCTCGCCGCCGTTCGCCGTGCTCTGCGCCACTGTTGCACCAAAGGCCTGTCATGGATCGGGGTAGCTCATGCTAGAAAAACCTCTGCCAGTGAGAGGCATCTGATTAAGGTGGCGGTCGCGTTCGAGTCTGAATACGCAGACAGAGTGGCCGTCAATCAGGAATTGACCCTCGCAGTGAATGCGGTTTTTGCCGAAAACTCTATCGGTTCACATGTCACGTGCGAGGTTATCGATGCTAACCAAATAACCGACGTTTCAACATGGGTCACGGCGGCTGGGTACCATCCCGTTACTGGTTTCCTGCCTGCATATATTCAGCTTGAACACCTCGACACCGGCTATGCACCAAATTCTTGATCGCTATCACCCGAGGTTTGATACCCATGCTGGGGTGGCCTGAGAATTAGGTTCAGTAGGCTTAAGCGACTGCCTGCTGCTTTTTCTTCCAATTCTCCGCATACCTGCCCGGGCTGAGATAGCCCAACACCGAGTGCGGATGTTCAGAATTGAACCGGCGCGATCACCAGTCAACCATGACCCTGGCGTGGGTGAGGTCCTCAAAAAGATTATCCTCACGTAGCTCGTCGCGCATCCGGTTATGCAATGACTCGACAAACCCGTTATGCCATGGTTGACCCGGCGAGACAAAAGCCATGAGCGCCTCATGCTCACTTGGTCCAGTCCCGCAAGCCACGTACCATGCCTGTCGGTACCCCACCGTCATCAGTGTATTGGCTTATACGGGCATTTGATGGGCCGAGATGACGCTGGACACCTACGCGGATCTTTTTGACTCAGATCTAGACCGGGTGGGGACTGAAATCGACTTCCTCATACGCAAGAGCGCAGCGTAGAAGAATCTTCGTGGAAATCAGTGTGAAGCAAAACAGTCAGGGCTTTGCTAGGAGTGTTCCCGGCAAAGCCCTGACCTGCGTTTTTAGTTGTGGAGCATAGGAGAATCGAACTCCTGACCTTCTGCTTGCAAAGCAGATGCTCTACCAATTGAGCTAATGCCCCTTGACTATCGAACCAAGCTTCCGAAACTATATCAGACGCTTTAATCTCTAGCGAAGAGTGTTCGATGGTGGGCCTAGGAGGACTTGAACCTCCGACCTCTTCGTTATCAGCGAAGCGCTCTAACCGCCTGAGCTATAGGCCCTCGAACGAGTAGAAACATTACCCACCAACCCGGACAATCACCAAATCGCCTGGTCAGTAGCGGTTTTTATAGCTGAATAGTGGGCGTCAAAAAGAACAAAAGAGCTAGCGATCCAGCTGGATGCGCAGACCGCCCAGAATGCTCGACGAGGCGTTGTAGATCAGCGCGGCGACGGGCGCCAGAAGAGTGAAGAGCACGACCTCGAAAAGACCAATGGCGACAACACCACCGAAGTACATGCCAGTGGACATGCCAGAGGAATCCGTCAGATCACCGATCAGCGAATCCAGACGGTCCCACGTGCCCGCAGCGCCGAGAACGATGTAGATCAACGCCATAGCCACAAACCACACCGCAAACAGCGCCAGGTTGAAGATGAGCGCCATCTTCAGGGCACTGATCGGCTCGATGTACGTGATGGTGCGCTGCACGCCGCGCTTAGCCGGGTTGCCGGGCTTGTTGGGCTTGCTGTTGGGCTGGGCGGGCTGGCTAGAGCTGGCCGGCTGGGTAGCCGCGTTAGTCTCCGGCGCCTTCTGTTCGGCGTTCGGCTCAGAGTTCGCAGCGGCCTGGTTCTTCACCGCAGCCTGATCCTGCACCGGCGCCTTGGCCTGCTCCGCCGGAGCGTTTTTAGCCTTCTCCGCGGTCGCTTTCGCGTTCTTTGCCTTCGCATTCTGCGCGTTCGCTGCGTTCTTGGCGCTCTTGGCCTTCGCGTTCTTGGCCTTCGCGTTCTTCGCGTTTGGCGGGGGCGTTTTGTGCGTCATCGCATCTCCGTACTCGGTCGTGCTCTTCAGTACTCGTTCGTACTCGGTCGTGCATTTTGTGCCTTATACGACAGTAGCCTAGCGGTATCGACCGCCAGGCTACTTCGGTTCACGGCTTACCCTGCAGGCCTACTCGGCCTGCCCGGGCTAATCGGACTACTCGGATTCCGTCTCCGCCTTCGCGGTGGCCTCGGCAGATTCCTCTGCCTCTTCCTCCACGTTGCGGTCCACAGCAACCAGCTCGTTACCCTTTGCCAGATCCACCAGGCGCACGCCCATCGTCGCGCGACCGCTGTGGCGGATCTGGCTGACCTCGGTGCGGATCACGCCACCGTTGGAGGTCATGGCCAGAATCTCGTCATCGTCGTTGACCGTCAGCGCGCCGATCAGCTTGCCACGCTTCTTGTCGTACTTAAACGCAACCACGCCCAGGCCGCCACGGCCCTTCGTCGGGTATTCCTCCATCGGCGTGCGCTTGCCATATCCACCGGAGGTAGCGACGAACAGGGAAGAATCCTCCGCCACGACCGTCAGGGCCAACAGCTGGTCCTCCTCGCGGAAGCGCATGCCCTTAACACCGGCGGTGGCGCGACCCATCGGGCGCAGCGTCTCATCATCAGCGGTGAAGCGCATAGCCTGGCCCTCTTCGGAGACCAGCAGCAGGTCGTCCTCGGCGGTGCACAGTTGCGCGCCGACCAGGCGATCGCCCTCGTTCAAGTTGATGGCGATCAGGCCGCCGGAACGGGCAGTGTCGTAATCCGTCAGGCGGGACTTCTTCACCCGACCATGTGCGGTAGCCAGCACCAGGTACGGGGCATCCTCGTAGGACTGGATCTGGATAACCTGGGCGATCTGTTCGCCCGGCTGGAACTCCAGCAGGTTAGCTACGTGCTGGCCACGGGCCGTGCGGGTGGCCTCCGGCAGCTCGAAGGCGCGCAGGCGGTACACGCGGCCGAAGTTGGTGAAGAACAGGATCGTGTCGTGCGTCGAGCAGACGAAGAAGTGGCGTACCACGTCGTCCTGCTTCAACTCGGCACCGCGCACGCCCTTGCCGCCGCGGCGCTGGCTACGGTAGCTATCCACCTTCGTGCGCTTCGCGTAGCCGGTGGAAGTGATGGTCACGACCACGTTCTCGCGGGCGATCAGGTCTTCCTCCGACACGTCGCCGGAAGCGGCGATGATCTGCGTGCGGCGCTCGTCGCCGTACTTATCTACGATCTCGGCCAGCTCGGTACGGACGATGTCGCGCTGGCGCTGCGGGGATTCCAGGATCGCCTTCAGGTCGGCGATGGTCTCCTCCAACTCCGCCAACTCGTCGATGATCTTCTGGCGCTCCATCGCGGCCAGGCGGCGCAGCTGCATAGCAAGGATGTGGTCGGCCTGTACCTCGTCGACGTCCAGCAGGTCGATCAGGCCGGTGCGGGCCTCATCCACCGTCGGGGAGCGGCGGATTAGGGCGATGACCTCGTCCAGCATGTCCAGAGCCTTCACCAGGCCGCGCAAAATGTGAGCGCGCTTCTCGGCCTCGTCCAGGCGGAACTGGGTGCGGCGCACAATCACGTCGATCTGGTGGTCCACGTAGTGGCGCAACATCTGGTCCAGGCGCAAAGTGCGCGGCACGCCGTCCACGATAGACAGCATGTTGGAGCCGAAGCTGGTCTGCAGCTGGGAGTGCTTGTACAGGTTGTTCAGCACCACGCGCGGCACAGCGTCGCGCTTCAGAGTGATGACGATGCGCATGCCCACGCGGTCGGAGGACTCATCGTCGATCTTGGAGATGCCGGCGATCTTGCCGTCGCGGATCTGCTCCGCGATCGAGGCCACCAGGTTGTCCGGGTTCACCTGGTAGGGCAGCTCGGTGATGATGATGACCTGGCGGTTGCCCTCTTCCTCAATGCTGGTCACGCCACGCATGCGGATGGAGCCACGGCCTGTGCGGTAGGTGTCCTGGATGCCCTTGTCGCCGACGATCAGGCCAGCAGTCGGGAAGTCCGGTCCCTTCACCCGCTCCATGCAGGCTTCCAGCGCGTCGGCTTCCTCTGCATCCGGGTTGTCAAGCAGCCAGTAGATGGCTTCCGCCAGCTCGTTCAGGTTGTGCGGCGGGATGTTGGTGGCCATGCCCACGGCAATGCCGCCGGAGCCGTTCATCAGCAGGTTCGGCACGCGGGACGGCAGCACGGTCGGCTCGGTAGTCTTGCCGTCGTAGTTGGGCTGGAACTCGACGGTGTTCTCGCGGATATCGCGCACCATCTCCATCGCCAGGGGCGTCATGCGGCACTCGGTGTAACGCATGGCGGCCGCGCCGTCATTACCGCGGGAACCGAAGTTGCCCTGGCCGTCGACCAGCGGATAACGCATGGACCACGGCTGAGCCAGGCGCACGAGGGTGTCGTAGATCGCGCTATCGCCGTGCGGGTGGTAGTTACCCATCGTGTCGGCGACAGGCTTTGCGGACTTCACATAGCTGCGCTCGGGGCGGTAACCGTTGTCGAACATCGCGTAGAGGATGCGTCGGTGCACGGGCTTCAGACCGTCACGGACTTCGGGCAGGGCGCGTCCGACGATCACGCTCATGGCGTAATCGATGTAGCTGGACTTCATTTCCTCCTGCAGATCGATCGGTGTGACTCGATCGAAGAGGTTGTCGCTACCGTTGTTGTCGTCGCTCACTGTTTTGAGAAGCCTTTCTGTTTAGCCTTCAGACCTATCCATTCTACCCCCTTGTTGTGGGTTTCCTGCGCTTTGGAGGCTTTGTGACGCCACCTTTCCCGCCCCGTTAGGTGAATTCGAGATGTTACACAGGTAAATAGCCGTTGAACTCATGCGAATGCATGCTCTTTGCCGTGCAAGGCCGCTAAACCAGGAGTTAGATCAGGAGTGTTCAAACACTGACCCTATTGCAGCCATAGCCGACTGGTAGCTATGACCGCTATCGCAAGAGGAAGCCCAATCATGAACTCTCTCAAGCCCTTCACCGCCCTGCGCAAAGTAGCGTCGATGGCCGCCTCCAGCGCCCTGCTGGTCGCCGCAGCCACCGGCGGCATGGGTATTGCCGCCGCCGACGATGCTCAAGCCAAGCCGAAGACTCCCATCGAGCACGTCGTCGTCATCTACAGCGAGAACATCTCCTTCGACCACTACTTCGCCACCTACCCCAAGGCCGCGAACAAGGACGGCGAGAAGCTGCAGTCCAACGACCAGGATGCGCCGAAGTTCAAGGCAAAGAAGGGCACCCCGAAGGTCAACAACCTGGCTAGCGAGGACCTGCTGGGTTCGAACAACCCCAACTCCGTCAAGCCTTTCCGCCTAGGCCCGGACCAGGCCGTCACCGTGGATCAGAACCACGAGTACTCCGCGCTGCAGGAGGCTTTTAACGGCGGCAAGATGGACAAGTTCCCGGAGACTGTCTCCACCGACGTGGATAAGGAAAACGAGGGGCTGTACGCCCGCCCGGGTATGACCATGGGCTACTACGACGGCAACACCGTCACGGGTCTGTGGAACTACGCGCAGCACTACGCCATGAACGACAACAGCTACTCCACCATCTTCGGCCCGTCGACCCCCGGCGCGCTGAACCTGGTGGGCGCCACCGTCGCCGGCGCAACCATCCACGATCCGTCGAACGGCGAGCAGGTGAAGATCACTCCAGGTGAGTCCGACGAGTTCGCCGGAGTATCTAAGGACGGCAAGACCGTCACCGTCGTGGGCGACCCGGATCCGCTGTACGACGACTGCTCCAACAGCTCCTCCTCCAAGACCGACGAGGTTGCTGCGCTGCACAACAAAAACATCGGTGACCAGCTGAACGAGAAGGACATCACCTGGGGCTGGTTCCAGGGTGGCTTCCGCCCGACGGAGAAGGCTACGGATGATGCCCGCGCTCGTTGCGGTGCCACCCACAAGACCCTGACTGGCCAGGAGAAGACGGACTACAACCCGCACCACCAGCCTTTCCAGTACTTCGCATCCACCGCCAACCCGCACCACCTGGAGCCCAGCAGCCCGGACATGATCGGCAAGTCCGACCAGGCTAACCACCAGTACGACCTGCAGGATTTCGATACCGCCCTGGAGAACAACAACCTGCCGGCCGTGAGCTACCTGAAGGCCTCCAACTACCAGGACGGCCACGCGGGCTACTCCAACCCGCTGGACGAGCAGGCCTTCATGACCCACTACATCAACGAGATCCAGAACTCTGATCAGTGGGATTCCACCGCCATCGTCATCGCCTACGACGATTCCGACGGCTGGTACGACCACCGTGCCCCGGAGGTTCTGAATGGCTCCAAGGACAAGACCAAGCTGGAAGAAACCGGTAAGCCGATCGATTCCAAGATCTGCACCGACGCCGCCAAGAAGGTCGGCGTGGCCGACGACGCGGACGGCCAGTGCGGCCCGGGCACACGCCAGCCCATGCTGGTTATTTCGCCGTACTCCAAGGTCAACCACGTGGATAACACCTACACCGAGCAGACCTCGGTGACGAAGTTCATCCAGGACAACTGGGGGCTGGGCCGCCTCAGCGAGCACAGCTTCGATAACCGCGCGGGCAAGCTGGACAACATGTTCGACTTCGATAACGCCAGCGCAGAGAAGCTGTTCCTCAACGAGACCGACGGCACTGTCGCCAAGGACTACGACTCCATCGAGCGGGTGGATGACAGCGACCGCGCGGGCGAGAAGCTGAAGGACGTCGCCGAGGGCATGAACGACCCGAAGGTCACGGAGAAGGACGTGCAGAACGCCGCAGCTTCTAACGGCAAGAACAACGCAGCCGGCGAGTCCGACGACTCCAACCACCTGGGCGCCTGGCTGGGCATGGGCGCGGTGGCCGTAATCGTGTTGGGCTTCCTCACCTGGATCTCGAACCGCAAGGGCGAATCCGAGAGCTAGTACTAATAGCCCCCATCGATACCAGCCATGACCTCCCCTGAACCATCGGATCAACCCCGCCCGCTGCGGCAGCCCGCCCGGATTGTCGCATCCCTCGCCGTGGCCTCCGTCTCGGCGAGCGCATTGCTGCTATCCGGCTGCTCTAGCGAGGAAAGCGGCGGTGGCACTGGTGGCGACGGCGCAGGCGGCGCCGATGGTTCCGGCGAAACCGGAATTTCCGCCGATGCCGACATTCACATCAAGAGCCGCCGCGCCTGCCCCTCCCCCGGCGATTTGCACGGTGACCTCAACCACATCCGTGTGACCAACACCGCGGACGCCTTCACCACCGTCTACGTCGCCGACCAAGAGGGTTTCGCCTACCAGACCCTCGAGCGCATCGGCAGCTCCGCCACCCGCTCCTGGTCCGTGAAGCTGGCCGATGGTTCATACCACCTGACCTGCGTTTTCCAGGGCAAAAAGGCGATCTCTAGCGACGAGTTTAGGGTCACTGATTCTTCTCTTCGTGACGCCCCCAGGATGAAACCCATCACGGACAAAGAGGTCACCGACGTATCCATCGCCCACGCGCGTGCACAAAAACCTCAGGTGCGCGAATGGGTTTCCAAGGACGACGCGCTGTTGCGCGCCGTGCGTTCCGGCGACCGCGCGGCCGCGCAGGAAGCCTGGAAGACAGCCTATCTGGCCTACCGCAGGCTGGACGATTCCAACCACGAGTGGTCAGGGCCGGTGGATGAAATCGCGGACTTCGGCACCAGTTCGAAGGCCAATGGTGCGCAGGCCAAGGACCTTTCGGGCTACCACCGGCTGGAGTGGGGACTGTGGCACGGAGAGCCTATGGGTGCGCTGGTAGCACCCGCCGAGAAACTGAACCAGAACGTCCACGAAGTGGCGGACGGCACCGAGCATTTTGCGATCTTTGCACCCAACTATGGCCTGCGGACACACGAGGTCACCGAGGAGGTCGAGCGCTTCGACCTCAAGAGCCACAATGACTTCGGCGCCCACATCACGGGCAGCGCGGTGCGGGCCGCGCTTTACTCCACCCGCTCTACCCTCGATCCGCTGCGCGACCTGGTGGAAGACCGCGGGGCGGACCTGCGTGAACTCGACAAGCAGCTGGATCGAACGGACAAGGTAGCCAAGAGAATGGCGGCCAAATACGACGGAAAGAAGCCCTTCACCGCGTGGGAACAGGCCGATCAGCGAGAGCTGGGAGCGGCCATTGGGAAGCTGAACGAACTGCTTGCCCCGCTGGCGACGATGACTGTGATCAGGAGGATGTAGTGAACTGTCCTTTTCATTCCCGTGCCACCACAGACGACCACGGCGAACAGGAAAACCGCCCCGGAGGCGCCCGGGTTTCGAGGCGCACCATGCTCGGCGGAATGTTGGGGCTGGCTGGAGTGGGTGGCGTCACTACCCTTGCAAAAACCGGAGCCGCCGCCGAGGAGAACGACGGTAGCGACGAGCTACCCAACTATCCCTTTGAGGGCGAACACCAGCAGGGGGTGATTACGCCACCGCAAAAGGAGCTGATCATCTGTGGTCTGGACGTGCTGGTTGAAAAGCGCGAAGAGCTAAAGGAGTTGCTGCAGACGATCACCGAACGGGCGCGCGTGCTGACCACCGGGGGTCCGGCGGCACCCGATGGGATCGCGTATCCGGCAACGGATTCCGGGGAGCTGGGCGAGGACGTGCCGGTGGACGGGCTGACAATCACCCTGGGGGCGGGCGCAACGCTGTTCGACGATCGCTTCGGGCTAAAGGCCAAGAAGCCGAGGCACCTCAAAACCATGAAGGCCTTCGCGGATGATTCGCTGGATCCTGCGCAGTGCCACGGCGACCTGGTGCTGCAGATCTGCGCGCACAACCGGGATACGGCGATGCACGCGCTGCGCGACATTCTGCGGCACACGCGCGGGGCGATGGCGGTGCGGTGGCGTCAATCCGGATACCAAAACCCACCCCGTCCGAGCGGAACGCAACGCAACCACTTGGGATTTAAGGATGGAATCGTTAATCCCACGCCCGAGCAGCACGACGAGTTGGTGTGGGCGGGCGACGACGAGCCGAAATGGGCAGCCGGCGGCAGCTACATGGCCGTGCGGCTGATCGTGATGCTGACCGAATTCTGGGATCGTATCTCCATCGCTGAACAGGAGCAGATCTTCGGCCGCGAGCGCTTCAGCGGCGGGCCGCTTTCCGGCGGCGACGAGTGGGAGGAGCCGGACTATCTGGATGACCCCACAGGGGATGTGATTCCGGTAGATGCGCACATCCGCTTGGCGAACCCGCGAACCGAGGAAACGGCGGACCAGTTGATGCTGCGGCGCGCCTATAACTACGACAACGGTGTGTTGGACAACGGCACACTGGACGTGGGTTTAGTGTTTGTGTGCTTCCAGCAGGATCTGCAGCGGCAGTTTATTACCGTGCAGAAGCGGCTAGAGGGCGAGCCGCTGGCGGATTACATCCGACCCTACGGCGGTGGATATTTCTATGTGTTCCCCGGAGTGTCCGGGAAAGATGACTTCCTGGGTAAGGGACTTTTCGTTCCCCCATACGTGGGTAAATCAAAGTGACTGGTGTGAAAAGTTGCGTATATGTGCAATTTCGCGCTGACCAGTCTCTTTAAAGAAAGCGCTTCGGTAAACCGCCTGAGCAGGAGTTTTTGCAATTCCTAGCGCTGAGGAACCCGACGGCGGAAGCTACCTTAAGAATGTCCGACGTTTCACCCAGAAGCCAAATGGTTTGGCTACCCACAAAACTCAGGAGAATGACATGAAGCTGTCCAAGAAGATCACCGCTACCGCCGCTGCTACCGTTCTGGCTTCCGCGGCCCTGCTGACCCCGGTTGCTAGCGCTCAGGAAGAGGGGGGCTCCCCAGCTCCGGAGGCTCCGGCCGAGGGAGACAACGGCGCTGGCGAAGAACAGCCGGGCGCTGGCAACGAGGAGGAGCCGGCTGGCTCCTCCAACATGAGCAAGGAAGACAAGATCGCTGCCGGCATCGGTGGCGGCATCGTCGGCCTGGGCGTTCTGGGCGCAGCCCTGGGTAACGCCGGTGACAAGGGCGAAGCTGACGACGAGGCAGAGGCTCCGAAGGACGGCGAGAAGGAAGAAACTCCGGCTGAGGGCGAGGGTAAGCCCAAGGCTCCGGCTGCAGAGGCACCAGCTGCAAACGCTGAGGCACCGGCCAAGGAGGCCATCGAGGCACCGGCAGCTGACGCTCCGGCCGAGGGCGAGGCAGAGGGCGAGGCTGCGGCACCGGTCGCAGAGGCACCGGCTGAAAGCAACCCTCAGCTGGCTAACACCGGTGTTAAGCCGGAGATCTCCATCCTGGCTGGCCTGGCTCTGGTCTCCATGATCGCTGGCGCTTGGATGATGTTCGCTCGCCGCCAGGCATAACTCACGCTTTCATAGCGAGACACGGTAAAACCCGCGGCCCCTTCTTACTCCGGAAGGGCCGCGGGTTTTCACATGCTTTCGGGCCCTCTCCTGGCCGCCCAGGCGCGAGTTCGAGCGCCCCTAATCAGCTATTTCCCGCCAGAATTTCTCCAGCCGATTGGAAACCAGCTCCGGCTCTCGCGCCCAGCGGTTGTGCCCCAGCTGTGAGTCGAGCTCTTCGATCTGCACCACGTCAGCGGGCAACTCCGAGCCCAGGTTCTCCGCGGAAGCGGTCGGACAATCCTCGTCATTCGCGCAACGCGTCAGCAGCACCGGGGTGCGCACGGACTTTTTCGCCTCTTCGTAGTCCATGTCCTGATCCGCCAGCTTGTGCAGGCGGTTCGTTTGCCCATAACGGAACCATTCGCGCAGTTGCGTGCCCGATTGGCGCCCATAACCCGCCAGGTCCAGCACACCCGCGGGCTGGTATCCAAACAGCAGGATATTCAGCATGATCTGGTACGTCCCGAAGCGCAGGCGCGTACGCTGCTTACCCTCAAACCCCTTGTAATACGGGGTGCCGGAACCCACGCCCATCATCCCGCGAATGCCCAGCTCTGCAGCCTCGGGACGCGCCAGGAAGAGCGCACCGATCTGTCCGCCCATCGAATGGCAGAGCATTAACGTGGGGTGATTCTTATTGACGCCCAACGCTTCCTTCGCCGCCCGGATCGTTCGCGGATAATCCTCAGAGGCCAAGTGGTGGTAACCCCACTGGTGCTTGCGGGTGGCTACGGCCGTGGAACTACCCTGCCCACGCAGCTCGCCGGTAACTACTGGGTATCCGCGATCGGCCAGCTCCCAGGCGATCGGATCGTAGTAGCGGGCGCCCATTCCAAAGCCTGGCCACACCACAATCAAGGGACGGGCACGATCCCACGAAGCATCCGCTGGGTTGTTCGCTGGGTTCGCAGCACTGCCGGAGGCGGTGGCGTCACTACCTTCTTCCCCTACTTTCGCCGTGCCAGGCAGGAACAGGCGAACCTGCGACGTGGTGCCATCGGCCATCTCTACCGGCAGCAGGGTCGGCTCCCGGCGTGGCTGCGTACGAGTGGTTTTCGCTTGGTGTTTCGAATCGCTCACAGCACTCGATTAAACATCAAGGAAGCGCACGTCGCGTGCGTTCTTGGTGATGAAGCTGCGGCGGGCGACAACGTCGTCGCCCATCAACACGCTGAAGATCTCGTCGGCGGCGGCGGCATCCTCCAGGTCCACGCGGCGCAGGGTGCGCACCGTCGGATCCATGGTGGTCTCCCACAGCTCCTTGGCGTTCATCTCACCCAGACCCTTGTAGCGCTGGATGCCGTCGTCCTTGTTGATCTTCCGGCCCTGCGCCAGGCCCTCCTCCAGCTGCTCATCGCGCTCGCGGTCGCTGAAGGCAAAGCCCGGCTCTCCCTTGGCCCACTTGAGCTTGTACAGCGGCGGCTGAGCAAGGTACACGTAGCCTTCCTCCACCAGCGGACGCATAAAGCGGAACAGCAGCGTCAGCAGCAGTGTGGCGATGTGCTGGCCATCCACGTCGGCGTCGGCCATCAGCACAATCTTGTGATAGCGCAGCTTCTTGATGTCGAACTCATCGTGGATGCCGGTACCCAGAGCCGTGATGATGGCCTGGACTTCATTGTTTTTCAGCACCTTATCCATGCGCGCCTTTTCCACGTTCAGGATCTTGCCGCGCAGCGGCAGGATGGCCTGGTACATGGAATCGCGGCCGGATTTCGCGGAGCCACCTGCGGAGTCACCCTCCACGATGTACAGCTCGCTGAGCTTCGGGTCACGGGAGCGGCAATCGGCAAGCTTGCCCGGCAGACCGCCAATATCGGAGGCCGACTTGCGGCGCACCATATCGCGGGCCTTGCGGGCGGCGTCGCGGGCGTGGGCGGAAGCCACTGCCTTGTCCACGATGGCCTTCGCCTCCGCCGGGTTGGCATCCAGCCAATCCGCCAGATGCTCATTGACGGCCCTCTGAACAAAGCCCTTGATCTCGGTGTTGCCAAGCTTGGTCTTCGTCTGACCCTCGAACTGCGGATCACCGACGCGCACGGAGATAACTGCGGCGAGACCTTCACGCACATCGTCACCGCTAAGCTTCGGATCCTTGGCCTTCAACAGCTTGTGGTCGCGGGCATAGCGGTTCATCAGGGAGGTCAGCGCTGCGCGGAAGCCTTCCTCATGCGTACCGCCCTCGAAGGTGTTGATGGTGTTGGCGAAGGTGTGGACGGACTGGCTAAAGCCACTGTTCCACTGCAGCGCGACCTCTACCTCGTGATCCTCCTCGGCCACGTCGAAGGAGATGATGGTCGGGTGAATCGCAGTGCGCTTACGGTTGATGTAGGCAACATAGTCCTTCAGGCCCTCCGGATAGTGGAAGACGCGGGTACGTGGGCCCTTCTTCTTCTCGGCCTCGGCAGCCTTTTCTTCAGTGGACTTCGGCGCCGCTGCATCCTCTGCCGCAGCCTCCAGCTCCTCATCGTCCTCGAGGTTCTCGCGCTCGTCGACAAGCTTGATGGTCAGACCCTTGTTTAGGAAGGCCATCTCCTGCAGGCGCTTGGCCACAGTGTCGAAGTTGAACTCTACGGTCTCGAAAATCTCCGGGTCCGGCCAAAAGCGTTGCTTCGTGCCGGTGCCGCGGGCCTTCTTCACCTGCTGCAGCTCTTCGGGCACTGCCTCGTTGAAGTTCTGACGCCACAGGTACCCATCGCGCTTAATCTCAGTTTCCATGCGGGTGGACAGGGCGTTAACCACCGAGATGCCCACGCCGTGCAGACCACCGGAAACGGCATAGGAGTCCGAGTCGAACTTGCCGCCCGCGTGCAGTTGCGTCATAACAACCTGCACAGTCGGCGGGCCGGTCGGGTGATCTTCCACCGGAATACCACGGCCGTCGTCGATTACCTCCACGCCACCGTCGGCCAGCAGCGTTACGCTGACTTCCTTGGCGTAACCCGCCATGGCCTCGTCAACCGAGTTGTCCACAACCTCCCACACCAAGTGGTGCAGGCCGCGCTCGCCGGTGGAACCGATGTACATACCGGGGCGCTTGCGAACGGCCTCCAGGCCCTCGAGGATCGTAATTGAACTCGCGCCGTAGTCGCTCTGCTTCTGTGGTTCAGCCACGGTGGGTCAAACTCCTTTTCTCGCGCGTAAATAACCACCCCATTCTAGCGCGTCGCGGGCCTAAAGGTGCCATTGGACAGGCCGTTTGAGCTATTTGAACTGTGTTTAGATCATCCGAAGTCGTCTCGCGGTCCGCGCCCTTGCACGCGCAGCTTGCCGTATTTCGGCCGGCGGATGTTTGGTCCTTCGATCCGCAATTGAGCCACCACGTCCTCACCGGCACGCTTGGCTATGGCCTGCAGGATCACGGTCTGCATGTAGCGCAGCTGAGTGGTCCACGGGGTGGAATCGCACTCGATCACCAGGATCTGCGCTTCCTCCTCATACCGCACCGGGCGAGTGTGTTCGGCAATCTTGTCACCCACCAGCTCCGGCCAGGCGTTCATGATCCGCGCAACGCTCACCCGCTGCTGCCAGCCCTGCCGCTTGATCTCCCGCCCAATCAGCGCACCGAAACGCTTCGGGTCGCGGTAACTACGATCGAGCCGCCCATCCATGCGGGTCTTGTACCTGGTCGCCTTGCGGAACGTTGTCTTCTTGTTCTTTTTTGGTGACGCCACCAGCGGCAACTCAGCCTGCGGGGAACCACCGGCCTTCTTCATGGCAGCGAGGGCTTGGGCTACTGGGTCAGTCGCCATCAGCCTCGCCATCCTTTACTGCGCGTTCCGCCGTGCTTAACGCGGAATTCTTGAGTTCATCAATAGTGTAGATCTTCGCCACATCCCGCAGAGCCTCTGGAATGTCCTCATCCACCGCGGCCGTGATGAGGACCTGTTCGGCGCTGGAGATGAGGTCGACGAGGTGCTGGCGTCGAGAAGAATCGAGCTCTGCAAAAACATCGTCGAGGATCACGACGGGCTCAACCCCGTCCCCGCGCTGCATGAAAAACGCAGCAAGCCGCAGCGAGAGAGCGAAGGACCAGGATTCACCGTGCGAGGCGTAGCCCTTGGCGGGCTGGTGGCCGAGGATCAAATTCACATCATCGCGGTGAGGGCCAAGCAGCGTGGTCCCGCGCTCGACCTCCTGGGGGCGCTTGTTGGCGAAAGCCTGCAGCAGCGTAGCCTCTGCGATCTCAGGGCTGAGTAAAGCCGTGGGCTGGTTCGGCTCGCTCACACCAAGGCGAATACCCAGATCAGCAAGCTCTACATCGATGGTGGACGTGTAGGACATGTGCGCGGGGCGCGATTGCGGAGCGAGAGATTGATACGTCTGCTGAAGATGCGGGGCGAGGTCGTGAACGATTTGAACGCGCGCCGACATGATCTGTGCGCCCAGCGCGGCCAGCTGACTATCCCACACATCGAGAGTAGCCAGGGCGGATTCAGCATCGGCCTTGATGTCTTCCGAAAGGTTGTGGCTTGCTCCCTTCGGAGCGCCGACGACGAGCCGCAGAGCAAAGGCCGACTGCCGTAGCAGCGCATTTCGCTGGCGCAAGGCTTTGTCGTAATCCGCCTTTACCGCAGCTAGGCGTGGGTATCGGGCGACCATGATCGCATCTAGAAAATGACGGCGCTGCTCAGGCTCGCCGCGGATCAGCGCCAAATCTTCGGGAGAAAACAACGTCGTTCGCACGACTCCGAGCAGATCCCGTTGGGAATTCATAGCAGCCCGGTTGATGTGCGCGCGGTTCGAGCCCCGAGCACGGATAGCCAGATGAGCAGTGAGTTCGCGGCCATTGTTCACGGCGGTCGCAGAGATGTTGGCAATCTCTTCTCCACGTCGCACCAGGGCGGCATCAGAGTTAACACGGTGCGAGCTTAAGTGGGCAAGGTAACCGAGTGCCTCAACGATATTGGTTTTCCCGTGGCCGTTAGGGCCGGAAAAGATCGTGATGCCAGGGCTGAGCTGCAGGTCGAGTTCCTCCCACGACCTGTAATTACTCAGACGAAGATTGGAGACATACACGGTTAGCTTGAAATCAACCTAGAAAACCAAATCAACCTTGGCTTAGCCCGGCAGGCGCACGGGCATCAGCAGGTAGGTGAAGTCCGTTTCCGGAGTTGCGAAGTTGCCCTCTGCATCGGCCTCCGGCAGTTCGCCCGGATCCGGCAGCAAGATAGCGGGACGGGAGGCCATGGTGAAGCCGAAAACAACACGCGGCGTGTGGATGGCCGCCAGGCCTTCCTTTAGGTAGCTCGGGTTAAACGCGATGACCAGCGGCTCGCCGGCGAAAGCGCAGTCCAGAGTTTCCGTAGCGGATCCGACGTCGCTGCCACCCGCGGAAAGGGTGACGGTGTTGTCCTTGAAGTCCATCCGGATCTGGGAGTTCCGCTCGGCGACGATAGAGACGCGCTTGATTGCCTCCTGCAGCGGAGCAATCTCCACGCTGGCTAGGGCGGTGTGCGTCTTCGGCAGAAGCGGGCGGAACTTTGGGAATTCCGCGTCGAGCAAGCGCGTGGTCGTGTGGCGCGACTCGGTGGAAATACCCAGCAGGCCATCGGCGCCGATGTCCTCGCCACTACCCACTGCGATTTCGATGGGATCGGTGTTATTCGGATCCATGGAGCGCGCGGTATCCGCCAGGGTGCGGGCTGGAATCAGCAGCTTCGCCTGCGCATCGGCCTGTGCCGGGTTCCACTGGAAACTGCGGACGGCCAGACGGAAGCGGTCGGTGGCAACCATGATGACATTCTCGCCATCGATTTCAACGTGCACGCCAGTGAGCATCGGTAGGGTGTCGTCGCGTCCAGCCGCTACGGCGACCTGCGAAATGGATTCCGCGAAGAGGTTCGGGTCAATAGTGCCGGTGACTTCCGGCAGTTCCGGCAGAACCGGGTAGTCCTCGATGGTCATTGCCGGTAGCTCGAACTTGGACTTACCAGTCTTGAGAATCACAGTGGTGCCGTCGAACTCGATGTTGATCGGCTTATTCGGCAAGGAGCCGACGATGTCGGAAGCTAGCTTGCCAGCTACGAGAATCTTGCCGGGCTCGTTAACCTCGGCATTGATGCGCACGCGAGTGGAGACTTCGCGGTCAAATCCTGAAAGTTCCAACCCTTCGTCATCGGCGACAATCATCACACCGCGCAAAATGGGTTGGGTCGGCTTGCTAGGCAGGGAGCGAGCTACCCAACCGAGGGCGGATGCGAAGTCATCCTTGGGAACAATGAAACTCACTGCTTGGCTATCCATGCTCAACCTAACTTCCGTGCTCTCGTCGCTCTCGTAGTTTTTGAGGTTTTCGGGGTTCTCGAGGTCTAGCGGTCCTCGAGGTTCGTCTGATCAAGGTTAACCCACAAGCTCTATTTCTGTTTATTCCCTTTTATTTAGAGAGATAGCAGTCGTAGTAGGTGTTGTGGATCCTGTGTACAAACCCTAATCCATGCACGTCGCAGGGCGCGTTTGGGTGTTGATGATCTGGTGGACAAATTGTGAATAACAAACCTTGGCTGTGGATAACTTTGGCGGGTCGCAAGTTGTACACATCTTGTCCACTGCTGTTTGCCCAGTTTAGTGGCAGTTTTCCCCAGGGGACGGTGCGCTGTTTTGTGACGCAGATAACTTTTCATCCTGTATGGCGCACCCGATGGACGCGAAAACCACTACCCCTTGAATTACAAGTTTGAAATTACACTTGTGGAAAACCCTGTGGAATTGTGGATAACTGCGTTGGATCCCGGTCTAGCAAAGGTCAGGGCCGCGTGAGTTATCCCCAGGCTCGCTGTGGATAACTCACCGAATCTGGGGAAAACTGTGGGAAACCCACGCTCCCTTTTGCCTTCGGGGGTGCTGTTGTCCGCGGGAACAGCTAATCCCGGGCATGGGACTTGATCTTTTGTGTTAGTTCCTGCACCTGATCGAACACCTTCTTGTTCTCCGACAGGGATTCCCGCACCCGTCGCTCGGCGTACATCACCGTGGTGTGGTCGCGGCCGCCAAATGCGCTTCCCAGCTTCGGCAGGGACAGATCCGTTAACTCGCGGCAGAGATACATTGCAATCTGTCGAGCCTGCACAAATTTCTTGGCTCTACCCTTCCCCACCAGTTCGTCCGTGGTCAGGTTGAAGTAATTCGCCACCACTTCAATGACGTGCTGGGGCACGATCTCCACGTCCTGGTCCGCCGGCGAAATATCGCGCAGCGCGATCTCGGCCGTTTCTACAGTCAAAGGTTCGTGGCTTAACGCGCAGTAGGCCGTCACGCGAATCAAGGCACCGTCGAGCTCGCGGATGGACTTTTCGTAGCGGCTGGCAATGAGCACCTTCACATCCTCCGGCAACTGCACATTGTCGGATTCTGCCTTCTTCGTCAGAATCGCAATGCGCGTTTCCAGATCCGGAGTCTGCACGTCCGTAATCAGGCCGCCTTCGAAGCGAGTGCGTAGACGATCCTCCAGGGTGGTCAGCTGCCGGGGAGGCCGGTCGGAGCTCAAAACGATCTGCTTATTAGCCTGGTGCAGGGCGTTGAACGTGTGGAAGAACTCCTCCTGCGTGGACTCCTTGTTCTGCAGGAACTGAATATCATCCACGATCAGCATGTCCAGGTTGCGGTAGCGCCGCTTGAAGGATTCGCGGGTGTCGTTTGCGATCGAGTTAATGAAGTCGTTCGTCAGCTCTTCCGAACTCACATACTTCACGCGCATATTCGGCTGTAGTTCTTTGGCGTAATGGCCAATGGCGTGCAGCAGGTGGGTCTTGCCCAGGCCCGATTCGCCCCAGATAAACAAAGGGTTGTATGCCTTGGCCGGCGCCTCGGCCACCGCACGACAGGCTGCGGCGGCGAAGTTATTGGATGATCCGACCACAAAGTTTTCGAATGTGTAGTTCTTGTTCAGTAGCGATTCGCCGTCGAGCCCATCGTTGAAGCTCGAAGACGGTTGCGGCGAAGGGGTGTGGGGCGATGTGTGCCGCGGGGCCGGACGGTGCGCGGTCTCCTTGTTCGTCCAGCGCGTGGGCGTCGGAGACGGGTTCGGGTCGATATGGTTCTCCGTCGCTGAATATTGCCCGGCGAGCTCGTCGGCGTCATGCTCCCGGCGCCGTGCCGCTTCCTCAGCAGTTTCGGCCGCACTGCTAACCCCAGCCTGCGACGCGCCGTCCCTCTGCTCGGCCTTGTTGACCAGTTCCTCTACCTGCGACATCGAAAGGTCGTCTGCGGTTGCTACCGACCCTTTTTGTGACGCCCCTTCGTGGGTATCGCCAACAGGTTCAGCATCGGTGGGAGTGTCGTCGGCCTTATTCGCGTTATCCTCGGATTCCCCATTGGTGCTGGTGATGGCAAGACTTACGGAGAGATCCAGACGTGTCTTAAGGACGTGTTTGATGGGATCGATCAGGTCCTTTTCGATCGACTCCTTAGTCCACTTGTTCGGGGTTTCCAGCACCACAATGCGCCCCATAAGTCCGACTGGCGTGACCTTTCGCAGTAGGGAGCGCTGCTTAGGGGAGATGACCGGTAGGTCCGGATCGGGATTAGCCGACGAGCTATCGGCAAGCCAATCGTGCATGATGGCATCCCACATATCTGGGAAGTGTTCCTCGATGGAGAAGTTCGAGTTACTCAT